>CAYMLO010000236.1:0-9692 GCA_964390905.1 uncultured Planctomycetales bacterium | reverse complement strand
GACCACCGCCAGTTCGAGTGTCAGATCATCGGCGGCAAGATCCTCAACGACGGCAAGATCGCCGAGATGAAGACCGGCGAGGGTAAGACGATCGTCTGTTATCTGGCCGCGTATCTGCACGTGCTCGCCGGTCGGAAGGTCCACATCGTCACGCACAACGACTTCTTGGTGAAACGCGACGCGGAGTTCGCCCAACCCATCTTCGAGCTGCTGGGTGTGACGGTGGGCTATCTCCAGGCCGGCATGGGCACGTGGGGCGAGGAGGCCGAAGAGCGGCGCGAGGCCTACGACTGCGACATCACCTACGGCCAGAACAGCGAGTTCGGATTCGACTACCTCCGCGACAACATGAAGATGACGCGTGAGGATCAGGTGCAAGGCCGCCTCGACTACGCCATCATCGACGAGGTGGACAGCATCCTGATCGACGAGGCCCGCACGCCGCTGATCATCTCGGGTGAGGCCCGGGACGACCCGATGCAGTACAAGCAGATGGATCAGATCGCCCGCAAGCTGATCCAGATGCAGAGGCAGACGCAGAAGGAGACGGCCGCCCGCATCAAGGCCTGGGGAGACAGCCCTCCCGAGGAGCTGACCAAGAACCAGAAGTTCGATCAGGCCGTCAAGAAGTTCGGCACCGACCCGGACTGGGTCGACCACGACGAGGGCGAGGCCATCGGGCACCGCCACTTCTACAAGGTCGAGAAGGACCGGAAGAGCGCCAGCCTGCTGGACGAGGGCGAGGTGATTGTCCAGAGCGAGTTGGGGCTGGGCAGCCTGTCGGACGTGTCGAACACGCACGTGCGCCATTTGATGGAGAACGCGATCCGCGCGCACGTGGTGTACGAGCGGGACAAGGAGTACGTGGTCAGCCCGCAGCGGGAGATCATCATCGTCGACGAGTTCACCGGGCGTCTGCAGCACGGCCGGCAGTGGTCGGAAGGGCTGCACCAGGCCATCGAGGCCAAGGAAGGCGTGCCGGTCAAGAAGCAGACGCAGACGGTGGCGACGGTCACCATCCAGAACTTCTTCAAGCTGTACCTCGAGCTGGCGGGCATGACCGGAACGGCCATGACCGAGTCCGAGGAGTTCATGAAGATCTACGAGCTGGAGGTGATGGCCGTCCCGACGAACCGGCCGGTGAACCGGCCCGACCACAACGACCGGATCTACCGCAGCGTGGACGCCAAGTACGAGGCCATCGTCGAGGAGATCCACCAGGTGCATCAGCGGGGCCGTCCCCGGGACCCGTGGCTGTTGTCTGACGTGCTGCGGGCGCTGAAGGACCTCCGCTCGGCGCGAGGGGAGGCGGTGGGGGACATCAACGCGGCGTTGAAAGCGTGGGATCAGGGCGAAGGCTCAGACGAGCAGCTGGAGACCATCTACGACGAGATCATGGGCTCGCTGGCGACCGGCCGGCCGATCCTGGTCGGCACGACCAGCGTCGAGAACAGCGAGAAGCTGTCCGGGCTGCTGACGCGGACGTACGGCATCGACCACGAGGTGCTCAACGCCAAGAACCACGCCCGTGAGGCGGATATCGTCGCCGTGGCCGGCCACCGTCACGCGTCCAAGCGGGGCAAGCAGCGTTTGCCCGAGGGCAACGTGACCATCGCGACGAACATGGCCGGTCGGGGGACGGACATCAAGCTCGAGGCCGGCGTGGTCAACGACGACTGCATCGGCCGGCTGGAGTTCGACGAGGGCGGCTATGAGCGGATCGTCGCCCGACAAGACCCGGACGAACGCCGGGCCACCAAGTGCTGCATCCACTGCGACGAATACGATCCCAAGACCAACTGCGCCCACTGCTTCAAGACGAAGGTGGATTCGCGCTTCCCCGTGCTGGGCCGGCGGATCTGCGCCCTGAACTCGCCCTGCGGGCTGCACATCGTCGGGACCGAGCGCCACGAGGCCAGGCGGATCGACAACCAGCTCCGCGGCCGGTCCGGCCGGCAGGGCGATCCGGGCAGCAGCCGGTTCTTTCTGTCGCTGCAGGACGACCTGATGCGTCTGTTCATGGGCGACAAGATGATCGCGCTGCTGGAGCGTCTGGGGATGACGGGCGGCGCGGCTTTGGACGACAAACACGTCAGCAAGGCCATCGAACGGGCGCAGAAGAAGGTCGAGGAGCGCAACTTCGCGATGCGCAAGCAGCTCCTCGAATACGACGAGGTCTGGGACCACCAGCGGCGCGACTTCTACAAGCGCCGCCAACGCGTGCTGGAGGGCGATCGTCTCGAGGAGCTGATTTGGGGGATGATCGATGAGACGGTCGAGCAGGCGGCCGAGACGTTCCTGGACGCCGACTTCCAGCGCCAGACCGTGGCGCAGTGGGCCCAGCAGCAACTGGGGATTCCCATCGACGCGACCCGGGTCGAGGTGGACGATATCCAGATCGCCGCCGAGAGCATCCGCGATCAGGCGCGGGAGGAAGCCCGCACCACGATCTCGCGAACCGTGGGCGAGTACGTCGACCCCGACATGGACCGCAGCGAGTGGGACTTCCGCGGGCTGGGCAAGTGGGCGGGCCGATACGGCGTCAGCATCAGTCAGAACCAGCTGAAGCGGATGGACCCGGCCGACATCGAAGAGCTGATCTTGGCGGCCGCGTCCAAGCAGATCGAGAAGGTCGATCTGTCCGCGGCCGAGCCGCTGCTAGCGCCGACGTATCCGCTGGCGCGTCTGGCGGAATGGGCGCGGCTCCAGTTCGGCGTAGAGATCAGCGAGGAAGACCTGTCGGCCACGGAGACCGACGCCACCGTCCGCACGCTGACCGGGACGATCCGCGAAGCCTACCAGCGCCGCGAGGTGACTTACCCGGTCCAGGAGCTGATCGACGCCACGTTGGGCCCCGACGCCATCGGGGACGGCGCGTACGCGGCGGATCGCATCGTCCGATGGGTCAACGGCAAGTTCAACCTCGATTGGGGATTGGAGGACGTCCAGGGCAAGAGCCCCCGTCAGATCTACGAGCAGCTCGTCGCACTCAACGAGGAATGGATGACGAACGGCCGGCTGGTGGAGGAGGTCGACCGGGCCGTCTCGGAACACCAGGGGGACGACCTGATCGCCTGGGCGCGGCAGCGATTCGGCGCGGTGCTGGAGAATGACGACGAGCTGGTCGACGGCGAGAACGGCAACGAGCGCGAGGTGTTGCTGAGGCTCGGCCGTCGGCTGCTGCGGTATGAGCTGACCCGACTGGAGCAGGTGGTCCTGATCTCGGCGCTGGACGACGAGTGGAAGGACCACATGTACGAGATGGACCTGCTCAAGTCGGCCATCGGGCTTCGGGGCTACGCCGAGAAGGACCCGAAGGTCGAGTACAAGCGCGAAGGCATGCGGATGTACGGTGAGATGATGGATCGCCTTCGCGAGCGGGTCACGCAGACGATCTTCCGCGCCCGGCTGGGCGGGGGCGTGTCGAGCGTCTATCGCGGCATCGAGGCCCGCCACGACGAGTCCACGAACGTCGGCTTCAGCGAAGAGCAGATCGAAGGGCTGGATCCCCAAGGCGAAGCCGCCCGGCCCCAGACCTTCCGACGCGAGCAACCGAAGGTCGGCCGAAACGACCCCTGCCCCTGCGGCAGCGGCAAGAAGTACAAGAAGTGCTGCGGGAAGTGAGGACGGCGGCGTTTTGGTCTGCTGAGAGAAACGGAACGTCCCTCCTTCGGAGTGCGTTATGGGCAAGGACAGCGGTTGGTTTCGTGAGCGGTTTCTGGGCAAGAAGCGCAAAGAGGAGCAGCACGCCAAGATGCTGCCCACCGACGATGATGTGCCACTACCGCCCCCCGTCGAGCCCATCAAGGGCGAGCAGGGCAAGCTCCGGCGCAACGATCCGTGCCCGCTCGGCAAGACCGGGCCGGGGGGCAAGGTCCTGAAGTTCAAGCAGTGCTGCGGCAAGGCCGGTCACCACCACTGCGTCGAGCTCGAGAAGCAGCAGAGGGGAAAGACGTAGGCCCCCCACACCAGGAGCACCCCCCCTGCCGCAAGACGATCACTTGGGACGGATCACCAGCCGACGTTCAACTGGTCGGCCGGTGGGCGCGACGGTCAGGCGTCCGTTCCGGTCGCCAGACGCGATCGGTTCAAAGCCATGCCCCCGCCCGCGGGGATGGAGCGTCACCTCGAACCCGTCGGGGTACCAGTTCGCCGGGACGTAGATGCGACTGGGTTCCTTGACGGCCGGGTCCTCCTTCCAGACGCACTCGAACACGCCGGTCTCCGGGTCCAGGCGGTACCGCAGGATCGTCCCCGCCACGGCCGACGGCACCGGCCGCTGGAGCATCTTGAAGAACGGTCGCTTCTCGAGATGCTTGCTGAAATACCAGTAGGTGTTGCTGGCCAGCGTGGCCTCGATCTGGCGGACGTTGATCCGTGCGGCCTCGAGGTGTTTCGGCTCGACGTTGAGGGCCCCCCATTCGCCGATCAGCATTGGCGCGTTCAGGCGTCGCGCCGTGGACAGATGCCGCTGGTAGATCATCTCGGTCCGCTGTGCGTTGACCGGACCGGCCCCGCGGACGTCGGTCACGAGATCGTAGGCGTGCGGGGAGATCGCCACCAGCGGGTCGGGCTTGCCGTCCGGGCCGAGGACGGGCGGAAGCGCGCTGCCCACCCCTTGGTTCGACGAGACGCACGGCGCAACGAACAGGATGTGCCGCCGATCCACCTGCCGGATCGCCCTGGCCACGCGGCGGTACATCGGCGCGAGCTTGTCTCGCTCGAACCGCTGGAAGATCGGCTCGGCGGCGGCGATGTAAGAACGGTACACGTCGAGGTCCGCCATCCGGTCGAAGACCTCGCCGCGGCGGTTCGGGTCCTTCAGCAACACGCCCAGCTCGAACAGCCCGCCGGCCGGATCGTCGGGGACCATGATCTCGGCCATTCTCGGGATCATCTTCGCCTGGACCCGCAACATCTCCGTGCCGGGGATCGGCTCGTTGAGCACGTCGTAGCCGACGATGGCGGGCTCGTCGGCGTAGCGTCTGGCCACGTGCTGCCAGGCGAGCGCGAACCGGTCCTGGATGCCCACACCGTCGGGACCGGGCTTGTTGGCCCAGAAGCTATCGAAGGCCGTCTGCACCATCGGGCTGACCATGTAGCCGTCGCTCCACACCTGACCCAGCTTGCGGTGAGGCCGGCCCTAGTCGAGCGTCGCCCAGACCGGTGCCCCGTCGCCGCCGGGCTTCTCGCCCCACAGGTCCTGGTGCATGTCGACCAGGACGTACAATCCGTTCGCCTTGGCCCAGGCGATCCGCTTGTCGATCCGGCGGAGATAGTCCTCGTCATACGATCCGCACTCCGGCTCGATGGCGGCCCAGATGATCAGCAGCCGGACGCAGTTGAACCCCCACGCCCGCATCCGAGCGAAGTCCGCGGGCTCATGCCAGCTGACGTAGTTCGTCTTCTTGTGCTTCGCGCCGATGTTGACGCCGTGCAGGATGACGTGCCGGCCCGCCGGATCGACGAAACGCCCGTCCCTCACCGACAGGAATTCCCCCGTCGCCCGAGCGATGCCGGTGCTGGCCACCACCACCCCGACCGCCGCGAACGCCGCGCCGAATCTGCGCATGGTCGAGACCTCCCTATCGATCCTGTCTGGGCGTCATGGTCGGCAAGTGCCCACTGGCGGACAAGCCGCCGGTGCCACTCCGCACTCACTGCCGAACGTTCGGCGTGACCCTTCGCGGGCGACGGGCCGGGATCCTGCCCGACGTCGACGCGGCTTGCTTGACGCGCGCCCGTAGGTTGTCCAGCACGTTCATGAAGTTGATGTAAGAATCGTACGGCGACTCGTAGGGGTTGAAGTACTTGTGCACGTCGCCGTCCTCGAAGTACTTCGTGCACATGTAGTAGAAGTGGTCGGAGATCTGCAGCATCCGCCAATCCCGCAGGATCTCCGGATCGCCGGAGGCCTTCACGTCCGCCTCCAACCGGTACAGCTCGTGCAGCGCGTTCGACTGCATGGCGTTGCCCAACCAGGCGGACAGGTCGCGTTCGGTGTCGGCCCAACTGATCATGTGGGGCACGTCGAATTCGCCGGATACCTCGTAGCGGTCGATGGCCTCGCGGGGGGTCACGAAGTCGTTCTCGGTCTGGCTGAAGACCTCCTCGGGCAGCTTGCGCATGAAGTCGAAGATACCCGTGTCCGCCCACTGATGCTCCCCGAACGTCTCGTAATCCATGAAGAGGTTGACGGTGTACCCGTTCCCGTTGACCTGATTGACCCAGCGGGAGAACTTCTCGGCCGTCATCGGCCACTCGGGCCATGCCCGATTGCCGAACCGAAACGCGATGTCGTCGCTCAGCCGATAGTGCTTGAGCATGACCACCAGGTCCCTGCACTTCGGGGGGTGGTACAGGTAGGCGGGGCTCCGATAGCCGAGGATGTGGTCGGCGCCTTCGGCCAGGATGCCCCGGAACCCCATCTGGGCGACGAACTGGGCCAGGTCGTTGTTGTAGATCAGCTCGGTGTTTCGGAAGACCGTCGGCTCGTACCCGAACGTCTCCCGCAACCGCTTTCGTTGCATGTCGACCTGAACGGCGAACTCGTCCCGGCTGTACAGGAACGCCAGCGAGTGGTAGTAGGTCTCGGCCACGAATTCCACACAGCCCGTCTGGGCCAGCTCGATGAAGCTGTCCAGGACCTCCGGCAGGTACTCGGCCATCTGATCGAGGATCACGCCCGTGACCGAGAAGGCCACCTTGAACCGCCCGTCATGCTGCCGGATCAGGTCCAACAGCGTCTGGTTGGCCGGCAGGTAACACTTCTGGCCGACCTTGTGGAGGATCTCGCGGTTCTTGTAGTCCCAGAAGTAGTTGCTCTCCGAATCGAAGATGCTGTACCGCCGCAGCCTGTAGGGCTGGTGGACATGGAAGTAGAAACAGATCGAGGCCATATCGGAATCAATTCCCCTATCGCAAGGGCGCGCCCTTGGTCGGCAGGACCCTGAGGCGGTGCCGCACCCCAGACGAGATCGGCCCGCCAGCTTCAGTCTACGCGGCCGGGCCCGCGGAGGCAACCGATCCAGGTTGGGCGGCAAGCTTGTCTGATCGCGCTTGCCGACGGACAGGCCGCCGGGGACACCCGCTCGACCCGCCCTGCCGGGAATGCCCTTGACGTGCCACGCCTGCCGTGTCACAAGGATCGCAGCGCCGCGACGCCCCGCAAGTCACGCAAGGGGCGCCGGTTGGATCGGACGAATCGAACGAAGGGGACCCGCAGATGCTCGAGGAATTGTCGAAGGCACGTCGGGGCCGCAGCAAGCGGCAGAGCAGCTGGGATCGCACCGGTCGGAATCGGGACTGTCTGACCATCCCGGCCGGCAAGACCCGCGTCATCGCCAGCATCAAGGGCGCGGGCGTGGTTCGGCATATCTGGGTGACCATCGCCTGCCAGGCCGAGCACTACCTCCGCAAGATCCTCCTGCGGGCCTACTGGGACGGTGCGGACACCCCGTCCGTCGAGGTGCCGATCGGCGATTTCTTCGGCGTGGGCCACGCGTGCGTCAACAGCTACTCGTGCGCCGTGCTGAACATGTCGAGCCGCGCCAGCGGGCCCGGCAACGCAGCCATGAACTGCTACTTCCCCATGCCCTTCGCCAAAGGTGCGCGGTTCGAGGTCGTCAACGAATGCCAGGCCGAGCCGATCCGCTCGTTCTACTACTACATCGACTACGACGAACTGGACGCGTTGGCCGACGACGAGCTTCGCTTCCACGCGACGTGGCGGCGCGAGTGCCCGTGCGACGGATGGGTGGCCAACAAACCCGGCCTGCAGACCGAGTCCGTCGACGACAGCGGGCGGGCCGCCAACCTCACCGATGAGGGCAACTACCTGTTCGTCCAGACACGCGGCCGGGGGCACTTCGTCGGCGTGAACCTCTCGATCCACAACCTGTGCAGCGGGTGGTGGGGCGAGGGCGACGACATGTTCATGATCGATGGCGCCAAGTGGCCGCCCGACATGCACGGCACGGGCAGCGAGGACTACTTCGGTCACGCCTGGGGCATGCAGCCGCAGAACGCCTTCATCTACAACGGCGTGAGCTATCACCGACCCGGCACCGTTCGCGCGTACAACGAGCGGATCACGGTGTATCGCTATCATCTCGCCGACCCGGTCGTCTTTGCCAGGAGTCTGCGTGCGTCGATCGAACACGGTCACGCCAACACGCACAGCAACGACTACAGCAGCACGGCCTACTGGTACCTCGACCGCATCCAGAGGCCGCCCAAGATGCCGCCGATGCCCAAGCGCCTGCCGCTGCCCGATCAGACGCTGGGCCCCGTCCCCCTGCCCGGCCCGAGCAAGACCCGCAAGGACGTCCGCCGCGAGTACGCCAAGGGCCTGGCCGGACCTAAGCGAGCCCGGAAGCGGAAGTAGGGGGACGGGACATCGGCGCGGAGTGTGAGGGACGATATGCGAGCGGCCAAGGGCAGGCAGGATAGAGACGCTTTCGCTGGCACAGTCTCGCGCGCGAATAGCTCGCACGCGGCATCGCCGATGCGACGTGTCCGGGTCGGTTTGCCAGCCGGCTTCAGCCGGCGCCACCGTTAGGCACGGGCTTCAGTCCGTGCAGAGCAGGCGGTCCCACCCCCGACTCCCCCCTCCCCCAAAGCCGGTCTAAGCCGGCTTGGGGGAGGGGGGAGTCGGGGGCATCGCAGACACACACGGGGCTAAGGCCCGTGCCTAGCGGAGGAGCCGGCCGAAGGCCGGCAGAAGCCTTGTCGGCCCCGACGCGTTTGAGCGGTGTTCGGGACGTCGCGGTCTTCGGAATCATGTACTGGCAGGTCCTTTTGCCTCCGATCAGCGTGCCGAGCCGAGCGACCCATGCGCACCGCATGCGCCCGGCCCAAGCGCTGTTGTGCTGGGCCGTGACGGGGATCGTCCTGAGTTTCCTGTGGGCGGGCGCAACAGCAGCGGCCCACGAGCAGCTGTCCGCCATCGCGCGCGGATTCGACCCGGTGACGTCCAGAGCCGCCGCCAGTCAACCTGCATCCTCAAAACTGGCCATATCGAGCGCCTTCGAGTGGTCGTCGATGAAGCGCTACTTCGCGTCGGCATTTCCCTGGACGCTGTTGAACTACACTTCCGCGTCTGTGCTTTCCCTGTTGGGGACGCTTGTCGTGGTCAGCCGGAAACTAGGAAGGGAGCACGGAGATGGGCAGCCATCCACGGCGCTGGCGCCTGGTGTCAAGATAGGAGCCGCCAAAGCCACCGCGGTCTCGACGTCTCCGCTTCTGTGGGCGGCAATCGTGTCGGCCCCGCTGATGTTCGGCCTGGTCTTCGTGTCAGATCCTGTGCTAATGAGCAAGCTGTTATCACGGCCTTTCCTGTTTCCACCCACCATCCCCTTCGCGGTCGTGGCGTTGGGGTTTCTGTGGACGCTCGTCTTCTCCGTGCTGTGCGGACTTCGGATCGCGCGGCATCTGCGCCGGATCCGATGCATCTCGTGCGGATACGACCTGAAGGGCACGCCGGGCGATCGCTGCTCCGAGTGTGGGATGGACCTCGAGATCGTCTCTGACGAATGACCCGAAGCACGCACGCAGAACGGGCGCCCCTCCGTTTCAGCGGCGGGGGGCGCGAATCGGACGGGCATTCATGGGGTCCGTGACACCTCCGGAAGCCCCATCAGAGACGCGACCGTCAGGGAGCGTTCACGCCAGCGGCCACGCTGGCGTGCCCG
>CAYMLO010000235.1:0-9728 GCA_964390905.1 uncultured Planctomycetales bacterium | reverse complement strand
ACGGTTCCTCCCCCGAATCCAAGGGCGCCGTAATGAACGCCTCCCAGGTCTCCGGGCTCCTTGACGTAAAATAATCCGCGAGCTTGCGGGCGTAACCGAGCGTCCAGTCGAGGTCAAGCTCCACGGCACCCGAGCGCATGAGCGGAGCACCCTCCCCGGCGAGTGACACGGTGTGACCAAGGAGCAACGCAACTGCGCAGAGTGCTGCCTGGAAGGGATTCATCAGCATGTACTGGCACATGGCTTCGTCCTCGCAAAAAAGGGGACATTCTACTTTTTTGTTTGGGTCCAGGGCCTCGGGAGCGCCTTCGCTCTTGCGGAGGAGGCCACAAGCAAGGAAATGCTTCAGTCTTCGGTCAAGCCGCTGTCCAACGAAGCCCTGTCGATGTCTCAAAAAGTAGAATGTCCCCTTTTTTACTTGCTGAGCAGCTCGAGGATCTCTCGCCGGGTCACGCGGAATGCTTCGACATCGGTGTCGTATTGGTCGAAGTCCAGCACGTGCTTCGAGACGAGTCGCTTTGCCGCCGCTGGGTCGCGCTCGCCGAGCTGGCTGAGCAGCGTGTGGTCGTCGACGCCGTCCCGCTGGGCCTCGTGCCGGATCGAATCCAGCGGCCCATCCTTGCCCGGGTAGACAATCCACGCATCGCCGGCGGGCAGATAATCGGGCAGCGGATGCTTCAGCGTCGTGTGCGTGAAGGGGTTGCTGCCCCAGCCACGATTGTACCCCCAGTGCAGGTAGCCCGTCAGCCCATACCGATAGTTGATCCAGTACAGCAACCGCAACTTGAGCACACGCTGCTCGATGAACCGGTTGGCGTAGTCCCTCTGGGGAAAGACGCAGACGTACTGCCACAGCTCGTCGCCGGCCTTCTGGCGGGCGCGATAGAACTCCCAGTCCCGCCCCAGTAGGTCCAGTCGCGGCACCCAGATGTCAACCGCGCCGACCAGGTTCCTGGACAGGACCGCGTCGATGAGCCGCAGCTCCGGTCCGTACTTGCGGAACAGCTCGGCGACCTGACGATAGCTCCAGTCGTTCGTCAGGATCGGCTCGTCCCCGAGATGCTGCATGTAGCAGTCCAGCCACCCCCGCTCGCGAAGGTGCTTGACGAGCACCGGCAGGTACCAGCCATAGAAGCGGTGTGCTTCCGGGCTCGTGGGCTTGACCCTGGCGCCGCGGACCTTGCCGTCCACCACGCGATAGGTCCGCACAAGGTAGGGGGAGTAGAATTCGCCCTGCCGTGAGGCAACGTATCCCCCCTCGATCCGACCGATGACGCCCTCTTCCTTGAAGATCTCCACCCACTTGTCGAACCGCGAGAAGTCGACGTCGAGTTGCCCGTCTGCACCCACGCGAAACGACGCCAGCCCCATCGGCGAGATCAGGGCGACGTTCTGCCGGTGCGCCGCCATGTTCCGCGCATACCGCCGCATCAGCGCGTCGTACGCTTCCGAGCCCGACTTCGGGTGGATCTTCATGTGATTCGAGATCACGCCGAAATGGTTGGTCAGCCAAATGCGAGGCCGCCCGACCGCCGCCTTGTACACGCGGATCTTCAACGCTTGGCGCGCGAAGAACGCCTCCCCGCCCGCCGTGCCCTGGATTTGCGCCGTGCTTCGGTACACGCCCGGCCGGGCGTCGAGGGGAATCGCAACCGTGATCCAGATCGGCTGGGCCTGACCGGCCTTGACGTCGATCGACGCCTCCTCGAGCAGCGGATCGGGAAAATCGTCGGGCACCTCGTGAAGAGGGGGCTTGGGCTTCCACTGCATCGCGCGATCGACGGGCACGTAGCCGACGAACCGAATGGTGACGGACGTCAACGACGCGTCGCCGCCTTCGAGCACCACAGGGGACAGCTTCGCGCGGAGTCCCTTGGTGTCCGCATCCGCTCGGACGACGACCTGCAGACTGGCGTGCTCACCCCGCGCCACCTCCGCGATCGCCTCGCCCGGCCTCGCTGGCCGGGCGTCGCGGAAGACCTTCACCAGAGGGTCCACAGGCCAGACCTGCACCCCGCCGACGGCGGCGTTCAAGGCCCGTGTCAACCCCGCGCAGCTCAGCGCCGCAATCGCAATAGCGCGGTACAGTCGTTCTGAGTGCATTCGGCAACGCTCCTATCGCTCACAGCATGGGCTTCCAGCGTTCTGCCGTCGGGGCATGCGTGTGGCGCCCGACAGGCAACCCTAGAATGCGCGCCGTCCCTGCCGATTGGAAGTGGCAACGTGTCTGAACTTGTCGGTCCATTTCCTCGCCGGAACAAAAAAGGGGACATTCTACTTTTCTGTTGAGGTGCAAGGCTTGATTTGTGGGTCTGCGCCCTTGCGTGTGCGGCCACGTGATCGTAGCAAGGATTCGATACCGAGCCCAACGGTCATTCGGTGGCACCATGTTTGGCCCGCCCACGGGGTGCCCCGGCTGACGCCCTGATGCACCACAGGCAATCCGTCGTTCGTGATCGGGCGGCCCACCTCGCCGACCCACCTGGGCAGGGGATGGAGCATTCCGTGCCTTCACCGGAGCCGAGAGAAAAGTAGAATGTCCCCTTTTTTAATTAAATCGGAAGCCGTATAGGTCGGCGTCCTGGACCATGATGTACAGACGCACCGTCTTTCCCATGAGCGATGCTAGGCTGGATGCTTTGAATTGGACGTCATGTTCGATGCTGTCAACGCGGACCGGCTGGCATTCCTTGATGCGAAAGCCCTCCTCCAGATGCGTCTTGCCGCTGCGGTCCCGGACCATGTAGTTGGGCAGGAGGGCTGTCGTGCCGAATATCGTGATCGGCTTGTCGATGCCGATCCCGACGGACACCGCGCCATGGCTGGCATCCACGTTCAGTTGGAGGGTCTTGCCTGTGGCTTTGATCGGTTTGGTAATCAGGATCTGCGGCGTGTGGTCCGCCGTGAGGCTCACGTACCGGTGGTGCTTCTGGACATAAAGAGCGCCCTGGTGTTTCGGTGCACGGCCACGATAGTAATCCGCTCCCGCGCCATGGTCCCCGTTGACGACGGTGCAGTAAAACCAGTCCTCGTCTCCCATACGCACCGGTGCGCTATGAAGCCTGACCAGTCGATCGTAGCTATCGTGCTCCTTGCCGTGGGGAATCCAGGCCTCGCGGCTGACGGTACGGTCCCACGTGAAGCCTCCGTCGCGACTGGTGACGAGGCGCAACTCCATGGTTCCCTTCATATGGAGGCGGCCGATGAGCTCCTGCTCGAATCTGGCCATGTCCGGGCGCGTCTGGTCGCCGATCATCCATTCCGCGTAGCCCAGCGCAAACCCTTCTGTGTAGATGGCGCACATCCCGTAGATCTCGTCGAAGTACCGCGGGTCGGTGGAGTCGGCCGCGTCGGGATACAAGACCGGCCTAAGGGTCCAGTTTTGCAGATCCTTCGTTGCCCATCGAGCGATCGCGCGCGTCGGAGGGTGGTTGGGGCTCTGCCGCATGTAGACCCATTCCTTGTGGATGTCGTCCCAGAAGTGCAGGGACAGCTTGTAGCTGGGTTTGACCCCGCATTCGACCAGCTTGGTCCTCCAATCGGGGTCGTTGACGAAATCGGGCAACTCACGGCCGAAGAACAGACGCATACGCCATCCGGGACCGTCACCCAAGGCGACAAGAAACCGCTTGGCGGGGTCCGAGACGTTTCCGTACTGCCCCAGATCCTTCGGCTGGCCACAGGGGATGAGATTGTTGGGCTTTCCGCCGGGGGCCGCCAACAGCTTCAGATTCGGCTTGGTCCAGTGGATGCCGTCCTTGCTGATGGCGTAGCCCATCGTCTCGTATTTGAACGGCCCGTGCACGCGGTAGTAGCATTCCAGCGAACCATCCGTTCGCCGACCCACGTACACCGGCGAAAGCCCGATCGTCTCCCACGGCTTGTCCGCCGGAATGACGATGCCGCGTGGTTTGGGATGGTGCAACACGCGCCGAAACCCGGTGCTCCGCTCGATCACGTGGTCGTCCAGGAACAGCTGCCAGTGGCTTCCCTTCTGAATGTCCTTCGGCGCGACGGTTTCTCCGTGGGCCTGTAACGGGATGCACAAGAGCAGGGAGAGAAAAGGGGACATTCTACTTTTTTGCCCGGGCGCCGGGCTTGCCGCGTGGGTTTGTGCCCTTGCGTGGCCGGCCGCGGGGGCGCAAGGAGGACTCGATGCCGAGTCGAGCGGCGGTCCGGCGGCGCCATGTTTGGCTTCCCCACGGCGTGCCCCGGTTGACGCTCTGACGGACCGCAGCCAACTCCTCGTCCGTCATCGGGCGGTTCACCTCAGCGATCCATCCGGTCGGCCGCCCCACCGGGCCGTCGTGCAGGAACGTCGGGGGGGCACCTTTGCCCTTGCCGCACCACCACAAACTCGACCAGGGCCAGGCCTCCGCCCGAGCCACCAGCCCAGCCCGAAGGGGGTTCCGCTCGACGTATCGCACGACCGTCCAGAGATGCGCGTCCTGCTGGATCGGGAACGCCTTGAAGCGGCCCTGCCAGATGTGTCCGCTTCCCTGGTAATGTCGATGGTATCTCCTGACGTGTGCCGTCATCACCCACTGCATCCAGCGGCTCAGGTCACCGTCTTCGCGAGGCCACACCACCATGTGAAAGTGATTGGGCATCAGACAGTACGACAATACCCGCATGGGCAACCGGTCCAACGAATCCGTCAACAGCCGCACGAACGCCGCGTAGTCCTCACTCGTGTGGAAGACCTCCGCGCAGCCGTTCCCACGATTGATCACGTGGTAGCAGATGCCCCCCAACGAAGCCCTGGCAGTCCTTGGCATGCCCCAACACTACGCAGCGAACCGGCCAGCGTCAACAGAAAAGTAGAATGTCCCCTTTTTTCTTCGACGCCGACAGTCTAGGATCGTCAGGGAAGCGCTTCATGAACCTGATACCACACACCGGGTGAAGACATGGGGTCAATACGCCGATGTCAGCTTCTCAGCCGTGTGGTCTTGTGGGCCATGGCGGCAGCTCTTGCGATGAGCAGCGGGGCCCTTTGTGGCGAATCTGGGGGGCCTCGTCTTGTCGCGCCGAAGCCTGTGATCATCTGGCGATCGCCGGATCCCCGGAACGTCTGCCCGCGAAGCCCGGGCATCTGCCGGTTGAAGGATGGACGGCTCGTATTGACCATGGAGTACAGCCAACGGGGCTCGCGCTTCATGCCCGGCACGCGGCGGACGCCCGACGGCAAGTACTACCGGGGTAGGGTCTTCGTGTCCGATGACGGCGGTCGTACGGTCCGGGAGACCAGTTCGCATCCGCTCTACCAGGGGCGACCGTTCACTGCCGGGGGGCGACTGTACTACCTCGGGCACTATGATGACTTGGGCATCATCTGTTCGAAGGATCGCGGGGAAACGTGGAGCGAAGTCTCCTGGCTCACTCAGGGACAGGAATGGCACCAGGCGCCGTGCAATGTCCGCTACGCGCATGGGCGCGTCTACCTGGTCATGGAACGACATACGGTCCCGATCCGCCGGTACTGGCCGGTATTCAGCATCGCGCCGGTCGTGATGGCCGCGTCCACCGACGCGGATCTGACCAAGCGAACGTCCTGGACCTTCTCCAACGAGGTGCCCTACTTCAAAATGGTCCAGCGGGCCGGCGGGGTCGAGGGCATCGGCGTGCCCTTCTATAGCATTGGGTCCACCATCAAGGGCAAGACCGGTATCGGCATGGATGCGCGACCCATGGCGCCCGCGGGATGGCTCGAGACCCACATCGTGACGTTTGCAGACCCGAATCACCTGTGGCACGACCCGAAGGGCCGGACCATGTACCTGTGGATGCGGTCACACACGGGCAGAACGAACCTGGCCTGCATCGCCAAGGCAGTCGAGGATGCCCATGGTGCCATCACCGTGCAGCCGGCCGCCGCGCCGTCTGGCAAGGCCATGCTCTATGTCCCCTGCCCCGGCGGCCACCTGAAGTTCCACATCCTGTATGATGACATCTCGAAGCGCTTCTGGCTGGCGTCGAACCAAGCGACGGATTCGATGACGCGTCCCGGCCGCCTGCCCGACAGCCGCTACTCCCTGCCGGACAACGAGCGTCATCGCCTCGTGCTCCACTTCTCGCGCAACTGCATGGACTGGTGTTTCGCAGGCGTGATCGACAAGACGGACGACCCTCGCCAATCACGCAGCTATCCGACCATGGTGATAGACGGTGACGATCTGCTCGTCCTGGCGAGGTCCGGCGACCAGAACGCCAAGAACGCCCACGACGGCAACCTTCTCACCCTCCATCGCATCCCCAGATTCCGTCACCTGATGTATTGAGTAAAAGGGGACATTCTACTTTTCTGGCAAGCGCCAAACGCAAGGGCAGTCTGGCGACCGGGCGAAAAAGCACGCCTTCTTCTCTCCCTCTTCTTCCCTTCTTCGATCAGGCCCTACGCCTAAGGACCAAGAGCAACCCAAGGATGCCCGGTGCGACTGGGAGCAGTATCCCGGTAGCGGAGCCGCATTTGAAGACGGCGTTTATCTGCCGATCCTCGTAGAGCTCGATCGCAATCGGATTGGTGGTGTCGATGACGACGTAGTTGTCGTCGTCCGGGTAGTTCGGGTCGTAGATCTCCCACTGCTTGAATGACTTGCCTGGGTTGGGTACGGACGTCAGCGTCACGAGCGTACCCGAGAGGTACGCCGGCGAGTTGGGGGTCCTCGGGACCGGATCGAGCTGCACTTCACCCATGCCACCATTGGTCTTGGTAACCGTCAGGGCGTAGAAGGGCGGATGGTGGAGGATTATTCCCTCGTCGCCCACGGCGAAGACGTCTTCGGGGTCACTGCCTGAAACCGCGTACAAGGGCCCCGAGAGTGGCACCTTGGTGGCCATGGGCAACCATCCAGCGCCTTTGTAATGAAAGATCCAGCTCCCAACGAGGTAGGAAGTGGCGTTGGCGTCGTCGTATCCCCATTGGGACGCCAGGGCGAAGACGTCGTTGGGCGCGGTGCCCCAAATGCCGAAGACGTCCATGTCCGGGCCCAAGTCATGCCACAACCAATCCGTCCCGTCGTAGTGGAGGATCACGTCCCCTTCGCTAAAAGGCCCTTCCGAGGCCGCGATGAAGATGTCATTGGGCGCGCTGGCCCAGACGTCGCGGAGGTATTGCCCCTCAGCAGAGTAGAAGGTGTCGTACATCTCCATCCAGCTCGACCCGTCGTAGCCCAAGACAACCGTCCCACCGACGACACCGACCATGTTAGGCCCCAACCCGTAAACCGCTGTGAGCCACTCCGTCGTGCCGCTGTCCATCGCCGTCCAGCCCGAACCGTCGTAGTGCACGATCGTGCCGGCCTCGCCGACGGCGAAGACGTCGTTCGGCCCGCTACCCCACACGTCGTAGAGATACGGCAGCTCCGGCGGCAGGCCGCTGGCCACCGACCAGCTCGACCCGTCGTAGTGCAGGATGGTGCCGTCCAGGTAGGCGTAGTTGGCCTCGTCAAACTCGCCGCCGACGGCGAAGACGTCGTTCGGGGCGCTGCCCCAGACGCCCGTGAGCGCATCGGTGGTCCCGCTGGCCATCTCGGACCAGACGGCGCCGTCGTAGTGCAAGATCGTGCCGTGGTCGCCCGTGACGAAGACGTCGTTTGGCCCGACGCACCAGACGTCACCGAGCCATTCGGCCGAGCCGCTCTCCATCGGCGACCACGTGACCCCCTCGTAATGCAAGATCGTCCCGGAGGGCCCGACGGCGAAGACGTCGCCGGGTCTGCTGCCCCATACGCCCATCAGAGCCTCTGCGAATGGCGTATACACGCGCGACCATGCCGTTCCATCGTAGTGGAGGATGACAGGAGGGCCCAAGAACATGTTGACGCCGCCGACCGCATAGACGTTGTTGGGCCCGGTGCCCCAAACCGCCATGAGCCAGTCGGTGACGCCGCTGGCCATCTCGGCCCAGTCCGAACCGTCATAGTGCAGGATCTTGCCGCCCGTGCCCGTGGCGAAGATGTTGTTCGGGCCGCTGCCCCAGACATCCCATAGCAGTTCGCCCGCGGGCACACTGTACACGGTCGACCAGCTCGAACCGTCGTAGTGCAAGATCGTTTCGTCGTCGCCGACAGCGTAGACGTCGTTTGGCCCGGTGCCCCAGATCCCCATGAGCCACGCGTCCGGGGTCCCACTGTATGCGGTTGACCAGCTCGAACCGTCGTAGTGCAAGATGGTCTCGTCGTCGCCGACAGCAAACACGTCGTTAGGAGCGCTCCCCCAAACACCGAACATAACAAGCGCGTTCGGAGAACTCATGGTCGTCCAGCTCGACCCGTCGTAGCGTAAGATCGTGCCGTCGTCGCCGACGGCGAAGACATCATTGGGCCCGCTGCCCCAAACGCACGTCAGGGCTTCCGTTGAGCCGCTGCTCATCGACGACCAGCTCGATCCGTCGTGGCGTAAGATCGTGCCGTCGTCACCGACGGCGAAGACATCATTGGGCCCGCTGCCCCAGACGCCCCAGAGCCAGGCGGAGGATCCGCTCTCCATCGGCTCCCAACCAGCGGGGCCGAGTGCCCACGTCGAGCCGGACAGGACGGCGACGATCAGAGTCGCTAGGACAAGCCGCGGCCAGCCACGGCCTGCGGCGCGACTCATGCGATTGGCACCTGCACACATCCCCACGCCCTCCAAGATTCTGCCCATTCGCGCGGATCGTATGGTAGTCGGATGACCGTGGTCAGCGGCCACGGCAAAGAACTGGCTCCCTTCCCACCAGACCTTGTGTTAACACAGAACCGATTTTATCTCAGTGGACGCAAGAGGGGAAGAGCAACCCTTTGCTTCCTCTGCCGGCGCACCGAGCTTGCCTTGTGGGTCTGTGCCCTTGCGTGGCCAGTCATGTCGGGGTAGCGAGGACTCGATGCCGAGCCAACGGCGGTCCGGTGGCGCCATGTTCAGCCATCCCAGGGGGGTGCCCGGTTGGCCCTGTGAACTACCCCAGCCAACCGCGCGGGAGGGACCTTATAACTCCGGCCAGCCCGGTCGGCCCCGAAGAGAAGGTCACGCCTCGTTGAGTGCAGGTCAGATACGGTCGTGTCACCGGGTGATCTTGCCTGCCCGTAACGGCTCGGGTATGGTTCGAGATTCGAGGGGGTCCGAGTGGAGAGACTGTCTTTGGAGGCGAGGACCAACCATGAACCCGTCCGAAGCAACCAATCGTCGTGATTTCTTGAAGGGAACGGCGGTGCTGGCGGCCGCTGGATTGGGCGGCTGTGCGGCGACCGACAAGGGCGGCGCGGGAGCACAAGCGCATGCCCTGCCCAAGCCGAAGCTCCGCCGGAAGATCGGCCCGAACGACAAGATCCGCGTCGGGTCCATCGGGGTAAACGGCCAGGGCAACTACTCGGTGACTCAGCTCCTCAAGCAACCCGACGTCGAGTTCGTGGCCGTGTGCGACGTCTGCGACAAGCGGCGGGACGGCACCATCGCACGGATCAAGAAGGCCGCGGGCAAGGGCGACCCCAAACCCTACACCGATTTCCGCAAGGTGCTCGATCGGACGGACATCGACGCCGTCGTCATCGCCACGCCGCCACACTGGCACTGCCTGATGGGCATCATGGCCTGCGAGGCGGGCAAGGACTTCTATCTCGAGAAGCCCATGACGCTGCACCCGGCCGAGACCCGCGCCTTGCTCAACGCGGTGCGACACCACAAGGCCATCACCCAAATCGGCACGCAGATCCACGCGGTCGACAACTACCGCCGCGTCGTCGAGTACGTCC
>CAYMLO010000234.1:0-10033 GCA_964390905.1 uncultured Planctomycetales bacterium | reverse complement strand
CGGATGTCGCTGATGGCCTCCTGTCGATACCTCCACGTGTCCCAGAAGTAGTAGAGCACGAGCACTAAGGCGTTAAGGAAGAGCCACTCCTTCCACAGGTTGAACGGCCACAAGAAAGGCACGCCGCGAAGGTAGCCTAAGAAGAGCGGTGGATCGCCGATGGGAAGCAGACAGCCACCGATGTTGCACACCAGGAAGATGAAGACGATGATAGTGTGTTTGACGTACTTGCGCTCGCTGTTGGTTTGCAGGAGTGGACGGATCAGCAGCATGGACGCGCCCGTCGTTCCGATGAAGCTGGCCAACAGAGCCCCGATGCCGATGAAGACCGTGTTCGTCATCGGATGGGCAGGCAGGTCTCCGCTGAGGTTGATGCCGCCGCTGATCACGTACAAGCTGAACAACAGGACGATGAAAGGCACATAATCAGCCAGGATCGCGTGGCTGAGCACCAGCTTGGCGCTGGCCAGCCCAGGATCAGCGCCCTCAAATCCCACGCCGCGCCACAGGTAGTAGCCTACTGTAATCACGCCCAGCAAAACCGATACGAGCAACTTGCTGGTATTCCTCTCCCACCAGTGCTTGGTCGTGCCAAGCAGCGGTAGGACCGCGATGCACAGCAGCAGGACGGCGAATGGTGCAACCCACGCAACATGCGGCATGAACCCGAGGATCCCCATATCAACTCCTGGCGGCCACATGACCCGGCGCTCGGACGTCATGATACGGGAATCTTCTGACCGGTAGTACGCCTTGAACCCCGCGCCGGGCCGTCAGGCCTGCGCCGGAGCGGTAGGCCACTGCTTTCACGATCTTTGGTTTTTCTAGGCGGCTTGGGGCGCTGGGGGTTGTAGGATGGTGCGAGCGGATGGATCCGCACGCAAAGGAGGTAGGCCATGGATGGCTTTCAGGTCGAGCTGTTTCGTCGTCTGCCGCTGGCGCAATCGGTCTTGCATGTTTTCTGCTACGCTCTGGACGAGTCGGTTCTGAACGATCTGTTCGAGGCCCACCGAGGACGGTGCTACCAAGACGTGCTCACGTTTCCTGGGTTGGTGTATCTCATTTCCGACGCGTTGGTCCTGTACGAGGGCAGCGGGCATCGCGCATTTACGGAGGCGGCCCAAGGGGGCCGGTTGCCGGTGGCGGAACAGAACGTCTACGGGAAACTCTCGCGGATACCGTTGGAGGTGTCGATGGCCCTTCTGGGGGCAGGGGCCGAGCGACTTGGGCCGCTGATTCCGGCGGACCGCCCGGCGGGGGTATTGCCCGCGTCGCTGAGGGAGTTCCGGGTCACGGCCTTTGACGGCAAGAAGGTCAAGGGGGCGGCCAAGCGTCTCAAGCCGCTGCGGGGCCTACCGGGCACGTTGCTGGGAGGCAAGTTACTGGTGGCGTTGGACCTGGTCAGCGGCTTGGTCATCGAGATGCAGGTGGATGCGGACGGGGAGCGGAACGACGTGCCGTTGGTGCCGGGCTTGGTGGCTCGGGTGCGCGAGCGGATCGCGGATCCGATCCTGTGGGTCGGCGACCGTCAGTTCGGCAACGTGAGCGTGCCGGCGTTGCTGAGCGAGCGAGCGGGGGACCACTTCTTGGTGCGTTGTCCTACGTCGCTCACGTTGCACGTGGATTCCGATCGTCCATCGGGAGAGGGCGTCGATTCTGCCGGTCGACCCTATGTCGAGGAATGGGGTTGGATCGGTAGGGACGCGAAACGTCGTCGGTACGTACGACGGATGACGCTGGATCGTGGCCCGGAGGAATCCATTCTTCTGATCACGGACCTGCTGGACGACGAGCGATGGCCGGCGAGGGATGTGTTGGACACGTACCTGCAGCGTTGGGGCATCGAGCGGATGTTCCAGAAGGTGACGGAGGTGTTCAATCTTCAGGCGTTGATCGGGAGTTCTCCAGCGGCGATGATCTTTCAAGCCGCGATGTGCTTCTTGCTGTACAACATCCTCCAGGTGCTGCAGGCGTTTGTGGCCGAAGACGGCGGTCGGGGGCGTGAGGAGGTTTCGACGGAGAATCTGTTCGGCGATGTGACGCGACAGATGAGTACCTGGAGGGACATGGGGGATTCGGAGGCGGCGGTGGACCAGTTGGCGCTTGGGGTTGTTCAGACGCCCCTGGGTCATACGGTCCGGCCATGGGATTCGCCAGCCGCGATCGTCGCGTGGCTGCGTGGTACGTTGAAAGGACGTTGGCGTGCTCGGTGGATCAAATCGCCGCCGAAACGGAAACGCTCCTTGACGAAGGATGCGCCACGAGCCAAAGTGCCCCGTGGCCACGGAGGGCATACCTCGACCTGGCGAATTCTACAGGCCGCCAAGGCGAAACCGAAACGAGGACAAAGATCGTGAAAGCAGTGGCGGTAGGCTCCTACCGGAAACGCTTTGCTCGGCATTGCACGAATATGGTTGCGGGCTTGTTCCCCTGGTGCGAACCCGTACATTGCCCCGCCGGGCCTGACGAGCGCCTGTCGTTCCCGAAAACCCATCCTAAGCGCCTCGGTTCGTTTCGCTCCCGTGACCTTGGGCGAGCTTCACGTCACCCAACGTGGTAG
Source organism: uncultured Planctomycetales bacterium (assembly GCA_964390905.1). GTDB lineage: Bacteria > Planctomycetota > Phycisphaerae > UBA1845 > JAFGLZ01 > JAFGLZ01. Next base: position 7,473 of record CAYMLO010000234.1, on the reverse strand, counting down.
CCAAGGAGAGCGCCATGTTGGGCCCCAGTAGCGAAGCCATGACCATTGCTCCGATGACAATCGCTGCGTTGTTTCGAGAGAGGCCGATCGCCGCGACGATCGTAGACAATACAACTAGGGCCAAGGACATCCGTGACATGGTTTCGGTCGACACCTGGTCGATGCTCAAGCGGATGGCAGGGATGGTTACGTATCCGCCAACTACTTCCTCTTTAGGATCGCTCGCCAGCCGGTGGGCGGCACCGCGCCCCGGTACACGTGTACATTGGCGCTCCGGATGTCCTCAACCGTGCAGAACACTTCGGTGTCGACTGACCGTGCGCACCGGATTACCATGGGGACCTCTCGCCGAGGTACTACCACGAAGCTGAGAGACACCGCACCACTCAAACCGGAGCCTTTCACCTCTGTCACCGGATAGCCGGCGAGCCTGAGCCCTCCGGCCACGGCCGCGCTGCTGCTGCGCGATATCAGCAGGACGGCCTGCATGCCGATCGCCAGCTTCTGTTCGAGAAACAGCCCTACGGCGTTGCCTGTGGCAAAGCCGGCTCCATAGGCAAGGATGTTGTACCACCGATCCAGATGGATCAGCACCCCCGAGATGGCCAGAACCCAGATCGTCACCTCAAAGAAACCCAGTAGCGGCGCCAGGACCCTGGATCCCCGGACCAGGTAGATCGTTCGCAGGGTGCCGATGGACACGTCCACGACGCGGGCAGCGAAGATGAACGCCGGCCACACAACCGGATGCATGTCCAGCCACGACATAAGATTCCTTATCGGGTCGTCCATGCCTGCCGATTGTAGTGGGGCTACTACCCCCCTTCAATCTGTGAGGATCAGGCACTCCCGTACCACCACCACGCAGAGACCGACACAAAGCCGGAAGCGGCAGCCTGGGCAGTACCGACAGCAGCGTTGGTTGATCAGGGACGCTCCTCGAAACATCTCCTGGTCAAACGGAACTGAGTAGGGCTTCCGGGTGCTTCGGAACTCTATGGTCTCTACGCTTACTGGGCCTGATTCTGCTCGGAAAGGACTGAGCCAGGTCCAGGGTCGGCTCGTTCCCCGTAGTTCGGGCCGCGTCGGACCGACGAGGCCCGACTTGCTGCCGCCGGGTTGCTCAACACAGGGCAAAATGTGTACCTTCATCGAGACATCGAGTTACGATGAGGAAAGGACATTGCGATGGCCAAGCACCCAGACGAAATCACAAGGCTCGTTCTCAAGGCAGCAGAAGAGGCCCGAAACCAGGAAGATGCAGCCCATGAGCCAGCTCTGACGCAACCGATCGAATGGCCTGTTCAATGCACCGTCGGACCAGGCTTGGAGGGCGCTATCGCGTGCGAGAGCAAGGTCGGCTACGTCAACGGCTCGAAGGGACGGCTGATCTATCGCGGGTACGACATCTTCGACCTTTGCGCCTACTCGAACTTCGAGGAGGTGTGTTACTTACTCCTCCATGGCGAACTCCCCACGGCTCCCCTACTGGACGTCTTCAGCAAGAAGCTGGTCAACTACCGTCGCTTGCCCGAGACGCTCCGTCGGTTGATGAGTTTCCCAGTTGAGAGGATGAAGCCCATGGCGGCGTTGCGCCTTGGCGTGAACCTGATGCGTCAAGAGTTCACGTCTCGCGATTTGGAGACGGGTGGGATCGACGTGGGCAGCACGATCGGCTCGGACGAAGATTCGATTCCTATGGAAACACTCCCCCGCGGTGCAAAACGGGCCACCTATGAATTCAGGGCTGGCAAACCCAGGAGGCAGGACCGGACGGGCAAGGCATTGCAGGACGCTGCCGGTCTGGAAGCGTGCTGCCATTTGATCGCCGGCGTGGCAACCCTCGCCGCGGCGATCTCTCGGGTTCACAAGGGATACATGCCGATTGATCCCGATCCTCACCTCAGCCATGCGGCGAACTTCCTCTACATGATAACGGGCGCCCGCCCCGACCCGGCCAAGGAACGCGTGATGGACATTTCGCTCATTCTGCACGCCGACCACGGCATGAACGCCAGCATGTTCGCAGCGATGGTTGTGGCGTCCACGCTCGCGGACATTTACTTCTCTGTGGGTGCGGGCATCAGTGCCCTGAGCGGGCCCCTGCACGGCGGCGCAAATGAACAAGTGATGCTGACCCTTGAGGAAATCGGCAGCCCGAAGGCCGTCAAGGCGTGGTACAAGAAGGCCAGGGCGAGAAACCGCAAGATCATGGGATTCGGTCACCGCGTCTACAAGACGTACGATCCCCGGGCGCGGGTGCTGGGACCCTTGGCGAAGCACGTGGCCAAGGGCGCGGCCTTGGTTCAGATCGCCGAATCGCTCGAAAGGGAGGTGGTCGAAGACTTGGGCGCAAAGAAGCAGATCTACCCGAACGTCGACTTCTACTCCGGAGTCGTATATGGCGCGATGGGAATCTCGCCCGAGCTGTTTACGCCGACGTTCGCTGTGAGTCGGGTGTCGGGTTGGACGGCCAGGGTCCTGGAGTACCTGGAGAACAACCGCATCTTTCGTCCGCGCGCGGTGTACGTCGGACCTTTGGACCGCGAGTACATACCCGTCGATAGGCGCGTCACCAGAACAAGCTCGGGCCGACGCATTAGGTGAGGTCAAGGGCCGCGAACGCGAAAGGAAGGCAGATGACCTCGGCACCAGGCAGGGCGACGTCAGAGCAAGGTGAGAGGGCGTTGCCCTTTCCAGGAGCGGTGGATCATGGGGGGCATGTGACCTTCGCGCTCTACGCGCCCAGCAAGAGATCCGTCCATCTGATCGGCGACTTCAATGACTGGAAGCCAGACTCCGACCCTATGCGCGAAGTCGACGCGGGCCTGTGGTCCACGGAGAGGGAATTGCCCAGAGGGGCTTTCGCCTATCAGTTCCTGATCGATGGCGACCTGATCATCTGTGATCCATATGCTCGATATGTTGAGGAGGACCCAGGCGACCGGCCCCGAAAAGCCATCGTCAAGCCGAGGCAAGACCCCTACGGCTGGCAGCACGACACCTGGGCTCGCCCCCGCCTCCAAGATCTGCTCATCTACGAGATGCACATCGCGGATTTCACACCCCAGCGCGACTTCCGTGAGGCCGTCGAACGCCTGGGGTACGTCAGCGACCTGGGCATGAACGCCATCGAACTGATGCCCGTCTTCGGCATCCACGAGAACAAGGGCTGGGGATACACCCCGACCTACCTCTTCGCCCCCAACGAGGACTACGGCACGCCCGATGAGCTTCGCTGGTTGGTCGACGAGGCCCACGGCAAGGGCTTGGCTGTTATCCTTGACATGGTCTTGGCGCACACCGGCCAACACCACCCATTCAACCAGATGTATCCGTATGACCAGAGCCCCTGGTACGGCCAGTCCGCCGGCGGAGGCAACGAATACGGGCTGCCGCAGTTGGACTACTCCAAAGCGGCCACCCGGTCGTTCGTTAGAGACGTACTGGGATACTGGCTTAAGGATTATCACGTTGATGGGTTCCGCTTCGATTACGTCAAGAGCATCGGCGTAACGCCCGAAGGTTACGGCCTGCCCACGCTTGCCTGGGCGGCGCGGGAAGCGAGGAAGGACGCCTACGTGATCGGCGAGCACCTGCCCGAGGACCCAGGACTGATGCTTATGGCCGAGATGGATGGCGCCTGGCACGTCCGATTCAGTTATGCTCTCAAGGCCCTGCTGTGCCAGCGGGAGATCGGGGGATACACGTGGGAGGACTTCGAGGGATGCGTCCGAACGCTGGACCCGGCAGTGGAGGGTTACGGGCAGCGTCCGACGTGTATGGTGAATTACCTGGAAAGCCACGACGAAGAACGTGTGATCCTGGAGGTCAAGCAAGCCGGATTCGATGAAGAGACGGCCAGGCGGAAGAGCGCGCTGGGGGCGACTGTGCTGTTTACCGCCGTCGGCGAACCCATGCTCTACCACGGCCAGACCATGGGCCAGGACACGCCCAAGAACATCGATCACAACTTCATCGACTGGGGAGGCCTTGGTACTCCCGGCGGCAGTGGGCTCCATGAGCACTACAAGCGTCTGGCGTGGTTGCGCCGTGAGCGTGACGCCTTAAGGACGACCAACCTCGCAATCGACGCCGTGATGCCGGACCAAAAGTCCGTCGTGTACCACCGGTGGAACGAGGCGGGAGACGAGGTGGTCGTTGCCGGGAACTTCTCGCCCGAGGATCAGAGGCTTTCCGTGCCGATGCCTAGCCAGGCCAAGTGGCGCGAGTTCTTCTCGGGCGACGAAGTCGAACTGGGCGGGACGGTTGACATCAACATAGAACGCTGGGCGGCGAAGGTGTTTCTCAAGGCCTGAGGATGGGAAACCCGGGCGTGAGCGGGCGCGAGAGATACTGCAGTTCGCGAACAGCGTCGTCCTAGCCGCGTGCCCAAACGCTCGGAGCCACCGTGCCAACGGCCTCGTCAGCTGGTCTGGCCCAGCTTGCGGTGCTCAGGCCATAGTGTTTACCTCCGTTGGCCGACCCCGACGAGCTAGAGGCCCCGGCGGACTGTGAAACCATGGGAAGGTAGCGCCGTGAGTTAGGCTGCAAGCGTTTGACCTTCAAACGGTTGGCTACGGTGAGATCGGCATGAAGCGGCTCCCTGCCCGTCAGCGATTGCGCGGGCCATGCCGGCGAAGCAACTCCAGCGCCGTGAAGCATGGGGGCGGCAAGCACAGCCGGAACTTGCTTTCGCCGAACCAGTTCTGCCGAACCAGCCCTGGCGATTAGGTGTCGGCCCAGCGCGGACCGACACGCCACAATCACGCCACAGCGAGCGCCCCCTGGAAAGACGGTTTTCCCGTCAAGGTGATCGTGCCGGGGAGGAAGCCGTTCCTTGTCGACTCCATGGTGATTCTGATCTATATCTGCGTGCTGCGGACTCCTGCCCCGACCCCTATTCTGCAGCGCCACATAATCTGCCCCTATCGGACCAACACCGCATCACAACTCCCACTCGATATACGGCGAACTCAGCACCAAATCCATGATCGCGCTCTGCACCTTCCCGTTCGTCCGGATCACCCGAAGAACAGCCTCGGCAAAACCATCCTCGGCGGAGTCGGCCGATCTCGACCCAGCCGATGAGCTGCCGGCCACCTCGGCGCCCTCCGCGGCAAGATCTTCGCGCATCTCCGACGTCCCCTCCACAGCTTCGACAACCATCTCTTTCACCTCTCCGACCCCGCTCACCAAGGCGAAATCGGCTCACTCCAGGGACGATTTCGCCGGCGCCGACCTACAACAACCTCGACGACCACCAAGCCTAGTGAGGCGTCATTCATTCGTCAGGCAAACGCAATCATAAGCGCTGCCTAATATGGTCAACTACAAAGTGGCGGTCTGATGCACAAGCGGAACGGCATTGGCGCCGTCCGCCATCACGGCCCATTTTACCGAGGAGGACTGGACATGACGTTGAGAGAGACCCGCAGACGAAGAATACCGTTGGGCTTTCATGTTCCTGGGCTATTTGCGTTTGTCTTGGCCAAAGGAGTGCAGAACCAGCGATCCCTGCGGGACATCGCACGTGACTTCGCGAAGCTCCAACAGGCCATGCATGTTGTCTGCCCGTCGTGCAGCCTTCGGACGTCACCCATCGTGATATGGAAGCAAGCAGATATCGCATCACTTCACCGACAGGCCATGTCCGCCGAGTATGGGGAACTGCTCGACGAAGTCAGGCAGCAATACCGTCGGTTCGTCTTCACGTGCCCGAAGTGCAGCTGCGAAGGAAAGCTTCCGGAGAATACACTCGAGGGAACATCGGCGTCCTGCTCGTGAGTGATGGATGCTTCGTCCAGGTAATAAGGCCATCCCTGAACGCGCTGAAACCCAAGTGAGGCGGCTCGAGGATGGCAACACAGCTAGTGGGATCCGTGATGGCGTTCCCCATGCGACCCACAAGTACTTGTCCTTAACCAGCCGGACCTTTTGAAGATGGAAAGGACGCCCACAACTCGAAACCCCGAACAAGGAGACCCAAGAAGATGTCACCTGAACGGCAAGCATTTCTGGATATGATGATCGCCAAGATCCACGACGAGTTCCCCGAGGTCGATCTTCGCCTCGATGGCTTCGGCTTCATCCTCTCAGACGAGAAGAAGGGAGCCCTTCGTATCGAGATGGAAATCCCGTTCTTGAAGACTTACCTGCAACCGGAGCAAACGGACGGGATCATTGACGACTGGCTCAGTGGATTCCGCCAGGTGGTTGCAGGGGAGTTCGTGAGCGGCTCGTTTGACTCCGTGAAGAACGACCTCTTCCTGGCCGTCCTCCCGATCCAGACCTTCAAGCTGCTGACTGCCTCTAGCGGGGACCGTTTGCTTGCATTCCTCTGGCCAGTTACACCTGGCCTGGCAGTATACTGGGCGGTCGATCGAGGGGGGCACGTCGGCTACGTGACCAAGTCGCTGTTCGAATCATGGGGAATCACTGAGGAAGAGGTAACAAGGGCTGCCTACGAGAACACCGTTCGCGCCGAAGCAGACATGAACATCCGAACGGTTCCGGAAGGGGGCATCCTGATTTCTTCAAGAAGCCGCTTTGCGACGATTGCTCACTTGCTGTACTGGCCTGCCAACCTGAGGAAGCTGATCTCACAGCACATACCGGAGCGTTCGAACGACAGATTCCTGACGAGCGTCATCTTCCCGTACCGCATGATGGTGATCGGCTGGGGCAATCACCGTGGTGTCAAGAAGCTCCAAGAGGACCAGATGCAGGCGCATGGCCCACTGATGTCTCGGGACGTGTATCTACTACATGACGGCGAGTTGTTCGACAAGGTGAGCCTCGTGCATGAAGGAGTATGCTTGGTAAGCGGGTTGTTTGAGGATCTCGGGCTCGTGCCCGAGAGACTCGACGACCTGCCCTACAAGCCAGGCCTGCCCCGTGAAGCATGATCAGAGCAGCGATGGTGGGATGGCGGTATGTCTCAGCGAATGATTGACGAGCGCAGGCACCCACGCTCCACGAGGACCCGATTGGCGACAACGATCAGGCATGGCGAACGCGAGTCTCAAAGTCTCACGTTTGGGAGTATGCCCTCGCGTCGCCTGGCTGTGACTGAAGGATCCGGACCCATGGCCCGAAGGAACAAGACGATCGAGCTGCCGAGCGACGCCATCCTCGTAACGACCTACGAGGACCTCGAGCGCTACCTCCTGAAGTTCGCAGAAGGCGAGCTTGACCTTGTGCTGCTGCTGGGCCGGCACGGGACGGGTAAGACCGAGGGGGTCAAGCAGGCGCTGGGCCTTGCTGGCGCAGAAGGCGATGAGGGCGACCTGGGTGGGAATTCCCACGGCGCCCTATACGTCGAAGGCCATGCCCAGCCCTATGGTCTCTACCAGAAGCTGTGGGAGTACCGCAATTGCCCGGTCGTGATCGACGACCTCGACAGACTCTACGCGAAGCCCGATTACGTCCGGCTCCTCAAGCCGCTGTGCAACACAACACCGGCCAAGCGCG
>CAYMLO010000233.1:0-10147 GCA_964390905.1 uncultured Planctomycetales bacterium | reverse complement strand
CCTTCGCCAGATTCGGCTTGGTCTGGGCGACGAAGAGCTGATTGGCCTTGTTCATACCGGCCAGCTCGCGAGTGGCTTCGACCTTCAGCGTCTCCAGATGCCGGAGGGTCTCGTGGAGCAAGGGCATGGTCTGTTCGTTGAAGATCTTCTTGGCCTCATGCTGAGCGTGAGAGAGCTGCCCCTCCGCTTCGATGGCCTTGTGGAAGCATTCGCCAACCTTGGTCAAGGCCGGCAGGGTCCGTTCCCTAAAGATCTTCTCGGCCTCGGCCTTGCCCTCGGCACCCTTGGCAAGCGCCTTGGAAATGTCTACGGCTGACGCGTGCAGGTGCTGGTGCGGTTCCTTGCTCGCCTCGACCGCCTCGCTCAACGCCGCGAACCCCTTCGTGTAGTTGGCGCATTGCTCCGACGCGATGAACTTGCCGTACGCGCACTTCGTGGGGTCGGCCTGTACGCCGAGCTCGGACTTGCCTTCGATGATGGCCTCGCTGACCTTCTCCGCCCAGTTCTTGTGGTCCAGCAGCCGTTTGAGCAGCAGTTCCTCCAGGCCTTGGTGGATCTGGGCGTACTTCTCGCCAATGTGTGTCGCGGTCTCGTGGAGCTTCTTGTGACTGGCAAGCATCTCATCCCAGGCCTTCTTGAAGTTGCCGTCGCCGCCCTCGTAGGCCTTCTTGGCCTCGTTCGTGGCCAGCCACTTGCCCAACGCGCACTTCGTCGCGTCGGTCTGTACGTCGAGGCTTTCCTCGTTCTCCAGGAAGCAATCCCGGATCGCATCAGCCCACTTCAAGTGGTCCACGGCGCGCGTCGCGAGGATCCCCGGCAACTCCGCGTTCGCCTGCTTGAAGTGCTTGCCGATCTCAACCGCCGATTCGTGCAGGTGCTTGTGCGGCGCTTCGATTCGGGCGAGGGGTTCCTTCAACTCGGGAATGAACTTCTGGGCCATCTGGCGTCCTTCGCCATAGTACCACTTGCCGAAGCCGCACTTGTGGGGGTCCGTCTGAACGGTGAGTTTCGTGATGTTCTCGTCCGTCAGCAGGCCGTTGACGGCCGCTGCCCAGTTCAGATGGTCTACTTCTCTCTGTTTTACCTCGGCGCGGAGGTCCCCGCCGTCGACCATCACCCCGATGTTGCCCGTGATCCCACCGATCCCGTAGGTGGAATACACGCCCACCACCGCCAAGAGGACTAGGACGATTCCGAAGCCGGCGTAGATCCTCTTGCCAACACTCATCTTTCTGAACATGCTGTAGTTCTCCCTGCTCGCTCCCGCTCCTTGCGTTTGCCGATGTGAACCTGTCGGGGCCGGTCGGCTCACCGGACCCGACACCTGCTGCAGTCATGCGCAATGCGCCAGTCGCTTACGCGTCGGCCTGTGCCTGGGGAGTGCACGTGTGGTCGCCGCTTGGTCTTGGGTGACGCTTTCAACTGCCGTAGCCATTCGTGATTCCTCCGCGTCAGGCCCGGCGCAGCCAGCTAGGGACCCAGACGAACAGTTGTATCTCGTCCCGGTGTGCTAGGAGTGAAGATGCTGGCATGCTCGCATGGCTTCGGGCATCAGCATCGATCCTCTACCGGGCAGTTGGCATATCGTCTGGCAGACGCATGGCGAGCGGAAAAACTCCGATCGTTTTAATCAGACCTTGTTTGTCTAGGGCATTGCGACCCGAGTCGATGCCACGGAGTTCTGGAGGCTTCCTGAGATTTGACGGGTGCGGAAGGCGGCAATACCGGACGTTGGTACCTCTGGCCGAGGTCTGGGCCACCAGAACCTGAGGGCAGATTGGCGGGTAGATTCCTGCAGAGAACGGGGGGATGTGGCTGCCGCAGGTCCGATAACGGCCTCACCGCGCGGGCGCACGTGTCGATGACTGAATCGTGATCTAAGAGCGTGGCCGAACGCTGAAGCGCAGTTCCTTTGGCGTCCGGCCCTTGGCGTCGGTGATTCTGAAGACGAACCCCCAGTTCAGCACGCCGTTACAGATCTTCAGGAGGATGGGCGTTGTCCCCTTCGGCAGCCTCACCGGGATGACCTCCCTGTCGAGCAGTGCGCTGCCCTCGTAGGGGTAGTCGAAGACCAGCTTGCCTCCGACCCAGGCCTTGCCCGAGTCGTTGGTTCCCAAGCGGATCTGGGCTTCGATCTGCTTCGGTGACGTGACGTAGCACAACGCGTACGCGCAGACGTATTCGGTTGGTTCAAAGACCTTGGTGAGATCGACCGACGCGTTCGGCGTGTCTTGACGGTGCTCGATCCAGCGGACCTTGCCCTTCAGACCGTCGTACTCGGCGCCCAGGTCGATCGACGTCTCTGGCGGGTAGACGGCGTGATGGCCGGTGAAGGTCGCGCCCTTGTTGGCGAACGGGCCGATGAGCATCCAGTGCGTGTGTGTGCCGAAGCGCTGCCGGAAGTCGACCTGCTCACCGTTGTAGTAGGCCAGCGCGGCATCCCACCCCGCCTGCTGCTGTCCGCCGCCGTATGCGCCGGCGGGTGCCAGCTCGATCACGGGCACGTCGCGCGGTCCTAGAAGCCGGGGCAGCAGGATCACCCCTAGGTCCTTGGAGTAGTTCCTCAGTTTCATCTGACGGAGCTCCTTTGCCAGCCCGATGTACTTGGGTGCGGTGACCACCTTTCTCTCTGCGACCACGCGGTGGTAGGTGCGCAGGTCGGCGTCGCCCTTATACGCATCCAACTTGCGCCCGATCAGTTGCTCTCTCGATCGGTGGCTGTAGAGCCAGTTGTATCGTCGCGACATCATCAGGGAGCCCGCGATTCCTTGACGGAACGCGTCGATGGACATTTGCGGTGCGTGGCTGGTGGAGTGGTCGGCGCCGAACGGCCAGACCCCCGCGGCGATGGTGCATCGCTTGACCCAATACCGCCACGCCCGGTCGCTGAGAATCCTGTGGAACAGATCGTTGCAGGCCCAGGCGTGGCCGAACATGTAGCGGATGTTCGGCCTGATGTAGGTGGTCTCGGTGCAGTAGTGGATGCCGCCCGGGGCGTCGCGGCGGGCGGCCTCTTCGACCCATGCCGCGTGGATGTGGCTGCCCAGACTCAGTCCCTCCTCGGGAAACGTCAGGAAGACCATGTCGGGGAAGGTGTCGTAGAGCACCTGGATGACCCGCGTCATCCGCTCGCGGATCTTCTTGACCAGGTCCCTTCGCGTGTATCCGCGATAGTCGTACCCCTCCCAGTCGAAGGCGTACTGCTCGCCGACGTACTCGATGTCCAGCGCGATGCCCGCACAGCCGGTCTGGCGAGCGAAGAGAGCGAACTGTTTGAAGTTGTTGTCGATTCGCTGCCAGGCGAGGTCGTTGAACCATTCGAACGGATGGTCGAAGGCGACCTTCAAGAAGGTCTCCGAGCCGATCCGCCGACAGACCTCGTTGGCTTTCTTGGCCTGTTGGAACGTCTCGTCAGACGCACCGATGGTCCACGGTTTGCCGTCCCGGGCCCAGATGTCGCTGGACCATTCTCGCGCGACGAAGTCGAGAAAGAACGCGCGGACCCCGCGCCGCGACCATTCCTCCGCATCGGCGATGATGTGGTCGGGCCCGGCCGAGAACAGGATCGTCTTGGGCAAATCGATCTCGTCGGTCGTGCCGAGGGTCAGCCCCGGTTCGGCTCGTTGGTAGCAGAATCCCTCCTTTGGCCTCGGACCCGTGTCGTCCGCATAGACGACGCTGCAACAGATCAACCCGAAGGCCAACCACACCGCGACAGCAGCCGCAACTCGCTTAACCATCGGAACGCCGCCTTTCATGTGTAGGACATTGCCCTGCGGTTTCTTGCGAGGCACGGGACATGTTTCCCCACAGGTGTGCTCGTGTCAATTCTTGGGATGCCCAGGGCGCGATGCGCCGAGGCCTCCTTCTTTGCGGATCAGGCTTGTTCGTTGCCGTCTCGCCGCAATATGATTCGTCAACTGCGGGCGGCCGGCAGCGCTGCCCAAGTCAAAAGGTGACCTCCATGAACATCCTGATCGTCAACGACCCCGAGGCGAATCGGTCCGACTACCTTGCCGAAATGCTGACGCTGTGGGGGTGTGCCTGCAGCAAGCCTGTCGCACCGAATGCGTTGGCGGACGCGACCGACGCCGTGGCCGCCATCGTGCCTCCCAGTGTGGAGGCCGATCTTCAATCGGCCAGGTCGTACCTCGCGAGCGGCGGGCACCTGATCCTGATCGCACCTCGCCGAGAGGTTCTGCAGGCGCTCGACATGGACTACGGCACGCAGTACGCCGACAACGGCGGTGTGGCGTACCTCCGCCTGGTCACGCCATTGCTCGGACCCTATAGCCACCACGCCCTGCCCGTCCTGGGCAGACGCATTCAGCCGATCCCTGCCGCGGTCGAGGTCGCGTTGCCGAAGGGCGCGGTCGTGTCGGCGTACGTCTATGAGAACGACGAGTACCTCAACGATCGCCCCGCTATCTGGACCGTGCCCGTGGGGAAGGGCCAGGTGACGGTCTTCGCCTACGATCTGGTGGAGTGCTACCGCAACCTGCGGCAGGGCCTGCCGCGGCACGCCGGCTGGCGGCCTCCTGGCGAGTTCCATGCTCGACCGGCTGATCTGTTCGGGCCCGACTGGTCTTCGCAGTACGCCGCCACGCTGCTTCCGCTCGCCGATTTCCATCCGATGCTGCTGCTGCGCCTGATTGTCGGGTTGGCCGACTGGCCCGTGCCCCTCTTCTGGCAACTGCCGGACGCGCATCGATCGGCCGTCATCATCTCTGGCGACGAGGACGCCGGCGATCCGAGCTACAACGAGGAGATCTGCTCGTTTCTCGACACGCTCGACGCCAACATGGTCATCTACATCATTCCCCAGCGGACGGACTCCACGCCGGAGCAGCTCGGGCAGCTGATGCGACGGGGGCATGGTTTCTCGGTGCATCCCTATCCGACGGTGGGGGGGCAGTCCGACGAGGAGGCCACCAGCGATCACCTCAAGCTGCTCGAAGCCTGCGTGACGACCTTCCGCGAGCGCTACGGGCTGGCCACGCGATCGATCGTTAATCACCGCGTCCTATGGACGGACCGGTACGCCGAGATCCCGAGGCTGTGGGAGCGTCTTGGCGTGGAGATGGACGTCAACTACGGCGCGTCGACGATCGCGAGGGGGTACGGGTTCGGCCATCCGGCGGGGATCCTGCCGATCAGCTTCCTGGACGAGGGGTTCAAGCGGATCGACGTCCTGCAGCACGTTCGGGCCATCGGCGACGACACGTACCTGGCCGATTTCATCTTCAGTCGGCGGACCACGCCGGAGATGTTCGAGACCTACTGCGACGCGTTGGTCACCCAAGCGCTCGAACCCTTGGGGATCCCGGTGGGGACGTGCTTCCATCCGATCAACTACCATCAGTTTGCCAGCGAGGCCACGCAGCGGTTTCTGCGCAGGGCCAAGTCACACGGCGCGGCGCTGATGTCGGACCTGCAGTGGCTCGACTTCTGGCAGATGCGGCGGGCCTGGCGGCTGGTGAGCGTCTCGGGCCGAGAATCTCAGTTCACGTACAGCCTGGCCGGGGACAAGCCAAGCGATCGGCTGAGCGTGACGGTGCCAACACAGCACCGGGGCAAGAGGATTCGTGAGGTGAAGATCGAAGGCCGCCAGGTCGAGACGTGTTCCTCGTCCAGCTTCGGACAGGAACGGTCGCTGGTCGTCTTGCCGGACGGGGCGGACCGTGTCGATCTCGAGGCAACCTACGCTTGAGGGAGGCCCGCCGTGTGCGCAAGGGCAACACTGCTGGAGGGGGGGAGTTCGCGGGGCGTCGCCGAGCCATCGCCGATCGAGGAGCCCATCAAGCTGGGCGTGGTCGGCCTGGGAAGCCGGGCGGTCCACAACGTGGTCGGCCGCGTGATCGACTACGACGACTATCGGCTCGTGGCCATCTGCGACCGTCGGGGCAATCTGGTCGAGCGCGTGAAGGCGGATCTGGCGCGGGACCGTGACGTCACGGTTCGCGGTTACACGGACTACAGCGAGATGCTCGGCGCTGAGAACCTCGACGCCGTCGCCGTCCAGATTGACGCCGACAAGCAGGCGTCCGTCATCTGCGAGGGGCTGCAGGCCGGCTGCCACGTTATGGCGGAGGTCCCGTTGGCCTATTCGATCGACGATTGCGGGCGGATTGCCCGAGCGGTCGAGGAGACTGGCAAGACGTTCCTCTTGATGGAGCAGACGCGCTTCTGGGGGTTCATCCGCGCGTGGCGGGAAATCGTGCAGACCGGCGTCATCGGCCGACCGCTCTTCGTGGAGGGCGAATACATCGGCTACTACCCGGGGATATTCCTCCAGGATGACGCGGGCTGTTTCTACACGCCCGAGCAGGTGCGGGAGGCCCCGGAGGCCAAGCCCACCTGGCGGGCGCTGAACCCTCCGATCACGTACCTGCCGCACGAGTTGTCGCCGCTGCTCTACGTCCTGGAGGATCGGGTCGAGCGGGTCGTGGCGATGTCGACCCGGCCGCAGGGCTACCGCCATCCGGAGATCCCGATAGCGGACATTCAGGTGGCGTTGATGCACACGGCCAGGGACGCGGTCATGAAGCTGGCGGTCGGGTTCACGACCCCGGTCGTCCATCGCGGCGAGACGACTCACCACTGGTATCACATCAAGGGGACGGAGGGTGTGCTGGAGTGGTCGCGGACGGATTCGGACGCGCCCAAGTTGTGGGTCCACGGCTGGCAGATGCCCGAACCGATCGCGATGCCCTGGGGAACGGAGCGCGTCGACGCCCCGCCGTTGGCTCGCGGCAGCGGCCACGGTGGCGCGGACTTCTACGTATTCGCCCAATTCGCCGACGCCATCTTGCGCGGCGTCCCGCCCGAGCTCGACGTTTACAAGGCCATCGACACCGCCGCCCCCGCAATCCTGGCGGCCAAGTCCATCGACGAAGGCAACACCCCCCAGGACGTACCGGACTTCCGACCCGCCCGGAATCGGGAGCCCGCTTGAGAAGCGAGGATCAGCCCCGGCGTTTCCGACGTGCTGCGATCGCGGCGCCCCCGAGGAGCAGGAGGCCGAGGGATGCGGGCTCCGGGACGCCATAAAGGTCGATGGTGCCGGCGTAGAAGTCCATGCCCGGCGTCGTGTCTTCGGCGACCAAGTAGGTGAGCGTGCCTTCGAAGTAGAGCCAGTTGGCGACGCCGTAGGAGGCGTCCCAGGCGGTGTCCGCGACGCCCTCTGAATACCAGTGGGCCAGGTTGTCAGATCGGAGGGTGCCGGCGAGGTCCATCTGCCAGCCCCCGGAGATCGTCTGAAGCTCGTAGTCCTCGACCGCCAGGGACAGTCCTCGAAACAGCGTGTTGACCATGACGGCAGACGGGTTGGTCGGACCGCCGGACTTGTAGTCGCTCAGCCCCCACAGCATCTCTCCCATGTCGGTGGGATCGAGCTCGTAGTTGGGCGCCGGGGTCCGATCGACGCCGTGGAGTTCCGGAACCACGCCGGTGTTCGTCTGCCACTCGACGACCAGATCGAACCCGAAGTTGTCGTGGGTCCCGAAGATGGTGGCGGGAGAGATGCCCGGGTAGTTCGGATCGAGTTCCTCGGTGCTGAAGCTGAACTGCGCACCGTTCACATCGGTCATGCTGTTGGCGCATTGGGCTCGGAAGTAAGAGACGTTCGTGGGGTTCTCGACCGTGTCGTTGTAGTAGACGGCGACGCCGCCGGTGGCCGTGCCGAGTTTGTACATGGTGGCCTCGCCACGAAGGGGACTCGTGGCGGCCAAGACGAGCGCAAACGACATCGCGCAGACAACGTACGCACACCTTCTGATGGTCATGTTCCGGCTCCTCATTTACTGGGTGGGCGCATGGACTGAAGACAAGTCCCAGGGCCCTCCACTCCCAATAGCAGACCTGATTGTAGCAGGACGTTGCCGACTTCGCCAGGAAAAGCCCGGGGTTCGGCGGATTTCGCTGTCTGCTGTGGTGATCTTACGCCGAGCGACGTGGCTTTCAGGGATTCGTCGACCGACGACGGTCTCTGCCATTTCAGCCCTCGTGATCAGCTGCCCGTCGAATGGTAGTGCCGCACGCCGAGCCTCCAGATTTGCAGGGAAGCTACCAGGAACAGCACCCCGACAGCCGGGGACAGCCAACGGAACCACATCGGGCTGCCGAGCACGGGGTCGTCGCGCCCCAGGATCGCCATCGCCGGGAAGTACGACACGCACGCCAGCGGCACGATGAACGTGAAGAACCTGCGGAGCCACGCCCGGTAGATCGAGAGCGGATACCTGCCGGCCTCGCAGCCCCCGTAGGTGATGGCGTTCATCAGCTCGAGCGTCTCGGTGGTCCAGAAGGCCAGCGTCGCCTGGAGGACGAACAGCCCGTAGAACAACGCCGCCCCGCCGAGAATGGCCAGAATGACCAGACCGAGTCGGCCGGTCGACCACGAGACGTCCAGGGCCGCACCGGCCCACACCAGCACCATCAGCCCCTGCAGCATCCGTCCGGTGCGTCGGAACTCGAACTGTCTGGCTGCGATCTGCAGCGCCGTGCTTCGCGGTCTAAGCAGCATGCGGTCGAACTCGCCGCTCTTGACCAGGGCCGCGAACTTGTCGAAGCCGCCGGCGACCACGCCCGCGATCCCCAGGGAGACGTTGACGAGCCCGTAGAACAGCGCGACTTCCTCCAGCCGCCAGCCCTCCAGCGACCGGAACCGTGCGAACAGGGCCCAGACGCCGAGGATCTCGATGCCGTTGACCAGGAACTGACCCAGCGCGAGCATGACGAACGACGTGCGGTACTGCATCTGCCCGCGGAAGGCGATGGCGAGGTACTCGACATACAGATGTACCGCGTTCATCGATGCTATCCCCCCTGGATGACGAGCCGCCGGACGGCCCGACGCAGGAGCCATCGGCCGAAGAGAATCAGCCCCAGCGTCCATGCCAGTTGGTGGGCGACCGCGAGCCCCGCCCGCTCGACTGGAATGTGCCCGAGGTAGACCCTAAAGGGCGTGTCGGCCATGCCGCGGAACGGCAGGGCGTGCAAGACCGGCTGGACCCAGTCAGGAAAGAACGGCAGCGGGACGATGACGCCCGAGCAGATGAACATCGCCGCCGCCAGCAGGCGGTTGATTCCGTCACCCGAGATCGTCCACAGCAGCGAGATGGTCATGACCGTCGCCACTGCCGAGCCGAACAGCACGGACCCGACGGTGGCCAGCGCCCACATCCCCGCGCAGGCCGACGAGGCTGGCGGGCCAAGTCCGAAGCAGAGCCCCGCGACCAGCCCGATCGGAATCATGCGAAGCAGCACCGGTCCGGTCCGCAGCGCGACGGCACGGAAGTACCACAGGCTGTACAGATCGATCGGCCGGGCCAGCTCGTAGGCCACCGCGCCCGATCGGATCATCTCGCTGACGTCGTGGTCGGCGCCGAAGAGGATGAGCCCGAGCATGGCCTGGGCGAGCCAGACGTAGGTGACGACTTCGGCGTAGGTCATCGGCTGCGACGCGCGGGTGGATCGGTAGAAGGCCTGGTAGACCATCACAACGATCAAGCCGAAGAACAGCTGCGTCCCACACCCGGCCAGCGCCGCCGCGCGGTATTGCAGCAGCGTGCGGAATCGTGCGCCGAAGACCGCCCAGTATGGCCTCATGGGTCTGCTTGATTTCCTGTTGACTCGCCCAAAGGTAGGGTGGGTGGTTCGCCACCCACCTACTCTGGTGGGCCGAAACGACTGACCCCACATCTGGGAGCGATTCCACACGCGTCGAGGTGAGCCACGTCATTGAGGCAATCCACAACGGGTTGGCCGGACCGGTGCCTCCCCAGCACCGTGATGCTGCCGGGCATCCCTGCAAAGGGCGTCTTGTCGGGGAACGCGTCGATGGTCGTCTGCAGCCACCAGATGATGATGTTGATCTTGCTACCCCCGTGCACGACCAGGACGGGCAGACACGCCGGGTCGTGTCGCCTGGCGAAGTCTTGCATGGCGGTCGACACCCTCGCGTAGAACTCTCGCCACGTCTCGGCCTCCGGGAACGACCGCGAGTCGAACGGCGGTCCGTTGTCGTCCTTGGTTGGCGGCTCCTGCGCCTTCTGCGTTCTTTCTACGGCGAACCGGCCGTTCCACTCTCTTAATTCCGGTATCCGGCTCGTCGTCTGCTCGATCTCCTTGCCGATGATGGCCCGGG
>CAYMLO010000232.1:0-10329 GCA_964390905.1 uncultured Planctomycetales bacterium | reverse complement strand
CCTTGACCGAAGACCGGCATCCGAGATAGAGTGGTAGATAGGGTGGTCTGCTTGCCGTCTTCCGGCAAGGTGCACACAAACGAACTTCGGGCTCAAGTGAGGGATGCTCCGTGTCCCTGAGGAAGATGCGCTTCGACGTCCTTCTGTCGTGCGCGGCTGCGCTGGCTCTGTCGGGCTGCTGCGTATCCCTTGACATCATTCCTGAGACCTTGCCGGACGGGGCTGAAGGGCAGGCCTACAGCCAAGCCCTCGCCGCCACCGGTCAGCCGCCGTTGAGATGGCGCGTCGCCTCCGGCGCCTTGCCGGCCGGGCTGACGCTCGACGAGGACACCGGCGTGCTGTCGGGGACCCCGACGGAGTCCGGGTCCTTCGCCTTCACCGTCGAGGTCGCCGACGGTTCGACCGTTCCCGCTCGGGGCCAGGCGCCCTACCTGCTGACCATCATCGCGAAGCTGACCATCGACAAGGGCAAACTGCCGAACCAGATAGAAGGGAGCGAATACGAGCAGACGCTGTCAGCGGACGGGCAGGGGCCGTGGACGTGGGCCGTCACGTCCGGGAAACTGCCCGCCGGTCTCGCGCTCGGGCAGACGACCGGGATCGTGGCCGGGACCCCGACCACGCCGGGCGTGTACAACTTCACGATCACCGTGACCGACAGCTCCACGCCGCAGCGTTTGGGACAGCAGGCCTACTCGGTGACCATCATCGATCGGCTCCAGATCACCCCGCAGCCGCTGCCACATGGCATCGTCGATGAGGATTACAGCCAGACCCTCGCCACCGACGGGCAGGGAACGCCGGTGTGGAGCATCACGAAGGGAAGCCTGCCCCCGGAGTTGAGCCTTGACCCGGACACCGGCATCATCTCCGGAACCCCGACCCAGGCCGGGACCTACAATGTCACCGTGCAAGCCGCTGACAGCGAATCCACCCCGCCGGCGCGGGGCACGGTCTTCTATACCGTTGCCGTCTACGACCCGCTGACCATCGGCGCGACGCTGCCCACCGCGCGGGCGGAGGAGTTCTACAGCGAGACCTTCGACGTCACCGGTGGCCTGCCGCCCTATCAGTACGATGGATCGCAGCTCAACCTGCCCGGCAGCTTGAGTTTCGACGAACAGACGGGGACGGTTTCGGGGACCCCACTGCAAGGACACGCCGGCACGCGGCAGCTGCAACTCACGGTGACCGACAGCGCTGACCCTCCGCAGACCACGACGGCGTTCGTCACGCTCAGGATCCAGCCGTTGGCGGTCGAGATCACCACCGAGGCTCAGCACACGGTCGAGGTGGACGAGTCCTTTACGTTACAGTTGGAGGCCATCAACGGCCTGGCGCCCTACACCTGGAAGATCACCCAGGGCGTCCTGCCGCCGGGGGAGGGGAAGTCGACGCCGCGACTCGACGCGACGACTGGGGAGATTTCCGGCAAGCCGACCGAGGTCGGCACATGGATCTTTACGGTTCAGGTCACCGACGACGACACGCCGTCGTCGACGGACAGCAAGGAACTGACGATCGAGGTGGAAGAGTAGGCGTGGGTGCAGGTCCGAGGCCGTGCCGTTTGGCCGCCAGGACCGACGGGCCCACGGGTTCACAAGCCCGTTCCATGGACGGCTTGGGAGGTCAAGACGATGCGGAGGAACCTCCTGGTTGCGATCGCGAGCCTGACGTTTTGTGTGGGGGCGTGTTGCGACTTCATTACGTTTAGCTACAGCCGGGGAGCCAAGCTCGACCTGGCCACGTGCGTGATGAAGATCGTGTCCGTCGCCGGCAACGAACAGGCGGAAGTGACGGCGATCCTCACCGACGACGACGGCCTGGCCGTCGAGCTAAGAGGTGAGCAACAGGTTACCATCGATGGCGAGCCGCTGACGCCGACCGCCACGGAGGGAACCTACACGCAGTCGGTCGCCGCCGCCGTCCAGCACACCGTCGTCGTGACCGAACCCACCCGCGGCGTGGAGCCGACCACGCTGACCGCGCCCTTCGGTTGGGCCATCACGTCGCCAGCCGAGGGCCAAGCCGCGTCCCTGCTGGGCTTCACGCTGAACTGGTCGAACGCCAGCCCGAGCGACCGGGTGAAGATCACGATTACCCAGACCATTCACGGCAGCGACAAGGAAACGACCGTCGACCTCGAGGAAGATCCCGGGAGCTACACGTTCACGGCGAATGACCTCAGTGAGTTCGGCCATCCGGGCAACGACCTGATCGTCACCGTCACCAAGACCAACGAACTGGACAAGCTCAACGGCTTCAACGACGGCCCCGTGACCCTCGAGCACACCGAGACCGTCGCCCTCGTCCCGACCGGCGGAACCTAGCGCACCGTCCGCGATAGGAAACCCACCCCCTGGACAACCGCGCGTCCCGTCAACGTGCGCCAACGCGGGACAGGACGCGACGCATGCGGTATCATGACCGTCGCGGTCAGGTTGCGAAGGCCCTTGCACCACATGAGGTCTCCGCGAAACGAAGCTGTCAAGACATCCTGGTTCGCGGGAGTGCGATCGTGATCGAACGACTCGGTCTTCAAAGCGCGGCGATTGCGGGGATCGTCGCGGGCACGGTGTGGTGGCCGGCGGACCTCGGTGCGGCCGACAGCCTGGCGGCGAACGACCGGCCGATTCGGATCGCCACCGGCAAGCAGCTGTTCTTCGATCGCAAGTTCATCGCCGAATCGCAGAACGTTCGCATCGTCATGAACCCACCGGTCAAGGCGGGCCAGGTGCTGTTCGCCGACAAGCCCTGGGAGGATTTCCGTCTGACGTCGTACTTCACCGTCGTGCAGGACGGCGAGATCTGCCGGATGTACTACTCGTGTTTCTCGAAGGACCAGTGGCACACCCCGGACGCCTGGGACAAGCACGCCTACCTCTGCTACGCCGAATCCAAGGATGGCATCCGATGGACCAAACCCAACCTGGGCATCGTCGAGTTCGACGGGTCGCGCCGAAACAACATCATCGCCAGAAGCGTGGTGGACGGGACGGTCTTCATCGATCCGGTCGCGCCGCCGGAGCGGCGGTACAAGCTGTTGCACACCGTCGGTCCGCACAAGGGTGGACTGCGTGTGTCCTACTCGGCGGACGGGATCCACTTCACCACGCCGGGCCCAGTTAGCCCCTGGTGTCCGGACAGCCAGCAGGTGGCGTTCTGGGATCCCGCTCTTCGCAAGTACACGGCCTTCCTGCGCAAGAATACGAAGCGCGGCCGATCCGTCGGTCGTGTCGAGATGACGAAGATCGACGCACCTTGGCCGGACAAGCTGCAGACGGTGTTCGAGGCCGACGGACAGGACCCGCCTGACGTCGATTTCTACAACAACGCGTGCGTGAAGTATCCCTGGGCCGACGACGCTTACTTCATGTTCCCCTCGCTGTACCATCACTTCCTACCGCAGATGGGCAACGACGGATTGCTGGACATCTCGGCGGCGGCCAGCCGTGATGGGGTACGTTGGGTCCGGCCCGATCGCGGTCCCTACCTGGCGTTGGGGGAGTCGGCCGAGTGGGATTCGCAGCTCATGATGATGGGCGTAGGGCTTGTCCGGATGGGCAACCGCATCTACCAGTACTACAACGGCGTGGACCTCAGCCACGGCGGCACGCGACGGATGGACGAGGCAGGACGCGCCAAGTGGCGACGCTGGAGCCAGATCGGTTGCGCCGTGCAGCGGCTGGACGGCTTCTACTCGGCCGACGCCGACTACGCGGGGGGCTGGTTGGTGACCCCGCCGGGGGTGTTTGCCGGCAAGCGACTGGTGCTGAACGTCAACACGTCGGCGGCCGGTCACGCCCGTGTCGGTCTTGTGGACCCGGGTGGCAAGGCGATCCCCGGTTTCGCCGTCGCCGACTGCGATCTGATCCTGACCAACGACGTAGCCCACGTCGTGTCGTGGCGGGGCAAGCCCGACGTCTCGAAGCTGGCTGGCAAGCCGATCCGACTCCGCTTCGAGATGCGTTCGACCAAGCTGTACGCGTTCCAGTTCCGAACCGAGGGCAAATGACGGTTCTGAGCGCGGACCGACCGGGCGACGTTGGTCTGTGCTCGCCTTGGCCAACGTCGGGAGAGATAAGCGATGGATCCCCAACCAGTTGGTATGACGCGGCGAACCTTGCTGCGGCGAGCCGGCGCAGTCGTGTTCGCGGCGGTGGTGGGCTCGAGCCTTGTGAACACACAAGCGCATGCGGCAGACACCAAGCCGTACCAGCTCGGCAGCGACAAGCACCTGTTCATCGACGAGTTCCTGATCTCAAACAAGCAGAACGTCACGCTGTGCGTCAATCCCCCGCAGCGCAAGGAGCTCGTCATCATCCCCGACCGGCCCTGGGAGCGCAACGGCATCACCAGCTACTGCAACGTGTTCTGGGACCCGCACACCAGGCAGTATCGTCTCTACTACGTCCCCATCCACCTGGACTCGAACCCGGCGTACCGGTTGGCGATGGCGGTCTCCAAGGACGGCATCCACTGGGACAAGCCCAACCTCGGCGCGGTTGAATGGCAGGGCTCGAAACAGAACAACATCGTCATCGACGGCCAGCGCGAGGGCACGGTGATGATCGACCCGAAGGGGCCTCCCGAGAAGCGCTACGTGTTCCTCTCGAGCGAGCCTCGTCTCGGGACGCGGCTGTTCACCTCGCCGGACGGCGTTCACTTCACGATGCACCCGACGCAGATATCGAAGCACCACTCCGACAGCCAGATCTCCACGTTCTGGGACGACCAGCTCGACAAGTACGTGCACTATCCCCGCGTCGGGCATCGCGGTCGGGCGACCGGGTGCGTCGTGACGTCCGGGATGGACGAGGTCTGGCCGGAACGGATTCCCGTCGTACTGTCCGCCGACGACCGCGATCCGTCCGACATGGACCTGTACACGAATTCGGCGCAGAAGTACGCGCTGGCCCGAAACGTCTACGTGGCCTTCCCGACGCCCTACTACCACTACAACCCATCCGGGCGGGCGTACCTGAACCAGCCCGCCCTCCGCGCGGGCGGCAAGACCAACGACGGCGTGATCGACACGCAACTGGCCGTCAGCCGGGACGGCAAGGCCTGGACGCGGTACCGGACCCCCTATGTGCCCCTCTATCAGCACGAAGACCTGCCGCTGAAGATCAACATGGTCTTCCCGGGCATGGTCTATCACAAGACGCGCATCGAACAGTACTTCGGCGGGTACACCTTCACGCACGGCGATACGCAGGCCCGCCGTCGGCTCGAGGGCCGCGCGCTGGGCGGGATCTTCCGGCTCGAGCAGCGGATCGACGGGTTCGTGTCGGCCGACTTCGCGTACGGGGGCGGCAGCCTCGTCGTCGGCCCCCTCGTCTTTGGCGGCGATACGTTGACGCTGAACGTCAACACGTCGGCGTCGGGTGAGGGGCGCGTGGGGCTGCTTGACGAGCACGGCAAGGCCATCGCCGGGTTCGGGGTTGCGGACTGCCACATCATCAGTGGCGACTACCTGGCCAAGCGCGTCACGTGGAAGGGCAAGTCCGACGTCTCGTCCCTGGCGGGACGTCCGGTTCGATTGCGGTTCGAGATGCGCGGGACGAGGTTGTACGCGTTCCAGTTCGGCAAGGGCGGGGACGCGTAGTGCGTCCTGGTTCGGCGGTGTGGGGATTGGGGACGAACGCATGCCAGAGAGCGGACTGACGGCCATCGATTACGCCGTCTGCATCGGCTATCTGCTGTGCATCACGGCGCTGGGCGCGTACTTCTACCGGGGACAGAAGTCCACGAAGGACTACTTCCTGGCCGGACGGAGCATGGGGTGGATTCCCGTCGGCCTATCGTTGATGGCGACGCTGACCAGCGCGATCGGTTTCATCGGGGCGCCGGCCGGTTCGGTGAAGTACGGCTTGATTACGATCTGGGGGCTGATGGCCATCCCGCTGTCGTTTCCGATCGTGGTGTGGGTCTTCATGCCGTTCTATCACCGCCTGAACGTCTACACGGCGTATGAGTACCTGGAACGCCGCTTCGACGTCCGCGTCCGCACGCTGACCAGCGGCATCTTCATCTTGTGGCGGATTACGTGGATGGCGACGGCCGTCTACGTGCCCTCCCTGGTCCTCAACATCGTCACGGGCGGTAAGCTTCCGCTGATCCCGTCGGTGATCGGCCTGGGGATCCTGGCGACGGCCTACACGACGATGGGCGGCATCAAGGCCGTCATTTGGACCGACGTCGCCCAGTTCGTCATCATGTTCGGCGGGATGATCACGGCAGCGATCATCATCCTCGTTGGCGTTCCCGGCGGGTTCGGCGAGATCTGGGAAACGTTGACGGCGGCCGGCAAGACCGACATGACCGCCACGATGGACGGATGGACCGAAGGCGGGCTGCTCACGAAGATCCGCCTGTACGTCTACACTGATGTCACGGTGCTCGGCATCATCACCACCTACACGCTGGGCAAGCTGGGCAACTACTGCGTGGACCAGGTCATGGTACAGCGGTACCTCACCGCCAGGTCGCTGAGGACCAGCCAGGGGGCGTTCCTGTGCAACTGCTTCGCGTACACGTTCTACATCGTGTCCATGACGTTGGTGGGCGTGGGGCTGTTCGCATTCTCGGCCCATCATGCGTTTCCAAATGAGCTGCAGAACGACCAGGTGTTCCCTTACTTCATCGCCAACAACATGCCGGTGGGGATTGCGGGGCTGATGATCGCGGCGATCTACGCGGCTTCGATGTCCAGCCTGGACTCGGGCGTCAACTCGTGCATCACGGCCATCTCCAACGACTTCTACGCCCGGCTGTGGAAGAAGCGGCGCGGTCTGGAGGACGCGTCCTCGGAGGCCGGCGCACCGACGCGTCAGTTGCGGGTGGCCCAGGTCAGCTCGCTCGTCCTTGGCTTGCTCGTCACGGGGCTCGCGTGCTTGGTGGGACAGATGGGGGACGTGTTCCAGATCGCCGCCAAACTGATCCAGGGCTTCATCGGCCCGCTGTTCGGGATCTTTCTGCTGGCGATGTTCACGCGGCGCGCCAACGCGCTGGGCGTCATGATCGGCGGGGTGATCGGGACCGTGCTGACGGCGCTGGCGATTTTCGCCGACAAGCTCGCGCCCAGGTTTGGCGAGGGCTTCTGGGTGTTTGACATCGGGTTCATGTGGCCGACGATGTTGGGATTCCTGTCGACGCTTGGCTTGGGCTACGGGCTGAGCCTCGTCTTGCCGGGCGCGGACGGTGACGTGGGGATGTGGACCTGGCGGGGCGTGATGCGACAGGGCCGGGCGTCGTGACGCCCGCGGATTCGGTGTAAACGAGGACGACTATGGGCGACATCTTTACAGACGAGAACGGCCGGCCCCGTGTGTTGCGAGGCGTGAGCATCCTCAGCGGGTCGACCCGGTTGGCCGAGATGGCCGGTCGGATCGGGTTCGACGCGATCTGGATCGAGGTCGAGCACGGACCGGCGAGCTTCAGCGAGGTCGAGTCGTTGTGCGTGGCAGCAGAGGTCGGCGGTGCGATCCCGGCCGTTCGGATTCCCGACGCCGAGCGTCACCACGTGCTGCGGTCGATGGAGGCCGGCGCGCGGATCCTCATCGTGCCGATGATCAACGACGCAGCCACGGCACGGCAGGTCGTGCAGCACGGCAAGTTCCCGCCGTTGGGGTCGCGCGGATTCAACACGCGAAGCCGCGGCGTGGAGTACGGTCTGGCCGGCATGGAGCAAGCGTTCCAGCAGGCGAACGAGCGGAGCTACTTCTTCGCGCAGATTGAGACCCTCCAGGCCGTCGAGAACCTCGAGGCCATCTGCGGTGTCGAAGGGCTGGCAGGCGTTCTGGTCGGTCCCGGAGACCTGTCCGTCAGCGCCGGTCGCATGGGCCAACTCGCCGACCCCGAGCTCATCACCATGGTCACGGACTGTATCAAGCGGGCGCGAGGCCTGAGCAAGCATGCGGGCATCATGGTAAGCCCTGGCCCGATGCTGGACGCCGCGCTGGCGGCCGGATGCGACCTGGTGTTCTGCGGCGGAGACTTCGGCAGCTTGGCCGCCGCCTGGCAGGATCTCCTGTCGAGCCTGAAGGCGAAGGGGGAGGCGAGATGAAGGCCTTCGATATCGCGCTGTATCCCGGCGATGGGATCGGGTCAGAGGTGATCGAGCAGGCCGTCCGCGTCCTGCAGGCGGTTCAGGAGCAGGCGGGGAATTTCGCCCTGAAGATGACGAACCTGCCGTGGGGGGCGAGCTATTGGGACGAGACCGGCCAGGTCGTCCCGCCGGGTTTTCTGGATGTCCTGCGCGGTTTCGATGCCATCCTGCTGGGCGCGCTGGGCGAGCCCCATCGAATTCCGGATCACATCACGCTCGAGCCGCTAATCCGGATCCGACAGACGTTCGACCAGTATGCGTGTGTCCGACCGGCGCGGCTGTTCCCGGGGGTCCGTTCGCCCCTCGCCGCCCCGGGCGCCGCCGACGTGGACCTGGTCGTCGTTCGGGAGAACTCCGAGGGCGAGTACGTCAACAACGGCGGACGGTTCAAGGTCGGCGAGCCCGAGGAGTTCGCCCTGCAGACGGCGGTCCATACCCGACGCGGCATCGAGCGGATCCTGAGATACGGGTTCGACCTGGCGATGACGCGCCGTCGTCATCTGACGCTGGCCACCAAGTCGAACGCGCAGCGGTACGGATTCGTCTTGTGGGACGAGATCCTCGAAGAGATTCGGGCTGAGTATCCCGACATCGTCACCGATAAGCAGCACATCGATGCGGCCATCATGAACTTCGTCCGCCGGCCGGAGACGTTCGACGTCGTCGTAGGGTCGAACCTGTTCGGCGACATCCTGACCGACCTGGGCGGGCTGATCGGCGGCGGGCTGGGGCTGGCCCCCAGCGCGAACATCAACCCGGAACGGAAGGCCCCGTCGCTGTTCGAGCCGGTGCACGGCTCGGCGCCGGACATCGTCGGTCAGGGGATCGCCAACCCGGTGGCGACCATTCTCAGCGCGGCGATGATGCTCGATTGGCTGGAACTCCAGGAGGCGGCATCCCGCATAAGACAGGCCGTTGAGGGCGCGCTCGCCCAGGGCGCGGGCACGCCTGACCTGGGCGGTCAATTGAGTACGGCCGAGATGGCAGACGAAATCATCCGACAAGTGAAGGGCGACTGACGTGATCGAATCTCCTCTTCTCTCGCGGTGCATGGGTTACGTCGACGGCGCGTGGTCCGCGGCGCGGTCCGGCGGGACGCTACCCGTCCACAACCCGGCGACGGGTGAGTTCCTGGCCGACGCGCCGGACATGGGTGAGGCCGAGACGGTCGAGGCGGTCGAGGCGGCACAACGCGCACTGGCACACGCCGCGACGGCGGGCGAGCGACGGGAGTGGCTGCAAACGCTGGCGGCGCAGCTCATCGAGCATCGCGGCGAGCTCGCCCGGATCATCACGATCGAGCACGGCAAGCCGCTGGCTGAATCGCAGGCCGAGGTGGACTACTCCGCCGCGTTCTACCGCTACTTCGCCGAGCAGCTCAGTCACATCGACCCACGCGCGCTGGGCGTGCAGATCAGAGACTGCGACTGGACGGTCCATCATCGTCCCGCCGGCGTGGCGGGCCTGATCACGCCGTGGAACTTCCCGCTGGCGATGCTGGCCAAGAAGCTGTCTGCCGCAGTCGCGGCGGGATGCAGCGTCGTCGCCAGGCCCGCGAGCCTGACGCCGCTGTCGGCCGTGGCGTTCTGGCATCTGGCCGACCGTGCCGGGATCCCGGCGGGACGTCTGAACCTGGTCTTGGGACGATCCGCGCCCATCGGCAAGGTGTTATGCGAACATCCATGGGTTCGCGTCATCAGCTTCACCGGCTCGACGGAGATTGGCTCGTTGCTGATCCGCCAGACGGCGACGCACATCAAACGCGTGGCGCTCGAGCTGGGCGGCAACGCACCCTTCATCGTGTTCGAAGACGCCGACCTGGACGCGGCTGCCGACGGTCTGATGGCCAACAAGTTCCGTTGCGGCGGGCAGACCTGCGTCTGCGCCAACCGCGTGTATGTACACCGCGATCGGGAGGCCGAGTTTGTCGATCTGGTCGCAACGCGTGTTGCGGCGCTGAAGGTCGGCAACGGCCTGGACCCAGGCACCGACATCGGGCCGTTGATCAATCGCGACGCATTCGACAAGGTGGCCGGGCACGTCGCCGACGCGATGCAGAAGGGGGCGCGGCGGATCGTCGGTCACGATCCCGATCGACCCCAAGACGACTGGGGCTGCTTCTATCCGCCGACGCTGCTGACCGGTGCCCGTCAGGAGATGCGGGTCTTCGCCGAGGAGACGTTCGGTCCGGTGGTCGCGGTGGCGACCTTCGAGACGGA
>CAYMLO010000231.1:8441-10373 GCA_964390905.1 uncultured Planctomycetales bacterium | reverse complement strand
GCGGCGGCAACCACGCCGCCATGATGGCCGCCAGCCTCATCATGACCACCCCCGTCATCGTCATCTTCTTCTTCGCCCAGAAGTACTTCATCCAAGGCGTCATGCTGACGGGGATGAAGGCGTAGCCCACAGCAATGCCCTGTGACCGGGGAGAAGACCCGAGACACACAGGCATGGTCCGAAGGGCAGGGAAGCAAGGGGGGCTCGGAGCTTTCCGACGTCACGCTGGTCTCGTCTGTCCGAGCGCGACGGGGGAGATCAACGCGTTGTCCACGGTGTGGCCCGCTGGGTGTATGCTGTCATGGCCGCACCTCCGGATACAATGGCTTTGGTGGCTCGCTCCGCGGCGAAGAAGCTGTTGTTCCTGCCACACGCCGTAGGACAGATGTCTCGTCCGGATAGGATGATTACGACGGACGAGGTCCGTGGCGTCATTCGTGAATGCGAGCTCGTCGAGGACTACCCCGACGATGCGAGAGGACACAGTTGCCTGATTCTCGGTCATGGAGCAGGAGGTCGGCCCATAACACGTAGTCTGTTCGCCCAAGGATGACTTCCTGGCGATCATCACCGCGTATCTGGCGAGTCCCGAGGAGTGGGGCGAAGACTTCAAGACGACGAGGCGGCCATGAGATGCATCCACTGTCGCGGCACGATGGTGCGGCAGGCCGCACCGTTTCAGGTCGACCGCGAAGGTTACCACCTGACGTTTCAGGCCGTGCCGGCCTGGATCTGCAGCCAGTGCGGCGAGGCCTACTTCGAGGACAGCCAAGTCGATCAGATCCAGGCCGTCATCCGCGTCGTGGACGAAAAGGCCCGCGAGTTCGCAGTCCCCGCCTGATCGTACGGGCCCTGTCCAGTGTTCAAGCAGGAGGGCTGTGGCTGGCGTCCTAACGCAGCTTCCCCATCTCGGTCGTGAGGGACGGCGACGCCATGACGCCCACTCAGGAGTCTACGCCTCTCGCTTCTGGCGTTCCTCGAGGATGGCTTCCAGTTCGGCGATGACCTCGAAGTCCTTGGGGCGCCCTGCGGCGCGCTTGACCTGGATAAGCTCCTCCAGACCCAGGCAGATGAAGCCGGGTTCCGAAGGCCTCGATTCTCTGGCAGTAGGGGAGCAACTCCTCGTATGTCCCGCCGCCTGTAACCTCTCCCAGTAGATCCAGCGCGCCGAGTTCCGTCACCAGCGTGAAGTTCAGGCCGGTTCGAACGGTCTGAGCGTCCCAGAGAAACGGTAGACCGGGCGGGGCACCGCTAACGGAGGGCTTGTACGGTCGCAGCGCCGCGACCAGGCGCTCGATGTTCTCGGCATCACGCGCGTAGACGACATCCACGTCGGAGGTGGCGCGGGCAGAGCCGGCAACGGTGACCGCAAGACCCCCGATCACGACGAACGCCACATCACCCCCGCAGCCAGAACCGAGATGATCCGCCCGAAATCCGTGGCCATCTAACGGTCCCTGCCATGGGCATCCCGCCGACGTGCAGCCCTTCCAGCTTCGCGGAGCTCCTATGCAGACTCCACGAACTTCCCGAGTTTCAGCAAACGCTCCTCCACGGTCAGCTTGAGATTCTCCCGGATCAGCGTCCGGTCCACGTCCTTCTTGTAGGCCTCGATGACCGGGTCCGGCGGAAACGGAAGGGGGTTGGCCGCCGTCGGGCGCTGCGATGTGCCATCTTCATCCGCCATGCCCAGATTGTACCGCTGCCCCTCAGATGACGGAAGAGCAGGCGACGTCGACCAAGTGGTTGGACCTGGTTGGCAACCCGTGCGAGGACTACCGTCAGGGCCAGCGTCCCGGTGCGCGGTCTCAAGGCAACGTGATGTTCTCGTGGATCCCGCGCTGCGCGAAGATCTCCCCCAAGACGTAGACGAGCAGCTTCGGATAGTCGAAGACGTCGAACATCCGGTCCGGCCAGACGTCTCGCCGCAGC
>CAYMLO010000231.1:0-8431 GCA_964390905.1 uncultured Planctomycetales bacterium | reverse complement strand
TGGACCGTCTTGACGTGGCCGTCGTAGTAGCAGATGTTCGCCTGCTCGATCATGGTGGGCTCGCCAGCGATGACCGGCTCGCCGGCGACCTTCGCGCCGTGGTAGCGCCCCCATTCGTCGCCGATCGGATACCAGATCGAATCGCACCCCATCCAGCCACCCGTGGCCAGCTCGTTGGGGTGGGCGTCGTTGATCACCGTGGTCGGATCCCCCGCGACGTTACGGAACCACCACTCGTCGAACAACATCCCCAGGTTGGCGGGGGCATAGACCTGACTCAGCCGCATGATCGGCCCGGGCGCCCCGATCTGAAGCGTGAGGGGTTCGGGCTCCCACCAATCCGGCTCGGTCCTGACCCACGGCGGCAGGATCCACTTGCGCCCCAGAACGGACCGGGTGTAGTTGAACGCGGACTGCCACTTGGCAGGAATCCGCTCAAAGTCGGGACAACGGTACGTGTTGGCGAAGCGGGCGTACGTGAACAGCGAGCCGGTCGACGGCACCCAGTCGTCGACCCACTGCAACCCCACGCCCTCCGCCTCCGACTGCCAATCCTCCTCGCCCGTGAACCAGATCATGTTCTTGGG
This sequence comes from uncultured Planctomycetales bacterium, assembly GCA_964390905.1. Classification (GTDB taxonomy): domain Bacteria; phylum Planctomycetota; class Phycisphaerae; order UBA1845; family JAFGLZ01; genus JAFGLZ01. The sequence continues at coordinate 7,844 of CAYMLO010000231.1, read as the reverse complement.
CCCGCCCAGGTAGTCCTTGACGATGGGCTTGCTGACCCACGCCTCGTGAAGGGCCCACTCGTAGCATTCCATCCGCGACAGGTCATACGGGGCGGTGGACGTGTCGTCGCCCAGGTCCTTGAGATCGTCGAACCCCAGCCCGATGAACGGCGGGGTTTCCTCGTAGTCGTCGGAATACCCCAGGATGCACTTGCCGAGCTGGCCGATCCGGCTGGCGCACACCGTCGTCCGCGCCTGCTTGCGGGCCTTGTTCAACGAAGGAAGCAGAATCGAGATCAGCAAGGCAATGATGGCCACCACGACCAGCAGCTCGATCAGGGTGAAACCGCCCCTGCTGCGACACGAAACGGGTCTGTCGACCCTCATAACCTGGCTCCACATCCCAATCTCACCTCGCAAGGTTGGCCACACACAGACATGGACCGAATCGGCGCGCCGCCCTCCCTCAAGACAATTCTACGGGCACGCCATCGGGCAGGCAATGGGCAGGGGTTGAGCCCGTCGAGAACACGACGACCAGGGCGGCAACACCTCCCGGCACACATCCCCCTGGCTTCAGATCGTCAGCTCCACGTCCGCCACGGACGGGACCACGAGGACGGGGACGGGGAGTTGACGCTTGGACAGCTCGTGGAGCACGCCGTTGGTCGTCGAGCCGAGGGCGTGGCGGGCCTCGAGGTCCTCGCCCTTGTCGCCGACCACGAGGACCCAGACGTCTTTCAGCTCGGCCAGCACGTCCGCAATGGCCCGATGTGGAAAGCTCTCGGCCTCGCGGACCATCCGCCTGCAGGTAACGTCGTATTCCTTGGCGACCGCCTCGGCTGCGTCCAGGACCTTCTCGGCCGCGATGCGAAGCTCCTTGGTGAAATGCGAGTCGATGAACCCCCAGTGACTGACCTTCTTGAGGCTCACGACGTGGAGGATGACCAACTCGGTGCCACGCCGCTTGGCGAGCGTCGCCGCGTACCGCACCGCGTGCTCCGCCGCCTTGCTGCCATCAGTCGCCACGAGGATCGGTTTGAGCACGGCGGCCATCAGTGATGCCCTCCCTTCTTGAAGACAAAGCCCACCAGAAGCCCCGCCCCCAGGGCGATGATCACCGCACAGACGCCGTAGGCCTTGGGGAAGTGATGGGCCCAATGAACGACCTTGGACTCCAAGCCCACCTTCCTGAGCTGGACGTGGTCGGTGGCCTTGCCCACGAGTCGGCCCTGCTTGAACGCAAGCGTCTCGACCAGATAGTCGCCTTCCTTGGCCGCCGAGGGAAAATCGACGGTGTGCCTGAACAACCGGCCCTGCTTGATGGCAACCCGCTTGTCGTCGTTGATCTGATAGAGGCCCTGGTTTTCCTTGAGCCGCCGCAGGCCCCCAAAGACGACTTCTTCGTCCTCGGGCTCAAAGGTTCCCTTGGTCGTCTCGATCTTCATGCCGGCGCGGACCGCCTCCAACCCGATCCCGTACTTGCGGCGCACGTCGGGCGACACGATCGCGTCGATCTTGTCCGAGGCGTTGATGTGATACATGAAGGGCACGTTGTGCACGGTGTGCTGCTTGACGCTCATCCAGAATGGACCGACCCGGCCCTTCTGGTTGAGCTTGGCGTCCTCGGCCGGACTGGTAATCTTGACGATGACGGCGTCCGCCTCGCCGTCGCCCAGGGCGCCGAAGAACTCGACCTGTTCGCCGTCGTAGGTGAGCCCGATGTCGATCGTCGACTTGGAGCTGTCGGTCACGACGCCGCCCAGGGCGGGACCCTCTCCCGCGGCGGGTGACGTCGTGGGCTGCGTCGACGCCGCCGCCACGCACGCAGCGGCAAGCTGACGGGGCTTGAGCGTGATGCTCGTGGTGGCCTGGGCCCGCATCACGACCACCCCCGTGATGAGCAACCCCAGCATCGCCAGCGCGATCGCGCGCCGCCGGCTGAGCCAGTGATTCTGTCGTCCGTTCATCAGTGTCCTACCACGCCTTTCGCGAAGCTGATCACGTTGTCCGGCTCGACGACCAGGTCCAAGAGCAACTTGATCATCATCCCCAGGACGAGCGTCGACAGCAGGATTCGAATCTGCTCGCCCCTGAAAAGCTTGCTCGCCCGGACGCCGAACTGAGCGCCCAGCGTCGACCCTATCAGCAAGGAGAGGGCCAACATCACGTCGACCGTATGGTTGGTCATGGCCTGCATGAACGTTACGTTGGCCGAGGTGAGCACGATCTGGAACAGGTCCGTGCCGATCGCCGTGATGGTCGGCATGCCGATGATGTAGATCATCGCCGGTACCATGATGAACCCGCCACCCACGCCGAGCATGGCCGCCAGGAACCCGACCGCAAAGCCGATGGCGAACGGGAAGATGGCCGAGACCTTGATCTGGGACTTCGTAAAGTTCATCTGGAGCGGCAGCTTGGCAAAGAACTTGCTCAGCTTCGGCTCACTCATCTCGGGCATCGCGCCGGTGTCGTCCTGCTTGCGACTCTTGCGGATGGTGTTGAGGCTCTCCAAGAACATCGCCCCGCCGACCAACCCCAGGACCAGGACGTACAGGAGCTTCATGGCAAACTCGAAGTTGCCGAGCTGCCGCAGGTAGTAGACGACCTGCACGCCCACGGTCCCGCCGCTGACGCCGCCCGCCAGGACGATCAGGCCCATCTTCATGTCCACGTTGCCCAACCGCCAATGACCGAAGGCGCCGGAGGCCGAACTGGCCACGATCTGGTTGGAGTCCGAGGCCGCCGCCACCGGTGGCGGGATCCCGATCATCATCATGATGGGCGTCAGTAAGAATCCCCCGCCCACACCGAAGATGCCCGACAGGAAGCCCACCAGGGCACCAATACCGATGACGAGGAAGAGGTTGATGCTGAGATCAGCAATGGGCAAGTAGATGTTCATTCTGCAAAGCTCCGACCGGCACCATCCCTGCCGAACGTCGGGACGGTTCCCCGGGGTCTGATGGGCCAGCTTATAGCCTGGAACGCACAGGAACTCAATGCCCAAATCAGCGATCATTCACGGCTCGAAGTCGGCCATCGGACTGAGAGGATCGCTGTTCGCTTGACAGACCCGCCAAGGGCCAGGACGATGCGACCAGCCTAGGGCACCGCTGCGGGGCCGCGGGCAAGAATGAGTGTGTGATTGGACCCGAGCGGGGCGCAATACGCGTCGTCGACCAGGGGCCCACAGCCAGAGAGAATGTTCAATGAAGGGGCCGGGCGTCATGAGGCAGATGGGATGGGTATCGCTTGGGATCATGATGGTCTGGACAGGGGTGTCCCAGGCGGCGGCGCCGATCCACACGGGCAGCCGCGCCACCTACGTGCACCGCATCCAGCTCTTCGACGAGGCGGGCAAGCTCATCACCGTCGAGAGCAAGGTTCCCTACAGCCCGAAGAAGACCTGCGGCAAGTGCCACGACTACGGACGCATCTCGAAGGGCTGGCACTTCCAGGCGGGGGTGCAGCCACCCACCGAGGCGGGCGCCGGCACCGTCGACGCGGACGACCATCCTGGCGAGCCGTTCTTCGTCATCGACCCGGTCAGCAACACGCAGATCCCGACCTCCCACCGGAATTGGGCGCGAACGCGGGGCGTCACGCCGGCGGACCTGGGGATCAAGCCGTTCGATTTCGCCCTTCGGTTCGGCGCCCATCATCCCGGTGGCGGCATGCTGGAGAACACGCTCGACAAGGAAGGCAACGTCAAGCGCCTGTCCGGCGAGCCGTGGGACAAGACCGGCGTGATGGAGATCGACTGCCTGATGTGCCACCTCCGGACCGGGTACAACCCGGAGATGCGGGCCGACCAGATTCGCGTCCACAATCTCAAGTGGGCGCCCACGGCCGCTGCGGGGTTGGGCCTGGTCGTCGGGGAGGCCAGCAAGGCGGGTGAGGCCGAAGAGGAGGAATCCGACGACCCGTTCGACGTGGGAGGAGCGTCGGAGGAGACATCCGGCGGGGTCAGCGTCGACGTGAGCTACGCCGTCCAGCGGTTCGACAAGGGCAACTTCGTGACGCTGGACATCACCCGTCACATCCCGGCCACCAACTGCCTGTTCTGCCACTACACCCGTCTCCGCGGCGACGGGTCAAGCTCAGCGCATCATCGAACCCAAGACGTTCACTTCGAGGCGGGGATGCGCTGCACCGACTGCCACAAGAACGACATCGACCACCGGATCGCACGAGGCGACGGCAGCCCCGCCGACCTGTCCCGCGATCCGGACAACGCCACGCTTTCCTGCGAAGGCTGCCACACCGTCGGGCGTGCAGGGGCGCCCAAGCCCGACCATCCGGGCCTGCCGGCGTTCCACCTGGAGCGGATCCGATGCGTCGCCTGCCACAGCGGGTTTGAGCCGGGCCCCGAGGTGGCGGCCCAGTTGACGGCGATCGGACACGGGCTCGGCCTGTCCACCGAGGACGACCTGACCCAACGCGCCCTGCCGGCCGTGTATGCACCGGTGTGGTGTCGCGGCCCGGACCGGGGCGAGATCGGGCTGTTCCGCTACGCGTATCCTCGCTGGTGGGGCAAGCTATCGGAGAGGGGCGTGACGCCTCTCGCGTCGGATGCGGTCGCCGGGGCGATCAAGCAGGCCGGCGAGCAGATCAAGGACGACGACGAGGACGAAAAGCCCGAGGTCAACACGGACGCGGAGATCCGTGCCGTCTTGGCCGCACTGGGCAAACAGCTGGGCGATGAAGACACAAAGACACAAGCGGTGCTGGTCGCGCGGGGCGGCGTCTACGCGCTGAACTCGGCGGGTGAGCTGACGTGGTCGGCCCGTAGCGATGGCGAGCCGTACTATTGGGCCTTCGCACATCCGGTTCGGCCCGCGCGGGCATCCCTCGGCTCGGGCGGATGCAGCGACTGCCACGCGTCCGACGCGCCGTTCTACACGCTCAAGACCCGCGTCGACGACGCGACCGAACCCGATCCGCCGCTGCGATCGCATCAGCTGTTGGAGGTCGAGGAATGCCTGGTCGGGCTCGGCGGCTGGCGCGAAGGGACGCTCAAGACCTGCTGGGTGTGGATCATCCCGATCGCCGCGCTGCTCTGCCTGCTTCACTACGTGACGTTCGGGCCGAAACACATCGGCCAGGACGATCCAGAGCCCGCCCTCAAGCGCTTCGGCCCGATCGAGCGATGGATGCACCTGTTCCTGTTCGGCGCCTTTGTCGCGCTGTGCGCGACGGGCCTGGGCTTCCTGTTGGCCAAGTTGCCCACCGCGCGCGGGAGCTTCTGGACCAGCGACTGGGCCTTGGAGCTGCACGAGATCGCCGGGCTCGTCTTCGCCGCGGCAGCCGTCATCGGAACCCTCCGGTGGTTCGTCACGGCCATCCCCGCCAAGTACGACTGGCAGTGGGTGCGGATGCTGGGCGGGTACCTGTGGATCAAAGGCCATCCGCCCGCCGGGAAGTTCAACTTCGGCCAGAAGATGTTCTTCTGGGGCGCGATGGCGCTCGCGCTGCTCCTGTCGGCCACGGGCGTCACGATGTGGCTCTGCCCGGGCGGAGACGGCGGCTGGGGCACGCTGGCCTACACGCTCCACGACCTGGCGGCCGTCTTGCTGATGGCCTTTGCGGTGGTGCATCTGTATCTGACCACCATCGCCAACCCGGGCACGCTGCGGAGCATCTTCACCGGACGCGTGACGCGGACTTGGGCGCACCATCACCACCCGAACTGGGCCGAGAAGCTCGGCGACGCGACGAGCGAGGACTGACGAACAGGCCCGGGCAACGCGCGGGACCTCCCATTCGTGAGCGACAAGAGACCACGCGCTGGCAACGCTGTGGCCGCCGCCCTTGCGGCCGTCTTTGTCATCTGGCTCGCGCCGCGACGGACGCTTCGCCACAGTCAGCACGTACCGCTCTGGGCGGCCTGGCTGGCCCATCTGCTGGTCGTGCTGATCGCAGTGGGCGTCATCGCCGTCGGCGTGTCCTTCATGGACGCCGCCAGCGCCCCCCTGGGCCTCAACGCAGGCCTGGCGGTCCTCACCGGCTTGGTGATCAACGACATCCATGAAGGGCTGCCCGAGCTGTGGGACCAAGCCCCGCAGTCCCGATACTGGATGATGATTGCGCTGGTCAGCCTGTTCTGGCTCGAGCTCGAGTTTCTTGCCGTGGCCGTCGCGCTCGTCTCGTGGTCGGCTCAGGACGAGCCGCTCCGACAGACCTGTCGCCATGCCCTCCTGACCACCTGGTTATGGACGGGAGCCGCACTCCCCTTTCTGGTCCTTCTGTTCTCCGTGCTCGTTCAACTCCGGCGCTACGAGCGGGTACGTGCGTGGACGCTCAGCGCCGCCGGCCTCCACGACCTCCGCTACGACGGCTTCTGGTGGGACCTCAGGGATTGGCTCGCCGCAAACGGCGAAGATGTCATCGCTGTCGTCACCGTGATGCTGGTCGCATGGCTCCTGTTCATTCTGCTCCGCGCGGCCGCGACGAAGCGTGAATCACCGGCCCACGATCGACCACCGATCTGCGAATCCTGCGGTTACAACCTATCGCACACGCCCACAGACAGCCGCTGCCCCGAGTGCGGCGTGGCCGTCCGCGAATCAATCGAACCCGGGCTTCGCCAGCCCAACGCGTGGGAGCACGCCCAAGGACTCCCGCCGTTGAGCGCCCTGATCAGATGCAGTCTCGAAGCCACCTTCAGGCCAGGTCAGTTCTTCCGCACCATGCCGACCCGACAGGGCCTGTCCCGGGCCAGGACCTTCCTGGTCCTTCAGTTCATCTTGTCGCTTCTCGTCAGTCCAGTCCTGGGATTCTGGATGACCACGTGGGGCGGCGAGATGCAATCCGACGCGATCGTGCCGCTCACCTGCGTCTCGCTGTTCTTCGCCCTACTCGCGTTGTGGTGGCTGCTGACGACCGCATCCCTGGTCGGGATCGCCTGCCGGTGGATCTGGAAACAGAACGTCATGCCCGGCGTACTCAAGGTGTTCTGCTACACGTACGCCCCGTTCCTTGCGCTGGCCATCTCGTGCGGCGCGATGTGGGGTCCGCTGATCGGTTTGGCCGTGGCGGCAGACCGGTGGAGCTGGCGGATCGGTCCCGTTTATGCTTTCCATGTCATCGTCGTGATCGGCCTGGCCATCACCGTCCTGTGCCCGTTGATTTACCTGTTCGTCGCCCTGAGGGGCGTCCGGCAGATTCGATATGCCAACTCGTAGCGACATCCTGCCCTCCAAGCGCCCCGTCGCAGCAGCGTTCGGCGCGATCGTGATGCTGTGGCTCACACCACGACGAACGGCGACGCGCTGTCAGCACACCCCGCTCTGGGCCGCCTGGCTGGCCCATCTGCTGGCCGCCCTCATCGCCGTCGTCGTCGTCGTCGGCGGGCTGGCGATCATGGGCGCTCGATTGGGAACCCCCGGTGCGAGGGTCGCAGGGTCGGCCGTCGATGCGATCATGCAACCCCTGGCTACGATATGGGCCGAACCCCTGCTGTCCCGTCGTTGGTTCGTCCTGATGCTGGCGGACCTGCTTCGGCTCGAGACCGTGTTTCTCGGCGCGGCGATCATCCTGGTCTCGTGGTCCGCCCAGGATGAACCCCTCCGACAGACATGGCGTCACGCGCTTCGAACCGCCTGGCTCTGGACGGGATCGTTCATCCCCTTCCTGGTCCTGCTGTTTGCCGTGCTCATTCCGCTGCGGCATTGTGTGCGGGAATGGTTCAAGACCGTGTACTTCCTAGGACAGCGGCTGGGACTGCGCGACTACTACTTCTGGTGGGACACCAAGACGTGGCTCGCGGCAAACGACGAATGGGTGATCGCGGTCTCCGTCACCGCGCTGGTCCTCTGGATCCTGTTCGTCCTGCTCCGAGCGGGCGCAACCCCGCGGGA
>CAYMLO010000230.1:0-10459 GCA_964390905.1 uncultured Planctomycetales bacterium | reverse complement strand
GGCAAACTACCGCCATTGCCTGCACAACTTGTTGCAGACGGCTGAAGAGTTACGTGCGGTCTACTGATGCTCCTCAAGGATCTCGTATGCCTGGGTCCGCTGACTGTCCTGGGCTGGTGGGTGACCTTCCTTGTGGTTCTTGTGGCCATACCGCCAGCTGCATTGTGGTCGACGTACCGAGACGCAAGCGGTCGTTGGCTGCCACTCGATGAAGTGTTCCGCGCATATCCCATGTGTTGGCTTACTCTGGTTCTGGCATGTGGCGTTCTCGCATGCGCTCAGTTTATCCCCGGGGGTATTGCCCTGCGCACCTGGGTGTGTGAATCGATAGCGACCCAGAAGCAACTGATGGGCGCGGTCGGAGCAGTTTTCATTCCCGCAGTAGGGGCAACATATCTCCCCAATGTGATTCCGCCGCCTGAAGGCGCTGTAGACATCCCCATCCAATGGCGACTGTGGGTCATCTCGATTTGCGTACTCGGGCTTGCCTTCTGCGTGGTTCTGCTGGGACTGGCGGGACAAGACCAGTAGGAACACGGACAAGGAGGGCGGCCAACTCCTGACGGTTGACACTGGGCCCTGCGGGGCCTACGCAGCTGGCGTCAGAGCGCGTTTGGGCATTGGAGGCTTCAGCCATGGCGAACGCCGATCGGAAGGGCGTTCGCCTCGGCGACTGCCAAAGCGAAGGGGGCCCGATCCAGGCGATTCCCTGAGATAGAAGCCGCCCGCCGGAAACGGGAAGGGTGCGCTGTGCCGTGAACTGCGTACGCATTCTCGCCATGAGCGAGATCGGCCGATCAGGCACCTTTACTCCGCCTTCTTCAGCCACACCGTTTGCGTTGCGAAGTCGACAAGAACGCGATTGCTGTCAAAGAAGTCGAATCCCATCAAGCCGCTGCCCATGTAGCGGGCTGCTGGTCCGACGAGGCACGTCGTCCGGCCCACGTCGTATCCGTCCAGGGGCAGACTGCTGCCACAGCGCATCTAGCCACTAGCGGTTGAAGAAAGGCGTCAGGGCGTTCTCTTGACCGGAAGCGGATGTACGTGGCGTGTCGGCATCGTTCGACCACCGCGCGTGACGGAAGCGAGAAGGTCATCCTGACACCTTTACCATCCCCAGCTATAACTTGCATCTGGCGTTGCGGCGCCATTCATCGGCAACTCTACTCGGGTGCATCCTCTTGGAGAAGACCCACCATCTGCGCTTATGTGTCGCTAGGCCTGCAGCGCTGAGAGCCCGGGCCACGTGTCGATCCCCCGCATCAATCAAACGACGCAGGTGCTTCGCGGGACCTAATTCCGCTTGCCTGCAGTGGCACATCCAACCAAAGGCCGTGCGTCGTTTTTCGGCGACCATCTCAAGGGAATCGGGTGACACACTCCTCGCGCTTCGCACATACGACTCAGCTGCGCTAACGGCCTTGCTCCGTTGTTTCGGAGCGATGCGCGTGCCCCTCTTGGAATTGACAATCAGCCCGTGGACGAACTGCAGACGCGAGTTCGGCTGGAAGCCCGAGTTCTTCCTCTTGCGGGGATTGGTCTTCAGTCCCATGTCTTCAAAGCAGCCCTCCACGATTTGCCCAGGTCGCCCTGCCTCCTCCGTGCGATTATGCGACACCACGAAGTCGTCATAGACACGCGACGCCGACATGCCGTGTCTCCCGCAGAAGGAACCCACGATATTGTCTGCTCTTTCCATGACGACGTTCAGGGCGTCGCTACTCAGCGGGGAACCCGTGGGTATCCTGCCGTGAACGGTCAGAAGTCGACTCAGCACCCACGCGACGTCACAGCGGAAGCCCTTATCCCGCAGGTGCCTCTGGACATCCTCCGTAGAAATGGATGGGTAACAGTCCGAAACATCTCGAGTCTCGACGTACTTCCGGCCTAGGTGTTGTCGTGCGCTCGTGAAGCACGATCGTCCTCGAACGCCGCCATGAGCGTTTCCATGTGCACGGAAGCTGCGTTGCCAGAATCGGTGGAATCTCCTGAAAAGAGATCTCGGGCGCGGTTTCGGGACGTCGATCTCCCGTGTCTTGCCGTGTTCGTCCTTGCGCAACTCCGTTGGGAAGTAGAGACGCTCTGGGTACCGGGCCATCGAGCAGAGCTCGCCTTCGCAAAGCTGGAAGGCTTGTGCAATGTGTCGGATTCCTACTTCACTCGGATGCATCGTCTACATCGGTTCTGTCTAGACGCGTTCGCAGGGCTTCTTCCGCGCTCACGAGTTTCTCGACGGATCTAACCATGCCCTCGACCCTTTCGTCCTCAGAGCGAAGGGTGCTGCTCGAAGACGCGCCGAGCAAGACGAGGACCTCGCTGGGGACTTCGAGACCATTTGCGATCCGGCGCAGAACGCTCAGCGAGGGCTGGCGTCGCCCGTTCTCAACCAAGGACAGGAATGGCACACTAACCCCTGCTCGACCGGCCAACCCAGCCAGGCTCATGTTACGTGCTTGCCGCAATATGCGTATGGCTGTGCCCATTTCAATCAAAGGACAGCTCCGTTATGTCGATCCGCAAGGACCACGCCTGGCAAACGGCGTGCTGACATCAGCTACGCGAGGGAGCCATGCAGCTCAGCCAAGAGAACGTCAACTAACCACTCAACGTAATCTGCGACCTGCATGGCTTCCGCCGCGGGCAGTTTCTGGCCATGGTGAGCCAATCTTTCGATGAGCTCGGCCAAACGCACCGCGTCGTGCATCGACCCTGAGGTCCCTGCGGGACTCGCTTGCCTCCCGGAGGAAGCTAGCAGCTTGCGAATCCTAACGGCGCTGCACTCGGCAGAGCGAAGGATGTCGCTGGCCCGCAAGGACACACCCGAAGGTTCGTTCTTGGACATCAAGAACAACCTCCAAAAAAAGCCATCTTCGGAAAGCAACGCGCTTCCCGTCAGGGTCTGGCCAGCTAACGCAGGATCCGTAACGACTCCGGATGAAGCATCAGGCCTTGGGTCGCCCCCGCCCGCCAAGGGGGAGGACTCGCGGGCGCCCCTAAACTTGGGCGGCCCCACGGTTCCCGGCTGTTATACCGGGCAGCCAGTCAGCGCCATAGTGGCAAAGACTGGCGACCTTGGAGGCTCAACCATTCGGGTGTGATTCACTTGCCAAAGAGCGGCGCGATGCTACCGGGCATCACGCCCTATGCCTCTAAGTGTACATGACGTTGCCCAGGAAGTCAACAGTGGTTAATTTTTTTTCTCGTAGATCTAGGGGGATCCCCGGTAGAGACCACAACGAATCGGCACACTTGCTGATTATTGTGCGCCAGTTAATCCTTTAATCCGACTGAGGCAAGCCGAACGGAATGAGGGGCAACTCGTGACACTTGACACACCCCCAGTGCGAATCAGGTCAGGCCATACTCGCTCCGGCGGCGTGTGACGCGGTGAGTGATTCCGGGGGACATGGTCAGTTCGTCGGGCCAGTCGCGGACTGGGCCCTCGCCGGGGATCTTTCGGGTGGCGTCGATGCTCATCTTGCTGCCGGCGCCGCAAGTTGCGGCGCCGTCGTCAAGGATGTCCAGGGGCCCGTGGACGATGACGGTGTCGCGGCGGGGCGCGGCATTCGCGCCGACCTGGAACGGGACCGGCCGCCCGTCGTGCACCAATGGCTAGATGCGCTCTGACCCCAAGTCACGTTGCGCATATCCGTTCTCCTGGAGTCTGCACCTATCTCACCGCTTCGGATCTTCCCGTGGCTTGCCAGGAGGCCTCGGACAGCCCCCCCCCCGGCGAGCCCCCACGTTCTCATAGCCGACAACAGCGGGGTCGGTCAATACCCTCGCCCTTGGGCTTGTCATGCAGGAGGGCATGCAGGAGGGGTCAGGCCCTCGCCGAGCCGCGCGGTGGCCTCCGGTAGCGCGGGGCAAACACGCAGCGATGCGGGATGATGTATAATGTTGGGGGAATCCCGCGGTCGAGGGTTGGGCGATGAGCGGCGAACTTCGAGAGCTCCTCCGAGAGCTGAAGGCCGGACTGACGGCGATCTATGGGTCGCAACTCAGAGCGGTCTACTTCTATGGCTCCTACGCTCGCGGTGACTACAACGAGGAATCCGACCTCGACGTCCTGGTGGTGCTCGAGGACTTCGCCGGATATGGGGCCGAAGTGGATCGCACGTCGGCGCTCGTCTCGGCGCTGTCTCTCGAGTACGGGGTGAGCATCAGCCAGGTCTTCGTGCGGGCGCGCGATTGGGCCGGGGACGACTCGTTCTTCATCACGAATGTGCGCCAGGAGGCGATCCTCGCATGACCGAGTCGGCCGCGAAGCTCTTGGACAAGGCGGCTCGTGCCATCGCGGCGGGGGACGAGTGCCTGGTAGCCGGGCACATCGAAGCAGCGGCAGGGCGTGCGTACTACGCCATGTTCTACGTGGCTGAAGCCTTGCTGGCCGAGCGCGGCCTGGCGTTTCGCAAGCACGGCGGAGTACACGCCGGCTTCGGCGAGCATTTCGCAAAGCCCGGGCTGATTGACGCCAAGTACCACCGCTGGTTGCTGGCAGCCTTCAACAAGCGCATTACCGCCGACTACGGTCTGGATGTGGAGCTTACGGACCAGGAGGTTGGAGAGATGCTCGTCCAGGCCCGAGACTTCATCGAGACAGCCCGTCGGTTTCTCGGGAGAGAGACCTGAGGAAGGGGAAGAGGGGGAGGTACGCATCAGGGCAGTCCCCCCTGGCGAACCCCCACGTTTCCACAGCCGACAACAGCGGGGTCGGTCAATACCCTCGTCCTTGGCTGGGAGGGGGTCAGGCACGTTCTTTCGGCACCTTCTTTCGTTCTGCTCGGCGGGGCCTCGCAAGCACCGAAAAAGGAGCCAGACCCCACCGAGCCGCGGTATGATACCGGCGTCACGACCATTGGAGGGACAGCCATGAGCGGGAGCGACAGGACGACGTGGGAGCCGTTGCCGAGGGAGGAGGTCGTTAAGGCCGTTGAGCGCAAAGGGCCCGCCCGGGTGCCGCTTTCGTTCGCCAAGTGGTGGGGGGAGGGCCTGCATGAGCAGTACGGCGAGCGGCTTGGCGAATTCGACCGCTTCTGTGAGGACACGGCCTTCATCTGTACCGAGCCGCTGGACATCAACCGGATGGGCTTGTCCTGGGAGGTGCAGCCCGGGGCGGGGCACGACAGCAATGTCCTGATCGACGATTGGGCCAAGCTCGATGAGTTCATCGAGAAGATGCCCAACCCCGATGATGACGACGAGCCCTTCCAGATCGCGGCTCAGATGGCCGAGGAGTGTCGTCAACGGGATCTCTACGTGCAGGGGGGCTGGTGGGGGTTCTTCTTCGAGAAGCCCTGGTCGCTGCGGGGCATGCAGAACCTGCTGTTGGACTACTACGCCGAGCCCGAGAACATCCACCGGCTCCACGACGCCCTGGCCACGCTCTACTGCCGCACTCTCCGCCGCATCGTCCGAGACATCCGCCCCGATGGATTCTGGACCAGCGACGACCTGGGTCACCAGACGCAGCTCATGATGAGCCCTGACATGTTTCGCGAGCTCCTCAAGCCGTACTACGAGCGGATCGGCCAGACGCTCGAGGAGCTTGGCATGCACTGGTGGTTGCACAGCTGCGGCAACAACACGGAGATCCTCGGCGACCTGGCCGACGCCGGCGTCGACGTGTTCCATCCCGTCCAGAAGCACACGATGGACGAAGCCGCTGTCGCCGAGGCGCACGGAGATCGTCTGACCTTCCTGGCCGGCGTCGACGTGCAGCACGCCCTGCAGGAGAAGGACCCGGATGGCGTCCGCCAGGAAGTCAGAGCTCTGATTGACACGTTCGACCGTCCCGACGGCGGGATGTGCCTCGCCGCCGGCAATGGCATTGTCAGCGGCACGCCGCTCGAGAATATCGAGGCCTATCTGGACGAGGCGCTGCGCTACGGACAGGCGCACCGGGCGGGATTTGCCTAGGTTGGATTCCCCGGGGGTCAGGCACCTTCTTTCGTGCGGCTCGGCTGCGCCTCGCTCGCACCGAAAAAGGAGCCAGACCCCGGCCCGTATTCGGTCCAGCGGCGGGTGACGCGGCCGATGATTTCGAGGAACAGTGCCAGCTCCCGAAGAAACGCTCTGATTGGAAGAACTTACTGGCTTGCGAAGCTTCGTGGCCGTACAATGTAGTTGTGGGAGGTATTGACGGCGTCGGAACCATCTCGTAGTAGTACGGTGCCCTGTGCCGTTCGGGCAGGACGCCTGTTCTATCGGGCGCGGTCGTTGGTCCAGAGGTATAAAGCCATGTACGCCTTCCGTTTTGCAGGGCAGGGCAGACAGGCACCCGCTCTTGGACGAGACCGGACAACGGGGTTTGCCCTGATGGCGTTGTCCACAGTGAGTCGGCGCAAGCGCGCAGCGTTTACGCTGATCGAACTGCTGGTGGTCGTGGCCATCATCGCTTTGCTGATCGCGCTTCTGCTTCCCTCGTTGAGCGCAGCTCGCGGCCAGGCCCGAACGGCGGTGTGTGCGTCCCGGATCAGCCAGTTGGTCAAGGCCGTCCTTCTGTACGCCGACGACTACAACGAGATGCCGCCGTTCATGGGTCGAGGCTGGGAGGACTGCAGTGACGACGCTCGGCTCGATAGCGAGATCTGGCCTGCGGGTTCGGGTTTGACGCTCCGCGACTGGGCGCGGTTTGAAAACTGGCTCATGCCGGAGATGCCGGGCAACCCGGGCGACGCCAGCATGCCGCCCTACTGGTTGAGTGCGCAGGATGATTGGCCAAGCTACGCTCGACCCAGCAACGGCAGCCTGTTTACCTATACGCGATTTGAGGCGCTTTACCGTTGTCCCGAGTTCGAGCGCGTTGCGGACCCCAGCAAGTCGCAGAACGCCTTCAACTACACACGATTGGTTCATGGCCGCAAGTGGTTTCATCAGGGCGACCCGGAAGGCGACCCGGACGCAGTACCTCCCTCGATTTGGCTGACGTCCGAGCAGTCGAAGAACTGGTGCGGCCAGGCCGGTCCCATCATGAGCCTCAGTCAGGTCTATGCCTCTTCCAAGCTGCGCATGTTCATCGACGAACAGTGGAAACGGCATTGCGCAGCGCCGCCGGATCAGTTCGAGCAGGTCGGCCAGCCAGGAACCATGCTGAATACCATCATTCATGAGCAATGGTACGCAGCCGATTGCATCTTCGGCACTTGGGGAAGTGAGATCGGGCAGTATCACGGAGCGAAAGGGTACGCGAAGATCCTGCCCCCCTCGGCCCTGGAACCTGAGCTCGAGGTGAAGGCCGGCAGCATCGCGTGCTACGACGGGCACGTCGAACTCGAGAGGGACCCCATGCCTGGGCGGGACGTCGACGTGCTTCAGCTCTTTCAATGGGGATTGCCTTTGCTGGTCGATTGGACCAAGTCCCACATTTGGGCGCAACGGGGCCTCTCCCCGGAGAACATCATTTTCGATTTGAGCGGGCTTCTGAGTTGACTGGGCGGAAGGGTCCGCCTCCGCCGAGCGAGGAGATCGCGACGCGTGTATCATTAGAGAGGGATTCAGGGCGGGCGGATTGAGCTTTGAGGTCCGTTGGCGCAGAACCAGGAGTTGTAGATCCGCAGGAGCGTAGGGTGGAGATGCCCGAGCGGGGATTTTTGTGGTGCGTGGCGCGTCCGCGCGAGGAGGCAGAAATGAGGCTCTTTGGCTTGCTTGGCGTTCTGTGTTTTGTGGCGGCACCGGTCATGGCTGGGCCGGAGCCGATTGCTGGAGATTCGTACTGGGTCGAGGGACTCAACTTCCCCAGCGACTACGGCCCGAATTGGGTCACCTATGATGGGAGCTGGGACCTGGCCGGTGGGGTCAGCGGCATGTATGTGATCGAGTCACATGTCGATTTCCCAGGGATTCCCGGCGGAATTATCACGAATGAGGGCCATCCGAGCCAGGGCACGATCCCAGAATATGCCCTGCCCGGGACCGGGCTGGAGGTCGGGTTCAAGACGGCGGATGGCGAGGGCATCAACGACACCCCGGGCGATCCCTGGGGGTTCACTACGGACGACATGGATTTCGACGAGATTCCCATCATCGCCCACGACACGATCTTCGTGTATTTCACCGTCGACGGTGTGGTCGTGGACGTCAGTGCCATGGCCATCCTAATGGGCTTCGAAGCGGGTCCGCACCCCTGGGCCGACCCGAATGACGTCCCCAGCGTGATCTACCCCAGGAACCCAGAGTACGACATATTCCACGATATGAAGCTGGCGATGGGGTACTGGGAGGACGGCACGCTCGGTGCCCTTCTCGGCACGGAGCTCACGGACATGCACGTCGGCATGCTGATCATCCCCGGACCGTCCACGTTGACGGTGGAGATGAACAAGCCGTGGGGCGAGGTGGTCGTCGACCCGAACTCGGCGACGTATCCGGTTGCCACGCTCGTGACCCTCGAGGCCCTTCCCGTAGACGGCAAGTCCTTCAAGCAATGGCAGATCTTTGACCCCAACTACCCCGGCGACGCCAACCACGCGGTCATCGACACGAACAACCCGACGACGATCACCATGCCGGATGGCGACCAGGTGGTCAAGGTCACCTTCAAGTGCGGCAGCGGGATCTCCCCCATGCTGCCGATGATACTGGCTGCGCTCGCCCTGTGTGCGATGGTGAGACGCAGGCGCGCGAGCTGATCCTCACAGCTCGAACGAGGGGGTCTGGCTCCTCTTTCGGTGCTCGCGAGGCTCCGCCGAGCAGCACGAAAGAAGGTGCCTGACCCCACCCAGCCCTGCAGGCGATCCGCGGGGCACGTTAGGTGAGCCCGTATTCGGTCCAGCGGCGGGTGACGTGGTCGGTGATTTCGGGGGACATGGTCAGTTCGTCGGGCCAGTCGCGGACTTCGCCAGTAAGGTGCACCTACTCCGCCTTTCTCAGCCACACCGTCTGCGTTGCGAAGTCGACAAGAACGCGATTGCTGGCAAGGAAGTCGAATCCCATTAGGCCGTTGCCCATGTAGCGGGCCGCCGGTCCGACGAGGCAGGCCATCCGGCCGATGTCGTATCCGTCCAGCGTCACGCGGCCTATCTCGTAGAAGCGGAGGTCATCCGCGGGCACGTTGTTGACGCTTCCCTCGGTGACTCTGGTCGGCTTGAGCGCCGAACGCATCGCCCGGCCCAGCTCGGAATCCCTGGGGACGAACGTCAGCCCGGTGCCGGAGTCGAGCCCGATCCAGTAGTCGCGGGCGAGGCCTTCCAGCCGTACCTTGAACTGCATTTCGCGTTTGCAGTCGTATCGGAACCAGCCTTGGCCGCGCAGGCAGGGCGGCTCTCTGTCCTTCTTGTACAGCGTGAGCGTCTTGTGAGGGTAGTCGATGAGTGTGTAGAAGCCCGCCAGCAGTGCCCTGCCGATCGTGCCGTCGTATTGGGGAGGGCCATTGACGTTCTCGCGCCCCGGAACCTGTGTGAGCGTCAACGTCCCGAGCTGCATGGACGGGACGATGAACTTCCTGCTGCAGAACCGTCGGCCTGTCATGTCCCGGTACGACCGCTTACCGGTGATCTTGACGTCGAGCTTGTTCAGCGCCCCCGGCGTGAGAGAGAAGGCAGCGTAGTCGGCCGTATCGAGCATCAGCCTGAACGCGTGGCCTTGAATCCTCGCGGTGACAACGGAGAAGTGATTGTCAGGACCTGCGAACGTCAGCGGCAGCTCGAGGCAATCGAAGCCTTCCAGGTCGGCCGGATTGACCGCGCTGGTCGTCCCCGAGCACCCCGCAAAGAGCACCAGGACGCCAAGCAGCGCCGATACGGCAAGTGATCGCGATCGCCGTTCGTCGCACACGCCAGATGATTGTGCGAGGTCAGGCGCCGGGGCCTCGGGGAACGCGTAGCATGCGCATCCTGCCCATGCACCATCACGGGCGAGACGCCCGCGGCACGGCGGCGTAGATTCACGCGCGGCCATGTAAGACCCCAGCCCACAGTTGGCGCTTGGCAGGCGAGAAGGGCAGCGCCGATCGCCCCTGCATGCGGCTTCGCCTTCTGGTCGAGAGATTGTAACGGGCCCGGAGGGGGTCAGGCACCCTCTTTCGTGCTGCTCGGCGGGGCCTCGCCAGCACCGAAAAGGGAGCCAGACCCCAGCCCGTATTCGGTCCAGCGGCGGGTGACGCGGTCGGTGATTTCGGGGGACATGGTTAGTTCGTCGGGCCAGTCGCGGACTGGGCCTTCGCCGGGGATCTTGCGGGTGGCGTCGATGCCCATCTTGCTGCCGGCGCCGCAGCTTGGGGCGGCGTGGTCGAGGATGTCCAGGGGGCCGTCGACGATGACGGTGTCGCGGCGGGGGTCGACGTTCGCGCCGACCTGGAACAGGACCTGCTGCTCGTCGTGGACGTCGACGTGGTCGTCGACGACGATGATGAGCTTGCAGAACATCATCTGGCCCGCGCCCCAGATCGCGTGCATGACCTTCCGCGCCTGGTAGGCGTACTCCTTGCGGATCTTGACGAACACGCAGTTGTGAAACGCGC
>CAYMLO010000229.1:0-10752 GCA_964390905.1 uncultured Planctomycetales bacterium | reverse complement strand
TGGCTTTGTGCTCGAGCGGGCTGGGTTTGGAAGTTCGCGTCGTCTGGCGGGAATCTTCTACTTCCGCGACATGGCCGTTCTGAAGGTGATGTTCTCGGCTGTGATTACGGCGATGCTCGGGGTCGCGTATCTTACCGCTTTCGGCTGGATTTCACTGGACAGAATCTACCTCATGCCGACGGCCTACGCCGCGCAGATCATTGGCGGGCTTATCTTCGGTGTCGGCTTCGTTATGAGCGGCTGGTGTCCGGGAACGGCCGCGGTTGGGCTGGCGTCCGGCAGGCTCGATGCTTTTCTGTGCCTGTGCGGCGCCGTCGTGGGCAGCATCGTTTTCAACGAGGTCTATCCGTGGGTGTCGCCGCTTCAGGCGGATTCTGGCGTGCAATTCGTCTACGCCAATCTGGGGGTGTCCCATGCCACGTTTGCGTTGCTGCTCACGATCGTCGCGGTTGGGATGTTCTGGGGCGCTGAGTACGTCGAGCACCGACGCAAGGTTGCGACCAGCTACTTCAATACCCCATCGCTCAAGGGGTTCGGTGTGGCGCTTGTCGTCTTCGCCATCGGGCTCTTCATCACCGGCACGACGGGTACTGCAGCGGCAAGCCATGCGAAATTGGTGCCGCCGCTGAGTGTGCACTCGACCGCCCTGCCGACTGACTTGCTTGCAAACGTCGAAGCCGCGCGGGATCACGTCGAACCTGAAGAGCTGGCGGAGTGGTTGTCGGGCGGCAATTCGGACGTCTTCCTTGTCGACGTGCGTTCGGCAGCGGAGTTCAACACGTTTCACATTCGTGGCGCGGTGAATATCGCCCTCAGTAATCTTGAGTCCTACCTACAGCCTCACAAGAACCGTGGGTTCGTCGTGCTCTACTCGAACGGGATGACGCATCCAGCCCAGGCGCGCGACTACCTCTACGGCCGCGGCTTTCAGAACGTCTACATCCTCACCGACGGTCTGACTGGATTCGTCGAACGCTGCCTGAAGCCGGTTTCACTGAGGTCCAGTCCGCTCGGTCCTGATGCTGCAGCGCGGATCAACGCGTGGCGGGCGTATTTTCTCGGCGGTCCACAGCCTGGGGCGCAACTTGTCGCCCCCGTCAAACTTGCCGGAGTTGTGCTGCCAGGCCTCGTGACCACAGATTGGCTCGCTGCGAACTATCAGCAGGACGGGGTCCGCGTCATCGATCTGCGGCCGCAGCCGGAGTACAATGCCGGCCACGTTCCCGGGGCACTCCGACTGGACGTCGAGAACCTGCGAGGCAGCATCGCTGGCGTCGGGTCGATGCTTCTGCCGGTGCGCATCATTGGCGAGCACCTTTCGCTGATGGGCATCCGGCCTTCCGACGTAGTCGTGCTTGCTAGCGGCGACAGGGTGCACGATGCGACACTGGTCGGGATGGCACTCGGACGCGTCGGTCACCAGCGGTATGCCGTACTCGAAGGTGGCTTCGGCAAATGGATTGCCGAGGGCCGATCGATCGGCCGAGCGCTGCCATCTATCGCGCCGACTGAGTATCCAGCGGACGCCTCAGCGGATCGCTTCACCGTCGCTTACAAGGATGTCCTGCAACGAATGCAGGGCCGCTCTGCGGTTGTTATCGACGTGCGGCCTTCGGATTACTTCGCAGGTACGAAATCGGACGAGGCGCGGGCGGGCCATATCCCCGGTGCGCTGAACCGACCGTATACGGAGGATCTCGCGGGCACTGATAGGTACACGCAGCTTAAGCCGATCCAGGCCCTCCTCGACGAGTATGGAAAGCTGATCCCATCACAGGACACGCCGATCATTGTGCACTGTCGCACGGGTCACCAAGCGAGTCAGACGTTCTTCGTGCTGACGCACATGCTTGGCTATCGCAGTGTCTCGTGGTACGACGGGGGGTGGTCGGAGTGGGCCGCACGGCCGGAGTTGCCTGTCGAATCTCACGCGGCGGCAACGGCACCGGCCGCTCGATCCCCATGAGGGTCTACTGGGCAATGCCATGCGCATTCGATCGAAGCTGTTGATTCTGCTGTTGGCCATCGCACTGATCCCCTTGCTGGCTGTTACGCTCGTGGTCCGCCAATCCACCTATCGTCTCGGGAAGAAGATCGGGGCGGGAACCCGCCAAGCCCTTGTCCAGCGCGAGGAGCAGCGTTTGCGGTTGCTTGTCGAGGGGCAGGCCGCTGTTTTGGGCAGGGAGCGGAGAATCATTGAACTGGCCCTTCAAGTCCAAGCGAGAGAGGTGGCGCGATGTTTGGCCAGCGGAGCCGCTACGGGGGCCAAGGCCTTTTACTCAGAGGACTATGATCGTGGCGCCTATCCAACCGCAAACTTGGCGACGAACAAGCGCTACTCGCAGATCTCGTCGGAGGGGGAGCGCACGCCAATGCTCCTGGCGTTCGGCGATCAGGTCTTCAAGCTCGCCGCCGGGATAGCGGGAGGTCCTGCCGCTGAGGACGTGGGGAAGCTAGTGGGCATGACGGATGCCTACCGGGCCCTGTACCGTGAATACGCCGACGTCTTCTTCTGGCAGTACACGGGCCTTGAGAGCGGGGCTTTCAGCTGCTACCCGGGACACGGGGGTTATCCGAAGGACTACGATCACCGCAAGCGAGAGTGGTACAGGCGAGCCAAGGCGAAGGGAGAGCCCTGCTGGACCCGACCCTACGTTAACGTGTCCACGCGTCAACCCGTTCTGACGGCCTCGATGCCGGTCTACGGGACGGGCGGGACGTTTGTCGGCGTGACCGCCATTGATGTGGCCGTGGTGGACGTTATTGACCGAAGCACGCTACCGCGACACCAATCATCGACAGCGTTACTGGTCGTCCTCGCTCCGAGGACCGGATTTGACCCTACCGATCCCGGAGACACGGACGTCTCGGCAGTCGGAGTAGAAGCACTCGGTCTTTACACGCTCGCCCGGCCCGTCGCAGACGAGGCCGAAACGCACTGGAAAGCTCCACTCAAGTCTGTCTGGACGGAATCGGAGGATCGTGACGAGTTTCGCGCGCTGCTGGGCGACATGACGGGAGGCTTGTCGAAAGTTCGCAGGATGCCTTTCGAGGGTCGTCTTGCGTTGTGGGCGTACGGACGTGTCTGGAAGGGCGCCACCTACCTCGTGGTCATCCTTCCTTACGACAAGGTGATCGAAGAGGCGGTGGCTGCCGAGGGGGCTGTGCTGGCGCTGACTTCCAGGTATGGCCGGATAGCTGCCATCGCTTCGGCAATCGCGTGCCTGGTTGTCATCGTCGTCGCCTACGTGGGTGCCAGGAGCGTAACCCGCCCGGTCCGGCTCCTTGCCAAAGCAGCTTGGAGGATTGCTCATGGTGAGCTGGATCTACGAGCCGAGATACACAGTCGCGACGAATTGGGTGAGCTGGGGGACAGCTTCAACGAGATGATCCCCCAACTTCGAGACCGGATGCGGATCAGGCAATCGCTCGCCCTTGCCATGGAAATCCAACAGAACCTTCTGCCGCAGGAAGCGCCAGACATCGAGGGCCTGGATGTCGCAGGCAGAAGCATCTACTGCGACGAGACCGGCGGCGACTACTACGACTTCCTGGATCTCTCGGAATTGGGTCCCCAAGAGCTGGCGATCGCGATCGGCGATGTCTCCGGTCATGGCATACCTGCGGCACTACTCATGACCGGTGCAAGGGCATTGGTTCGGGACCGGGCACACACGGTGGGAGGGCTAGCGGAGCTGATGGAGGGGATCAATCGCCGCCTTGCGACCGACACGCCGGTGGGCCAGTTCATGACGCTCCTGTACCTGGTGTTCGACGCGAGACAGAGGCACGTCCGGTGGGCCAACGCGGGCCATGAATCTCCTGTTCTCTACGACCCGAGCTGCGAACGCATCGAGCAATTGAAGGGGGGCGGTGTGGCGCTCGGTATCAGCACAGAATGCGTATACGATGAATACCGACGCGAGGGGCTCCAGCCCGGTCAGGTCATAGCGATCGGTACGGATGGCATCTGGGAAACTCGCGATTCCCAGGGGGAGTTCTTCGGTACCGATCGGTTCCATGATGTCATCCGAACTCACGCTGACCGGCCCGCTTCTGAGATCTGCGAAGCCGTGATCGACGCGCTGGCTGATTTCCGCAAGGGTGCCCCTCAAACGGATGATGTGACGCTGGTTGTCGCCAAGGTTACTGGTTGAGGCAAGAGGTCGAGGTTGACCCAGTTCGCTCGCATCACGGGTCGCCTTGAGCGTCAGTGGCGGCGAGCCCCGTGGCTTGTTGCTGTCGTGTCTCGGGTGGTTCACGCGTGGCCACCTCTTCCAACTTCGCGTAAGGGAAGTAGGTCAGGCGGCGAAGCCCCGCGACGTTCGATACGTGTCGGACGGCCTTGCGGACTTCGGTGTAGAGCTGCGTGACCACGATCTTCTCCTCGACGTCGCCCTCCTCCCTAACGCCAAGCAGCCGATGCATGGCGTAGAGTCCGAAGAGCACGGCGATAATGAACAAGAAGTCGAGCCCCTTGAGATCGAAAGCCGGGTAGTCGAACACGGTCGAGTTCGTCAGGAGCGAAGTCCAACGGAAGGACAGCGTCAATCGGTGCTGTTTGAGGACATCTGCTGCCAGCCCCGCCAGGATAGGTGCGACCGTCGCGGCGATCCCGCTGACCAAGGCGTTGGCTGCAAGGAATGCCGTGGCCTTGCCGTGAGGCGCGCTCTTGAGGGCAAGGTTTCCCGAGCACAGGCCAACACCGGCCGTCGAAATGCCGGCCAAGACGTGGATCACCACGAGGAGCGGGATCGTCAGAAAATGCTTCTCCGGCATCGTGAGGAACGGCCACAGGAAGATGCTGAAGATGAACAGCGAACCGGAGACAGACAGCACGGACTTGTTGCTGAATCGATCTGCGAGCCGGCCCCAAATCCTAAAGAAGATCACGTTGACGACTTGGCTGAGGACTGAAAGGCCAAGCACCAGGGCCAGAGACATCCCGAGCCGCTGGATCATGTAGACGACGAAGAAGGGGGCGGCCAGGTTCACCGCAAAGTTCCACGAGCCCAGGAACATGAGCACACGGCGGAAGCCGAATTCCCTGAACGGTTCGGCCAGTACGGAAAAGATTCCCTGCGTAGGGTGTGTCGGCATCTTGGGCTCGGGGACTCTCGCCAGGAAATAGACGCTGGCCAATCCGGCCGCCGCCCCCAGGAGGAACAAGATGCTGTAGAGCATGAGATGGTTGGGAAAGGCACGCTTGCCTGCTTCGATCGCGAGCCCGGCGATGAGCGTCAGCGCGGCACCGGTCGCCGTTGCGACGGCCATCCGCTTGCCGAAGTAGCTGCCCATCATGTCCTGGGGCACGAGGTCGCGGATCCATGAGTTGAAGGCACAGCCAGAGATGGTGCCCAGTCCAAAGTACAGGAACAGACAAGCAAGCAACACGGCGACACGCTGCTCGGGCGGTACGAGCCAGGGCAGAGCGGCGACGACTAGCCAGAATAGCCGGGCGAGGAAGGCAGAACCGACCACGAGCGCCTTCCGCAGGCCCGTCCTGTTGATCAGGAAGATGGCCGGGATTTGGAGGATCTGGGTCAGCGGGCCGATCGCTGCGACCAATCCGATGACGGTGTTCGAGGCACCGAGCAGCAGAGCGAAGGCAATGAGGAAAGCTCCGCCGGTGAAAACGCCCATGACCTGGGAACACATCCCGTCATACAGGAGCATCCGAAGCCCGTGCTGGACATCGGATCCATCCAGCTGTTCTTTCGGCCGAAGCCACCTTAGCATGGACCGCCAACTTTCTTCCGGTCGTTGACCGAGACATCTGCGCTGTTCTGAACAGCCTCCGACAGCGGAACTATACAGCAAAGGTTACGCCCATCTTCCTGTCAAGACCGAGGCCACTTGAGCATCCAGCCAGTGGCGGCAGGATCTCGCGCCCGGTCGTGACGTTCACCTCGGGGTCGGGCTATGTTAAACTCTCGTCTGTGGGTCCCAGCAGGACATGTTCCCTGGGCGGTACAAGCGTCTGGAAGCCTAAGGAGGCTGGTGATGTTCCGGAAACGACACCCACCCGTAGGCGCGAGGCCCGGCACGCTGGTCATCAACGGGACGTCACCGAAGCCGTCCATTCGTGTTATCGAGTACACTCCTGAGAACATCCAGGAGCACGAGCTAACCGAGGTGTCAGAGCTACACGGTCTGCTCCATGAAGACTCGGTGAGCTGGATCGACGTGCAGGGCCTGGGCGACGAACAGGTGCTTCGCTCGATCGCCGAGGTGTTCGAGCTGCACCCGCTTGCGCTGGAAGACGTCGTCAATGTCCCTCAGCGCCCGAAGGTCGAGAACTACGAGAAGCATCTTCTGTTTATCACCCGGATGGCGATGCTCGACGACGTCTACACCGTCAAGGCTGAGCAGGTCAGCGTCTTCATCGGTCCGAAGTTCGTCCTGACGTTCCAGGAGCGGCACGGCGACATCCTCGATCCCGTACGGGCACGCCTTCGAAGAGGCGGGGGCCCCATCCGGAAGTCAGGTCCGGACTACCTGGCCTATGCAATACTCGATGCCATCGTAGACGCCTACTACCCAATCTTGGAGTCGTTGGGCGATCTACTGGAGTCGATGGAAAACGAGATCATCGAGAAACCGAGTCGCTCTGTCCTGCACCGGATCCATCACATCAAGCGGGAGCTGCTGGCGATTCGCAGGGCCATCTGGCCGCAGCGCGAAGCCGTCAACTCGCTGATTCGTGAAGACAACCCTCTCATCAGCGACGCCGTCAAGGCTTATCTGCGGGACGTATATGACCACTGCGTGCAGATCATCGATGTCGTCGAGACGTACCGGGAATTGGCCGGTGGCTTAATGGACATCTACCTTTCCAGCGTGAGCAACCGCACGAATGAGGTGATGAAGGTGCTGACAATCATAGCCAGCATCTTCATCCCTCTGACGTTCATGGCCGGCATCTACGGTATGAATTTCGAGAACATGCCGGAGCTCAAGGTGCGATGGGCCTACCCGATGCTCATGGCGTCGATGGTCGCGGTCGCCGCCGGCATGTTCGTGTACTTCCGCCGAAAAGGCTGGCTCGGTGCGGGGCAGGAACCTAGCCAGGCCGAACAGACACCCTCAGAGAAGTAACCCGCCGTATAAGCGCGGTGTTCACCAAGGCGCTTGGCTCAAGTCTCCAAGGACGATTTCCCGAGGCCGTTGGGAGGAGACCTTTCGCGAAGCAGACCGACTGGTGCGCGGCCGCGCGTGTGCCAGCAATCGGGGATGTTGTCTACAGGCGTCCAGCCGCTTGCTCCATCAAACGTTGGATGCGCTTCTCAGCCGGCGGGTGGCTGCTGAACAGGCTGACCAAGCCGCCGGGGATGAGCGGCTGGACGATGAACATGTTGGCGTGCGACGGGCTAGCGTGCATCGGGATCCGCTGGTTGTTCGCGTGCAGCCGCTGCAGCGCGCTGGCCAGGTCACGCGGATCGCCGCACAGCTCGCCGCCGTAACCATCGGCGTTGTACTCGCGTGAGCGGGAAATGGCCGCCTGGATCAGGATCGCCGCCAGCGGCGCCAGAATCAACATGATCAGGCCGGCGAGTGGATTCGGGCCGTCGTCGTCTCGCGAGCCCATGGGGATAAACCATGCCAGACGTGCCAGCATCGTAATCGCCCCGGCCATGGTGGCTGCAACCGAACTGATAAGAATATCGCGATGCCGAACATGCGCGATCTCGTGCGCGAGCACCGCCCGGAGCTCTTGCTGGTTCATGCTACGGAGCAATCCTTCTGTGACGGCCACTGCGGCGTTGCTCGGGTTCCGTCCCGTGGCGAAAGCGTTCGGCGCCTCCTCGGGGCATATGTAGACGCGTGGCACAGGCAGTCCGGCCCGGTTGGCCAGATCCGCGACCATGTCAATGAGTTCGGGCGCTTCGTCCCGCGTGACCTGTTGAGCGTGCATGCTTGCCAGGGCGATCT
This sequence comes from uncultured Planctomycetales bacterium, assembly GCA_964390905.1. Taxonomy (GTDB): domain Bacteria; phylum Planctomycetota; class Phycisphaerae; order UBA1845; family JAFGLZ01; genus JAFGLZ01. The sequence continues at coordinate 2,820 of CAYMLO010000229.1, read as the reverse complement.
TGTCGCTGAAGAAGTACGCGATCAGGTTCATCAGGCCACCCAAGCAGAACCCGATGACCAAGCCACCCGTACCCCAGAACTGCCCCACAAACAGCGCCAAACCCATGATCGCGCCAAGCAGCATCACCGTCTTGAGGTTGTTGACGAACCGGAACATCGTACGTTCTCCCAGAGCCGCCTCGCTGGTTGGGTTAAGCCTGCTTCCAACACCATCCTGTGATCTCGGGCGGGTCAACGCCTTCTGACTCAATGAAGTTGCGGTGCTCTCTCAGCTTTCGCTCGTACTTGCGAATCAGCTCCTCGGCCTTGGCCGCTACGCTCGGGCAACTAGCGGCAACCTTCTGTGCAGCCTGGATGGCCACATGGTATCGACTTGTTCGGTTATGAACTTGCATGTCAAACGGCGTTGTGGTGGTTCCTTCTTCCCGGTAACCGTTGATGTCAAAACGCTGGCTCTGGGGGCGCTCCCACAGAAGCTGCTTGATGGCAGCGGTGTAGCCATGGAAGTTGAAGATCACAGGGCAACCCAGTGGGAACAGACGCTGAAACTGCCCTTCTTCCAGGCCCGGTGGATATTTCTGAGGGATGCCCAGGATCATTAAACGGGTTACGTTCACGACACGAACACGCCACTCAGGTGCTTCTTCTCGGAGAATCGCCGCAGCAGCCATCACCTCCAGCGTCAGGTTGTCTCCGCATCCACATAGCAGTACCTGAGGATCCTCGCCTTCGTTCGTGCTCGCCCATCGCCATATCGATGCGCCGGCGCGGCAGTGCTCGACGGCCTCGTCCATTGAGAGCCATTGCGGCATCGGCTGCTTGCTGGCAATGATGAGGTTGATGTAGTTGGTCGTGCGCAAGCAGTGGTTCACCGTGCTGACCACGCAGTTGGCATCCGGCGGCAGGTGAATCCGGTAGGTGTGACCCTTCTTGGTCAGCAGGTTGTTAATGAAGCCGGGTCCCTGGTGTGAGTAACCGTTATGGTCCTGCCGCCAGCTCTCCGACGTGAGAAGATAGATCAGGGAAGAGATGGGCTTCCGCCACGACACCTCCTGCGATGCCTTCAGGAACTTGGCGTATTGGTTCATCATGCCGTCAACGATTGGCAGGAACGCTTCGTAGCAGGGAAAGACGCCATGCCGCCCGGTGAGCAGGTAGCCCTGCAACCAGCCCTGGCAGTTGTGTTCACTGAGGACTTCCATAACCCGGCCGTCACAACTGATGTGCTCGGCGGTCTCCGGAACCGGCCATGTGTACTGCCGGTCTGTGACCTTCAAAGTGGCGCCAAGCCGGTTCGACTCCAGTTCATCCGGACAGACAATCCGGAAGTTGCGGGCCTGGCCATTGCGCTCGATGACCCCGCGAAGGTATTCGCCCAGGACCTCCATCGCGCTCGCCGAGGTCCTACCCCGGGACTTCACGTTCACCGCATGGTCACCCAGCTTCGGAAGCTCAAGCGGCCTTCGAAGTCCCCCTCCCAGCGCGTGCGGGTTCGCGGCCATCCGACGGTCACCCGTCGGGCAGATCGCACGGATGTCTTCGGCGACGCGTCCCTGTTCGTCGAAAAGCTCCTGCGGCTTGTAGGAGCGTAGCCAACGTTCGACCGCCTTCAGGTGGGCCGGTCTGGCCTTCAGATCCTTGCCGGGAACCTGGTGTGAGCGGAAGGAGCCTTCGATGGACTTGCCGTCCATCTTCTTCGGTCCGCCCATTCCCTTGGGCGTTCGCAGCACAATCATGGGCCACTTCGGACGCACCGATGCTTTGCCCGTCCGTGCCTCATCTTGGAGCTGGCGGATCTCCGCATAGGCACTCGACAAGGCCTCGTTGAATGAGGCATCGAGCGTGTCACCATGGCTGACGATGTGGACGTCGTATCCATAGCCGGCGAACAAGTCTGTCAACTCCTCGTCATTCATCGTCCCGAAGATCGTCGGTGAAGCGATCTTGAAGCCGTTGAGGTGGAGGATCGGCAGCACGGCGCCGTCGGTGGCTGGGTTGAGGAACTTGTTACTGTGCCATGCTCCGGCTGTCGGTCCGGTTTCGGCCTCGCCATCACCCACAATGCAAGCGACAATGAGGTCCGGGTTGTCAAACGCCGCCCCGAAGGCCGTAGCGAGGGCGTAGCCAAGCTCCCCGCCTTCGTGGATCACCCCCGGATAGCGAGGATCGAGATGGCTGGGGAACTTATGCGGCCAGGAGAACCATTGCAGGAATCGCGGCAGGCCGGTGCGGTCCTGGGTCAACTCAGGGAAGAACTCGGTGATCGTTCCTTCGACGTACATGTTTGCCAAGTTTGCGGCAGCGCCATGGCCGGGACCCGTAATCAACAGGACGCTGGCGTCCGTTCGCCGGATAAGGTCGTTGAGGTGCGCATAGATGACGTTGATTCCAGGGCACGTTCCCCAATGGCCCAGAAGTCGGTCCTTGATATGCTCGGGCCGAAGCGGCTCCTCGAGCAGAGGGTTGGCCTTAAGGTAGATCTGGGCCGCCGCCAGGTAGTCCACGGTCCGCCGGTACCTGGCGATGGTCGGTCCCGTGGTCTCGTCAAGCTTCTTCGCTCCGCCCTGTTTACTGTTCTTGGATGTCCTCGCCTTGCCCATGACGATGTCCCCAGTGCTCGCTCGCTCACCCAAGGCCACGCAGCCCGATGGCAACGTGGGGTCACTCCGGCATGTCGATAATTGGTGCAACCACTCGCACCGTACGAAGCATGCCGACGCACAACCTGTCGTATGCGCCGCCCTATTCCCCACCGAACAACAAAGGGCCAGACCATCTCCTATCCCGAAAGGCGAGCTATCTCACTCTGAGTGAAACAGA
>CAYMLO010000228.1:0-10782 GCA_964390905.1 uncultured Planctomycetales bacterium | reverse complement strand
TTGGCCTTGAACTTCTTGTTGCCGATAAACTCGACGCTCTCGACCTCGGGCCGCTCGGTCACGTGATAGGTGACGATCACCTGCCCGTTGTCGACCCGGCGGGTGGCGTGGACGTTGGCGAACTTGCCGGTCTGGTAGAGGGCCCGAACGTCGCCTTGGACCTGGCTGTCGCTGTAGGCCTGGCCCACCTTGGTCCGGAGCGTCGCTCGGATGGCCTCCTCCGAGACGAGGTTGGCGCCTTCGATGCGGATTTCCTTGATGGGCCGGCCTTCCTCGGGAGATGCGGCGCGGCGCGCGGGCGACTTGGGCTGGGCTTCGGCCAGGGGGGTGCCGGCAGGAGGGGCGGACGGAGCACTCGGTTCCGCGCCCTCTGCGGGGCGTGCGGACCCCAGGCTGGCCGCTACCAGGACAACAACAGCCATTCCCACGAGGTGGCCGCCTCGTGGGGCAGTGAAACGAACCCCGAACACCCTTTCACGCCTTTCGAATCGAGCGAGTACAGCACCCTAACCGCGCAAGTAGAGAAGCTGCATGATACACATCCGCCGCCGCTTGTCGAGAGCCGAACCGAGAATTTCGCCGTCGCGTCAGAGCAGATTATTCAACCAATTATGGCCTGATGTATTGTATTTTGGAGGTTCGTGCCTTCAGTCGGATCGGCGCGACGCCCGGGGCATCTATCCCTCCTGCACGTTGCCTCGGAATTCCCCGAGGGTGGCCCAGATCTTCTCGAACGCTTCGCACGGGCGGTCCATTCTCGGGAGCGGGTGACGGCAGTGTCCGCACTCGATGCCCTGCTTGGCCAGGAGGTATTTGGCTAAGTCCACGCCGAAGTGGCGGATCATCATGACGGCGTGGGCGGCGATGGCCATCCGCTGGCTGGCTTGCGCCCACTGGCCGCCGACGGCCAGGTCGTGGATCTTCTTCCACTCAGGCAGGAAGACGTTGTAGAAGGAGCCGATGGCGGCCTCGGCACCTTGCGCGAGATTGCCCAGGTAGCACTCGTCGGCGCCGCTGAAGACCATCAGCTCGCCGCCGCTGAGCCGCTTGAGCAGGGCAATGTCGACGGGGTTCTGGCCCGTGTACTTGATGCCGGCCGCCGTGGGGATTTCCATCAGACACTCGACGTACTGATCCATGCTCAGGGGTCGGGAGGACTGGCCGGTCAGGTGATAGCCGTAGAAGGGCACCTCCGCGGCGGCGGCCACCTGCCGGAAGTGCTCGAAGACCGACTCGGGCGGGTAGGGATAGTAGATGGGCGGGACGCTGCTGACGCCAGCCACGCCGAGCTTCCCCGCATGCGCGGCCAGGGCGATATCGTCTGCCGGCCGGCCCCCCCCGACGTGCACGATCACGGGCACCTGCCCGCTGACGATCTCTACTGTCCGCTCAGCGACAAGGCGGCGTTCGTCCGGCGTCATGAGCGGACCTTCGCCCGTGCTCCCGCCCACGTAGAGCCCGCCGGCTCCTTGCTCGATCAGGTGAGTGATGAGTCTCTCCATCGCCGACACGTCGACCTCGTCGTTGTCGTCGAAGGGCGTGATCATCGCGGGCCAAATCCCGCTGAAGTGGGTGGCAACGTTACTACACATGACTTCTCGATCTCCTTGCAGGCCAGGGGTCCTGGCGGATCCATCGGCAGGCCCCCGAACGTCGGGCTCGCCAGCGCACCTGCCCTGGCGCGTCTGGACAGTCGGGCAGACCTTCTTGTATAGCCCCCCGAGGCCCCCACTGCAATTTTTCTTCGCGGATATTTGCCTGGGGGCGATCCGTATCTTACGTTTTTGGTGCCGCGACTCAGGTCATCGGCTCCGGAGCGGCCTGGCTCGCGAAACGATAGATTGCGAACCCATTCTGCTGACCGGGGGGGAGGGAAGACCCCTTATGCTGTCGCGGGCGGGTCCGAAAGCGTAGGAACTCCCAAACGGGCGCGAAATACTCCCTGAACGCCTCCTTCACGTTGCCCTGGATCGGGGTCCCAGGCTGGCTGCCTCCTTCAGCCTGGGACCCCACGCCCTTTTTTACGCGCGACGTGCGTCTACGCCGAGTCCGGCGTGGTCGGCGTGGCTGTGGCTGCGATGACGTCAAACGCCTCGATCTGTTTGGCCGTCAGTCCGCGCACCAACGCCAGGGACACCATGTCGATCTTGTGGTAGAGGAACTCGGCGGCTAGGCCCAGGACGTACCACAAGGGGATGTAGACGGCGGTGATGTACCCGTAGAGATTCCACGGCAGGTGTTCGTACCCCCAGATTCTCAGGCCGCACACCTCAAACACCCATCCGCTTGCGAACTCGACTGCGAAAATGCCGATCATATAGACGACGGCGCGAGCCACGAGCGGAACGCTACGGCGAATCATGGGTCGGGCGATGGGCATCAGCACCAGGCCGAGCAAGCCATAGTCGAACATCATCCACGGCGAAGTCTGCCCGTGCATGTTCAAGTTGCCTGACCGCAGCGCCGCTGCTGAGGTGAAGAAGACCTCGAACAGCAGGCCCAGCAGAGCGAAGATGACGAACCGTCCCAGCGCCCGCTTGCCGTTGACCGACATGGTCTATCCTTTCGTCTAAGCGTAGTTCCCCACCAACCTTATCGGGAGAAGCGCCCGGGAGCCAGGCGCGCGCGCCCAACTCGTCCTTCTCTGCGGCGCGCCGTGTCGTGACGGGTGGCGGCCTCGAACGTGTTAGTCGCCACGCGCCCGCTGTTTGCGCGTGGCGCCGCGCCACTGGCATGGTTGTTGCCTGGTATTCGACACCATCAGTCATCCCCCGGAATTGGAGGGTATCCGGTGAGGAACCCAGGCGACAAGATCCTACGAGTCTCTGTGGTGTGGGGGCTACCGAGCCAGTTGATTGGCGAGATCGGCTCTATTCCCACGTACGTGCAACTGGACGTGATCTCGACGGCGTGGGCGTTGCTCCGCCGCCTGCGAGGTCAGCCGTGCGACTTGCTGATCATTCACTGGGAGCTCCCCGACTCAACGGGGCCGGCATTGGCGGCTCGCGTTCGACTCCTTCGCAGCGAGCTGCCGATCGTGTTGACGGCCAACGGGAAGGACCTTCCCGATCCGGGGGTCGATCTGGCGGCCCTTCGGGTGGTGGGCCCACTGCCCATCCCCATTCAGTGGTCACATCTGCTCGAGCGCGTCTTGGCGAGAAGTGCCCGTCGAGACGCGGGTGCGTTGACCGAGTCTACGGGACCCGCCGTTGTGGGAGGACAGCGGGTATTGCAGCAGAACTGATCTAGCAGTTCGGACGCATCGGGACGTGACAGGACCGCGGGTCCGATGCCGGAGGGAGTGAGTGTCATGGGAGAGACAGCGGGAGCGGTTGCCTGCCCCACAAGCCGCAGGCCCAACGGAACGAGGCTATCCAGCGCGTGTCTGAGGCGGCTCGATCCAGAGGACATCGAGCTTCTGGAGCAGATTCTGTCTCAGAAGCACGACTTCGTCGACGATCCGTGTTTGGACGAAGAGGGGATGGAGGCCAAGCTCTTCTGCAAGGACTTTGACGAGACGGTCGTGGACAGCCTGACGGCCAACGGGTTCCCCACGGTGCCGTCCCGGTTCGTCAAGCTGACGGCCGACCAGGAACGGGTGGCCTTTCTCCAGTACAACCTGGCCCGGAAGCACGTCGTGCGGATGCTGTCCCGCCATAGCCGATCCAAGTCGATCACGCCCGGGGTCGGGCGGAGGCTGGTCCGGTGGCATCGGCGGACACTGGCCATCCGGTCCGAGATTGTCAACGCTAACTTCCCGCTGGTGCTGGCGATGGCCAAGCACAGCCGCTTTTCCACGCTCGACATCAACGAGATGATCAGCGAAGGCAACATGGCCTTGCTGCGGAGCATCAATCGGTACGACTTGACCAAGGGGTACCGCTTCAGCAGCTATGCGTGCCGGTCGATCCTGAAGGCCTTCTCCCGCGTGGCCATGCGGACCGGCAGATACCGTCACCATTTCCCGACCGAATACGACGAGTCGATGGAGCGGAACGACGACGCACAGCGACGACGCGATGATGAGCGCGAGCGGTTCCTGGACATGCTGCAGGCGGTCCTGACCAAGAACGCGGCGCACCTAAACGACGTGGAGCGCTTGGTGATCATGAAACGGTTTGCTCTCGAGAACAGGCAGCAGGAGGAGCCCGAGCCGAAGACGCTGGGTGAAGTGGGCCAGATGATCGGCCTGACCAAGGAGCGGGTCCGACAGATTCAGAACCGGGCCCTTGAGAAGCTCCGCATCGCCATGGCGAATCGGTTCGCGGCCGCCTAGAGATCGGGACGGCGAAGCCGGTCCCGGTCCACGCCATCCGGCGGGCACACGCGCCCGACCCGCGAGGTCGGGTTCGTCTGCGCGCCGGTGGTTTTGTTTAAGCCAAGAGGGGCGTTGGTGGTGGGCGTCGAAGGCAAGGTGATCTTGATCACGGGCGCGTCGGTCGGGATCGGCCGCGGCGCCGCCGTCGGCCTGGGGCAGCGGGGCGCCAAGATCGGCATCAACTACCGAACGCACCGCGCCGAGGCCGAAACCGCCCTGGCCGATATCCGTCACGCCGGCAGCGAGGGTTGCCTCGTCCAGGCCGACGTGTCTGTGCCCGAGGACGTCAAGCGAATGGTCGAGATGGTTCGCGAGACGTTCGGTCGGATCGACGTGCTCATCAACAACGCCGGTGTCTACCCGCGCCAGCCCTTCGCCGAGATGACGTTCGAAGACTGGCAGCGGATCATCGACGTGAACCTGCACGGCTGCTACCTGACGTGCCATGAGGTCCTGCCCGAGATGGTCGAACGCGGGTATGGCAAGGTGATCAACGTCTCGACGGTCTGTTTCAGGGTGCCGCAGGCCAACATGGCGCACTATGTGGCAAGCAAGGGGGGCATTATCGGGCTGACGCGGGCGTTGGCCCGGGAGTACGGCCCGCACGGCGTGCGCGTCAACGGCGTCGCCCCGGGCGCGATTCTCGTAGAGGAGGAGTTGCGCTGGTTTCCGGACCAACAGGCCGTCCTCGAGAAGTGCCTGGCCGTTCAGAGCCTCAAGTACCGGGGCATGCCCGAGCACCTGGTCGGGACGTTCGCATTCCTGGCCAGCGAGGACAGCGATTTCGTGACCGGGCAGACGATCTACGTCGATGGTGGGTGGGCGCATGCGTAGGAGGTTGGGGCCCGATTGAGGTCCGTCTACCTTTCCAAGAAGCGATGCAATCTTTTCGGCCCGATCGTTTGATTCGGGCCGGTTTGTTTCCTATAGATGTAGTAGAAGCTGTCGTGTCCCCTTTTCAAGTGATCCCGCGGGCCTAGGAGATGGCCGCGGGATCCATTTTTGCGCGTGGATCACCGTTATCGGTCCGTCGCGGCACCGGGCTTGTCGAGGAAGACCGATTCGAGATACACCCGCCCCAGCCGATGGTTCTCTGCAATGCTCCGTGTGACCTTTGTGCGTTTCTCCACCGCCAGCTCGAGCGTCAGCCAGCCGTCGAAGCCGATCTGGCGGAGGTACCTGGCGATGGCGACGTAGTCGACGTCCCCGGGGCCGAACGACTCGGTCCAGACGCCGTCCTTCGAGTTGCGCAGGTGGACGGCCTTGATCTTCTCCCCGGTCTCCTTCGTCAACGCCAGGACGTCGGCCCCGCCCCGGTAGAACCAATGCGTGTCGATGCAGAATCCGACCACCGACGGGTCGACGTGGGCGACGTTGTATCGGTGCTCCCGTGCGCCGTGGTGGATCTCCGGTGCGTGCTGATGGATGACGAGCTGGATGCCCAGCTCGGCCAGACGCTTGCCCAGAAGGTTCAGCATGCGGACCTGGGTCGCCAATTGCTGGTCGCTCTTCTTCTTTCCGCCGGGCAAGGGGTCCGGGTTGACGTCGATGAAGATGTTCGGGAACAGCCGCGTCCGTCGGGCCATCGTCACGATGCTCTCGATGGTCTTCTGACCGGCCGCCTCCTCGTACAACTTGCCGCCCGTGTACGCACCGGCCAGCACGATCTTGTGCTTGGCCAGCAGTTGCCGGGTGCGTTCGGTCCGCTCGTCGCTGCCGAAGAAGTCTCGCAGGAAACCCTCGACCGCCCGGAACCCCGCGGCCCGGACCTCCCCGAGCACGGCGTCCAGATCATCCCAGAGGTTCGTCCCCTCGCTGCCGCGGTGCTGGACCCAGGCATACAGCCCGACGGCGACGCGCGGGTTGTATCGTTTTTTGGGCGGCGTTGCGCCCGCCGCGTGGGCACAGCTGTGAACCATCCCGACGAGTAGTGGCAGCACGATGAGCTCCTTGGCATGTCGTGTCACGAGCCCAGATCTCTGAGCAGTCCTTCCATTGAGAGACCTTGTGCGAATTCGCATAGCTGTCTCCTGCGGTTAGAAGCGAGGCGTCAGGTTACGACACCCTCGAACAGTATAGGTGCCTCGGCGTTCCCCGTTTCGCCCTGCCGCGTGCGGCAGGGAGAGGCGAGCATCCCGAACCGATGGCTTGAACACGTCGGGTGCGCGACTAGCATATCCACATGCCGAAGGGAATTGGACCCTCGCAGGCACGGGTGCATGATTCATTATGACCTTCCAAGACAGGACGCCAAGCCCCATGGAACTCAGCAAGCGATTCATCGTCAAGCCGGACACGAAGGTGAAGCTCTCGGAGTGGGACCCGAACGACACGGCCGGCTTCAAGAAGAAGAAGGAAGCCAAGTCGGCCATGGCCGAGAACCTCAAGCGCCTGGCTGAGCTTCAGTACCGCCTGTACGCCGAAGACAAGCGGGCCGTCCTGGTCGTGCTCCAGGCGATGGACGCAGGCGGCAAGGACGGGACGATCCGGCACGTCATGGGACCGCTGAACCCCCAGGGCTGTCCGGTGACGTCGTTCAAGGCGCCCACGAAGGAGGAGCTGGCCCACGACTTTCTGTGGCGGATCCACAGGGCCGTCCCGCCCAAAGGGGCGATTGGTATCTTCAACCGGTCTCACTATGAGGACGTCCTGGTCGTTCGTGTCCACAAGCTGGTCCCCAAGTCGGTGTGGTCGGAACGGTACGAGCAGATCAACGCCTTCGAGGAGGCGCTGGCCGCCGGCGGCGTGTGCATCCTGAAGTTCTACCTGCACATCAGCAAGGACGAGCAGCTCGAGCGATTCAAGAGCCGCCTGGCCGAGCCGGACAAGCATTGGAAGGCCAGCCCGCAGGACTTCGAGGAGCGCAAATACTGGGACGACTACATGAGTGCGTTCGAGGCGGTGCTGTCCAAGTGCAGCACGTCGTACGCCCCGTGGTTCATCATCCCGGCCAACAAGAAGTGGTTCCGCAATTTGGCCGTCTCGCAGATCCTGGTCGAGGCGCTAGCGGCACTGGATCCGCAGTTCCCTGAACCCGAGTTCGACGTGTCCAAGATCGAGGTTAAGTAGCCGGCGGGGCGGGCTCGATTTGCGGGGTCCGGCCAGAGACGAAGTTTCGACTTGACACTGAACTAATGTACAGTATGATAGGGGTGGCGGTTCGACGCGTGCGTGTTTAGTGGTCAGTCAGCCCTGTGCTTTCGGGTAGGGCTTGGTCGTCAGCAATCCCTGCCGCCTGCCTGACACTGCAGGCCTCAGGCTTCAGGCGTTAGGCCACAGGGCTGGCGCGACGAATCAGAACCGAAGGCCTGAAGTCTGAAGCCTGAAGCCTGGCGCCTAACGTCTACGGCGACCCGCTTCTTGGTGGAGAGACCTCGATGACGGCGTTGACCAAGCGGCAGGCTGAGGTGCTCGAGTTCATCATGGACCAGCAGCGGCGGGCCGGGTGCATCCCGACCGTTCGGGAGATCGCCGAGCACTTCGGATTCTCGTCGCCCAACGCGGCGGCGCAACACCTGAAGCTCATCGAGAAGAAGGGCCATATCCGGCTGCTCAAGGGGCGTGCCCGCGGGATCATCGTTCCCGCCGTGGCAAGTGAGGACGGTCGGCGGGGGACGCGCGTGCCGATGGTGGGTGCCGTCGCCGCCGGCCGGCCGGTCACGGCCGTGGAAAACCTCGAGGGGTATATCACGCTGGACAACAGCTTGTTCAGCGGTCGGGACGTGTTTGCCCTGCGGGTCCGGGGCGACAGCATGATCGGCATGGGCATCCACGACGGCGACATCGCCGTGGTCCGCAAACAGCCCGAGGTCGACCCCGGCGAGACGGTGGTGGCCATGATCGACGGCGAGGCCACGCTCAAGCGGTTCGGCCGCGACGGCCGCAAGATCATCCTGCGGGCCGAGAACCCCAGCTACCCCGACATCGTAACCGACCCCAAGGACACCAGTATCGAGATCGTCGGCAAGGTCATTGGCATTATGAGGAAGATCTAGGGGCTAGGGTTCAGGGTTCAGGGTTTAGGGTTCTGGCTCTGAGACCCTAAACCCTGAACCCTAACCCCTAGATCAGATCGGTATGACGCAACGATGTGATATCCTGGTCGGCACCTCCGGTTATTCCTATCGGGACTGGGTCGGGCCGGTCTATCCCGAGGGGACGCGGCAGTCGGAGTATCTGCGTCTCTACACCCAGATGTTCCCCGTCGTGGAGCTGAACTTTTCATTCTACCGCCAGCCCGAGCCGGCCATGCTGGACCGGATGCTGAAGACGTCGGAGGGCAAGCTCGGTTTTGCGGTCAAGGCGTTTCGCGAGCTGACCCACGAGGTGTCGCCGAAGCGCTTCGAGGCCGTCGCCGATACGTTTCGTGCGGGTATCCGGCCGCTCGAGGCGGCGGACAAGCTCGAATCGGTGCTGCTGCAGTTTCCCTATTCGTTCCACTACACCCCACCCAACCGCGAGTATCTCGCCAAGCTCGCGGACCGGATGGCGGGGCTGCCGCTGGCCGTCGAGTTCAGGAACAGTGGGTGGTTCCACGAACGCGTCTTCGAGGGGCTAAGACAGTTCAAGATCGCCCTGGTCTCCGTGGACGAGCCGAAGCTGCCGAAGCTGCCGCCGCCCGTGGCCGAGGTCACCGCGCCGCTGGGTTACGTCCGCATGCATGGCCGAAACGCCGAGAAGTGGTGGGACGGAGACAACCAGACCCGCTACGACTACACCTACAGCGACGACGAGCTCCGCGAATGGCTGCCCCGCATCGCGTCGATCGCCGAACAGGCCTCGCAGTTGCTGGTGTTCTTCAACAACCACTGGCGGGGTCAGGCGGCCGAGAACGCAAAACGGCTGATGGAGCTGATCAACGAGGAGCTGTAACTCATCAGAGCCGCGACCGTCAGGGAGCGGAACGAAATAGGTCCGTCGAGGAATTGTGACGTCGTCATGGCGATCGTCCATGTCAACGTGATCGGGTTCTACACCGCGGTGGCCGAGGCGCTCGAGCCGAAGCTGAGGGACCGTCCGCTGGCGGTGGCGACGGCGGGCCGATCGCGGCGGATGCTGCTGGACGTCTCGCGGCAGGCGGTGGCGGCCGGGCTCGACCGCGGAATGCTGCTGGAACGTGCCAAGCGTCAATGTCGCGACCTGATGGTCCTGGACCCGATGCCCGACGCCTACGACCGCGCGATGGATGCGCTGGTGAACGAGGCGGTTCGATACTCCCCCGCCGTCGAGCCGGCCGGCCCCGGACACGTCTTTGTCGATCTGAACGGCACGGAACGGCTGTGGGGGACGGCGTTGGACGCGGCCGAGTCGATGCGCACGGGCATCCTCGACCAGTATCGTCTGGACCCGAGCCTGGGCGTGGCCCGAAACAAGCTCGTCAGCAAGGTGGCCACGCGGGTGGTCCGCCCGACCGGGCTGTGCGAGGTGATGATCGGCAGCGAGCGGGAGTTCCTCTCGCCCCTGCCGATCGGACACCTGCCGACCGTCGAGGACGATCTGCTGATCGAGCTGCGGGAGCTGAACCTCCGGATCATCGCCGACATCGTCTCGCTGGGGCCTGACGCGCTGCGGGCGGCGTTCGGTCCGCAGGGCCGGTCGCTGTTCAAAGCCGCCCAGGGCGAGGACGACACACCCGTCCGGTTCATGACCACCCCCGCGCCCCATGTGACCGAGCCGTTCGCGTTCCCGGGCCAGACCAACGACGACGCGGTGCTGCTGGCGGCGCTGTGGCGGGTCTGCTCACGGTGCGCCCGGCGGCTGCGAAAGACGGCCTTGGGCGCGAGACGGGCAGTGCTGGCCATCACGTACGCGGACGGCCAACGGGTCCGTCGGTCCGGGCGGTTCGGCGAGTGCACGCTGAGCGATTTCGTCATCTTCGAGATGGCTGAACGACTCTTCCGAGCGGCCTACCAGCGGCGGGTCCGGCTCAAATCGATCTCGCTCCGGCTGGACCACCTGTCCTATCCGGACGCGCAGATGTATTTGTTCGACCTGAAACGGGAGCGACGCGACCTCCTGACCGCGCTCGACGCGATCCGCGACCGCTTCGGCGAGGACGCCATCGACCTGGCGGCGTTCCGCGGAACAACTCATCAGAGACGCGACCGTCAGGGAGCGTTCCAGGGCGCTAGCCCTGGGAACCAGCCCAGGAACAGTGAAATCAGCCGTTGACTTCGACGGTCGATTTCAAACTTCAAACGCTCCCTAACGGTCGCGTCTCTGATTGGGATACGCCATGCAACGCGTGCTGCTCGATGCCAAGAGCGATTTTTCCCTTCTGTGGGGGACGCGCTCGCCGCACAAGGTGGTCTGCAGGGCGGCGGAGTTGGGATATGACGCCGTCGCGTTGGCGGACCGGGACAATCTGTATGCGCTGCCCGATCTGCTCGCAAAGGCGAAGCGGTACGGCATTCAGATCGGAAGAGCACACGTCTGAACTCCAGTCACGCCAATATCTCGTATGC
>CAYMLO010000227.1:0-10925 GCA_964390905.1 uncultured Planctomycetales bacterium | reverse complement strand
CGCATGCCTCAGTGACAAGAGGGGCATTGCGTTGGGCGAGGTTTGACGCACCTTCAATTGGCGGAAGTGGGGAAGTGGCTTAACGTCGTGTCGTGCGTCAAGACCCACCACACGGACCTGTTTGAGAATCAATACACCTGGCTTAGACTGCGCAGCCGTGGTAGACATCAACCCGCGCAAGACACGAAAGGCCCCGATATGCTGGACCTACCTGCTGCAGGCTGTATGCCTTCCAATTCAAGAACGTCGGCAGCTGAGCTACCTGCAGCAGTCCCCCAACGGTTGACCGGCGTTGCGGCGAGCAGGCCTATGGTGGTCAGTCACCCGCGAAGGTGCGGGTCGGCGTGGACGTTGGGCCCCAGACTTCAGACTTCAGGCCTCAGGCTTCAGACCTCAGGGGTCAGGCCTTCGCCTCTGATTCGTCGCGCCACCCCTGTAGCCTGACGCCTGAAGCCTGAAGCCTTGCAGAAGAAACGGTGCGTCAAGACGTACGCTACGCGGCGCTTGGCCGTGCTGTGGGCAAGCACGTGTTGCCCCGAGGGGGCACAAGACTGTAGCCGCGGGTGAAGCTCGCCGCGGGAGAGCGGAACCCGTGGTTGCCAGGGCCCAAGGAGACCAACAGCCCCGAACGGGGCGAAGGAAGTCGTGCGGCAACCAGCGACCGTGCGCTGAGTCGCTTGCGACCGACGACGTTCGCGGGATCAGGCAACGGGCCTTTCCTGCACCCCAGCCGGGGCTGAACGGTTTTGGGCGATTGGAACCACGGGTTCTAGCCCGCCTTCGGCGGACGCCACCCGCGGCTACGGTCCTTGGCCCCTCACGGGGCCGACAGATCGCTGCTGGCATACCTCCCATCATCGTTTGATCCGTGCCTGGGTTCCCTAGATGCGCCGCGCCGTGCGCATCGCGCGGATCGGAGCTTGCCTCGCCGTGGGCGAAGGTTTAGGATGGTCGACATGATCTGGGCGGAGGATAGGAGAACGGTCGGAGCTTATGATTGTCCAGCCGACGCGAGGGCCGAGCCTCGTAGGGCGCGTTTTGACGCACCTTCTTCTGGGCGCCGAAGTACGGTTAGCCGTGCGGAGGTGAGCCGATGACAACAGCCGAAGCGATGCCGATCGCCTTCATCGGCTTCTCGTCCATCGCCGCGCTGACCTGGTTCTTCTCGTGTCGACCCCGCCTGTTCATCCGCGTGTTTGTGCCCCGGTATGAACTCCGCGGTGCGGCTCGTGGCATATTGCGAGACCCGAACTTCGGTCGCGGCCTGCGCGTCATGGCTCTGCTGCAATTCGCTGTGGCAACGGTCTTCGGTCTGATCGGATTGTGGCTGTCGTTCGGTTAGCAAGGCGATGCACCCAAGCCTCGTAGATGGGATGAAAGCCCGTTGTCCGCGGCGTTCGGAACAAGGCACGATGAGGAATCGCCAACGAGAGCCGGGCAGGAGTGGCATGTAATAGGTGACTGTCCCATGTTGTCCATGTTGTCCATGTTGTCCCGGGATTCTCCGCTGAACGATTTGACTTTCTTCTCCCATGTGGCAGTGTGTAGGTGCATGCCAACGAAGTTCCTTCCCGCAACAGTTACGACTGAGCTTGAAGCAGCTCCGGACCAGACAGGCAGGACTCACCAGATAAGGCGTTTGAAGGAGCGGCCGATCAATCGGCCAGGTCAGAAATGCAGAGGAGGATCAGCTTGAAGAAGGACGCGGTTCGCAGATTGGTTGATGATGCTGTCGAGCGGCTCGCTCAGGACCTGGAGCAGGGCAGGAGCGAGACGCTGATTCGTTACCTGGCAGCGATGAGCAGGTTCCACAGATACTCCTACTTCAACGCCATCCTGATTGTGATGCAGCGACCTGACGCCAGTCACGTCGCAGGATAGGCGCACGTGCGTGCAAATCATCGTTGCCTTCGCACCCCAGCAACTCCTGCCAGGCGTAACGGAAACCTCATTGACGCCCGGCTCGGCGCCGTTGTCAAGGACTCGTGCCATCGGGAGGTGAATTGGTGAACGTGTCGCTGTGAGGAAGAGGGCATGCCCCACCTCACCCCACCTTCGGCAGCCCCAGTCCGAAGTCGATCTTGGATGCCTCAGCCACGAGCAAGTGCTGCTCTTGGCCTGCACCGGCGTCTATCAATACCGATCGCTCCGGCAGAGTACGGGTCTCGACGGCGAACAAGATTGTACGCCAGTGGGGGACATGACAAGTGCAAAGGAAGCGTACCTGCGTGGGTCAGACGGGCCCTTTCGCCTACCCGTTGAACGGGTTGTGCTCACAGACCGACGATGTTGAACTGCTGACAGATCTCTTGGTCAGTCTGTGGGGAGATGAAGCTCGGGCCGTTCTGCGGGCCCTGACTTGCCAGGATGTCCATCGCGCTCTTGCGAGCCTTCTCGCCAATGGCCTCCATGCCCATGCTCTCCCAGTGCTCGCGAGCGCTTCGGTCGGCCAGCATCGGCTCGATGAACTCGTCAGCCAAGTGATTCAGGGTATGTTCTTCGGTCAGGTAACTGCCGCCGGGGCCCACGTTGCGCATCGTGCCGAAGGCAAGCTTGGCGACATTGACGTCGATGCCGCGGACCGCTCGCATGGCCATGCCGATGATCTCATTGTCGACAACCAATTGCTCGTGGCTCATGGTCAGCAGCGACTCCAGCACCCCCGCGGCATGGTGGATCAAGTTCGATCCCGACAGGGCGCACTGCAGAACGGCAAAGCACTTCTCGTAGACCGCTTGGATGTCCGGGATCTTCGCCTCAGTGATGCCGGCCGAGTTATGGTTCGGGAAGCCGATATAGTGCGACAACTGTGCGATCGCGGCGTTCATCATGCCGAATTCGACACCACCGCCGACATACGTCAGGCGGCGCATGTCGGCCATGGAGGGGATGCCTCCGTAGATAACGGGCGCGCCGGGGCTAGCGAGCTGGGTGAACACGATGCCGGCCAGTTCTTCGGCGTGCAGTTGGGCCAGGGTCCCCGCCAGCGTGATGGGCGAGGTCGATCCCGCCATCGGCGCAGAAGACAACGTCACCGGGATTCGCTCTCTAACCACCTCGATGAGGGTCTGGGTTGCCAGCGAGTCAAAGCACAGGGGGCTGTTCATCCAGCTGACTACGATCGAGAAGATCGGCCTGTCTTGCAGCGTTGCACCTTCCTTCGAAAGCATCTGCCCCATTGCGATGACCTTCCGTGCACCGGCCGGGTTGTAGACAGGCCCGATCACGTGCTTCCGCGTGTTGGACAGCGCGGCGTAGAACTCATTGACGGCCAGGTGTTCGGGCTCCACATCCTGTGCCGTGCACGGCGTGACATAGAAGTGAATGTTCGGCAGGGCTTCGACGAGTCGCGCGAAGTCGGCGATATCCCTCAGCTGACTGGGGCGGACCTTCTGCGTCTCCAGGTCGACCACCTTCACCGCCGCCCCGCCGGTTCCGAAGTACGTTCGTTGCCCTTCGATCACCAGGTCACATTCTTGCGTCCCTCCGCAGAGCAGTATGCTGTGGGGCGCGCGGTGTAGGGCTTCCTCCACGAGTTCGGCCTCGATCCGAACACGGTTGGTCTCTTCGTCCACGGCGACCCCGTTTTCGGCGAAGATCGCTCTGGCCTCCGGCAGGTCGACCTTGACGCCAATCTCTTCCAACACGCGCAGTGAGGTCTGGTGGATCCTGCCGATACGATCCATGCTGATCGGCTGATACTGCCCGCCGAAGTAGTCCGTGCCTCGGATGGCGACGTCCCGACTATCCGTCATCGCTGTCACCTCAATCGTAGCGGCGCGCCACGGGAAACCGCCGGCCGCTTCCGAACGCGCGCGACGTGACCATCAACACCGGCGGCGCCTGTTTCCGCCGGTACTCCGAGCGGTCCACCTGCCGGACGATTCGAGTCACCAACTCGCGATCGAATCCGTCACCGGCAATTTGCTCGACCGTTCGTCCTTGCTCTATGTAGTTCGCAAGGATCTCATCGACGGTCGGACCACCCGCGTCGGTTGCTCGGCCTTCGCTCCCGCCGGCACTCCGGGAAGCTTCGAGCAGGCCCCGCGGGATTCTCCTCCGACTGCCGTTCAGGTGCTCACCGAGACGGCGGACGTCCTGTTTCAGCACGTCACCAAGGAGCGCCAGGGCACCGGGCATTGAGTCTGCCAATGTGTGACGCCCCAAGGCTAGATCCGTCTTGTCCACCGGCGCTAGAGCCAGACGTCCCTCGGCCTCAGCACAGACGGAGAGTACAGACCCACAAAGACGGTGTCGCATGTTCGCGATTCGAGCCGCATCGTTTCTGGCACCCGTTGCTCTTAACACCGCGTCCATCGCCTCTCCCGCCGCGTCTATGGAGATTGCTTCCGGTGTGATGCCTAGGTTGTCGGCCAGCTGACGGATGTCGGCCGACGTTTCCTGCTCTTGCTGCCCACACATCACGAGGGCCCGAACCTGCCCGGCCCCCAGCGCGTCCACCGCAAGCGTTGCCACCACTGCCGACGCGGCGTCCTCGGCCAGAAAAACCACCGCGCCCTCGAACGCACTCTTGCGGACGTAGTCCCGCAGTCCAAGCTTCAGGGCTTCGGTCAGCCGGTCCACGTCATCGGCCAGCGGTTCGCAACGCCCACGGCCCGCCTCCGTGTCCACCAGTAGCAGGTCTTCCCGGAAGCTCGCCGCACGGGCCAGCAGCTCCCCCGAGGGCAAAACGGCGCAGCTGCATCCCTCGAAGATCATCTCGTCGTTGCCGCCAACCTGATTGACGTAGAGCAAGGTCGCCTTGGAGCGCCGGGCCTGTCGTGAGGTCAGCTCCTCCCGCTGGCCGATCTTCCCGCGTTGGAAACCACTGGCGGAGATGTTGACAAGGATGTCCACGCCTTTGTCCGCTAGCAAGGCGATCGGATCGAGGCCGTACAGATCGCGCCCCAGCGCCACCTGGTCCCAGAGATCCTCGCAGATGGTCACGCCGACTCGCTGCCCGCCGAGTTCGGTACAGCCCGGGCCTTGCCCGGGACGGAAGTAGCGCGGGTCGTCATACACGCTGTAGTTTGGCAGAAGTGACTTGGTGAAGACCTCTCGGATCTGCCCATTGACCAGCAGCGCGGCGGCATCTTCCAGGTCCGGGCCGGCGCCCTCGGTCACCGGACGGGCAAACCCAACCAGCGCAGCGATGTTGTGGCAGCACATCGCAACGGACTCCAGCGCCGCGACGTTGTCGGCCACCAGATTCGGATCCTGCAGTAGATCGCGCGACGGATAGCCGATGAGCGACAGCTCGCTGAACACGACGAGCCCCGCGCCCTGTCGGGCGGCGGCGGCGATGGACTCCTTCACCTTGCCCGTATTCCCCGCAACGTCGCCGACAATCGGATTGAGTTGGGCCAGAGCAACCTTCATCGGTTCGTATCGTAGCGATTCACGCGGCGTGTGCCATCCTGAATCAGGGATCGGTCAACGAGCGCGTTCGAGAGGACCACCTCAACTGGTTTCGCGTGTCTCCTGCTGCACGGCTGAACGACCCGACCCCACAGGCCAGTAACCATCATTCCGCTTAGATCACCATTCGTCAGCCGGCAGGCGTAAGCAGGTCCAGCGGTCTCCTCAAGGGGCAGCGCTGATGGCTTCGGTCAGCGAGATCCGATCGAAGCCAGTACCCTGGAGCCCCTTTGATCCGCGGAGCTTTTGATAGAGGTATATCTTGCTCTCAGCGAGTCGCTTCTCTTTCGAGTCTTCTGGTGCCCGCTGTGCCTCAAGAATCGCACCAGCGGCGAGCCGCTGAACGCACTCCAGGATCTTCTGCTCTGCAGCGGCCGCCAACCTAGGTGACAGGTAGCGTGACGTCTGGAGCTTTCTGCTCGGGTCCGGATTCGACCGCACGAGTTGCCTCGCAATGCCCATCGCATTGGTCAGCGCGCGCACACGCCGCTCAAGTGACAGCAGTAGCTTCCTGCATTCGTGCAGGTCTCGTTCCGCGTCATCCGCTTCGACAGCAGGCAACGGACAACGCACATGGTCCTCTAGCCGCTTGACGCATCGTTTGATCCGGTCCGTCGCCACGAGGGGATGGAACTGCGCGGGCAGAATTTCAATACCCATAAGCCCAGCCCCAGCGCAGAAGTCGCACGGCTGGACACCCAGACCGATGCACCGCTCGCAGATCCTCTCCCGGTCAACACGTCCTTCCCCTTTGCAGTCTTCACATGGGACGTAGCCCTTCAGGCAGTTGTAGCAGCGGAAGCGCGCCAAGGCATCCACGAGCCGGCCGCTCTTTCTTCGCCCCAACTTGCGGACGAGAAGACGCAGGACATCTGGGTACCTGGCGAATGTGTCATTCTGGTGGGCTTGGACGAAGAGCCGTGCAGCGTCCTCCGGTTCGTTTGCTTGCAGGTGCGCGGCTAACGCACGAACAACACGTTGTGACTCCTCGTTTGGCGATCGCTTCTTTCCGCTCATCCGTGGTGATGGCTCATTGGCATCTTGGCGTGGGTTCATCCACGATCTCCTGCCTGGTGAGCTTCACACGCAGGCGGACCGCCAAGCTCACGACGACGAGCGCAACCGGTTCTGAAGATGCACTTGGTCGAGCGCGAGCGCTACTTGCCTGGATCCCAGCGCCCCACGAGCTTCTCGAAACACGGCGCGGGGAACTTCTGCTTGAACAGGCTGTAGTACCACAGCTCTTTAGGCGAGTTCAGCGCATACCCTTCGGCGGTGGTTCTCAATGCACTGTCCAGCTCGCCGAAACCGGCCCGGTCGCGGGCGATCTCGTCCATCAGATCGTCCGTGCCTGTCCCAGCCGCGAAGCGGAGCTTTGCCCTCCGGTAGATAGGCCCAGGAAGTAGGTCCTTGAACGCTTCCCTCAGGATGTACTTCTCGACCAGTCTGCCGTTTTCGTTGTCGTGTATCTTCCACCGAACCGGGATCTGCATCGCGAAGGCGATCACGTCCGCGTCGATGAAGGGCGTGCGGTAGTTGATCGAGTTGCCCATCATCGCCCGGTCAAGTCGCTGAACGGCGGTGTTGTAGGCGATCTCGATGAGGCGCCCCATCATCTTCAGCCGTTCGGCCTCCGTGGGCAGTTCCTTGAGGAGATGATACCCGCCGAAGAGTTCATCACCGCCCTCACCGCTCAGGATGCAGTTGGTGAACTCACATGCCTTCTTCGAGGCAAAGAGGTTCGAGATCGCCCCGCTGACGCAGTCCTCGTCGAAGGATTCCAGCGCCCAAACGGCCCGAGGGACGGAGTCAAAGATCTGATTGGCATCGTAAAGCAGGACATGGTGTTCCATCCCAAGGTGTTCGGCCATGATCCGGGCGTTCTCAATGTCTGGTGCACCCTTCATGCCGACCGTGACCAGCGGGATGCCGGCGCCAAGCTCTCTGGCTGCAGCGGCGATGACCGAGCTGTCCAGCCCGCCGCTGAGCAGGCAGGCACCAACCGCGCCGTCTTCGAGCCTTCGAGCGACGGCCTGCGTTAAGGTTGCCCGAAGCACCTTTGCGGCGTTTTCCAACGTCTCATCCATCTGGACGGTAGGATAGCGTGGCAGGTAGCCTGCCAGGCCTGTCTCACTGGAGTACGTGGTCGCGGGCGGCAGTTCGGCCACGTCTTCGACCAACCCTACCAGGGCTTTGGCCTCGGAGGCGAAACACAGATCTCCGTTCGTCGGGGTTCCCCAGTACATCGGACGTACGCCGACGGCGTCCCGGGCCAGAAGGACCTCTTCGCCGTCGACCACAGCACAGGCAAAGACGCCTTCCAGGTGCGACGCGAAAGTTCGGCCGTGCTGCCTGTAAAGCCCTAGTGCCACCATCGCATCCGACTCGTCATTGCTGCGAACGTTGTAGATATCACCGTCAAACAAGACGGTGATGCCGTCGTCCTGAGCGAAGCCATCGCCCCGATGCGTCGACAAGGACGAAGCTCGAACGCCTCCGCAGAATCGCTCCGACTGATGTATCCTGAAGCTGTCCGGACCGCGATGCTCAATCGCCTGAAGCATGCGCTCCGCCGTCGCCGGTTCGGCCTCGGTTCCCAGAATCCCTGCTACACCTGCCATCTTGTGCTCCAGTCTCTTGACCTCTTGAACTGCTCGTCCTTCTGGTGAAAGTCTGTCGATGGTCTCTAGGCGGTCTACGTCGCCGGCTCATCCCGAAAGGACCATCTGGCCACGTTGCCAAGGACGGCCTGCGATCCCGAATAGGCGTCCGACAAGAGCTTGTGGTAGACGCACTCCTCGGGGCTTCTCAAGGCGGCGGCCGTATGCTTGGCCAGGTATTCGGGGGTCTCTCGAGATGCGAGGATGTGGTCGAAGCCCGCCCCGACGATGTCGACCGTCCCGCTGCCTTCGTCGAACTGCTCCTTGTCGCGCCAGACGATATCACTGGGCAGCAAATCCTCGCACGCCTTCCGTAGGATCCACTTCTCGATCAGCCGGCCACCCTCATCGCGGTACATCTTGAAGTGCGGCGGGACGCGTTGGGCGACGTCGATCAGCTCGGTATCGAGAAAGGGCACCCGCCCTTCGAGCGAATGAGCCATCGTCAGGCGATCCACGCGCTGCAAGTTGACGTTGTGCAAGGAGCACACGCTTCGGCGAAGCTCGCGGTGAAGATCGGCGGGATCCTTGATGCCGCGGTAGTAGGTGTAACCCGCGAAGAGTTCGTCGGCCCCTTCTCCCGTCAAGATCACCTTGACGTGCTGGGCCGCCAGCCTGGATGTGAAATAGCACGGGATTGCACTGCGGACCAAGTCCTGATCATAGCTTTCCAGATAGTAAATGATTTCCGGCAGGCTTTCCTGCACATCCCGCTCGGTGAACACGTGCTCGTGGTGGATCGTGCCCAGGTGTTCGGCGACCAGGCGAGCAGCCTGTAGGTCGCGGCTGCCTTGGACGCCAACCGAGAATGTGTGCAGCTCACTCAGGTGTCGCTTGGCGAGTGCGGCGATGATGCTGCTGTCCAACCCTCCGGATAGGAAGGCCCCGACGGGCACGTCGCTCATTAGACGCTTGATGACCGCTCGCTCAAGCGTTTCGCGGATCCGTCGTCCGTGCTTCTCGGCGGACAGCTCTTGCGGCGAGTGATTAGGGACCTCATAGAACCGCTTGAACCCCAAGCGGGAGTGGTACCACGTGCCCGGCGGGAACTCCCGAATGTCCTCTGCCAGGCCGTTGAGGGCCTTCAGTTCCGATCCGAACAGAAGATCAGGGCCTCGCCGGCCATAGTACAACGGCTTGATGCCGATCGGATCGCGCGCCAGATAAAGTGAATTGCCCTGTGTGATGGCGAAGGCGAACATACCGTCTAGATGCTCAGCGGCACGTTCGGCCACGTCCTCATAAAGATGGAGCGCCGACTCGCTGTCGTTGCCGGTCGACAGATCGTGACGCCGTTTCAGGATGCGCCTGAGCTTTGGGAAGTTGTAGATCTCACCGTTGGCGACGATGGCGGCGTCACCGCACTCGTTGTAGATGGGCTGGTCGCCCCCTTCGGGGTCCATGATCGAGAGCCTCTGGTGCCCCAGCACGCCGTGTTCGGTCAGGTGGACCCCGCATGCGTCGGGGCCCCGATGGCGAAGCGTTTCCATCATGCCGCGAACGGTTTGCTCCTCGTTTGTGCCCCACAGCCCCGCTATTCCACACATGCTCGACTGCCTTCCGTCATTTCACAGACGTGCCACACCCCTCAATTCTGCTGCTGCCCCTGCAAGCAGGCCGCCAGGTCGGAGAAGGTCTTCAATCCGAGTTTCTCAGCCAGCTTCCTGCGCACTGTCAGCGTATACGTGTTGTTGAGCCCGAAGGGCTCTAGCCAGATCAGATCCCACTTGTCCCTGCATGCCTTCTTGACCACCTCGTAGGTTTCGTTCGGACCGGAGATCACCTCGCGCCCGAGGATGTTGACCAACCCGGTGCCCGTGTACTCGGCGTAGAGATCCAGGTCGCCGGATTTGAGCGCGTTGAAGCAAATCATCGTTCCTCCCAGGTAGAGCTTCCGTTCGACGCTGATGTTCGATGAGCACTCGATGAGAATGGCCATGATCTCGCCGAGGACGTTTTGTTCGGTGAAGTCCTTGCCGCCGATGACGACTGTCCCGGCCGACCCATCCCCTGGCTTGGCATTGGGCTCGATCAGGCCGGCGGAAACGAGGAAGTCTCGCGCTACGGCCGACGCCTTCCGAGGGTTCGCTTCTCGGTCTACCTGCAGGTTGAGCCCTCGCATCCTCGCATCGTCAAGCTTGCCGGCCAGGCGATTCAGTATCTCCTCAAGCTTCGGGTGCTTGGCTAGCGTGTCGCCACGGACAAGAGGCGCGGCGTAGTACGGAGGAAAGAAGTCCCTGTCGTCGTCCAGCGTAACCAAGTCATACGCCGCGATTCGCCCGTCGGTTGCGAAGGCGCAGATCACGTCTACGGCGCCGTCAGCACAGGCCTTGTACATCAATCCGGGGTCCATCTGCTTGGGCTCGGCGGCGAACCGGAAGTCATAGGCCTTGACTAGGCCCTTGTAGCCGTCGGGACGTTCCATGAACTCGGCGGTGAATCCACCCGTCAGTTGCTTGCCATGCGGGCGACCAAGAAACGTCGTGGCCATGAGACCGACCACCAGTCCCGCAAAGAGGATCAGGACGATGACAGCCTTCGTGCCTGATGCGATGACCGCCTTGCCCTGCTGTTTGCGGTCGGCCTGTGCCCCCGGGGTCCGCCACGTCTCCAGGCGACCCAGAAGCCAATCGAACACCAACGCGAGGCCCGCGGCGGGCGCTGCACCGGCCAAGATCAGGTTGATCCTGTATGTGCTTAGGCCTCGAAAGATCAGGTCCCCCAGCCCGCCCGCACCGACCAGCGAGACGAGCGTTGCGACCCCGATCGTCCAAACGGTGGCGATACGGACACCGGCCATGATGACGGGCAACGCGAGCGGAAGCTGCACGGAGAAGAGGATCTGCC
>CAYMLO010000226.1:0-10975 GCA_964390905.1 uncultured Planctomycetales bacterium | reverse complement strand
CTGGTGACATATGTCTGTCCTCCATTCGTTGTTCCCCGGGATGATTCTGCCTCGCCAACGTTGGCGACATCACCATCAGGCGTGCTGATCGATCGGGAGTGCAAGGCTGTCTCAAGCTCTTCTCACGTCGATCAGTCCTTCAACAAACCTTCAGCTCGTCACAGTACTGCTCGGCCTTACACTGACTCGCCCCCGTTACGTCCATCACGATCTCAATTGCTTCGGTGCGCCTGCCCTTCACCAGCAACTCACTGGCAACATCGACGACCGAGCGATAGGGATCGAGGGCATTGCACCAGGGGCAGATGCCTGCCTCCTCCGGAAGCGGCCGCAGCAGACACGAGCGGCAGATGCCAATGTCGAACTCGGCTAATGTGGCGGGCAGATCCGCCACGCCGGGCTCGTCTTCAGTACCTTCCGGGTGACTCTCGTCATGTTGCGAGCTGAGTGGGTCGCAGTAGGTGTATCCTGAAGGCGAGACGTTTTGCTTCCAGAACTGAGACCTCCGCTCATACTCTCTCAATGCCAGCAGGAGCTTAAGGCCGCGACAGGCCATCTCAAACACGTCCGTGTCTTCGGGAGTGGAGGCTGACACATCTCGGACCGCGAGTTGGATCAGCAATTCCCGGATGACAGGGGTGTCCCGTCTGGCCTCGTTCAGAAGACAGTTGGCCTTGTCGTCGTCACGCAGCTTTCCGGTGACGTCGCAAATGCACTCGATCAGATCGTTCCACTGAACTTCGTTGAGCTCCATTGTGTTGCCTCCTTTACAGATCTCCTACGATTGCCTGCATGTGGCGCGTGTTTCGTCCCTACGCCGATGCTGCCGCCAACCGATGCTCGCAGCCACGCGCCTTCAGCCAATAACGCTTCGACCTGGCACGGGCCTGGCTGGCCCTTCTGCGCCATCGCTCGACCTTGTTCCTGAGGTAGACCTCCGTCAGGCCCGGGAGCGAATCAACGCGTTCGGCCTGCTCCTGGGCCAAGCGCTCCTCGTAGACGCCGAGGGTTGTCTCTGCGATCGCGTGCCTTCGTCGCCATTCGGCCAACTTCCGCTTGACTCGCGAGGGATCGGCCACCGACACGGAACAATCGGTCAAGGCCGCGGCCCTTTGCCGGCGTTCACGGCGTAGCCCCCGTTTGATCTTCTTCCGTAGGGCTGGCCACTCGGCGCGAAAGGCCTCAACGGCCGCCATGCCCGCCTGGTTGCACCGAAACTCCATCGACGCTCGGTTCACGCGTCCGTTCTTGCGGAAGTTGTCGGGATGGCCCGCCGCTGCATGGTGGGCCTCGTGGGCCATCAAGGACACGAGCAGTTCCACCCTCGAGCGATAGGTCTCCTCCTGAGCCCACCGATAGCGACGATCCCTGATCGTCATGGGCCAGCGGCCGTCGTCCGGCTGGAAGCGACGGGGGAAGTCGATCTTCTGCCCATCGCTGATTGCCCGGCCGAAGCAGTACGTGGAGTCGCACGTTCCCCGGACGACGAACTCGTAATCGTCGTCGACCCCCAACCTCTCTCTCTTGGCGACCCACTTGGCGATGACCTCCAAGAATCTTGTGGGCCAATCGCTTCGGTTTGCTACCCGTACACTCATACACACCTCCTGGCCCCTTCTTGGGCCCGCCTCGACCGAGTGCTTCAGCGAACGCCCCGATGACGTCCGCTCACCTATCACGTGTTGGAAACGTTTCGGGGAAGGCTCACCGCTGTGCGGGAGGCGTCACGCGACTTCTACGGTGGGGACATGCGCAACGAGGCTTTCCGATCGCCGACTGGCATTGGGGTGCGGTTCTATTCGAGCCAGATTTCTCACCCGTGCCGACCTTGCGTGGTAGAATAGAGCGTGCATTCGTACGGGGAACGAGTGGTGCCGGCTGGCACCGTGCGGCCCCTGCGTTCCCGACGCGAACCATCCCTTCAGTCGGCGCGTGAGGCGCCTGTGAGCCAGGGATGAAGGATCGCCCGGCCGCAAGGCGGCCGGGCCCACAAGGACAGGAGCTAACGATGAAACCAGATCGTTCCTACGGTAGCCAGCACGTTATATATAGAGGATTCTTCTTTTTGTTTACAATGAAACACTTACTAAAAGGAGCACTTACTGGTCTAGCAGCACTTGTTGCGGTTGAAGCAACTACTTTGCCGAAAGAGGTGAGAGCCGATCCGACGATGGATGTGAGCACATTTCATGCTCAGGATTCTGATGAATTGAAATACACAGTTACGAATACGAGTGGTCAGGGAGATCTAAATGATATGGGAATGTACAGAGTACCATTTGGTTCGAACGACGGTATTAGCCCGAATATTGCATGAGTTTTGAGGGGTTGCCTATGGCGCGATGGCCTTACTGTCTGTAGCATAGGGAGTTGCGAAGCTTCCATTGCTCAAACAGAAAGGCCATCGCCATGACAGACTGTAACCGACAACGCCTCCTGTTTTCCAGCCTCTCTCGCAAGAAGATCCAAGCCGATTTCAACGGCGGGTCGCTGACCTCCGATGCCGGGGCCTTGCTGCTCCGTGAAGTGGATCGACAGCTTGGCCTGATCGACGCGATCGCCGCGTGTATCCCGGACCCGCGTGACCCGGCCCGAACGACGCACGACCTCCGCACGCTTCTGGCCCAACGCATCTTCGGCATCGCGATGGGCTATGAAGACCTCAACGACCACGACGCCCTTCGCAACGATCCGCTCTTCCAGATCGTTACCGAACGCGGCATCAACGAGCAGCAGCCCCTCGGCTCGGCGTCGACGCTCTGTCGATTCGAGAACGCCATCACCCGAAAGACGCTGGGCAAGATCGCCGAGGCCTTCGTCGAGCAGTTCATCCAGTCTTACACGGAGCCGCCCGCCGAGTTGATCCTCGACTTCGATGCCACGGACGATCCGCTGCACGGCAACCAGGAGGGACGGTTCTTCCACGGCTTCTACGACGGCTACTGCTACCTGCCGTTGTACGTGTTCTGTGGCGATCGCTTGCTGACGGCATACCTTCGTCCGTCGAACATCGACGCGGCCAAGCATAGCCGGGCGATCTTGAAGCTCCTGGTCCAGCGGCTTCGTCGGGCCTGGCCAAGTGTCCGGATCGTCGTGCGAGCCGACAGCGGCTTTTGTCGATGGCGTCTGTTGCGGTGGTGCGAACGCCACGATGTGCACTACATCATCGGCCTGGCTCGCAATCCGGTCCTGGAACGCCTGGGCGAACCGTGGGTCGACGAAGCCGAGGAGCGTTTCCAAGAAACCGACGAGAAGCAGCGTATCTTCGCTGAGTTTCATTACGCCGCCCAAACCTGGGATCGCCCTCGCCGGACGATCGTCAAGGCCGAGCGACTGGCGCAGGGTCCCAACACGCGGTTCGTGGTCACCAACCTGCCGGGCGATCCCCAGACGCTCTACGACGCGGTGTACTGTCAGCGAGGCGACATGGAGAACCGCATCAAGGAGCAGCAGCAATATCTGTTCGCCGACCGAACCAGCTGCCATCACTTCTTGGGCAACCAGTTCCGGTTGTTGCTTTCATCGGCAGCGTATGTGTTGGTCGAGGCGTTGCGTCGGCTCGGCCTGCGCGACACCGAACTGGCCAGAGCCCAAGTGGGAACGATTCGCGTCAAGTTGCTGAAGATCGGCGCTCGGATCCGATGGTCCGTCCGTCGGATCGTCCTTCACTTGGCCGGTGGCTATCCTTTCAAAGACTTGTTCGCCACCGTCGTGGCCCGTCTGACCCCCATCGCGCCAGCCCAAGCCAGCCCCGGGTGACCTCGTGAAAGCCCCGACGTCCCTTGGGGGAAAGGGGGCCCTGTGCGCCGAGATCGCCGAACACTCATGCTCGCCGCGTACCTCAGGCCAGAAACGCAATCACTTGCTCCCACAGTTACTCTTGTGCAATATGCGGGTTAGCGACGCGTATTCAGATGTTCTCGGAGAAGAGTGGGACGTTAGTATTTTTCCAAATTATACAGAATGGCTATTGCCTAATGGGATTGATCCATTAGCTCCAGGAGATGAAGGATTATTCGGATTGTTTTCTGATGCTAATGATACACAATACGGCGATGCAACTGCAAATACTACAGCAGGAGAACCTTTCACACCTACACAGGTTGAAGGCCCGGACATTCTGGACGTTTATGATCCTCTGACGGTGTGCTACGTGAACGGGCTGTGGGGAACCATCAGCACCGAGCCCGAGACAGACCCCAACGATCCGAACGACCTCCACTTTCAACACGGCACCGCCGTCGTCTTGACCGCCCATCCCATTGACGGCAAGGACTTCAAACACTGGGTCATCTACGATCCCAACGTCCCCGACGACGCCAACTACGCCGCCCACGACTCCAACCTCGTAACGACCATCCTCATGGACGGGCCCCGTCGCGTTGATGCCGTCTTCAAGTGCGGCAGCGGCGTCGGGCTGATCCTGCCGATCGTCATGATGATGCTCGCCGGTCTGTGCAGCATCAAACGCAAACGATAGCGCCAAGAATCCAGCCAACCATGACGGCTGTCGTCGCTTCGCTCCTCGTCCGGCACCCCGGAGGGGCCGTCCCCCGCCGGACCAGCGTCATGGCTGGATTCTTCGTTGCCAGCGTCAGCCTGTCTTCTTTCCTCGGACTGCTCACCGTAGCGCGCCCCCTCCGACGGCGTTGCTCCCGTCTGTATCGGTCTATCGTCACGAGCCTGGCGTTACCGTAAGCCAGGCTCGTTATCAGGGCGTGGCCGGAGGTGGTCACTGTGGACACACACATTGCGCAAGCCTTTGAGAACGATCCGTTTGCCGGGCCTTCGATTGGAATGAACCAGGAAGATCATCACATGGAAGGGCTGATGGCAAAGCTGCCGAAGCTCTGCGGGATCTGCCGGACGCTGGATCGCGCCATCAACCCAAGAGTCGACGCGACGTGCCGAGAATGCATGGAAGCAGGCGACTGCGTGAACTGGGCGGACATTGACATGCTCGAGGAGGTGGTGGGGTTTGGGGGCTACCCCCTTGCGCTCCTTCAACCAACGCGCTATGCTGGACGTTGACATGACTGTCTGAAGGAGATGCGGCGATGACGACGATTCTGCGGAAGCTGCTGGTGTTGGCCATGGTGATGCTTGTTTTGATGCTTGCGAGCATCTACGAGGTGGTTCGCTGGCTGACACGGTTGGGTGTTACCGACATGGCCGAACACGTGGCCGACAGGTATCTGACCGGAACAGCCATCGCGGTCATCGTGGCGATGGTCCTGCTGCTGCGATCGGATCGACCGCGCAGGCACGAGGAGCATCCGTACTACCCGCCCGATTACAGACCACCGTCCTACCCGCGGCGCCCATGGTGGTGGTAGTTCGATCACCCTGCCGGATCGTTCGCGGAGATCCCTTCCACAGTCGCGGCACGGGGCTGGTGCCTCAGATTCGGGGCACCAACCCCGGAGGTGGTTCAAACGAAACAAACAACCAACAACGACGGCGTCTACGAGCTGGACGTCAAGGTCAGGCGGATCCGTGACGGACCGACGCCGTCCCTGACCTGTGCTGAGGAGACGGCTCGATGCTTCGCCGATCTGGCCGAGTGGGATCGGGAGGTGTTCTGTGTCGCCTGCCTTGATCCGAGGAGCCGGCTTATCGCGCGGCAGACGGCCTTCATCGGAATGACGGATGGCGTGTGCCTCAGTCCTCGCGAGATCCTGCGTACCGCGCTCCTTACAACGGCCACGAGCATTATTGTTGTGCATAACCATCCGAGCGGCGACCCATCGCCAAGCCCTGAAGACGTTCACGCCACCGAGGAACTCGCCAAAGCATGTGAGGTCGTCGGTCTCGCCCTTCTCGATCACGTGATCGTTGGCCATGACGGCGCGTACTGGAGCTGGGCGAGCAGCGAACGAGAGTGATCGGGAGGTGAAGCAAATGGTTGAGACCGAAACGACATCCGTGAAGCCGGAGCCTAGCGAAGTGATCCCTTCTTGGGAATCGGTCTTCTCGCCGCATGGGCCGGAGGACTGGAGCCCCGAGCTTGAGAACATGCGTGACCGATTCATATCGGCGACAGTGGCCCGGGCCATCCGAGGAGACAAGGAAGTTCAGAAAGCGATCCTTGATCTCCTGGCGCGTTGCCGGTCCATAAGGGAAGAGTATTGACGGAACCCCCGGATGTGGCCGTAGATTGCCGTCCCTGGTACAACTCGGCCTTCTCGCGCCGGCCAGTCCTTCGGTAGCGTTGATTAGAACGGTCTGCGGTCGGCTGACTTGAATCAGGCCGTATCCTGGCTGATGAGGACCCCGATGGAACTGCTTGAGCGATACAGAGGATGTCTCCTTGGGCTGGCTGCCGGCGACGCGGTCGGAACGGCCCTGGAGTTTTAAGGCGCCCGGGTCCTTCGACCCGATCCGCGACATGGTCGGCGGCGGACCGTTTCATCTCGAGCCCGGTCAGTGGACGGACGACACGTCGATGGCCCTGTGCCTAGCCGAAAGCCTGATCGACTGCCGAAGGTTCGACCCAACGGATCAGATGGGGCGGTATGTTCGATGGTGGCGCGAAGGCCATCTCAGCAGCACGGGTAGATGTTTCGACATCGGGAGCACGATCAGGGCTGCCCTGTCAGGATTCGAGCAAACAAACGAGCCCTACTGCGGCTCGACTGACCCGCACACTGCCGGCAACGGTTCGATCATGCGTCTCGCGCCTGTCGCCCTGGCGTATGCGCAGAAGCCCGAACTTGCGATCGAGCACGCCGCGTCAAGCTCACGCACGACACACGGCGCAGCAACGGCCGTCGATGCGTGCCGCTACCTGGCTGCCCTGATCGTCGGCGCTGTGAGCGACGTACCGAAGGACGAGCTGTTGTCAGATCACTTCAGTCCCATTCCCGGCTACTGGGATGAGCACCCGCTTATTCCTGAGATTGACGCGATCGCTGCCGGCTCGTTCAAGCGCCGCGAACCGCCTGAGATCCGGGGCATCGGCTACGTAGTCAAGTCTCTTGAAGCCGCACTCTGGGCGTTCGACAGGAGCGCGACGTTCCGACAGGGCTGCCTCCTGGCCGTCAACCTGGGAGATGACGCTGACACGACCGGCGCAGTCTACGGCCAGCTGGCCGGTGCCTTTTACGGTGAGTGGGGAATCCCTGAGGCGTGGCGATCGAAGCTGACGCTCCGGCCAAAGATCGAAGCGGTGGCTGAGGGGCTTCTCGAGCTGGCCATGTCCACATGACGCTGATCGGCATCCAGCGGAATCGGCCCATCAACGAACCGATTCCGCCCTGAAGGTGGGATCAGGGGGTGAGAAGAATGGTTGAAGCGCAAATCAGGAAGGTGGACGCAAGCACGAGTCCTTTGATCGGACCTCAAGAGTCAACGGCTCCCAAGCCAAGTCAGATCACAGGCAACCCGGAGTATGACGATGTAGGCGAAGAATACCTGGCCGAGGCCGTGGCTCGTCTGATTCGCGAGAACGGAAAGGTCCAGGAGGCGATCCTCGACTTCGCGGTCAGCTCCTCGAACATCAAGACGGAGATCTAAGAACCGGCAGGCCCGGGGTGGTGGTCCGATAGGCAGGCTTATGTGGCGCTCCCCAGATCGGACCTGAGTGGTCCCTCAATCGATCCTATCCTGCGGGTCGGATGTCGCCCTCCCACCAGGCGCGACCACTTGGGCTAGCGATGAGGTACTCCCCTACGGTCTGTCTCGTTTGGGGATTTGCCTCTCTGGCTCGCCGGATTCTTGTTCTGATGGAGCTTGGACGGAAGGGAGCTTTGGGGCAAGCATCTGAGCGATGGCGGCGAAGAAGTTCTGGTACGGCCACTCCCCTGCTTGGGCAACGTGGCTTGGGGCTGCCGAAGGTGGGGTGGGGGATGAATTGAGAAGGCCCGCAGGTTTAACCTGCGGGCCTGTGGTTCCTGCGCTGTCAGATCGTCCAGCGCCAACGATCGTGGTTAGGACTTCCGCACGTTGGTGGCCTTGGGACCTTTGTCTCCCTGGACCACGTCGAATTCCACGCTCTCGCCCTCTGCCAGCGACTTGTAACCGTCGCCTTGAATCTCGCTGTGGTGGACGAAGGCATCTGTGCCGTCGTCCACCTCGACGAATCCGAATCCCTTGCTGTCGTTGAACCACTTCACTTTACCGGTAGCCATACGTTGGCCCCTTCTTGTAGATTGGCATGGAGGATTCGCGAAAGACACGTAGGCAGGTTCAACATGTAGTATGCGGGAAGGCCTCGAAGGCCAGTGGTTCTCGCAGGAATGTGAGACTACCTGATAGGCTCTGCAAACATGCCCGGATGCCTGCCGGGCTTACCGGCGGTTCGGGAAACGCATCCACGAACTACCGCCGACCCTTCTAACCCATGTACCCTAACACCACGGGGAGCATTTGTCAAGTTCCGACGGGCAGCACCGCCTTGCGAGGTCCGTGGACGGGAGACATCGTCGCTTCCGATAGACAGGCCCTCCGCGGGCGGTCGAGTGATGTCACATCCGACCGCGACTTGATAGGCAGATCTTGTGACGGGAGATGCTGGATTGCCCAGCTGATCTCCTGTCCGGTGGCAACGTCGACCATCGGCACCCGTGCCTGCTGAAGCCCGTCCCACACCTCGATGGGGCCACGTCTCAACTTCCACGCCCAACGGAGGAGCTTCGGAACGGTCATGACGAGTCCGATCTGCCCGATCAGACTGAAGAGAAGGCGCTTCTTCATCAGAAGCTTCCTCTCACGAGAAGCCAGGATACGCAGCATGTTAAGGGGGTTGTAGAAGCTTGCGTAGGCTCGAAGGATGTTCAGCTGTTTCTGCCAGGGCTTTGGATGCCCGCTGGCGACAACGTGATTCCCGTCCTGATAGGCCTGCGGCACACGATCATTGCCAACGTTCTTGTAGATAGACCGCGAGACGGTGGCAGGTTCGATATCTCGGGTTCCCATAGCGGGACCCAAGTAGGTGCACTGATAAGAAACAGCGCCCTTCTCGAAGACGTATTCCGCCTGGTTGAGTAAGCCGGATAGGTCACCGGATCGCGACCGCAAGGGTTGGGCATCACTGTGGATCATCATGACCATCGGCTGGATACCGATCTCATGCATGATGGCGAACAGCTCGGCGGTCTTCTGCTCGCTCTGTCCCTTGTTGACCAGTTTACCCGTCAAGTCCTCGATCCCGAACCAGATCGCCTCCAGGCCACCTGCTCTACACAGCGGAAGGATATCGCAGTTCCTGTAGACATCAGACTGGGTTCCTTCCGTGTAGAAGCTGACGCGACTGGAGAGCGGAGCACCGCCGGTTGTCGTTTTGGCGAGCTGTTCCATCAAAGCAACGGCTGTCTCTCGATCGTTGAAGAAATTGTCATCGGTGCCCATGAACTCCCGGATGCCGAAGCTTTCGTAGATGTGCTTGATTTCAGCCGCGAAGCGTTCCGGGCTCTTGTGACGCCAGGTTCTTTGGTTTACGGCCGAAATCGGGCAGAAGGAGCATCGGAACTTACATCCCTGTGTGGGTACGACGGACGCAATCCCCGAATACCTATGGATCTTGCAGGAGGGACAAGGGTCGGCCTGTAGACCCCGACGTCGGTGCGGAGGTTCGAGCATTCGGTAACCTGCGTCGGGCATGGGCAGTTCGTCAAGATCTCTAAGAAGCCGCTGCACCCCGGTGTTGATCGCGACCGGCCGATCCGGTGATGCGTCTGCGGAGAGGTAGACGAGCCCAGGGACGTGTGCCAAATCACCGGAACGCTTTGCGTCCTCAAAGGCCGATCGCACGGAAGCCCCGCCCGTCCAACGATCCAGGACCTTCTCAAGTAGTTCGAGCAGAACGAAGACCTCGCCGGTCACAACGCAGTCAGCGCCGACATCAGGTTCGGGCCCCAGATCAAAGTAGTCGGTTGGTTCGTAGATCGCCTTCGGCCCACCCGCCACGGTCAGAGGTCTGGCACCCCCCATGCGATGCGCGTCTCGTATCAGGTCGTATGCTGGCTCGGCATGGACCTGCATGCCTGAAACCAAGAGGATGTCCAAGGGGAGGCCGTTAAGCACGGCCTGGCTGGGCCTGAAGTTCGGTGTCCACTGTTGAAGGATGATGCGCAGATGCTGAAAGCCCGCAGTGTGCAGGACATCGCCTAGCGTGCGGACCGACGACGGCGTCATGAGCTTGTCGGCGTACCAATACGGTAACATCCGCGTCCGGAAGTCGAAGGCGTACACGATGCCGATGCGCAGATCGTGCGCATGCGACCGTTTTCGGAGTCGCTTCATGGCACGTGTCAGTGCACCATCCGGCAGGAAGACGTCGTCAGATTGACGGCAAGGCAATTCCACAATCGTGCACTCCTGGCTCGACCTGAGGGCTCAGCTATGAGCGTCCGCCTGTCTGCAATCCTGGTCCGGTGCAGTATCGACGCCTTTCTGACCGAGCAAGTCGTCCTGTCGCGTGCGGCTGAAGCGGCGTTCTCTCTTCTCCAAGGCCTGCTCGGTTTTCTTGCGCTGACGTTCACGCTTCTTCTGCTCTCGCTCTCGCTTCTGGCTGCTTTGCCTTCGCTTCGGACTCATGGGATTCCCTTCGATCACGACGTTGGGAGAACGAGAGATTGCGTTCTATCCGTCGGCAACTACCAGCGGCCGCGACGTCCGCCGCCACCCGCTGGGCGCGGCTTGGCCACATTCACCTTGAGTGTCCTACCGCCATGGTCCTTACCATCGAGTGGTGCCATGGCTTGAGAACAACTGTTCGAGGTCAGCACTGCTGACGTCGTACCCGAGGTTCCCAACGTACAGTTTCCTGCTCATCACTAAGCTCCTTGTGACTCGGCGGACGGGATCGCCAAGCCCCACAGCCACCATGACCTCGGCGCACGAACGGCCTTGAAAGTGCGGTCAACCTCAGCGGCTTCTGGCCCGAGAGCATCTCAGGACTGCGAGCCGAGGGCCTTCTCCTTCTTCGGGAGCAGCACGATGCCGCGTACGCGGTAGCGAAGTGGGACAGGACTGG
>CAYMLO010000225.1:0-11094 GCA_964390905.1 uncultured Planctomycetales bacterium | reverse complement strand
CCGAGACCATCTACCGCCACCACCAAGAGGGCAAGCCCATCGTCCCGGCGGCCATGGACGCCGTGGCGGAGGTGGCCTGGCCCGTCATCACCAGCACGGCCACGACCCTTGCAGCCTTCCTGCCGATGATGTTCTGGCCGGACATCATCGGGAAGTTCATGAAGTTCCTGCCGATCACGCTGATCGTTACGCTCACCGCATCGCTGTTCGTCGCCCTGGTGATCACGCCGACGCTGGGTTCGGTCTTGATCCGGGTGAAACAGGGCACCAGGACCGAGCCGGGGCAGAGCTGGTTCATGCGCCGCTACCGGGCGCTTCTCGAGATGGCCTTGGCGCATCGACCCACGACACTGATCCTGTCGGTGATGGTCCTCGTGGCCATGGGGTCAGCGTACGCCCGGTTCGGCCATGGGGTCGAGTTCTTCCCGGAGGTCGACCCGCAACGGGCCTACATCCAGCTGAAGGGGGCCCAGGGAACGGCGCTGGCGGAGTCGGACCGACGGACCCAGCGGGTGGAGACCGTGCTGGCCGACTACTTCGCCCCTCCCCCGCCAAGAAAGCCGGACCTGCGCAACTACATGGCCAGCGTGGGGGCCGGCGGCACCGGCGGCAAGAGCCTCATCGTGGGGACGGGAGGAACCCACCGGGCCCGGGTCAACCTGGACTTCTTCGACTACCAGGATCGGCCCCGGCCGAGCGCCGACGTCCTGCAGGAGATTCGGTCCAAGCTGCCCGCCCTGACCGGTGTGGAGGTGCGCGTGCAGAAGTCGCGGCACGGTCCGCCTCGGGGTGAGCCGGTGACCGTCGAGATCGCCGGCGAGGATTTCCGCGTCCTGACGCGGCTCTCTGACGAAGTGCAGCGACGGATCGTGGACGTCCCCGGCCTGGTGGACCTCCGCGAGGACTACGAGCGCGCCAAGCCGGAGCTGCAGTTCATCGTGGACCGCCAACGGGCCATGCTATTGAGCGTCAACACGCAGGTGGTCGGCGAGTTCCTCAAGACGGCCTTCTGGGGCAGGAAGGTCAGCACGTATCGGCAATTCGAGGATGAGTACGACATCACCGTCCGTCTTCCCCGGGACGATCGCCGCCGGATCGACGACCTCTGCCGGTTGCAGGTCCCGAACCTGGCGGGCGTGCCCGTGCCGCTGTCTTCGCTCGGGCATTTCGTCTACACGGGTGGAAAGGGCACGATCGAGCGGATCGACCAGAAGCGCGTCATCACCGTGCTGGCCGACGCCGAAGGTCGACTGGGCAACGACGTCCTCAACGACGTCCGCCAGCGATTGGCATCGCTGGAGCTGCCGCCCGGCTACACGATCACCTACGCGGGTGAGAGCGAGGAGCAGGACAACTCGAAGGCGTTCCTGACCAAGGCCTTCATCGCGGCGTTGATGCTGATCACGCTCATTCTCGTGACCCAGTTCAACAGCCTGCGCGTGCCTTTTATCGTCATGACGACGGTGATTCTGTCTCTGATCGGCGTGCTTCTGGGGCTGCTGGTCTTCGACATGCCGTTCGGCGTCGTCATGACCGGGGTCGGTGTGATCAGCCTGGCCGGCGTGGTGGTCAACAACGCGATCGTGCTGTTGGACTACACACGGCAGCTGCAGCAACGCGGCCTAACCCTCGTACAGGCCAGCGTTCAGGCGGGCATGACGCGGCTTCGACCGGTGCTCTTGACGGCCGTCACCACGGTGCTCGGCCTGATCCCGATGGCAGCGGGGATCAGCTTCAACTTCCGCAAGCTCAGGATGGAGTGGGGCAGCGAGTCGGCCCAGTGGTGGGGGTCGATGGCGATCGCGGTCATCTTCGGCCTGACGTTCGCGACGGTCCTGACGCTGGTGGTCGTGCCCACGCTGTACTGCATGTTGCACCAGCGTCGCGAGCGGCTCGCGAGCGAACGCTCCGCCTTCGAAGCGATGCCCGTATGATGGGGGAGGGGAAGGACGTCCGCCCTGGGGGGGGAATGATTGGCGGCACCGCATCCGGCACGGCCTCGTTGCTCAGCCTTGCTTGACGCGGTTACTGCCGACCGCTAACGTGAGGATGCGCGGGCTGATTTCTCTGCGAGACGTTCACCCAGGTGGCGCCTGAGATCGGACATCATTGCGGGCTGTTCGGCATCTACGGCGACCCCGAGGCCGTCGAGAAGACGTACCTTGCGCTGTACTCCCAGCAACATCGCGGGCAAGAATCCGCCGGTATCTGCAGCAGCGACGGCCAGGAAATCGACCGCTACGCAGGGATGGGGCTGGTCACCGACGTGTTCGACCGCCGTCGGCTCGAGGAAGTCCGCAACCCCATCGCCATCGGCCACGTCCGTTACTCGACCACCGGCAGCTCGGCCAACGTCAACATCCAGCCACTGCTGGTCGTCTACAGTCGCGGGCAGATGGCGCTGGCCCACAACGGCAACCTGATCAACGCCAAGCTGCTCCGGGACAGCTACGAAGAGGCCGGCGCGATCTTCCAGACCACCTCGGACACCGAGGTGATCGTCCATCTGATGGCCAAGCCCGACCACATCAAACGCCAGGATACGCTGGGCCACGTCCTGCGACACCTGCAGGGGGCGTTCAGCCTGCTGTTCCTGTTCCCGGACCGCATCATCGCGGCCCGCGACCCGTGCGGGATCAGGCCGCTGTGCCTGGGGCAGACCGAGCAGGGCGCGCCAGTCGTGGCCAGCGAGACGTGCGCATTCGACATCATCGATGCCCGCTACGTTCGTGACGTCGAGCCGGGCGAAATCGTGACGCTCGATCGGAAGGGCATCACCAGCCAGCGCTTCGTGGACCCGCGCGAGATCCAACCCGGTCACTGCATCTTCGAGCACGTCTACTTCGCCAACCCGGCCAGTCTGATCTTCAGCGAGAACGTGCACCTGGCCCGTCTGGCGATGGGTCAGCAGCTCGCCCGCGAGGCGCCCGCCGACGCCGACCTGGTCATCCCCGTGCCCAACTGTGCCCGCTGCGCGTCGATGGGATACGCCCGCGAATCGGGCATCCCACAGGGACGGGGGTTCACGACCAGCCACTACGCGGGCCGGAGCTTCATCATGCCCAGTCAGGACCAGCGCAACCTGGCCGTCAAGATGAAGCTCACGGTCATCAAGGAATCGGTCCGCGGGAAGCGGCTGGCGGTGATCGAGGACTCGATCGTCCGCGGCACGACCACGCGCGGAAAGATGGGGGCCCTTCGCCAAGCCGGTGCGAAAGAAATCCACGTCCGCGTGGCCAGCCCGCCTATCCGGCACCCCTGCTACTACGGCATCGATTTCCCCGACCCCAATGAGCTGATCGCCAACCAATGCGGCGGCAGCGTCGAGGCCATCCGGGAGTACCTCGAGGTCGACTCACTGCAGTACCTGTCGCTGGAGGGGATGCTGAGTTGCGTCCGGTTCGCCCCGGATCACTACTGCACCGCCTGTTTTAGCAGCAAGTACCCCATTGACGTCGACGAACCCGTCAGCAAGTTCGCCCTCGAGCGGCATTAGCTGCGGATGTTCGGGGGGGGGTCGGCCCTTCAGACGCAGGCCGAACCCCTCATGGCCGGTCTGCTCGCGAGCCTCGTTCACAGCCCTAATCTGGAGATCAGGTCGGTGCCGCGGGAACCGTCTGCTTGAACGTAGATCGGATCGCTCGTCACCTCGATCGATCCGTCGACGGGCGTGCGCGGGTT
This sequence comes from uncultured Planctomycetales bacterium, assembly GCA_964390905.1. Classification (GTDB taxonomy): domain Bacteria; phylum Planctomycetota; class Phycisphaerae; order UBA1845; family JAFGLZ01; genus JAFGLZ01. The sequence goes on along the minus strand of CAYMLO010000225.1, from coordinate 7,413 downwards.
GCCCATCATGTCGAAGACGGTCAGAAGGGCGTCCTTCGATGCCCGTCGAGAGGGCAGGGCCAGCCTCGTCCCGCCCTCGCCCTGCCACCGTAGGACGGCGACGGCCTGACCGTCACGCTCGAAGACGCACGCCACGAGATGATCGCGCGACATCCGTCGCGCGACGCTGCGGGTCCCGTCGAGAAAGTGCGCGCTGACGGCGTAGGCGGCGGCGTAGGGTTTGAGTTGGCCGTCGTACTCGAACCAGGTATAGCGGTCCGGCCGGAGACTGCCGGCCCCCTCCCATGGCGACCAGTACCAGAACGCCTTCTCCGCGCCGGTCGCCAACGTGCCAGCCAGCGCGACCGCACCCGTGCAAGCGGCCCGCTCGCTGGTGAACTTCGGTGCCAGCGGCCGGCGCGAGTAGGGATCGTCCACGGCGTCAATGAGCAGACTGTGCCAGGTGTAGGTATAGCCGCCCAATCCCTCGGTCATCCAAACACCCTTGTTCGTCCGATCCAGGCCAAGCATGTCGCGAAGGAGTCGTCCCCGTCCGTAGGCGTCGGTCCCCGTGGACGTGTACGTGTGGTAGCTGACCAGGTCACAGTGCTTCATCGCGCCGCCTTTGATGGCGGCGCGGTTGAACTGCACCATCCCTTCGTGCGTGCACATGCCGATGATCGTGCAGTCCGGATTCCCGCGCTTGGCGGCCCTGAACGCTGCCCGGGCCAGCGCGGCGTACTTCGTCCCATCGCCGATGCCAAAGTTGGCCAGCCACGGCTCGTTCCAGATCTCCCAGACGTCGACTCTGCCGCGGTAGTGGCGGGTCACCGTTTCGACGTATTTGGACCAAGCCCCCAGATCGGCCGGATAGTACCAACCGCCGCGCGACGGCTGACGGCCCTGCTCGTCGCCAGCCGCCCACGCCGGCGCCCGGCCCAGGACCCCCAAGACCTCCAACCCCGCTTCATGCGCGAAGCCGATCTTGTCGTCGGCCCACACCCACCGGCCCGGTTTGGGCTCGACACCGTCCCAGGACAGGCACCGCTCCACGTCGTGAAGCCGCACCCAGCAGGCCCCCAGACGCTTGGCGACGCCCAACTGCCACGGCTCGAGCCGGACGTGCTGACCGAAGCGCGACTGCGGATGCCGACCGGGATGGCGCTGCGGCGGCACGACGGTGAGCGTGATCTCGTCTTCCGGCGCCGCCCGCCCGACGACCCAGAGTCGCACACGCAGGCTGCCGCGGGCAGGGGGCTTGCAGGATCGCTCGATCGTCGTGACCCCCGCGGGAAACGCCCGCAGGCCCACGCTGGCCTGATGGACCGGTCGTTGCCAGAAGTCGGTCGTCTCGGTTCGTAGGCCGAGACGAGCGTCGGAATCGCCATCGTTGGCCACGCGGATGACGTAGCGAACCGGCTCCACCCATCCGCTGATCCCCGCGGGGTCCACCGGCTGCAGCGCAGCCTCAACAGTCTGTCTCGGCCGGTAGTCGCTCAACGGACCTTGCTCGAACTGCACGGCATCGACCCAGACGCATCCCGAGTCCGGACCTGTCGCCGCGATCCTGATTGCGTAGGCGTTCTCCGGCCCCGGCTGGGTCACCCCGCTCGCGACCACCCGCAGCCACTGGCCAGGGGTCAGCTTCTTGATTGTCTGGTGGTGATGCGGCACCCCGCCCCTCGGGACGTACCCGCTCTCGAAGCGGAGCGTCACCGTCGCACCCGGCTTCTCGGCGCGAACCCAGGCCGACAGCGTGTGCGTTTGATGGACGCGGACCGTCCGGAATTTGCCTGCAAGCGTGGACCGCCCGCGGGCGGCGTAGTCCAACCGAACGCTGGCCCGTCCGTGCCGGGACACGGTCCTGTCGACGGCCTGGCGCTGCGCCTCGGGAAGCAGACCCAGGAGGCTCCAGCCGCGAGACAGCCCCAGCTCGAAGCTGCTGTTTTCGATCAGGTTGCCCTGGCGGGCCGGTTGTGTGTCGACGGCAACTCGGGACTCGGGCTGCTGCCCCGGGCGCATCACCGCCTCGACGTCAGCGCTCGCCCAGCTGGTGACGTCGTAGAAGGCCAAGTCGTCCACGATGACGCCATCCCCGGGACGAGCCGCTTCTACCAGGAACCGGAAGCACTTCAGTGTTGTCCCCCGAGTCTGTTCGAGCAGGATCGCCAGCTTGCCCCAGCCGCCTGCATAGGGACTCCGTTCCGTCATGCGGACGAGTCGGCACGCGCCCACCCACTCAGGCGTGAAGGCCTGATACTCCAGATGGGGGGCATTGCCACGCCGACGCCCGCCCAGCGTCTTGACCCATCCGACCACGACGAACCGCCGAGGCGGCGAGGCGGGTTCGAATGTGGGGATCTGCAGATAGAGCGCGTATCCACGGTCGGTGTTCGACCGCGTGATCTGCAGCGCCCGCCGTCCGCTGTGCACATCGGTCACGATCCGAAACGACCCACTAGCCTTCGTCCGGGAGTCGACGGGACAGACGCGCATACCCGGCGGCTGCCCGTCCCGACCGACGGGCGCCTCCATGTCGCCGTTGGTCAGCAGGTTCGGCGTCGGTGTGGGCCCGCAGGCCGCTATCCAGACTGCCAGACCGACATGCGCCAACCCAATACCCATAGACCGCCTCCAGGACCGTCAGCACGCGCTTCTCGATACGCCCCGGTAGTGTAGCCTACCACCGGGAAGCCTGCCGCCGTTCGCCGCCGACGCCCCGCAGCTGTCGATCCCCGGCTGGGCGGAGGGCCGGGGTAGGGAGTGGACTTCCCTCGGCCCGCCCGCTAGAATCGGGGCGGTTTGTCTGAACGCGACCAGTCGGCGAAGGTCACGTACGCTTGGTGCCGGGGGGGCAACACGTGACGCGAAGCCTGAATCTACTCGCTTAGACAAAGCCCAGCCGGAAAGGTGGCGGAGCCGCCGTGTCAAGACGGCGGTCGTACAGTAAGTCGTGTCTGAGAACGGAGATGAGTCAATGGCTAAGTCGGTTCCATCGGATATCGAGATTTCACAAGCGGCAACCCCCATGCCCATCGAAGACGTGGCCAAGAAGGCCGGCATCCTGCCTGAGGAGCTGGAGCCCTACGGCCGAGGCAAGGCAAAGGTCGTGCTCGGAGTCGTCGAGCGCCTCAAAGACGCCCCCCAGGCCAAGTATATCGACGTCACCGCCATCACACCCACGCCCCTGGGCGAGGGCAAGACCACGACGAGCTGCGGCCTGACCCAAGGCATGGGCAAGATCGGCAAGAACGTCATGCTCTGCATCCGGCAGCCGTCGATGGGACCGACGTTCGGCATCAAGGGCGGCGCGGCCGGCGGCGGGTATAGCCAGGTCATCCCGATGGAGGAGTTCAACCTCCATCTGACCGGCGACCTGCACGCCGTAAGCATCGCCAACAACTTGCTGGCTGCCGCGATTGACGCCCGAATCAAGCACGAGGCCCACGCGAGCGATGAAGAATGGGCGAAGCTCGGCCTGCCCAAGCTCGACATCGACCCGGACGGCGTGACCTGGCGGCGGGTCGTCGACGTCAACGACGCCGCGTTGCGGTTCATCAAGGTCGGGCAGAGCGACAAGTGGATCGACGGCCCGACGCGCGACACCGGGTTCGACATCACCGTCGCCAGCGAGGTGATGGCCATCCTCGCCCTGGCCAAGGATCCCAAGGACCTCCGCGAGCGGATGGCCCGCATCGTCATCGGCACCAACCGGAGCGGCAAGCCCGTCACCGCCGCCGAAATCGGCTGCGACGGGGCCATGACGGTTTTGATGAAGGACGCCATCAAGCCGAACCTGATGCAGACGCTCGAGGGCCAGCCCGCCTTCGTGCACGCCGGACCGTTCGCCAACATTGCCCACGGCAACAGCTCGATCATCGCCGACGAGATCGCCCTGAAGCTGGCCGATTACGTCGTCACCGAGAGCGGCTTCGGCGCCGACTGCGGCATGGAGAAGTTCTTCAACATCAAGTGCCGTTACAGCGGGCTGGTGCCGAACTGCGTCGTGCTGGTCTCGACGATCCGGGCGCTGAAGATGCACGGCGGCGGGCCCACGGTCACGCCGGGCAAGCCGCTCGCCAAGGAGTACACCACCGAGAACCTCGGGCTCCTCGAGAAGGGCCTGTGCAACATGGTGCGGATCATCGAGATCGCCAAGATGTTCGGCGTCCCGGTGGTGGTGGCCGTCAACGCCTTCCCCACCGACACCGATGCCGAGCTCAGCCTGGTCCGCAAGGCCGCCGCCGACGCTGGGGCCGAGGACGCCGTGCGATGCACCCACTACATGGACGGCGGCGCGGGGGCAGAGGACCTCGCCAAGGCCGTCGTCGCCGCTTGCGAGAAGCCCAGCAACTTTGACTTCCTTTACCCGCTCGACATCTCGATCAAGGAGAAGATCGAGACCATCGCCACCAAGATCTACGGCGCCGACGGCGTCGACTACGACGACGTGGCCGAAAAGCAAATCCAGACCTACACCGAGGCCGGCTTCGACAAGATCCCCATGTGCATGGCCAAGACGCACCTGTCGCTGAGCCACGACCCGACGCTCAAAGGCGTGCCCAAGGGCTACCGCCTCCCGATCCGCGAGGTCCGCGCCTCGGTCGGCGCCGGGTTCCTCTACCCGCTCTGCGGCCAGATGCGGACCATGCCCGGCCTGCCCAGCAAGCCGGCCTTCATGAACGTCGACCTAACCGAGGACGGCAAGGTGGTGGGGATGTTCTAAGCACGGCGCACGGCGCCGACCGGCCCAAGCCGTTCCGTTGGCTGAGCCAGCAGGGGCAATTGGTGTACTGACACACAGGCGACCCCGCGCGTTGTTTCTGCGCCAGGCGCGAGGTCCGATTTGAGGTGCCAATCTGGCACCTCAAGACAGGACGGGAGGTGGTCGCAATCCGCGACCGCAAGCAAGAGGGCGGATTCGGTGGCCAAGAAGGCGTCCATCGTCCCGGCCGAGCGGATCGAACGGTCCATTCTCTTGATCCGTGAGCACAAGGTCCTCCTCGATGCCGACCTGGCGGAGCTCTACGGCGTCGAGACACGCGTCCTGGTGCAGGCCGTCAAACGAAACGCCGATCGATTCCCCGATGATTTCATGTTCCAGTTGAGCGACGATGAGTTCGAGAACTTGAGATCACAATCTGTGATGTCAAGTTCCTGGGGTGGGCGTCGCTCTCCGCCTTACGCCTTCACCGAGCAGGGCGTGGCCATGCTGTCCAGCGTCCTTCGGAGCAAGCGGGCGGTTCAGGTCAACATCGAGATCATGCGGGCCTTCGTCCGGCTTCGTCAGATCCTCCGGACCCACGAGGACTTGGCCCGAAAGCTCCTGGAGATGGAGAGAAGGTACGACGCACAGTTCAAGGTCGTCTTCGATGCGATCCGACAGCTCATGGCCCCGCCGAAGAAGCCCAAACGCAAGCCCATCGGTCACCAATCGGAGAGGGAGCCATAGCGGGGACCGCGACCACGCCACCGGCCTTGAGATCACAATCTGTGAGCTCAAGCCGGCCCGCAAGGGCGCCCCCTTCTCGCTGCTGTCCCCGTGTCGACGACAGTACGAAACGATGCCGGTCCGTTTGGCCGGGAAGGGACCCCTCCCCTGCAAGCCTTGGGCCACCCAGACAGCTGTCGGTCTATGACGACAATTCGAAATAGCTGAATGCGTCCTTAGTTGGTTCGGTAGCGTTGACCCGCGATCTGCCATATCCCATTGTGCCCCAATGCGAATCCCCCCAAACACCCGTTTGGGGTGGCTATTGGCTTTTCCGGACTGGCCGCGTACAATGCATACTTACCCATGCGGATGCCCCGTGCCTGTGCAAGCTCTGTGCGCGTGGGCCCTGTCGTGCCTGTAGACGGTCGCATCAAGGGCAGTCTCGCCGTTTCTCAAAGCGCGCCCGCCGTGGGCGTGCTGCACGGCCTCCGGCCAGGGCCTCGAATTGGAGAGGAAGACCCATGACTCGACGAAGAATAGGGACGTTGACCAAGTGCGCCGTCGTCTTGGTTGGCGCGTGCCTGCTTGCCGTAGCCCAAGCAGCCGACCCGCCCACGCACTACATCAGCCCCAGTGGGAACGACGACACCGGCGACGGAAGCGAGGTCAATCCCTGGGCCACACTCGCCTTCGCCTGCGCTCAGATCGATCCGACTGTCGGCGCCCACATCATCTGCTTCAGCGGGGAGTACGCCATCACCGAACAGGCCAATCTGATGCTTGACATGAGCGTGCAGCCCGAGTTTTCGCTGGAACTCCACCCCAATGCGACCGGCAACGCTACATTTGATGCCACTGGTTCGTCCGGCGTGCAGTGTATCCTCTCTGTGCGGTATGATCCTGACGAATCCGTTGAGCCGACCTCTTCAGAGGAGTACGGCGTCACGACGTGTGCGATCAGGGGCATCGATGAGAACAAGAAGCTCGTCTTCAAGAACGTTTACGGCACACCGGCGTCTGGGGGGATAGCCCGGCCGGGCTTGGTTAAGATGACCTTCATCGGAAACAGGACGCTGCAGTGGTGCGAGTTCTGCAACACGAACGGGTACCTCGTAGGGACGAAGAACACCCTCCCTGACTCGGGGTACTGGGATCCCGATTCGGACAGGTTGGAGAGCGATGTGGTGATCCAGAACTGCGTGTTCGAGTCGAGCAACGACGAAACGGAGACCGCCGTCTATATCGATGATGCGATGCGTCCGATAAGTACCCTTGATCGCCCCACAACTGGAACAATCGAGCAGTCCGTGTTCCGTGGCTTACATCGTGACGATCCGTACACGTCTTCATATGTGATCGAGGGCCCACCGAGAATGACGGTCAGCGACTGCAATTTCCACGGTAACAACATCGACTACATTGACAAGGTAATCTCAGAGAGCACGGAGGGGGGGCCGCCGGAATTCATTGGCTGTCTTTTCGAGGGAACGGACGTCTACAACATGATGCTCGTTGCGGGCGTCAGGATCACGTCATGCGAATTCAGAGACTACAATCTCAAAGCGAACTTCCTTGGCAGGCCGTGGTTGGATGTCAATTGGCCGGACCCAGGTCCTCCTCCGTACGAGACGGCAGACTCCTTCTACGACGTCGTGAAGTGCAACTTCAGCGGAACGGCGAACAACCTGCTCGAGACGACGAAGGCGGGTTGGGACGTCCTGGAGCGCCGCATGTTCGTCACCCTCAAGAGGTGCTATTTCGCAGGAACCTATCGGAAACCCGTGTTGAGTCAACAGCCAACGACATGGGAACCCGGTTCCTCCCTGCCCGATGACGCGACGGCTCTGTCGGAGTACGAGGTCCACAGCTGTGTGTTCCGAGGATTCGATCTGGCGCCGATCAGCGACGCGAACGCGGCGACCGTGATCCTGGACAACTGCACGATCGCCGAGGGAACGTACGGGTTGCTGTTCGGCCATACGCCAGATGATCCGTGCGAC
>CAYMLO010000224.1:5661-11104 GCA_964390905.1 uncultured Planctomycetales bacterium | reverse complement strand
GCATGCCTCAGTGACAAGAGGGGCATTGCGTTGGGCGAGGTTTGACGCACCTTCCTTTGCTGGTCCGGGGAGCCGGATGAAATGGTGGGTCAAGACCCGCCCTTTCCGAGGGCCCGCGTTCCGCGGGCGCTCGAAAAGGATGGGGCACCCGCCGCTGCGTTTGCTTTTCGACGTTTCGCCCCACGGACGAAGCACATCTGCATACCCACCGTGCGTTCAGTCGCGTAGGATAGTGGGATGACCGGTCCAGAACGCCGTTCGGGCGATGGTGACCAGAGAAGGTGTGGGCGCGCCGCCGCGTTGGCGTCGTGTCATGTCCTGCTCGCCGTCTTGATTGCGGCGGCAACCTTCGTGGTGCTGGCGCCGACGCTTCGGAATACGTTCTGTTACGACGACCACGCTACGCTCTTGGGCAACCGCGTGATCGATCATCTGACCCGCGACGCGGTGGCCGCGCTGTTCGGCGGGTTCCATCTGAACGACTACTACCCGGTCTTCTACCTGTCGCTAGCGATTGACCGGGCGATCTGGAACTTGCGCCCGGTCGGGTTTCACCTGACCAATCTGGTGTTGCACGTGGTGAACGTGTGGGTGGTGTATGCGTTGGTGTTTCGGCTGGCGGGTCGGGGGGCGGATGCGGTTGGCGGCGCGACGCGTCCCAACCGATGGTTGCTGGCCGTCGTCGCCGCATTGTTGTTCGCCGTGCACCCGAACCACGTCGAGCCGGTGGCGTGGATCACGGGTCGGAAGGTCCTGCTGGCCTGTCTGTGGGGGCTGGTGGGCGTGCACTGCTATCTCACCGCCTTGACGGATCATGGGCGGCGTTGGCGGTGGGTGGTCGCGGGCTGTCTGTGCGCGGCGCTGGCGTGCATGAGCAACGTCTACGCGATGGTCGTTCCGGCGCTGGTCGTTCTGATCGACCACATTTACGGGCGGCGAAGCTGGTGGCGGGCGGCGTGGGTGAACTGGCCGTTCGGGCTGGTCGCGCTGGGCGCGGTGGCGCTCAAGGTCGCCTCGCGGACTGGGGGAGTGGCGCGGGACAGCCAATTCGCCTCCCGGGCCGAGTGGCTGTGGACCACGATTGCGCTCTACTGGGACAACGTCCGCTCCCTGTTCGTCCCGAGCGGACGCAACGTCCTCTACGTCAACGAAGTGGTCCATTCTCTGACCGAGGCGGCGTTCCTGGCCGGGCTTGCGGCGATGGGGGCAACCGTGGGGCTGCTGTGGGCAGTGCGGCGCCGACGGTTGGCGATGGTGGGTCTGCTGTGGTTCTTGTTGGCCTTGGCTCCCACCTCGCAGGTTGCGCGGCACCACATCTTCCGGGCCGACCGGTACCTGTACTTCCCGGGGGTTGGGGCGTGCCTATTGGCCGGCCTGGTCCTTGCGACCGTGTGGTCGTGGCCGAGGCGATGGTTGTGGCGCGGGCCGGTCGTGGTCTTGTTTGCGATCGCCTTCGTAACGTTCGCCCGCGCCTCGCGGGTTCGGTCTCACGACTGGCGGGACGACCGGACGTTGTGGCAGGCGTCATTGGCGCAGGAGGAGCGCAACGCCGACGCGCATCAGAGCCTCGGATGCGTCCTGATGCGTCATGACGAGAACGAGGAGGCCCTGGCCCATCTCGAGCGTTGCGTTGAGCTCAGGCCGCTGCACGTCGACGCCCACAACACGCTGAGTGTCCTGATGCTGAAGCTGGGGCAGACCGACCGGGCCGTGCATCATGGGCGGCTCGCGGTCCAGATACGTCCGGACCAGGCCGAGCCCAAGTTCAACTACGGGCTGGCCCTGCGAGCCAGCGGCAAGCGCGTCGAGGCGCTTGCGCAGCTGGAGGCGGGTCTGAAGCAGAAGCCCGACGACATCGGCGCCCGGTTCTACCGGGCTGAGGTCCTGGCGGAACTGGGTCGGGAGGTCCAGGCCGTCGAGGCCTATCGGCATGCGCTGGACCTGAGGGATAGCCATGTCGAGGCGCGATACGGGTTGGCGCTCGCGTTGATTCGACTGGAGCGGTTTGACGAGGCGGAGGGGGAGCTGTCCAAGATCGTCGCGGTTCATCCAGAGTTCGCCGAAGCGCACTGCAAGCAGGCCGAGCTGTCCCGGCGGCGCGGCGACTACGCAGAGGCGATCGCACGGTATCGGCGGGCGGTCAGGGCCCGGCCGGATCTGCCCCTCCCGCGGCAGGGCCTGGGGTGGATCCTTGCGACGTGCCCCCGGGCCGAGCTTCGCAACGGCGTCGAAGCGTTGGCGGTCCTCGAGCCTGTCGTCGAAGGAACGGGGCGCGACGACCCCAGCGTGTGGGGCACGCTAGCCGCTGCGTATGCCGAGGCCGGCCAGTTTGCCCAGGCCGTCGAAGCCGCCGGGCGGGCCCTGACCTTGGCCAAGCAGTCGGGCAACGAAGATCTCGCGAAGGCGCTGCAGCACCGGCGCGCTCGCTATGCCGCCAGTCAGCCCCATCGCGAGTCAGCTCGCTAGCGTCGGGTCATGCCTGTTCCTGTGGATCGGTGTCGGCCGCAGGAGCCGAGCCGAGCCGGCCTGTCCGGAGTCTGTCGGAAAAGTGTACGCACTTGAAGTTTCCGAATGATCTCTCTTGTGGGAGCGCAGGAGGGTGGTATGATTCCTTAGAAGGTATAGAGTGCCCTGTATAATTCCTTGAGGACATGCCATGGCCGGATTCCGAACGCCTGAGATCCCCAGAGAGCAGCGGGTCCTGTTTGCACACTGGTTGGAGGACGCCCTCCCCCAGAAGCACCCGGTGCGTGCCCTGGAATTTCTGCTCAGCCAGGACCCGTTTGCCGCAACGCTCCGGGAGATGGAAACCGAGTATGCCTTGGACGTGGGACGCCCGCCATTTCATCCGCGGTGCCTCACGGCGTTGTACCTCTACGGGGTGATGAACGGGGTCCGGTCGAGCCGAAAGTTGGAAGCGGCGTGTTGGAACCGTCTGGACGTGATCTGGCTGATGGAAGGGCAGCACCCGGATCATGACACGATGTCGACGTTCGTCACGAGGCATGGGAAGACGTTGAGGCGGCTGTTTCGGGACAGGTCTTGAGCGAGGCCCACTGGGAGGCGTTGCCGGGGGACCAGGCGGGTTGCATCACGCACCGGGCGTTTCGCTATGATGCGTCGCAGGACGTGTATGTGTGTCCGATGGGGGAGGTGTTGGCGTTCGTACGGAAGAGTCAGGACCGTCGCAAGTCGGGGGCGGTTCGGACGGAGTGGCTGATGGTCTGCACGGTGTTGAACCTTGGGGTGTTGATCCGGCATTGGCAGCGGGGGGTGGACGCCTTCAAGAAGCGGGGCGGACCGAAAGGACGTCCCGCCTGAGGGGGCTCGTCCATCGGTGTCGTTCGGACCGACTGAGCTCCCGAGACTGCAGCCGTATCTCGATCCACCCCGACGCACGCTCGTCAGACCGTTCGGTTCGGGTAGTTTTCCGACGGCCTGGGGACAGGCCGGCTCGGTTACGGCGCGGGTGTGAGCTGGTCCAGGTCCAACGCGTGGGCGGCCCGGGCCAGGCACTGAAACGCCACGGCGAGTTCGCCCTTGGCGATCTGGACCTTCTGCAGATCCGTCTGGTCAACCGGACCTGTCTCCCCGGACGCCTCCACCGCCGCGCGGATGACCTCGGCCCCGTCACGCACCAGCGACGCGAGTTCTCCCAGTTCAGCAATCGCTACCATGAGTGAATCCCCGCCCGGCGGCTCGACGCAAGGGGACACCGGGAGTTGAGTGTGCCGTCAGCTTGACCGAACGAGCCAGTACCGCAAACCGCGTTGGGACGCAACCTGTAGCGGTTGGCTGGCTCTGCTGGTTGGCGTTGAGTCTACAAGATGCCGACTTGCTTGGCATGCAGAGAGGCAACGACCCTATCGGCCAGGACCTGCGACGCGCGGAGGATCTCCACGCCGACAATGCTCTCGCCCTCCCCGTATTCAATGGTGATCCCGGGTGCGACCTCGACCGAACGGGTCACGGGTCCGTCCTCAGCAATCAGATAGAGAACGTCGCCCTCGGCGTCATAGCGGCTTTGCACTGTGGCAAGGGTCATGGCTTCCACCTTCCGCTCTGAAGTTTGCGGGTGACGTCCTGTTCAACCAACGGGTGAATCGTGATGGCCACAATCTCGTCGGGGCCTTCCTCAAACGCGACCATCATCAAGTGATCGCTGCCTCGATATGCCGCGGTTGCCAAGGCAATCCGGTAACCTGTTGCCCCGCGTCCTCCACTGTCCTGTCCGGTTGCCCGATGATCTGCTCAGGCAAGTGTTGATCGATCTGGCGAAGGACGAGACGCTCCTGCAGGTGGCGGCAATAGCGAATCGGCTTCTTCCGCATTGCAGCATCTTGTGGGAGGCGTTCGACATGGGCAAGAAGGCCCTGGGCGGTGACGATCGGCACCCCGTCAGGTTCATAGAACCTGGGCCGCCCGTCAAGAGTTGCCCGCGACTCCCGACTCCCCCTGAGGGACAACACGGCGTTCAACGGCGGGTTAGGCATTCCCGGACTGGGTCTCAATCATAGTCCACAGTGAAAGAAAGGGTATCGCCATCGCTCACCGGGTGCGTGCCTTGGCTGTCACCCTCCACGTAGATCTCCGCAGACATGTAGTTTTCTGACAGTTCAAAGGTAGCCCAACCGTCGTTGTCAGTGTACTCCATCGCCACGCCATCCAGCCAGCCGACGTCGGCGCCTACCCTTACCCCTTCACGAGGTTCTCCGTCGGACCTCACAACGCGGACTGAGAAACGCGTTGGCATTGCTTGCCTCCCAGATCACACGCCTGACCAGCAAGATCACGCAACGGTCCAGACAAGCCCAAGCGCTCACCCCCTGTCGCTACGAGCGGCTTGGAGGACCTCGTGTTCCTCTCAGTGGCAACATCAGAGCAGAAGATGGGTCAAACGACCATCCTACGAGGCCGGACGGGATGGACCTGCTTCGGTTGATCAAGGGCATGGAACGGCACGAGGAGTTGATCATCGTTACGGCCTTCGGCTCGCTGGAGACGGCCGTCGAGGCCCTGTCGCTCGGCGTTTTCGACTACGTCGCGAAGCCCTTCAAGCCGGAGCACATCATCTTCACAGTGGACAGAGTGATGCGCTGGCAGAGCGTGAAGCGGGACGCGGTGCGCACGTCAACCATTTTCGACGGCGAGCCATATGAGAGTGTCCGCCAGGCCATCGAACGGGCGCACGTGCGGAGGCTGGCCAAGCGGCGTGACGCGGACAAGAAAGGGATGGCCGAACATTCCGGCTTGCCCCCGCAGACCATCGGAGCTACCTTGAAAAGCGACCCGCCGGATGCCGGCCAAGCCGCGGCATAAACCGTCAGGATCGCATCCCAAGGTTCAAGGAGCAAGTCGATGGGCGCGAAACGAGCCAGGGACACCATGGTTCCCCTGCAACAACACCCGCACGTTCCCTACTGGTTCACGCTGTGCTAGATCG
>CAYMLO010000224.1:0-5651 GCA_964390905.1 uncultured Planctomycetales bacterium | reverse complement strand
GCAATGTCGGCAAGTAGACATGGGGTGTGCGCCATCTTCAAACGGCGAACCCCAGATCTTTGGTTGCTCGACCACGGCCAACCCGGACGAGACTTCTACGGAGTCGGCCCAGGTCCAGTGTCCAAGTAGACGAGGAGAGAATCGCATGCCGCACAGGATAAACCCGTACGATCAGGCGCTTCAGCAACTTGACAAAGCCGCAGAGCTGATGGACCTCGATCCGACCCTTCACAAGATCTTCTCGAAACCCAAGCGGGTTCTGGAAGTGTCGATTCCTGTCGAAATGGACAACGAAGATTACGAGGTTTTCACCGGATACCGGGTTCAGCACAATTTCAACCGAGGTCCAACCAAGGGCGGAATCAGATACCACCCGGATGTTACTCTGGACGAGATCAAAGCCTTGGCCATGTGGATGACCTGGAAGTGCGCTGTGGTCAACATCCCCTACGGCGGCGCTAAGGGTGGCGTCATCTGCAATCCAAAGAAGATGAGCATGAAGGAACTGGAGAATCTGACGAGACGCTTTACGGTCGAGATCATGGCAATGATCGGCCCCGAGAGCGACATCCCCGCTCCGGACGTTTATACAACCCCGCAGATCATGGCGTGGATTATGGATACTTACAGTATTGCCAAGGGCTCCCGTGTTCTGGGTGTCGTTACGGGAAAGCCATTGAGTGCGGGCGGCTCTCATGGCCGAGAGGAAGCCACCGGCCGGGGAACGGCGATAACCACATTAGACGCTTGTAAGCATCTCAAGATGGGGTCGGAGGGGCTGCGGCTGGTGGTGCAAGGGTTCGGAAACGCCGGTTCGGTTACCGCAAAGATTCTGGACAAGGCTGGGTTTCGGGTTATCGCCACAAGCGATTCCCAAGGCGGCGTGTACAATTCCAAGGGATTGGACGTTGCCAAACTGATCGCGGTCAAAGAACAGACCGGTTCTGTGATTAACTACGGTGACGCGGATAGAATCAGCAATCAAGCGCTACTCGAGCTGGAGACTGACGTGCTTGTCCCCGCAGCCCTCGAGAATGCCATCACTGAACAGAATGCCGCGAGGATCAAGGCCAGGGTGGTTGCCGAAGCGGCCAACGGGCCTACCACCGTGGAGGCGGATACCATCCTCGAAGACAAGGGCGTTTTCGTCGTTCCTGATATCCTGGCAAATGCTGGCGGCGTCGTCGTCTCGTATTTCGAGTGGGTCCAGGGAACTCAGAGTTTCTTCTGGGATGAGGAAACCGTGAACGAACAGCTGGAACGGGTCATGCACAGGAGCTTCGCCGATGTCCTAGCCCTTCACGAGGAGCGAAAGGTGAACATGCGGATGGCAGCGCTCAGCCTGGCAATCTCACGGGTCGCGGAAGCCACTATGGTCAGGGGCATCTATCCTTAGCCCAAGTTGACTGAGACAAGAACCCTAAAAACAGGGGACCGTTACGAATGGCACTGCCGTTGAGTTTTTCGCCCCGTGGGCGCAAAGCCAGCAACGATGCACGACGCGAGTTCTAGGAATCGTTGTCGTGCGTTGGCGTCTTGCATCCGGCATGACCGGATGCGATGCCGCTCTAGGCCTTCCTTGGCCGATATTCATTATGGCCCTCCTTGGCTTGGCTCGGCGACGAAGCCAGGGAGGGCTTTATCATGGGCACCGTAGCCGCTCTTTGCACGGGTCACAAGAAGGAGTTTGATGTTGTCGCCAAGCCGTTTGTCCTAGGCGAAGGCCTTCTGTTCGCAGATGTCCTAGCCGCCGAGTCGATCGAGCGGGTCTTCCGTGACCAGAACGCGTTGTTCGGTCAGGACGACGTCTTCTCCACGAGCGTCGTGCTCTGGGCCTCCCTCGCTCAAATGCCGCGTGATGGGAAGGGGGGCGCGTGCGCAGCGGCGGTTGCCGACATCGCCACGTACATGTTGCAGACCGGGCGGCGCCCTCCGTGCGGAGACACCGGTGATTATTGCCGAGCGAGGGCGAAGCTGAGCCTGTCGGCCTTGCGTTGTCTCGTGGTCGCGTCGGCCCGGCAACTGGAGTGCGATGCCGATCCACGCGGGTTGTGGAAAGGCCTTCACGCCAAACTCGTTGATGGCTTCACCTTCACGATGCCCGATACGCCGGAGAATCAAGAAGCGTTCCCGCAGCTACAGGTGCAGGAGCCGGGGGTAGGGTTCCCGATCGCCCGAGCGTGCACGGTGATGTCATTGGCGACCGGCTGCGTGTGTGACTTGGCCATCGGTCCGTACGAAGGCAAGGAGACGGGCGAAAACGCGTTGCTGCGCGACATGCTGGCGGGCTTCGACGAGAACGACGTGGTCGTCTTCGACCGCTCCTCCTGCTCCTTCATGATGCTGGCGATGCTCTCGCTGGGCGGGACACACGTGTGCGCCCGCCTGCACCAACGCTGGGACAGCGACCTTCGCCGGGCGGAAGGGGGACAGGCACCGCCTGGGGGTGGGGTCTCGGCGACTTGGGCGTCTGCCTCGTGCCTGGCTTGGTCAGATCCGGAGGCGACCTTCGGGGCGGAGCCAGTCCCCTTTCAGTAGCGGCATGGACGAAAGGGGACAGGCACCGCCCGGGGGTGGGTTCTTGGGGACTTGGGCGTCTGCCGTTTGCATGGCGTGGTCAGCGCTGGGGGCGACTTCCGGGGCGGAGCCAGTCCCCTTTCTTTCGCGGGCGTGGGCTTGGGATTCGGTACGGGCGGAAAGGGGACAGGCACCGCCTGGGGGTGGGGTCTCGGCGACTTGGGCGTCTACCTCGTGCCTGGCTTGGTCAGATCCGGAGGCGACCTTCGGGGCGGAGCCAGTCCCCTTTCAGTAGCGGCATGGACGAAAGGGGACAGGCACCGCCCGGGGGTGGGTTCTTGGGGACTTGGGCGTCTGCCGTTTGCATGGCGTGGTCAGCGCTGGGGGCGACTTCCGGGGCGGAGCCAGTCCCCTTTCTTTCGCGGGCGTGGGCTTGGGATTCGGTACGGGCGGAAAGGGGACAGGCACCGCCTGGGGGTGGGGTCTCGCGCGCTGGGTCATGTGCCGCATGGATGGCTTGGTCAGATGCGGGGGCGGCATTGGGGCGGAGCCAGTCCCCTTTCATTCGCGCTTTCGAGGTGGTTCGGGTGATTATCGGGGTCGTGTTTGGTGGACATTAGACGCGTTTGTGGCCTTGCTGTTGAGGGCGCAGGTGAATCGGGGGGCTGGATGTGCCGATAACGACAACAATGACGGGGCGATTGTGCGCACAGGCTGGGGGTGGGCCGCGGCGTGGCCGAATGCTCAAGGCGGGGTGTGCGGGGATGGTTTGCCTCCTTGCGGCGCTGGGGTCTCCGGTGCAGGGCCAGCAGGGGGCGCTGACGCCGACGTTTGCATCGGGTGGGGCAGTTGCGGTGCGGGACACCTCGCGGGCCGACGGAGCGTCCTTGGACGGGGCACGCCGGAGAGGGTACCTCGTCGTGCGGGACATCCGGGGGCGGATGCGTCGGCGGGTGGTCAAGTCGTTTGATTTCGACGAGCGGAAGCTGGGCAACGTCGAGGACGTGCCCATGTACTGGCGGCGTCATCGGGGGGAGGGGTTTCCGCATTTTCTGTCTGGGCAATTCGATCTGAAGACCGGTCACGACGGTCCGCCGAGCTTCTATCTCGCGCTCAAGGGCGGCAGCCTGGGCTACGTCTACCGGGCGCAGGACATTCCGGTCAACGTCCACAGCGACTACGTCGTCTCGGTGTGGGTCCGGCCGGATCGGCTCAAGCACGCTCGCGCGTGCGCCAGCGTCTTTTACTGTGATCGAAGCGGACGAAAGCTGCGCGGCTCGGAACGGTTCAGCCGGCTGGTCGGCGGGTCCGACGGCTTGCAGGACTGGCAGCAAGTGACCCTCGAGTTGCCCGGCGGCGACGTCGCGGCGCGCCATGTCGGCTTGTCGCTGTGGGTGATTCAACCGGCGCGCCCGTCGGCATCAGACGCCGACGAGCACTACATCTATCGTCAGGACCTCGAGGGGGGGGCATGGTTCGACGATATCAAGGTCATTCGTCTGCCTCGCGCATCGCTGACGACGGTGCGGGCGGGCAACGTCTTTGAAGTTGAGGAGGACGCGATTCTACACGCCCAAGTGGGCGATCCAGAGGGCGATGACCTGACCGCCCACGTGGAGGTCCTCTCGGCCGATGGCGAGAAGCTCATGAACGGGGCGATCCCCGTAGGCAACGGCAAGAATGCCGGGCCGGAGGTCATCAATCTCGGCCGGTTGTTGCCCGGGCTGTATCGGGGGCGGCTGAGCGTCCGGTCGGGGGAGCTCGAGCTGTCCGAGTGCCGTGTGCGATTCGCGCAGTTGGGTCCGCGCCTGAACGGCGTGGGGGGGCTGAACGAGGGGTTCGGGGTGGTGGTCGCCGAGGGGGACTACGCGTCAGCCGAAGCGACGGCCAGACTGATCGATCTTCTGCACCTTCCCCATGTGAAGCTTCCGGTCGGCGGCTTGAGGGATGAGAAGCATCGGCCCCGGGGTTCCGCGCCCGACGCGTCGCTGAAGCTGTTCGAACAGTTGTGGCGGAACCGCGTCGGGGCGGTGGCGATGCTGACGGGAGGTCCGGCAGGCGGACCGGGGTCTGTCCGTCCGGTCACGGGGTCGGGGCGGTCTCTCCTGACCGACCTGGGCGGCAAGCCGGATGCGTGGCGGCCTTGGCTGACGCGGTCGGTGGTTCGCTACGCGGGTTTCGCCCGCGCCTGGCAGATCGGCGCGGACGAAGACGGGGGGCTGGCGTGGGATAAAGGGCTCGCCAAGTCGCTGGAGTCCTCCCGGGACGAACTGAGTCGGCTGTCGCCGGCCGCCCAGATGGCCATTCCCTGGTCCGTTAGTCATCAGTTGCGCAAGGACGCCGTCCAGGCCGACTTCGTCTCACTCTACGTTCCTAACACGGTCAGGCCCGAGGGGCTCGCTTCGTGCATTGGCATCTTCAGGAAGGCCCGCCCCAAGGATCTATGGGCGGTCGTCCAGCCCTTAGAAGCCGGTCGGTACGAGCGGATGGGTCGATTGTCCGATTTGACCAAACGTCTGGTCGAGGCGCACGCCAGCGGGGTCGACGTCGTCTACCTCCCCAGCCCGTGGGAGCCGGTGCAGCGGCCCGTTGGTCCTGGGATCGAGCCTTGCGAGGAGTACATCGTTTTCCGAACTGCCGTCGAGCTGCTCAGCCGATCCCGACCGGTGGGGGAGTTGTATCTCGGCCCGGGCGTTCACGTCCGCACGTTCGATCGGGATGGCGTGGGTATTCTCGTTGCATGGGACGATCGGGCTGGCCATGAAGGGCGGATTCACGCGACCTACCTGGGCGCCGCGCCCGAGCAGGTGGACATGTGGGGTCGAGCTCGGCCGCTGGAACGTCTGGGGAGTCGTCACAAGATCCGTCTGCTGTCGACGCCCACGTTCGTGCGAGGCGCGGAGGTATGGCCTCTGAAGATGCGGGCCAGCTTCGCGCTCGATCCACCGATGATCGAGAGCAGCCACCGGCTTCACGAGCACGTCATTCGCTTCGTCAACCCGCGGGGGACATCCATCAGCGGGGTCCTGAGGCTCAAGCCTCCGCGCGGTTGGGAGGTCCGTCCGCTGCGGATCCGGTTCTCACTGACGCCTGGCCAGGCATCCCGCACCCGCGTGACGGTTCGGTTCCCGTCG
>CAYMLO010000223.1:0-11120 GCA_964390905.1 uncultured Planctomycetales bacterium | reverse complement strand
TGGAGTTCAGACGTGTGCTCTTCCGATCTAGACGCCGGGCGGCAGATACTTCTGGATCGGATCGGACAGCTTGACCGCGCCCTCGTCGACCAGCGTGGCCAGCGCCAGACTCGTGAACACCTTCGAGACCGAACCGATCTCGAACACGGTGTCGCCGTCGAACTTCGCGTTTCCGTACGTGCGGATCGTCTTCTTTCCGTCTACCAGCGTGCCGACGACGATGCCGATCAACGTGTTCTTGGGCATCGGCGGACGGAAGATCCGTCTGGCCATGTCATCCGCCGACGGATCCGCCTCCGCGAAGACCGGGCTGGCGAGAAGCACGCAACACAAGACGAACACGACGGGTCGGCTCATGCCGTGAGTCTCCTATGAGCGGTGGCCTGCTGCGCCGCAAGGACCTGGCGTCTTCAGGGCGATGACAGGATACGGCTCGCGACGACCCACGACAAGCAGCAGCCCCGCGATCGGCATCATGCCGGCCGCGGGGCTGGTAGCGGGAGGAGGGAGGACAGAATCCGTCGGGCTTAGTCGCCCTTGACTTCGATCTTCTTGGGCTTGATCTCTTCGCGCTTGCTCAGCGAGATGGTCAGCACGCCATCCTTGAGGACGGCTTTCATGTCACTGTCGTCCACGGCTTCAGGGAGTCGGAACCGCCGCTCGAACTTGCCGAACCGGCGTTCGCGAACGTGATACCCCTCTTCTGCGTGCTCGGACTCGTCCTTGCGATGGCCGGCCAAGGTCAGGATCCCGTCGTGGACGGAGATCTCGAGGTCGTCCTTGGTCATGCCGGGGACGTCAGCCGCCAGGTGAACGTGCGTCTCATCTTCCCAAGCGTCCACGCGGTACGGTGCCGTGACAGTGTCGGCGACGGGGGCAAGACACCGGCCGAACAGGTGATCGATATCGTCATTGAGTCGACCCCATACCGTCCGGGCACTGGGACCGAAAGTAGCTCTGGGTCTGAACAGTACGGGCAACATGGCACGTCTCCTTTCTGTGCGGGTCTTGGTTCGTCCGCTCTTCTATCTCACCCAGCACCAAAGCAACCGCCGTGCCAGAGGTGCCTCCGACAAGCAAGCCGTTTGCATAGATGGACTTAGGGCGAGATGCGATGTCCTGAGATGGGCGGCGTCTTGCCAATTTGGCATGGAAGCACGGAAGCTATTCCGCGCAACTGCTTCACTGACAATCTGTTGTAGACTGCCATGCCGATGCAGCCGCCGGACGGGGCGTCGGCCGATGGGGTGGGCAGGAGGGCACCGGACGTGGACCGGGATCCGCTACTCAGCGCTCCGGTGGGTGACTCCGTCTATGCGTGTTGGGCTCGGGCCGTGGAAAAGCCGGCCGGGCTCGTTACACTTGTGCACTGGCATGGGTCTGCGTACGTCTGGAATGCTGTCCGGGAGTCAAACATCATGAAGTTGGTCACGTACCGTCGGGCCGATGGCGCGGAGGTCGCCGGGATCGTCCGCGCGGACAAGGTCGTTGAGGTCGGCCAGTCGGCGCCGCAATTGCCGACTACGGTTCGAGGGCTTCTGGAAGCGGATGCCCTGTCGGCGCTGGCAACGGCGGTCGAGGGGGCGGACGTTTCGGCCGCGCCGGGGATCGACGACGTCGAGCTGTGTGCCCCGCTGCCCCAGCCGGGCAAGATCATCTGTCTGGCCGGCAACTACCAGGAGCACATCCGCGAAGAAGGCGGCCCCGGGAAGGACAAGGCCACCTCGCCGCCGCATCTGTTCATGAAGCCAGCGACGACCGTCCTGCCGCCGAACGGGACCATCGGCTACCCGAGCATCACGGACCAACTCGACCACGAGATCGAACTAGGCGTGGTCATCGGCCGACCCGCCAAGGGCGTCGCCGAGGCGGACGCGTTGGCCTGCGTCGCCGGATACACGATCTGCAACGACGTCTCATCGCGTCGGATCATCGACATCGTCAACCCCGACCGGGAGCGAACCGAGCGCGAGAAGTTCTTCGATTGGCTGATCGGCAAGTGGCAGGACGGCGCGCTGCCGATGGGACCCTATCTGGTCACCGGGGACGAGGTGAACGACGCGCTTGACCTGGCCATGAAGCTCTGGGTCAACGGGGATCTGAGGCAGCAAGGCTCGACCGGCCAGATGATCTACACGGCGGCGGAGATCGTCGCGTTCGTCTCCAGGCTGACGACGCTCGAGCCGGGTGACATCATCAGCACCGGCACGCCCGCGGGCGTGGGGGCGGCGACGGGCAAATTCCTCAAGCCGGACGATCGCGTCGAGTGCGAGATCGAGGGCCTGGGGCGGCTGACGACCCATGTCGGGGCCGCGTAGGACGCCGCCACAAGTGGGACCCGCTGCGTTATGACGACCCGTTCCGACGACGACGATGCCAAGCTCGGGCAGGGGGACCCGGCCGGGACGGCCGGGCTCGGGGCGAACGGGCTCGGGGCGGGGATCGCCTGGGAGCGGGCGGATCAGCTGTTGGTGGCGGGTCTGGTGGTCGTCGGGTGCGTGCTACTCGTGCCCAATCTGGGGGATCGCTGCCTGTGGCAGGACGAGGCAGAGTGCGCCCTGGTCGCGCGGGGCATTCTGCGGACGGGGCTGCCGGTGGCGTGGGATGGTCGGCTGTTTGCGACGGGGGCGTTTGGTGTCGAGGTGACCGATTCGTTTCTCTGGGCCTGGACGCCCTGGGCGATGCACTACCTGGCCGCCGCGGGGATGGCCGTCTTCGGTCAAACGTCGCTGGGCGCCCGGCTTCCGTTTGCGCTGTTGGGGTGCGCCTCGATCGGGTTGACCTACTGGGTCGCACGGAGGCTGATCGGCGACCGCTGGGCCTCGGGCTTGGCCGCCGTTCTGCTGATCACGTCCGTGCAGTACCTGCTCCTGATGCGCCAATGCCGATACTACGCGATCGTTCCGGTCGCGGCGCTGTTGGCGATCTGGGGCTACACCGAACTGTCCAGGCGGCGGGGGATCGTGCTCCTATCAGCAGGGCTGGTGCTGCTGTTCTACGCCAACTACCTGACCTGCGCGTGCGTTGCGTTCGGCCTGGTCGGCCATGCGGTCCTGTGGCGGCGAGACCGACAGACGCTCACGCGGCTGGGGCTCTCGTCGGTGATCGCGGGGGGGGTGACGCTTCCCTGGTTCTTCGGCCTGGGCCTCCATCATACGCTCAGCGCAAGCCAGGCGGCCGGCTACCACAAGGAATCCGCTGGACATGGCGCCTTCAAGCTGCTGTTCGTGATGAACCAGTTCGTCTGCCCGTTCGTCGTGGTGGCGGGACTGGTCATCACCGCCGCGCGGGGGCGTCTGAGGGTGCGCGGTGCGTACGGGCTGGTGGCCTGCATGGCCGTCCCGGTCATGATCCTCGTGCCGGCGTTCCTGTGGGCGGGTCCGAGGTACCTCGTCCACATGCTACCACTCGGCGCGATCGTGGTGGCTGCGGCGTTGCGAGAGGTGTACCTCCGCAGCGACGTGCTGGGCAACATCGGGGCGATCGCGGTGGGGGTGACGAACCTGCTGCCTGCGATGGCGTGCGCCGTGTTCCCCGCCAGCATCGGCGCCGAGCAACTCGACGGGGACTACGCCACCGGACCGGCGACGCTCCGACAGGGCATGCTCAAGAGCGAATGGGCCGGCTACATTCACGAGCTCCGCGAGCCCTTCGTCGGGCCCAACGAAGCGATTACCCGCGCCCTGTCCAACCATGGCGAGCCCAATGACGTCGTCTACGCCCCCTACGGACAACTGCCCATCATGTTCCACACGAACCGACGGTGCGCGGGGCTGCTCAAGCCAGAAAGCCGCAACCGACCGGGATGGGATCGGCTGCCTGAGTATTTGTGGGACACTGACGTCGCCAACGTGCTGATCGTTCGCCCGGCGATGAGGCCATCGGAAGGATACAATGTTGTCCTGCAGCGGTGGCGGGAACGGGCGCGGCGGACGGGCCGCCGACTGGTGGCCCACAACCTGAAGGTCAAGGATATCGGTTGGGGCAACCGGCCGCTGCTGCGGTATCATTACTTCCAATCGCCCGGAGCGGGCCTGACCGACAACATCACACTGATCAGGCTGGTCCCGTCGGACAGGGCTGCCCCGCCGATGAAGCCCGCGCCGCAGGTCGGGCCTCGACGAACTGAGAAACGGTGACCATGGCGTTCGAACAACCACGCACGCGCCGGCAAGCGCAGCGACCGCCGACCTCCACCCGAAGGCGTGGGCTCGGCTTGGCCGGCCTCTTCTTCCTCGGATCGCTAGCCTCTGGGTGCGGCACGCCGACCGCACCGCTCCGGGGGCCGGACCAGAGAATCTACCCCATCGCAGCCTGGTACTACGTCAAGGGGTACGTCCCCGAACCGGAGTCGCAGGCCCGGGACGTGATGACCGGCGACTTCTCGCATCTCCGTTCTCTGGGGTTCAACGCGATCGTGGCCGACGCGATCGAAGACGATCGTCGCGGCCTGCTGCTCGACGTCGCCGAGAGTCAATCGATGCAGGTCATCCTGCCGCACGCGCGAACGATGGCATTCGTCCGAAGCGGCCAGTTCAATCGTGCCGTCCTGAGCGAGCCGAAGTCGGTGGTTCGCGAGAACGTGGATCAGGTCGGACGACATCCCGCCCTTTACATGCATTACGTCTACGACGCGCCCAGCGCCGACGTCGCCGATCGGCTCGCCGAGATCGTCACGCTGTACCGCAGGCTCGATCCGGCGCATCCGGTGTTCGTCGCGCTGAATCAGGAACCCGCGGCGCTGTCGAGGTACCTGAACCTGAGCGTCGTCCTGTGGGACAACTTCCCGCTAGCCGACGACGCCCGACCGGGCGAGCTGATGAACCGCCGCTACGCCACGCCCTCCACCCACGCCGCGGCGCTCACAGACATCTACGCCGCGACGCCAGACCGACACCATTGGGCCATGGTCCAGGCCGTCGCCATTCCCGGACGCGTGCGATTCCCCGCGCCGGCCGAGATGAGCGTCATTCACCTGACCGCTTTGGGCGCGGGCTTCGTCGACGGCGTGGTCTTCTATCGCTACCACACCGACGAATCCCCCGACAGCGGTCTGGCGCCCGCCAATCGCGCCATGGCACCGGAGCGGACCGCCGCCGTGCGGCAGGTCACCCAGCGGTCCGCGACGTGGGGCCCGATGCTCACGCGGACCCGACCGGCCACCGACCCGATTCGCCTCAAGAACAACCAGGTGCACGCGACCGTCCTTTCCGGCCCGAAGCGACAGTTCGTGCTCGTCTACAATCCGAATGTAGAGACCTTCGGTCACGACACCATCTACGTGCCAACGACGGTGCAGGGCCGCCCCGTGATCCGCGCGGTCAACGTGGACGAACCGAAGCGGTACGGCATCAAGGGGTCGCCTCCGGAGATTCCCATCGAGCTGCGGCTCAGACCGGGCGAGGGTCGTCTGTTCGAGCTGTTCGGCCCGTGATGACTTTCGAACAGCGTCGGTTTGCTCAATCAGTCAGCGGATTGATCAGCAGCCCCGTGGCCAGCTTGGGGTAGAAGTAGGTGCTCTTCTGGGGCATCAGCTCGCCCGCCTGACAAACCAATTTCATGTCGGTCAGTGACGTCGGCGCCATCTCGATCAGCAACCCGGATTTCTCTCGCGCCTTGCGACGACCGGCGGCTGCGTCCTTGACGTAGCGGACTTCCGGCTCTTGCCCGGGGGCGGCCGCTCGGCGCAAGACCTCGTCGATCAGATAGCGATGCACGACGGCTACGTCCAGACGCCGCCACGCCTCGCTTTGTTCGGGCGCCAGGCCCGCCAACACACGAGCGCCGTCTGTCTTCAGGTCCCACGCGCGGTCGGCAGCGCCGTCGTAGATGCGGAACGCGCCCGGCTCGATCGACCCGACGACGTCGGTCCCGATCGGATTGATCTGGACGTCATCAGCCGCTTCCAAGGACGCGATCGCGCGATCTGCGTCCAGGCCGGTCAGCAGTCGATGCGTCGGCAAGATGAGCAGTCCGTCGTCTTCCATCGCGCAGAGCACGACCAGCACGAAGTTGACCGGATGCACGTCGGACAACGAACCCGCCTGTCCGACGACCTCATCGCGGTACATCAGCGCCGTCCCGTAGCGGTGGTGCCCGTCGGCGATGAAGATGGCCCGGTCCGCCATCGCCCGAACCACGTGGTCGATGGTTTCGGCATCGTCGACGACCCACATTCGGTTCTCGACGTCATCGATGCATCCGTGGCAGATCGCCTCGCGATCGGCCACGTCCAGGAGGGCGGAGACCTCATTGTCCGGATCGGGATACATCCCGAAGATGGGCGACACGTTGCAGCGTGTCGCCCGGGTGAGCATGAGTCTGTCCTCCTTCGGCCCACCGAAGGTTCGTTCGTGCGGGAAGACCGTCCCGGCGCCGAAGGGTTCGAGGCGAAGTCGCGCAAAGAACATCCGCCGGGTGATGGGCCGGCCCTCGTGCGTGAACTGCTGGTGGTAGACGTAGAGCACCGGGGAATCGTCCCGGATGAGCGTGCCGTCGGCCAGCCACGCCTGCATCGTCTCGGCGGCACGGGCGTACGCCTCCGGCGGGCCGGCAAACCCCGGGGGCATGTGCGGCAGGTCGACGGCGACGATGTTGCGCTCGTGACGGACAAGCAGGCCATCGCGGTCGGCTTCGCTGAGCACGTCGTAGGGCGGAGCAATGACGTCCGACAGATCTCCGGTGGCGAATCGCGAGGGATCAGGCCGAATCCCGCAGAACGGTGCGATCTGGGCCATCGTCGGTAACACCTCCTGCGCGACAGGATAGCCCAATCGCACTCGCGGGGCTATCATCGCCCGCATGACCGATGACGCCAACCGGACCGAATCGCGGCGGACCGACTTCATCGACGCCATCGTGGCCGCCTGCGGGGAACTCGGCCTGTCGCTGAACGCCGAGCAGACCGAGGGCATGTGGCGTCACTACGGACTGATGCTTGAGGAGAATCGACGGACGAACCTGACCCGGATTACAGACCCGGTCCAGGCGGCCGTCAAGCACTACGCCGATTCGCTGGCCTCGCTGCCGTGGGCGGATGAGGCGGTCTTGGCTGATGCGTACGTGCTCGACGTCGGCACGGGGGCTGGCTTTCCGGCCGTGCCGCTGGCGATCTGCCGACCGGCCTGGCGGATCTTGGCGATCGACAGCGCCAAGAAGAAGGCGGACTTCGTCGGCAGCGCCGCCGCCTCGTTAGGCCTGGACGGTCTGTCCGTTCAACACGCCCGTGCACGGGAGCTTGCGGGACACGTCGCGCCGTTTGACCTGGTCACATGTCGCGCCGTCGCCGACCTGGTGAAATGCCTCCGCGAGGTGCGACGTCTGATCGCCGGCGGTGGGTGGTTGGTCTGCTACACCACACCGCAGGCCCTTGATCGCTTCACCCCGTCACAGCGCGCTCAGGCAAATCGTCTGGGATTCGAGCCCCTCCATCGGCATGACTATCGGCTGATCCTAGCGGACGGACACATCATTCGCGTCCTGGCCATCTGGCAGCGTCGGGCCTGACCGAGGGCGCAGCCCCCGGGCTACTCCCCATATCCGGTCAGCTCGACGTAGGCCAACCCGGTCACAGGACGGCCCGCGCGGGTGCCGGTCAGGTTGCACATCCCCTCCCAGTAGGTGTTGAGCGTGCTAGCGCGAACGTCCAGCTCCTGGTCGTCGGCCACCGCGATCACCGCGAGGGTCAGATCCTGTGGGATGATGCGGATACTCCAGGCAACCGGGTACGTCGCCCCCAGACGCGGGCTCGTCCACCAGTCCGTCGGCGTGATGACGAAATCGTCAGCCGAAAGCCAGACCGGTTCACCGACGTCCGGGATGTACGAACCGAAAATCACGGCTCTGGGCGTGTCACGGAAGGCGAACAGCATCACGTCAGTCCCGTCGTCCAGCCGGAGGCTGAACCAGTCCCACCGCGCGCCCGGCGTGATCAGGGACCAACCCCACTGTCGGTCAAACCACATCGTGCCGCTGACGTTGTGGGACCGACCGTCGATCCGCAATGTGCCCGAGGCCCGCATTCGCGGTCGGGAGTAGTAGAACGATCGACCGAACCTCCCGTAGGCAACGTACCCGTCGCCCTCGTGCACGATGGGGCCGCGTTCGTCCTCCAGCGTCAGATCGATGGCATAGGGTCCGTCTTCCATGGCCGCCTGGATGCGGTCTCGCCCGTCCGAACCGGTGATCTGCATCAGTGAGGTTTTCAGATCGAACCCTCCGGATCGCAATCCACCGTAGGCGGGGATCCCGAGCCGCCGGGTCTGTTCGTAGACGAACGCGCCGGTTGCCTCGTCCAGCACGGCGAAGTGGGCTGCCCACCCGTCCGCTATGACGATGAACGGTGCCAAAGAGGCATGGAAGACCGAGACCTCTACCCCGTAGCCGTGCCCGTCCTCGGTCACTAGCCGACCCGTGTAGTACCACCACTCGGCCCCGCCGGAATGCGGGGCCTCGTCGAGCGGCAGCCGGACGGCCGGATCATCGGTCATCACCTCATAGAACGCGTCGGGCCAGCAGCCGGACACCGCCATCACCGGCAGGCAGAGAAGCAGGCAGCACCCAATGGATTGACTCGTCATGCCCCGCACGATCATTCTCCGCAGGTAATCAGGTCGCCGCACGGCGCCGCTTGATAAGGGCATCGGCCAACACGGCCACCAACAGGACCAGGCCCGTCACCGCGTCGGTCAGCAGTGAGCTGACGTCCAGGAACAGCAGGGCCTTGTAGAGCACCTTGAGAATCGCCCCGCCGATGACGATGCCGATGATGGACCCCTGCCCCCCGGAAAGGGCACACCCGCCCAGGACGGCTGCGGTGATGCCGTACAGCTCATAGAGCGTCCCCGCCGACGACGGGGCCACCGATCCGACGCTGCTGGCGTCGACGAGTCCGGCGATGCCGGTCAGCAGACCGCAGAACGCATAGGTGAAGATCCGCAGCGCGTTGACGCGAACCCCGCTGAAGCGTGCCGCCTCGAGGTTGTAGCCGATTGCGTACAGGTAGCGTCCGTGCACCGTGCCGCGCATGATGAACAGCGCGACCAACACGACCACGCATACCAGGATCACCGGCACGGGGACGGGCCCGACCATGCCGCTCGCCAGCCACGCGAAGAAGGGCTGATCCGCCACGCGGTACCCCGTGGTCATATCGTCGGTCAGCCAGCGCGCCAGGCTCCGCCACACCAGCAGGCTGCAGAGCGTGACGATGAACGGCTGGAGATTCAGGTAGCACACGAGCAGGCCGTGCAGCACGCCGACGCCCACGGCGAACAGCAGGACCACGCCGATGATGACGCCAACGGGCAGCTGCGTCTCGTTCATCAGATGGATGGCCAGCGTCCCGACGAAGCACAGCAGCGACCCGACCGACAGGTCGATCCCCCCGCCGATGATGACGATGCCCTGCCCGATGGCGAACATGGCCAGGATGGCCACCTCCCGGCCCGTCGTCTGCATCTGGTACAGCTTGAGGAACTTGGGATCCTGCGTATAGGTGTAGGCGATCATGACGGCCAGCACGACCGTCATGCAGATGACCTGGATGCCGACCTCACTGATCCGCGACCCCAGTCGCACCGGCAGCTCAGCCTGCCGAGCCCCAGTCATCGATGATGCCTCGCCCTCACCCATCTCGATCCCCGAGGCCCCTCCCCCTCCAAGTCACCCCTCCCGTCAACGTGTCAACGTTCCGAGGTTTTGACTTTTCGACTTTTCGACGTTTCGACTTTTCGACGTTTCGACTTTTCGACGTTTCTACGCCTCGCCCCCGACCGCCAACATCATAATGCCTTCTTCGGTGATCTGCTCGCCCGCCAGCTCGCCGCTGATGCGGCCTTCGTGCATGACGATGACGCGGTCGGACATGGCCAACAGCTCCTCCATCTCCGAGCTGATCATCCAGATGGCCACGCCCTGCTCGGCGAGCTGGGACATCAGCGTGTAGATCTCGCTCTTGCAGCCCACGTCGACGCCGCGCGTGGGCTCGTCCAGGATCAGGACGCGCGGCCTGAGGGCCAGCCACCGGGCCAAGACCACCTTCTGCTGGTTACCGCCGCTCAGCGTGCCGGTCTGTTGGGCCAGCGACGTGGCCCGGATGCCCAGGTCGCTGGCGCCTTTCCGGGCAACAGCCAGCTCTCGACGACGGTCCAGCAGACCGAACCGCCGGTAGTCGCACAGGCCCGCCATCGAGACGTTCGGCGCGATGGCCATCTGCAGGATCAGGCCCTGCTGCTTGCGGTCTTCGGGCACCAACCCGATCCCGAGCCGAATCGCCGAGCGCGGGTTGCCGATCCGAACGGGTCGACCGTCCAGCTCGATCGTGCCTGACCGGATCGCATCGATGCCGAAGACGGCACGGGCCAGCTCGGTGCGTCCCGCGCCGACCAGGCCCGCGAACCCAACGATCTCGCCGGCGCGCAGCTCGAAGGACAGACCCCGGGCCGACGTACCATCAGATGCGGTCGCGCGCGACGTCCCGCCCGCCGCGGCGGGCGCGTCAGCCAGCACGACGTCCCGGACGCGAAGGGCCACTTCGCCGGTCGACGGACGCCGTTCGTGCTGGTAATACCGGCTGACGTCCCTGCCCACCATCAGCCGGACCATCCGGTCGTGCTCGATCTCTCCGCCGGTTAGCACCCCCGCCACCTTGCCGTCGCGGAGGACCTGCACGCGATCCGCCAACGCGACGACTTCCGCCAGCCGATGCGAGACGTACAAGACCCCCACGCCGCGGTCCTTCATCCGCCGGATGACGTCGAACAGCGTCTCGACCTCGCTGCTGGACAGCGAGCTGGTCGGCTCGTCGAGCACGAGCAACTGGGCGTCGAGCGACAACGCCTTGGCGATCTCGACGAGCTGACGCTGGCCGATCGTCAGCCGCCCCAGCCGCGTGCTGCTGGCGATCTTCAGGCCGAGCTTGTCCAGTTGTTCTTGGGCCATCGCGTTGAGCCGACGTCGGTCGACCACGCCGAGCCACCCGAACCGCCTGGGCTGCCGGCCGAGGTAGATGTTCTCGGCGATGCTCACGTTGCCGGCCAGGTTCAGCTCCTGGTGGATCACGCCGATGCCCAGGTCCAGGCTCGACTGCGCCCCATCGACGTGCACGCGTCGGCCCTGCC
>CAYMLO010000222.1:0-11407 GCA_964390905.1 uncultured Planctomycetales bacterium | reverse complement strand
ACCGGTAAGCCGAATACCAGTACATGTCGTTCAGCTGCGGCCGGTCGAACTCGTCGTGAAAGGTCAGCCTCCAGCCCGGTTTCTCGGGCGGCGGCACCGGGGCCTCCGCGCGCAGGACACTTCCCATTCCCAAGGTCCAACACGCGCAGCACAGCCATATCCGTTTGCTGTTCATCTCCACAGTCCTCTCTAGTTGCATGCCGAATGTGTTCTGACCGGATGGGCCTCACTGCTTGCCTGCAGGACCCAGCGATTCAGCTCTCTGTTTCGGTAGGGCTGCCCGCCTTCCCGTGGTTTTCGGGAACCGCAACCCCGTGGATCGTCAGCCTTCTTCTACAACGTTCAGCCCCATCAGTTGGGCCAGGTGGCGGATGTTCCGAGTATGGTCGCCGTAGTAGGCCACACGGTGCAGCGAGGCGTAGTAGTCCTTGGCGCTGGCCCCGAGCGCCCCGCCGCCCCAATTGGCCAGCAGCTTGTCCCCATCGTTAACCTCGGCGACGATTTCCGTCCGGCAACCTCGCTCTTCGCCCTTGGGCACCTTGGGGACCTCGATGATCGTCCCCGTGAACAGCAGCAAGGCGTCGAGGTGGACCAGTTTGGTGAAGGTGACCTTTTGCCCGATGCGATAATGGACCTCAGTCACGGCTCCGCCACGGACCTCCGCGTGCCGGCGGAGCAGGTAAGGCGCCTTCGGACCCGTGGGCCCTTCCATTCTCAGTGGGGCGGAGCAGTGGGCCAGATGAAACGCGCTCTTGGATGTGTCAACGCCCGCGGCGTTGCCCAGGAAGCCCGCGCGGTTTATCGCGTGCCGGAGAATCAGCATCGTCAGCAAGCAGTCCATGTCCCCGTCGCACGCCGCGGGGATTCCGCGGTCATTGAGGCGCGAGAAGCCCAGGCAGGGAAAACCTCTCGACAGCCACCGCATGCACGTCCCGACGCACAGGCCGTTCGCGCGGTTCTCTGCCAAGAGCTGATCCAGCGTCAGACTCGCCCGCGCGGCCTTGACGACGTCCTCTCGGCTCGGCTCGACCACATCCTCTGCCTCGTCGAGCCAGCGCTGCGCTTCCTTCTCCGCGGCGGCGGCGTCCACCTTTGCCAGGACTTCGTCGTAACGCCCATCAGCGATCCGCACGAGCTCAACCCCCAGCCGCTTCTTCACCTGATCCGGCGCGTAGGAAGCGGGTGTGCCCTTGAACGGGGGCGAGACGAGCACGCGGCTCCGGCGCAACAGCGGGATTGTCCTCAGCAATGCCGCCGCCCGTTCCAGTTCGCCGTAATCGCTGCTGTTGAACAGCGCGATCCGGTGCCCCTCCTCACGCCACGGCTTGACGAGACACCAGTCGTGCCCGCCGAGGACGGGGACGTGAAAGACGGCTGCGGGCCGGCCTTCCTTGAAGACCGTGGGCATGACGCCGCGACTCAGGCTGAAAATGTCCGTGGCGACAGCCAGCACGGGGGCGTCCGGACCCGCTTTCGCCAGCAACCGGGCGGTCTGTTGCGCAGTGGTTGCTTGGCCGATGACGAACTCCACGTTGCCGAGGTTCGTCTCGGCCTCGGCCAGACGTTTCCGCACCGCCGCGATCTCCACTTCGGAAAGGGCCCAACTGCGATCGGCCGGCTTGCCGGCGATGATCGTGCAGATCCGGACCTTCGAACCGGTCGAGGACGGGGAGCCAGATGCGTCGCGCTCGGCCGCCAAGTGACCCGTTGCCAGCGCTATCCCACTTGCTGCACCTGCCCCGAGAAACTGCCGACGCGTGCAATGCGTACACATGGGTCGTTCCTCCCTGTCTTCATTGCCGTCCTGGGAGACGGCCGATAGCCCTTCCATCCCGAAAACCTGGACGCCAACCTACGCGGGGCCGGGGCCCTGTCAACTGGGATTCCCGTGCCTGCTGAACTGAGATTTGCGTTCGTCAGATGCGATATCGTGTCCCAGCGGCTCTCGGCGGCTTGAGGCGCTTGTGAAAGAGTTGTCGTGGCGTGCGTCGAAGGGTAACCTTCCGTTTCTCGCGTCACGTCAAGGGACGGCGTTCGGTTCGAAGCGTAGGGGTTCTCCAGGAACGCTGGGAGGGTGCCCAATGAGTCAGCCAAAAGGCAGCGAATCCCAACGGGGCATCAGCCGGCGGAGCTTCCTCGCGGGTAGCGTGGCCGCGGCGCCGTTGACGGGGGTTGGTCGCATCCCGGCGAACGCGTCGCCGGACAGGAGCGACGGAATGGCAGAGCATCGTTTGAAAGCACGGGACGTCGCGTTCGACGATTCCTGGGACGTTATTGTCGCAGGCGGGGGCCCGGCAGGAACGGCCGCCGCAGTCGCGGCGGCGCGGGCGGGCGCACGCACCTTGTTGCTCGAGGCAACCGGTGCGCTGGGCGGTATGGGCACGTCCGGACTGGTGCCGTGGTTCTGCGGCTATCACGACCGCAAGAAGATCATCGCGCGCGGGTTGGCTGAACGGGTCCTGGATGCCTGTCGAGAGGGCACGCCCCATCTCCGCAAGGCAATG
Organism: uncultured Planctomycetales bacterium; assembly: GCA_964390905.1. Taxonomy (GTDB): domain Bacteria; phylum Planctomycetota; class Phycisphaerae; order UBA1845; family JAFGLZ01; genus JAFGLZ01. The sequence continues at coordinate 8,903 of CAYMLO010000222.1, read as the reverse complement.
CAACGGAATCGCCTGGCAACGCCGGCCATCGATCCGGAGTTGCTCAAGAGGGTCTACGACGGCCTGGTCTCCGACGCCGGCGTCAAGGTGCTGTTCAACACACAGTTCTGCGCCGTTGAGATGAGGGGCAACGGCGAGGTCGACGCCGTGGTCGTGGCAAACAAAGCGGGCTTGGGGGCATACAAGGCCCGCGTATATGTGGACTGCACCGGCGACGGAGACCTGGCGGCCTGGGCCGGTGCCCCCTTCGAGAAGGGCGACGAATCCGGCGCGATGCAGCCGGGCACCCACTGCTTCGTCATAACGAACGTCGACGAATACGCCCTGAGAAACGGTCCCCGCGTCCATTTCTTCGATCCCGAAAGCCCCATCCACAAAGCCATTCGCTCGCCGAAGTATCCCCACATCATCGAGCTCCACTCCTGCAGCATCCAGATCGGCCCGGGCGCGATCGGATTCAACACGGGCCATGTTTTCGACGTGGACAATACCGACCCCGCCAGTGTGTCGAAGGCGTTGATGCTGGGGCGGACGATGGCGCGCGAATACCGCGACGCCTTCGCGGAGTTCCTGCCCGCTTTTGGCAGCGGATTCCTTGCCGTCACGGGGGCGCTGCTGGGGATTCGCGAGACGCGCCGGATCATGGGTGACTACGTCCTGAAGGCCGACGACTACGAAGCGCGGCGCAGCTTCCCGGACGAAGTCTGCCGCAACGCCTACGGCATCGACGTCCACTTTTCCCGCGAACGTGCGCTCGAGTTCGCCAAGATGCCTATCGAGGAGGTCCGCGCTGCCATCGCCCGCCGAACCCAACCCTACGCTCCCGGCGAAAGCATGGGCGTTCCGTACCGCTGCCTTACCCCCAAGGGACTCCGCAACGTCCTGGTCGCTGGCCGCTGCATCTCCACCGATCGAGCCGCCAACGGCAGCATCCGCATCATGGCCTGCTGCCTCAACACGGGAGAAGCTGCGGGCATCGCCGCCGCGATGGCGGCTGCGCAGGCCAGCGACGTGCACGGCGTCGATACGAACGGCCTGCGGGACACGCTCCGGAAGCACGGCGCCTACCTGCCGTAGAGGAGGCGATCGCTTCTCCCGAGAGCTTTGCCTTCTCAGATGCGCCGAGACTGGCAGGTCTCACCTGTCCAGGCTGGGTTGGGATGGTTGCTCTGTGGACCGCGGCCGAGGGGAATCAAATGAGCGTTACGAGATCAAGGATGGTTTGCCCTTGCGACCCGAACCACATCGACGTGGATGAAGGGCCAGCACGTTTCGCGTTGCCCAGAACCGGTGTTCGTGTGATAGGATACCCGCAGCAACGAAGCGCAGAGGTCGAGATAGGAATGTGGTGGGTTACGATTGTGTTAATGCTGCTCTTCTCATCGGCTTCCACGGGCACCGAAGCATCCCGCCAGACGCCCGGGGACGGGAACCCTGGCACGTTCTGGTTCATTCCTCACACGCACTGGGAGGGCGCGGTCTTCAAGACGCGTGAGGAATACCTCAAGATCGGGCTGCCCAATATCCTGCGAGCGCTGAAGCTGTTGAAGGACCATCCCAGCTACCGTTTCGTGCTCGACCAGGTCTGCTACGTGAAGCCCTTCCTGGAACGGTATCCAAATGAGGAGGCCACGTTCCGGAAGATGGTTACCGACGGGCGGCTCCAGCTCGTCGGCGGGATGGACGTGATGCCGGACGTCAACATGCCCGGGGGCGAGTCGTTCGTCCGTCAGGTGCTGTACGGAAAGGGATACTATCGGCGGACGCTGGGCGTAGATGTGACGGTCGGCTGGCAACTCGATACGTTCGGGCATCACGCGCAGGTGCCACAACTCCTGAAGCTGTCCGGCTACGGGTCGTTCTGGTTCTTCCGCGGCGTTTCGGGTTGGGAGGTCCCGTCGGAGTTCGTGTGGGAGGGCATCGACGGATCGCGGATTCCCGCGTTCTGGCTGCCCCATGGCTACGCCGTCACCTACGGCTCGCCAGGCAAGATGCCTGACTTTGCGAGCTTCATTGAGGAACGGTTTGCGTCGCTGGCGCGGTTTTCGCGCGGGGCCGACCGGGTCGGGCTTGCCGGGGCAGACGTCTGCGAACCGGAGGCCCATGTTCCTGCGCTGGTCGAGGCGTTCAACGGCCGTAAGAAGCAGCCGTTTACCTTGCGGATCGGCGTGCCGACCGACTTCGAGGCCGCGGTGAGCAAACGGACGGATCGTCCCGTGATCGCGGGGGAGCTCAATCCGATCTTCCAGGGGGCGTACAGCAGTCGAATCGAGCTCAAACAGGCGACAAGAGAGAACGAGCGACTGCTGACGACTGCCGAGAAGCTGGGCGCGTTGGGCCTTCTGCTGGGTCACAAGCCCCATGAAGAGGCGCTGTGGCGGGCGTGGGAGCCGACGCTCTTTAATCACGCGCACGATCTGATGTCGGGCGTGATGACAGACCGGGTCTACGAGGACACGCTTCGGGGGTACGAATCCTCGAGGCGGCTGGCGCGGGAACTCGTTGATACGGGACTGGAGGCCCTCGCATCGAAGGTGGACACGCGGGGTGAGGGCATGCCTCTGATGGTCTTCAATGCGCTGGGCTGGCCTCGCACGGACGTTGCCATCGCCGACGTCGGTTTCTCCGATCCCGGCGTCATGGGCCTCAGACTGCTTGACCACGCCGGCAAGGCGGTTCCCGTCCAGATCCTGGCGAGCCAACGGGCCGCTGACGGCGGGCTCGTGCAGGCGGGGATCGCGTTTGTGGCCAGCGACGTCCCCGGGCTGGGATACGCGGTCTATCGGCTCGTTCCCCTACCATCGTCGGCGAGCCCCACGTCCGGCGCGACCCCGGTCAAGGGCGCTGATTGCATCGAGAACGAGCACTATCGCGTGAGCTTCGACCTGACCACGGGCGCGATGACCAGCCTCCGGGCCAAGCCGGAGAACTGGGAGGTCCTGAGCGGCCCGGCCAACGTCATCTCACGCGAGTCCGATCATGGTGATCTGTGGGAGCTGTACCGGCCGCTTGATGGGGGAAGTCGAATCGCGATGAAGCGGCAGCAGCCCGTGCCCCAACCTGGCAAGGCGCAATTCAGCAGCGAGTTCAAGGGCCAGCCGGGGTCCGTTCAGACCGGGCCTGTCGTTTCGGAATTCAGCGTTTCGCATCCGTTCGGCAAGGACGGCCTGTTCGCTACGCGGGTTCGGCTGTACGCCGGCCTGCCTCGCATCGACATCCGCACGCGGATTCGCAATCAGGACAAGTTTGTTCGCTATCAGATGCTCCTGCCCACGTCGATCCAGGGGGGCACGAGCGTGCATGAGATCCCCTTCGGGGCGATGGGGCGGCCCTTGGGCATCGAGTTCCCGGCGCAGAACTGGGTCGACTACGGCAACGGTCAGAAAGGCGTGGCCGTGCTGAACCGCGGCCTGCCTGGAAACGTCGTGACGAACGGCACGATAATGCTCTCGCTGATGCGTTCGACGAGGATCGTGGCGTACGGCTTCGGTGGCGGCTACGAGCCCGGCATGTCGTCTGATTCGGGGTTCGAGCTCGGCAGCGAGCTGAGCTTCGATTGCGCCCTGGTTCCGCATGCCGGCGATTGGCGCCAGGCGAGCGTCTACCGACATGGGCTAGAGTTCAACAATCCTCTCTTGGCTCGTCCGGTGGCCACCCATGCGGGGACGCTTCCCGATCGGTGGGGCTTGCTGAGACTGTCGCACGCCAACGTCGTGGTGTCGACGGTCAAGCCGGGACAGGGAGGCGCGGTGGTCGTCAGGGCCTACGAGGCCGCGGGACAAGCGACGCCGGACGTCAGGATCAAGGTGCACGCGGCGGTCACCTCGGCGGAGGAAGTGAACCTGATGGAGGATCCCGTCCGCAAGCTGGACATCCAGGACGACACGCTGCGGATCGACCTGCGCGCCTTTGAGATCAAGACGTTCAAGCTGGCGCTTGGCCCCCTGGCACATCAGGAGAGGGCTTCCCGAGGGGAAAGGGACTGAACCTCTGGAGCGGAGTCTCATGACGGCATCGACCATTCTGTTTGCCTGCGCGCTGCCAGTCGTCGCGCCTGGGGCTGGCCACGGCCGAGGGGACGGCGGGCCCGATCCGGTCTTCGAGAAGCCTGCGCCCCTCTCGATGGCCGAACTGGCCAAGCGCACTACCGAGGGTGTGTCGGCGATAGAGGTGAACGACTACGCGCCCGGTCACTACACGGGTGCGTTGACGCCCAGTCCGCCCCACGCCGACATGAACGCCAAGAAGGCCGTTGTCGTTTTCTGGAAGGATCACCCCCAACGGTTCGTCTTCAGTCACGAAGCCAGCTACTGCCCGCTGCTGGAGTTGCCCAGCGGCGCCGGGATGTGCAATCAGTTCTTCGAAGGCAACATGGGCGAGGCCGAGCTGTTCAACAGCATGGGGCGTAAGCAGAAAAACAGCTTCGTGGACGTCGTTCAGCGCGGCCCGCAGCGGGTCTGGGTGCGGTGGACCTATTTCGCGGTCAATATGAACGATGACGCCAGACCTCGACTGCGCGGAACGGAGGACTACTTCGCCTACCCGAACGGACTCATCCTGCGCCGGATGACCTACGAGAGCCTCATGCCCAGCAGCATTCATGCCTATAGTCAACAGCCCGTCGAACTCTTCGGCGTGGCGCCGGTTGGCAAGGCAATCAAGGACCTGTTCCCGCGCGACGCGGAACGGGGAGACTACCATACGCATGCGGTGCTCGACGTGTACGGCGATCGGCGGTACGACATCTACTGGGGCGAGAAGGGCGAGGTCCGTCGTTGTGGGGACGATTCGACGCTCGAGGTGATCTCGCGGTCGCGGGGATGTGCCCTGGTGCTGCCGTTTAGAGATGGACTGCTCTTCGCCGTGCTCGGCGAGGCGAGTGGTTTCTCACCGGACAAGAGCCAGTTGGTCGATCACTGTACGCCGGGGGCGCAAGGCGGCGTCGGTTGGGGGGCGGCATGCTGGGATCATTGGCCGATCGGTTGGTTGAATTCGCAGCAGTCCTTCTGGAAACCCGGGTCGCCGTACGCCTACAGTTTTGGATCGGTGGGGCAGTTCTTCGTCCCGGACGGGAAACGGTATCGGTCGTTCGTGAGGGACCACACGGCGTACAGCAAGGACATGGCGCTCAACCGCTGGACGGCGCGCCGGGTGTTCTATGTTCTGCTCGGCGCGGCCCGTCAGTGGGACGACGTCCGGCGCATCGCCCGAAGGTGGCTCGACAAGGGGAGGGCCTGCGCCCGTCCGGAGAGCATCGCGGATCTCAGATGATCGTGGCGGGGCGTCTTGCGGCACGAAACGCTGTTGTCGAGCGGATGAACCGATTGAGCCATTGCACGGTTGACGCGTCCCATCCATGGGCTTAGGCTCTGGTCTCTAGAGGCAGGGAGTAGGGAAGAGTATCCAGCCAGTCCCGTTGTCCCGGGCGGAGCGTCTCCCTGGTGCAATCCAAGCAAGCTGCAGAGGTAGGAGGACGAGGGGATGGTCTTGCGCAGTCGGTTTACGGCGACGACGGCCGTGATGGCCTTTTGGGCGGTCGATACGGCTCTCGGCTGGAACGTCATTCAGCTCACGGACAACGGGAACCACGATTCCCATCCTAGAGTCTCGGGCTCGAACGTGGTGTGGCAGGGGTGGGACGGGAACGACCACGAGATCTTCTTCTACGATGGGACGTCGGTCACCCAACTGACGGACAACGGCGACTCCGATCAACTCCCTGAGGTGTCGGGCTCGAACGTGACGTGGCAGCGCAGTGACGGGCACGACTCTGAGATCTTCCTCTATGATGGGACCACCGTCACCCAACTCACAGACAATGACTACGACGACTACGGCCCGAGGATCTCGGGTACGAACGTGACATGGTACGGTCGGGATGACCCGTCCAAGACCACTGATGACTGGGCCAGGGAGATCTTCCTGTACGACGGCACGACGACCAGCAGGCTCACGGACAACGCCTACGTGGACAATGCGCCGCGGATCAGTGGCTCGAACGTCGTCTGGGAAGCCAGCGTCGACGGGGAGGATTGGGAGGTCTTCCTGTACGACGGCGTCTCGACGACGCGCCTCACGGACAATGACGGCCAGGATCGACGTCCGGAGGTCTCGGGATCGAACGTCGTCTGGCAGGGATACACGGAGGGAAGCTACGAGACCTTCCTGTACGACGGCACGGCGACGACGCAGCTCACGGATCACCAGTCCAATACGCAGTACCCACATGTCTGCGGGTCGAGGGTGTCCTGGTTCGCCCAATATGTCTACGACCACGAGATATTCTTCTACGACGGTACCGCAACCACACAACTGACGAGCGACACCAGCTTCGATCAGATGTACCCGCGGGTCTCCGAATCGCTCGTCGTCTGGCGACAGAGCACTGGCGGGGCGGGCGAGACCTGCGAGATGTTCCTGTACGACGGCCAGACGATCGTGCAACTCACGGACAACGACACCTGGGACGGGGAGCATGATGTCTCCGGGTCCATCGTGGTGTGGAAGGGATACGGCGACGGCAGCGACAGCGAGATCTTCATGGCCGTTCCGGAACCTGCATCGCTTGTATTCGCAGCCCTCGGCGGGTTGGCGTTGCTTCAGAGAAAACGAAGGTGACCGATCGCTCATGCTCGGCATGCCCGGGAAGCCCGAGATGGGATAGCGCAAGACCTCGGGTAACGGCTCGAGCCGGAAGTAGAGCGAGACGGTGCGTCAAAGCGCATCCAATGGGCTCTTGCGCTTGGCGTGCCAGCGGTGGGCGCATGCCTTGCAGTGCCATATCGGGGCGTTGAAGGTCACACAGCAACCGCCTAGCTCCAGCTCGCCTCGCTGCGCTTGCTCAAAGGCCTCTAGGGTAGGCAGGCCATAGAGAATGGGCACGACTTGCTCGGCCCCACACGCAGGACAGCACTTGGGACGGAACCTGTGCGGCATGGGTCTTCGCTCCTTCGCCTTCGTGCGTGCAGCCCAGGCGTCGGGCGTCTTGACGCACCTCTCGGATCGGTAGCGTGTCCGACGAGAAAGGGTGCGTCAAGACGCACCCGACTGCTGATCGGGATTCGGATTGACAGCCAGGCAAACACGAGTATACTGCTTCGGTATCAGAGATGCGGTCCATTGGTTTCAGGAGAAAGGAATCATGAGACACCGTATCCACCTTCTCTGGGTCAAGTGCGTTCTGGCGGTCTTGGCGTTGCCGACGTCGCTGGCCTACGGCTCGGACGATTACGACAGCATTGGCCATTTCTATGCCGTGCAGTCACTCACCAACAGCTTAGAGCGGTCGCCAGAGCTCACCCTCGCTGATTGGGTGTGGCCGTGGCCGTAATCGGAGCCGTGTCGCCGGGAGGCGAGTTCTTGCCGCACAGTACCGGTTCGGCAGCCACGGTGTCGGGCACAAGTCCAGAGCGTGCATAGCGACGCGGGGGGCGCGCGGTCGCTCAGCCGTTTGGCTGACCGGCGAGCAGGTGTCGATTGACCCAAGCGTATTGCGCGGGCCGCTCGAGGATGGACGCTTCCAACGATCTGGCGACGCGGATCGTTGCCTGACGGATCCACGCTTTGCCGCCCCGTTCGAGCGGCTCGATCCAATCGCGAACGCCCAGCTCGAATTGAAACGGCTCGTCGAGCCGATGGCAGGTCACCACCGCCAACGGGCAGCGCGCCCGCCAGGCCATCAGCGCCGCGGACGGATAGAACCGATGCGGCGCACCCAGAAACGTCGCCTCTACCGCGTTTCGCTTGCTGCTGACATGCTCGCCCATGATCAGGACGAGTCGACCGTCGCGCAGTGCCTGAAAGGCGTTGTGAATCGCGTCGCCGGCCGGGTAGAGCCGCGCCAAACCGCCGCGGACCATTCCTGCCATCCACCGCTGCTGTGTGGTGTACTGTAATGGACTGACGATTCCCGCGACTTTCCCGCTGAGCAGATGTCCGAACGCCGTAACGCCCATCTGGTGGTTCCCGAAGTATCCGCCGACACCCACCACACCGCGCCCGGCTCGGACCGTCCCGGCGAGGCGCTCGACGTTCTTGCAGCGAACGTGCCGTCTCCAGGTTCCCCGCGTAAGCTTGCGATGGATGAACTCGGCCTCGAGAAAGCCGAGCAACGTGTTGGTCGCAAACTCCCGGGCGATGGTCTCGATTTGATCCGGGTCGTGCGTGGATTGCAGCGCCGAGGCAATCGTGCCTCGAATCCCTTCGTAGAGGAACGGAACGTTCTTCCATAGGAACTCGCCCGCCCGTCGCGCCACCCGCGCGGCGGTGGCGAAGTCGACCGTGTGTGCCGCCAGCATCAACCCCCATCGATAATAGACCAGGTTGATAAGGCTCGGGGGCGTCGCGGAAACATAGGTCCTGGGAATGAACGGTGACATGTGGCGGATATCCGTGGGAGGGCTACGTCGCTCCCCTGTTTCGACGCCTGGTCAACACCGCACCCAGCAACGATCCTGCTATCTCGAACCGGGACAACAATCCAGATTCTATGTTGATTCCTCGAAGGACACCATCGGCGTCGAGAAGCGACGTAGTTCCATGAAAGGCTATCTCCTTAATGTGTCAAGCCACCGCCGGACATCGTAACGTCCGGCAAGGAAATAGCCTTTCATGGAATTACGAGGCTCACGTCGGACGGGCCACGCTTATCTGGGGGCCCGGCCGTCGCGGAAGCGGGTGAAGCGGGTGTGTCAGGCCATCAGTCAGCTGACCGGCAGGGACCGCACGCTCCTGGACGTGGAAGCCGTGGTGACGCAACTCAATCAGGTTTTGGTTGGGTGGGCCCATTACTTCAGCCCGCGTCTGGGCCCGCTGACCCGGACGTATGATGCGGTCGATGCCCATTCACGGCGTCGGCTCCGGCAGTGGCTGGGGCGAAAGTACAAGCAACGTGGCACGGGTGG
>CAYMLO010000221.1:0-11502 GCA_964390905.1 uncultured Planctomycetales bacterium | reverse complement strand
GTAGCACGTGCGTCTCGCTCGTGAGGGTTCATGGGCGAGACGCCCATGCCACGGGTGCGTCTTGACGCACCTTCTCCTGGCGGGCTCGGGACCGCATGAAATGGTGGGTCAAGACCCACCCTACAACTCAGGCTGGGTCAGATGACTCGCCTACCGTCCGTGCCACGGCGACCTCGTCGCAGTTGTCGCGACGGGGGCAGCGGAGGCAGTCGTCCCAGATCTTGTGGGGGAGGCTGTTGCGGTCGACCGCGCGGAAGCCAAGCCGCTCGAAGAAGCCCTGCGAACGGGTGAGCGCGAAGACCTGACGGAGCCCGAGCTCGACCGCCTCGGCGACGGCGGCCTCGACGAGCTGCCGGCCGATGCCTTGCGTTTGGTGGCCCGGGCCGACCGACAAGCTCTTGATCTCGGCCAGGTCACGCCACATGATCTCCAGGGCGCAGCAACCCGTGATCTGGCCGTCGGATTCGCAGACGTAGAAATCGCGCAGGTGCTCGTAGAGCTCGGCCGGGGTGCGGAAGAGCATCTGCCCCTGCTCGGCGTATTCGTTGATCAGTCGATGGATGGCGGGCACGTCGTCCAGCCGGGCCTTGCGAATCATGGAATGATCATAGCAGCTCGGCGGGCCCCCTCCAACGCATCTACAGCCAAAACCCCCGCTCTGCCAGAGCCCCCCCCCACGACCGACGGCCTCAGGCCCGGTTCAGGTCCCATATCCCAGACGATTTGACTCCAGGCGCGAAAATCTGGTCGAGGCGCGCCGTTTGTATTGTACGTTTAGCTGACGATCGGTCTGGTCCCCCTCGGGGACGAGTCGGCGAAGAGATTGCAGCAAGAGGTGCGCCATGATGCGGTTATATGCGGCGGGGTGTTCGTTGACGGGTGTGCTCTGTCTGGTCGGGGTCGCGCGGGGGAACGTCATCGACTACACGGACTACGACATCACCTTCGATCCGTTCGAGTTCAACGTCTTTAGCCTGGGGGACATCGGTACGACGTCCGCGGCTTATCACAGCGACTTCCAGGGCATTGCCGGCCTGGGCGGGGACGCCTACTTCTCCAGCTTCAGCTTGCACGACATCGCGACCGCGGGTCCGGGAACGCCCACCTCGCTCTACGCGGGCGGCGACGTCCGGATCACCGGCTCGATCAACAACGGCGGGATCGAGGCGGGCGGCAGCGTGTTCGTCAACGGCGCCAACGTCGACGGCACGATCCGCACCGGCGGGGACCTCGACGGCACCGGCGGGACCGTGCTGGGCGACGCCGTTCTGGGCGGCAGCGATCTGACCGGACTGCCGGTCACCGTCTTCGGCACGGTGAGCACCGGCGTTTCGTTCGAGGCGAGCCTGGATCTCAGCGAGGTGTCCGAGTTCTTCCTGGACACCAGCAGCCTGATCGGCGGCATGCCCGCCACCACGCCGGCCCTGCTTCAGTACGGCGAGATCCTGATCGACGTGGAGTCCGGCATCAACGTGGTGGAGATCAGCAGCGCCGCCCTCAACGCCGCGTGGGGGGTGAGGATCTCCGGTCCGGCGGACGCAACGCTGATCATCAACGTCCCGGACGCCATGGTGGCCTTCGACGCCCTGGTGTGGAATTACCAGAACGGCATGAGCGCCGGGCACACGCTGCTCAACCTGGCCAGCGCCAGCACGTTCAGCCTCAGCAACGGCGATCATCAGGTCAACATCCTCGCGCCGCGGGCCGACACCTACTTCCCGCATGGCCTCGTGACGGGAAACCTCATCGCCGGATCGCTGATCGGCGGCGGACAGGTCAACGACGGTGGGTTCGAGGGTCAGATCCCAGAGCCCACGACGCTGGGCCTGATGGGCATTGGCGCCTGCGCCCTGCTTCTTGCGAGACGGAGGCCCGGCGCTTCGGGTCCCAGGGCGGCGACTGCCGTCAATCGCCGATGTACGGTTGGATCTCGACGAAGTTGAACATCAATTCCTGTCCGATCGGACCGCCGGCATCCGCATCGCTGACCCAGTCGGTAACGATGAGCTTGGCGGTCTCGGCCTTCGCCCGAAAGACGCGCCAGTGGTAGTTCATCCAGTAGTTGTGCTTCGCGTCGAACTTCCCGAGGTGATGCGCGTAGCAGTTCGGAAAGGCGAACTGGAATGATCGCTTCGCGCCGGGAAGGACGTCCACGCCGTCGAGTCTGATCGTCACCGCGTGGGTGGCGCGCTTCGACACCTCGTTGATCAGGTCCTGGTAGTCGCCGGTGATCATCTTCATGGAATACAGACGGCCAGCCTCTAGGTTCCCGATCGGCTGACTGAAGACGTTGGGCTTTCGACCGCTCCGCTTGGTCCACAGGAACGTGTCGCCCATACGGGTCCGCGGGTAGCGTCCCTGAAGCCAACTGTAGCCCCGGTGGGACCTGGTCCGAATGCTGCCCGCCTCGGCCGGCTCGACGGTCCAGCCGTTCGTGCCGTCGGCGAAGTCCGGGTTGCGGACGTGCGTGAGCTTATAGGGATCGTTGCAGAGCGGCTCGGTGCGGCCCTCGATGGCGTAGTGTCGGAACAGCCGACCGGCCCACCGCACGTTCTCCTCGTCGCAGTACGACGAGTGATACCACTGGAAACCGCCGAGCCCGAAACACGACGGATGCGTCGCCGCCGCGTGCATCTGCATGTCCATGTAGACCCGGTAGTCCACGGTCGGATCGACGTTGAGGCTCTCGGTGGGCTGCGACATGTATCCCCAAACGAGGATCATCCGGGACGTGCACCCGGGCAGGGCCCGTTCCCATCGCGGCATATGATCGGTGACACGGCGCTTGATGAAATCTCGGGCGGCCTCCTCCGTCGGCTGCTCGATCAGGTACCGCTCCCAGGGGATGTATCCGCCGCCGTCGATGCAGACCTTGGCGAACCGACGACTCCGGTCGTCCCCGTAGAACGTGCCGCCGTAGGGCATGTAGGCCTTGCCCTTGAATTTCGGGTTGGCGTAGATCCGCTCGACCGCCTGGCGGTAGGTATCGTAGATCGGATCGTCGCCGCCGCCGAACTCGTCCACGATGATCCCCGACATGAGCGGATGCTGGAGCCCGGTCGCAGCAGACCAGTGCTCGTAGGCCTTCTCTGCGCCCTGCGCGTCGGCCTTCACCCCAGACGGCAGCCCGATGATCGTGATCCACTGGCGGCCTTGCTCATGCCATTCCTTCAGGTGCGGCGGCACCCGGCCGCTGCTGCTGATCATCGTGTTGACGTTGGGCAGCACGTCCTTGGACAGGAAGTCCCAGTCGTAGGGGCCGTACGGGTGGATGTGCGGATTCGCGCCGTAGAAGGCGTGCTGAAGCATCGGGATCGCGCGGACGACCAGGCGCTCCAGCCTCACATCGCCCTTGCGGTGCACGCACAGCGTGTGCTCCCCCGCGGTCAGGAACCGCATCGCTTCGTGGGTGGATTCGCCGTCCGGTTCGTGCTTGATGACGGCCTGCCCGGCGTCGTCGGAATCGATCGAGATCCCCGCCCCGCCACCCGCGCCCACCTTCGCGGTGCTGCGGACGAACACCCAGCGGTCGCACGGCAGGCTGAACGTCTGGGGAGCGCCGGGGTTCCAAGGCTGCTTGTGCTCCAAGCGCAGTAGCTCCCACACGAGATTGTTGAGCACCCTGACGTTCTTGAACGACGCCGGCTGCCCCTTCCACCCCAGAGCGACCGTCGCTTCCTCGCCGATCCGCGCGCCGTTCGGGCCGATGGCGACCGCGCCGATGACGTACTCGCCCGGCGGTAGCCGCTGAAAGTCGAAGGCGACCTCCGTGGTGCCCTCGACAAAGAACCGCGACAGCCGCACCCGCTTGATCGTCCTGTCGGGTCCTGCACCGCGCAGCGTCACCTGCAATGTCGCACCGTCGGGCAACGGTTGCATGGCGCGGGCATCGAGCGTCACGATGGTCTTGCCGGGTCCCGGATACGCCCTTGCCGACAGCCTGACCTTGTTGAACGCACTCATGTCCTTGCCCCTGGCCCCGGCCTGTCGCTTGTAGGATGCGAGGATCTCCGCCGGCGACAGCGCGCGACGGTAGATCCGTACCTCATCGATCAGACCGCAGAAATGCTCCTTGCCAAGCCCCTGGCAACGCCCGATCCACAGCGGCACGCCGCACGTATCGGGTCGGAGGCGCTGCCTGACCGAGGCGTTCAGCAGGCCATCCTGGTACACGCGGATGGTCACGCCATCGAACGCGAACGCCAAATGACTCCACGTATTGGGCGTCAGTCTGCCGAACTCACCAAAACCGTGAGACCCCTTGCCGTCAGCCATGCACCCCAAGACCGCCGCGCCCCCGTGATACGTGTTGACGGCCAGCACCAGCCGCTCGTCACACCAGGCGCCCCCCGTGCTCCAGTTCACCAGGCCGCCCTGGACGACCTGCGGCCGGCACCAGACCTCAATCGTGCCGGCCGAGGCAATCGCAAGCGTCTTGCTGGCGGCGCAGTCCACGTAGCATCGCCGGCCGTCGAACGACAGCGCCGTTCCGAACGGACCTTTCACCCACTTCGCTTCGCCGACGATCTTCCCGTCATGCCCGTTGCCGCTCCTGTCGACGACCCCCTGGCCGCGGCCGGATTCAAACGAGTAGTGGGCAACCAAGCCGGGCTCAGCCGCCCAGACACCAGCCGTCAAGAACATACCCAACACCGTCGAAGCGATTGCGGCTCTCATGATAGCGCTTCCATTCCAGGAGTAGGTCTGGCTGCACCACTGCGCAGCTTCTGTCCCAACTCCCATGATCTTGCTTTGTAGCCATGCGCGGATCAACCCAGAAACCCGTTTGTCGTCTGTCCCTCGTCCCGGTCCGTCGTCCGACGACTGGCGCCGACAGGCGCATCCCTGAGCCGCGGGATTCATCCCGCGCGGCAAGCGAACCGCGCGGGATGAATCCCACGGCTCGGGCAACCCGGTTTGGATCCGATGGCGGCGCCGTCATCTGCGGGATGCGGTCAGGTGACGCGTTCGTCTTCGGTCTTCTTGTATTCGTCCCGCTGGCCTGCCATCATACGGAGACCGCATGCCTGGTCCGCCTGCTCGGTGGCAGCGCACGCGCTGGCGACCCGTCGGGCAGCGATGTGATGCCATGACCGACCAAGACCCAACGCATCACCAAGCCGAACGGAGACGATGGATCTGGGGGCTGGTCGCGTCGGGCGTGCTGGCCGCTGCGATCGTCCTCGTGTTCGTCGCCGGTCGGGGGCGTGAACCTGATTCCCGGGACGACGCGGCGCCACTTGGGGTCTCGTCAGGCGTATTCCGCGACTTCAACCTGCTGCTGGTGAGCATCGACACGCTCCGCGCCGACCGCGTCGGATGCTACGGCTACGCGTCTGCGGAGACGCCCGTGCTGGACGAACTGGCCCGGCGGGGCGTCCGGTGTGTCCAGGCCATCACGAGCATGCCCCTGACGCTGCCCGGACACGCGTCCATGCTGACCGGTCTGAACCCCCAGCACCACGAGGCACGGCTGAACGGGATGTTCGCCGTGCCGGATCACGTGCAGACGCTCGCCGAGATCCTCCGCAAGCGTGGCTACCGGACGGCGGCGGTGATCAGCGCGTTCGTGCTGGATCGGCGCTTCGGCTTGGCGCAGGGCTTCGAGCACTACGGCGACGACCTGACCACCGACGGGCGCATGCACGCGTTCGGGCATCGGGAGCGGTCGGCCGAAGAGGTCAACCACCACGTGCTGGCCTGGTTGGCCAAACACGGCAAGGAACGCTTCTTCCTGTGGGTGCACTACTTCGACCCGCACTTTCCCTACGTCCCGCCCGAGCCATTCGCCGATCGTCACAAGGCAAGACCCTACGACGGCGAGATCGCATACGCCGACGCCCAGTTGGGTCGGCTGCTGGCCGCCGTCGATGGGTTGGGCATCCGCGACAGGACCTTGATCGTAGCCACGAGCGATCACGGCGAGGCCCTCGGCGAGCATGAGGAGATCACGCATGGCTTGCTCGTCTACGACGCGACGTTGCACGTGCCGTTGATCTTCAGCGGGCCGGCGCCACTGCCCCAGGGGAGGACGCTCGCCGAGCAAACGGGGCTGATCGACGTCGTCCCGACGGTGCTTGATCTGCTGGGCGTGTCCATCCCGACCGGGTTGGACGGGATCAGTCTGCTGGGGCGGGCGCCGGCGAAGCACCGTGCGGTCTACTTCGAGACGCTCTGGCCCAAGGTAATGCACAACTGGTCACCGTTGGTGGGCGTGCGGCGCGACGACGTGAAGTTCATCCTCGCCCCCAAACCGGAGTTGTATGACCTCCAAGCCGACCCGAACGAGTTGAACAACCTCTACGCCCAACGGCAAGCGCAGGCCGTCGAGCTCCTCGGGCAACTCCGCGCGTTGGCCGGAAGCGATCCTGAAACGTTGGCCACCGTGTCGGGGAACCTGCCCATGGACGAGGAGACCCGACAGAAGCTGGCGGACCTGGGCTACGTCGTGCCGAGTTCCGCGCCGACGACCGCTGGCGCCCTGCCGGACCCGAAGGACATGATGGGCGCGTGGGCTGAGTTCCAACGGGGCATCGCATTCGCTACCGCCGGTCAGCACGCCGAAGCCGTCGCTGTCCTCGAACCGTTCGTCCAGCGCCATCCGCGAGACGCGCGGGCGGTGGCCAGACTGGCGAAGTGCTATCTGGAACTGGGCCGCGCCGATGATGCGGCTCGGATGTTCGAGCGGCAGTTATCGCTGTGGCGGCGCAAGACCGAACCGCTCGCCGGGCTGGGGCTCGCACGGATCCAGCAAGGCAGGCTCGACGGGGCGGAAGAAGCCCTGAACGAAGTCCTGGCCGAGGACCCACAGAACCGGTCCGCCCTGTTCGGGCTGGGCGTGATCGCCGGGCAGCGCGGTCAGGCCGACAAGGCGATGGCGTTGTTTCAGCGATGCATCGCCAGCAGCCGCGGGTCGCAATCCGCGCCCTCCTATTACAACGTCGGCGTATTGCACGCCCAGGCGGGCCGAGCGGCGGAAGCGCGACAGGCCTTCGAGCGTGCCCTCGCGCTCGACCCACACCACCTCCGTTCCGCCCAGGCCGTCGCGGGGATTCTCCGGGACGAAGGTCGCTTGGACGACGCGATCCAGGCCTTGCATGGCGCTCTGGGCAAGCGAACGGCCCCCGACAGCCGCGTGCTGCTCGGCCAACTGCTGATGGCGCGGGAGCAAGCCGTCGCTGCCGTCGCGCAGTTCCGCCTGGCCTTGAAACACCACGCCAACCACGCGGGAGCCCACTACGAGCTTGGGGCGGCCCTCCGCCGCCTCGGCCAGGCCGATGACGCCATCGAGCACCTGACCCGTTGTCTGAAGTCCGACGCCGACCACGTCGACGCACGGTACCAGCTCGGTGCGGCGCTCCGGCTGAAGGGCCGACTCGATGAGGCCCGCGCCCATCTCGAACGGGTCATCAAGTCCGCCCCAGGCCGGGCAGACGCACACCTCGAGCTGGGCATGGTCTTGGCCGCCCAAAAGCGACCGGCCGAGGCCCGACGCGCCTTGGCCGAAGCCGTGCGGCTTGACCCGAAGAGCGCCCAAGCCCACAACGCACTCGGCGAGGTCCTGCTCCAGCTCGGCCACCGAGAGCAGGCCATCGCCGCCTTCCGCCAGGCGTTGGAGCTCGGCCCCGGCCTGGAGTCCGCCCGCGAGAACCTTCGACGCGCCGGAACGCAGCCCGCCAAATAGCGCCGGACCGCCTCCGATGTGGGTGCCCCATTCTCGCTCCGCGACCGCGACAGCGCGTCGCGGAGCGAGGGTGGGGCACCGAACGTTTCGAACGCGCCCTTGTTCCGGGCGTTCTGTCCCCCGCCCTCTTCGGATGCCCGCGTTCCGCGGGCGTCCGAAGAGAACGGGGCACCCTCCAGCCGTCCAGGTGACGGCGTCCATCCACGTCAAACGTCTTCCGCGGCGGCGTTTGCCCGACGATGACGCTGCGGGTATAACCCCGAACGGTTTCTCCAAACCCTCTCGATCGCCGTTTCGGGCGTCTGCGGGGATCGCTGCCCCCACAAGACGCCGCGTCGGCAAGGAGCCGAGTCATGCGACTGGGTGCACCGGTGTTCGTCGATTCGACCGACCCAGAGGAATGGGTCCAGGCGCACGTGGCCAAGGGCTACCGGGCGGCCTATTGCCCGCCGGTCTCATTGGACGACCCGGCCGGCATCAAGGCGTTCCGAAAGGCCTGCGACGCGGCGGGGCTCGTCATTGCCGAGGTCGGGGCATGGGGCAACATCATCATCCCCGACGAGGCGCTGCGCAAGCAGCGATTGGAGCACGTCCGACGTCAACTGGCGTTGGCCGATGAAATCGGCGCGCTGGGCTGCGTCGATTTCGCCGGCAGCTTCGCGCCGGACGACTCCCTGAACTACCACCCCAAGAACTTCACGCAGGAGGGGTTCGACTTCATCGTCGAGACGGTGCAGGGCATCCTGCGAGACGTCAAGCCCAAGCGGGCGAAGTTCATGCTGGAGACCATGCAGTGGATCCCGCCCGACAGCGTGGATTCCTACGTGGCTTTGGTGGAGGCGATCGACGACCCGATGTTCGGCGCCCACCTCGACCCCACGAACCTGATCGTCTCGCCCCGCTGCTACGCCGACACGGGCGCCATCATCCGCGACTTCTGCGAACGCCTGGGCGACAAGATCGTCAGCGCCCACGCCAAGGACCTTCACCACGGCAAGGGTTATATCGTGGAGATGTACGAGGTCCTGCCGGGGACGGGCCAGCTCGACTACCGCGCCTTCGTCGGGTGCCTGGCCGGACTCGAGCAGGATGTCCCGCTGATGATCGAGCACCTGGCCTCAGAGACAGAATACGACCAGGCTGCTGCACACATCCGCAGCGTGGCGGACGAACTCGGCGTCTCTTTCTAGACCATCGTCCCCTCTCGGACCGCGGCGCATCGGGCGCTCGGCGTTGGGAATAGCGAACGGACTTGCAGTTGCCGGGCATGGACGACTCCAAGACGACGCACGACCTGGCCATCGTCGGGCCGCTCCCCCCGCCCTACGGCGGGGTCACCGTTCACATCAAACGGCTGCTGGCGCATCTCGACCGCGCCGGCGTCGACTACGTCGTGTACAACACCAGCGCCGAGACGGCCGCATCAGAACCGGCAGCGTCGTCCGAAAGGATCCAGCCGGTCGGCCAGCTCGGGTGGCGGTGGTTCGTTCGATACGTGCTCCGCGGGCCCGAGCCCGTCGTCTACGTGCACAGCAGCCGATGGGACGTCTGGGCGGCCACGTGGTGGCTGGCCAGGGCCCGGGGCAAGTCGGTCATCATTGCGCTGCACACCGACTCGCTGCGCCGGCTCTGGCCGGTTCGGGGTTGGTTGGCCCGGCGGATGGTGCTCGGCGCGTTTCGGGCGGCCGGCAAGCTGATCGCCGTCAACGTGCACATTCGAGACTTCATCGACGACGTGGCCGGGCTGGGTGACAAGACGTCCGTCATCCCCGCCTTCATCGAACCGGCGCCCGGTCCTGACGACGACGATGCCGTCGATTCGGCGGTTCGCTCATTTTGCGAATCCCATCACCCGGTGATCCTGGCCAACGGTGCCCCCATCGTCTACGACGACGGTCGCGATCTGTACGGCATCGACATGACGATCGAGCTGCTCGATTCGTTGCGAACGGCCTGGCCGAGAATCGGTGTCGTCTGGTACGTGCTCAGATTCGCCGGATGGAGCCCATCCTACCTGGAGGAGATGACCCAGCAGATCAAACGTCGCGGCCTCGAACCCCAGTGGCTCTTCGTCGAGCCGACGGGCGAGATGTATCCGGTCTTTCGAAACGTCGGTCTGTTCGTCCGCCCGACCTGCAGCGACGGGGACGCGGTGAGCATCCGGGAGGCCCTGCATTTCGGCGTGCCCGTGGTGGCCAGCGACGCCGCGCCCAGGCCTCCTGGTACGATCGTCTTTTCCACCCGAAACCAGGACAATTTCGTCGCCAAGGTCCAGACGACGCTGGAATCGCTCGACGACGAGAGGGCCAAGCTGGCCAATTTGCCCAGCAGCAGCGCCGTCGCCGAGGAGGTGGACCTGCTCAGACGGGCCATCCAAGAGGCACGTGGCCGATGACGTCCCTCGCCACGTAGAACACCCCCGCCCGATGCGGATCACTCTCCCGATGCCTTCGTGGCCGGCCGCCTTGCTGCGTCTTGGGCCCAAATGGCCTTGATTGTGGCCTCCTGATTGAAGCCGCCGGGCACAGCGGGGCTCGGACGATTGGCGAAGTACCACCCGGTCTTCTTGCCGTCCCCACCGGTCGCATGCGAGGCCAGACACCGGCTGCCCGGCATCTGGAGAAACCCGTTCGCGTCGTGACGGCGGACCCAGTCCCAGGCGTATCGGAGCCATCGGTTCCGATAGGCCTCGGGCTGGTTGGCGAACCAGCAGATCTCGTCCCACCCCCAGCACCAGTGGTGACCGATGTTCTGACCTTCCCGCCCCGTCCGCTCGAAGTTGTCCAGCTCGACGATGTAGGGCAGGTGCTCGCACCGCCACCCGCTCGGCGTGAGCCCGCCGTTGCTCCGCCCGTAGATGCTGTCGAGGTAGCCCACGCGGAGCACGCCTTCGTGCGGGCGGTCGGGCACCTCGTCGATCCGCAGCGGGAACGAATGGAGGTCGAACAGCAACTTGTCGCCCCGGTATCGCGGGCCGCCGCGCGGCGTGTGGGCGTCGCAGAGCAGTAGGTGGCGCCTCGCACGCTTGCCGGCATAGCCCCGGACCCGACTGAGCAGATCCCACCAGTGCTCGTGCTTCGGGTCGTCCGCACCGATCAGTGCGACCTGACCGAAGTGGATGGCTTCGCAGCCCACGTCGATGTAACGGGCGGCGAGGTAGTAGAACCACATCTTCGTCTCTGTTTGCGTGATATCCGGGACCGACGCGCCCTTGCGCCATCGGTCGCGGTGACGCCACTCGGCAGAGCACATCGCCTCGTAACGGAACTTCCGGCGTTCCGGCTTTTGGCCAAACGCCTCGAACACCCACGCCGGCACGTCCAGCTGATCCACGTCACGCGTGACGATCTCGAAGACCGCCGCCTGCAAGACGATCTGCGGGTCGGCCGCATGGACCTTGGGCGCGATGGTCCGGGCCTGGGCGAGCCTCGCCTCCAGGCGCCGCTCGCCGCCCCAGAGGTAGATCGTCCGGCCGGCGAACTTCGCACCCGTGTCCTTCAACATCCGGATGTTGTCGTCCACGTCGCCCACGCCCGTCAGGAGGTCCATCATCGTGATCGCGCGAGAGAGGTAGGCCTCCAGCACCGGTCGCGAGATCCGACCGTCGAACTCGTACTCGGGCGGCGCGCCGTGCGCACCTCGCGAAGACAGACCCAACGCCATCAACGTCACCCCCAAGACGTTCGCCACAGCCGAGCGTGTTGCCATGAACCTCCTCCAAGTTGCCTCGACCCCTTCTCGTGCGTCACACCGCCCCGAGCAGTAGGGTGTAGTCCACATCTCTGGCGGTCAGGCGGCTGCGTGCTGCCAGAAGGTGT
>CAYMLO010000220.1:0-12005 GCA_964390905.1 uncultured Planctomycetales bacterium | reverse complement strand
TCTTGTTGCACAAGGGCGAGCCGTGGAACTGGCACCTCAAGCATAACCTGGACGGCCACAATGACGACCTCGAGCAGCGCTTTTACATCGCCGTCATCGGCGAGGACATCATCAGTGAGATGATGGTCGTCGAGAAGCACGGCTTGGCGATCCTGGCCCACGTCTTCACCCAGCCGAAGTGGCGGGCACAGGGGGCCACGTCCGCCCTGATGCGCGTGATGGGCGATGACTTCGCCGCCCGCGACGGGGTGGCGATGCATCTTCGCACCGGCTTCGAGAGCCCGGCCTATCGGATCTACGCCCGCTTCGGTTTCGAGCCGATGACGCCCGGATCGGGGTTCATGAAGTGGGTCCGCCACGCGGAGCGGTTCAACGCCTTCTTCGCGCCGGCCGACCCGAGCGACGTCCGCGTCGAGCGGACGTGCTGGACCCATTGGCCGCTGGTCCACAAGCTGATGCTCCGCGACGAGGGCGACTGGCTTCGCAGCGCGGGCTTCCGGCTCACCGGGCCCTGCAACGCCGAGGACGAGTTCGTTTTCTTGATGGCCCAGCTACACGCCGGGGCACCCCACGCCAGCGCCGTGCTCGTCAACAAGCCTGGCGCGGTCGTCGGCCTGGCCACCCTCCAGCCGTACAAGCCGCTGCCCAGCCGAATGCTCCAGTTCGACGTCCACGTCCATCCCAGCGCGATCGATCATCTGGGCCCCCTCATCAACGCGGTCGAGCGCCCCCCCGACTATCCCGTGATCGCCCAGATCGACGCCAACTCCCCGGAGCGCCATCAAGCCCTCCTCGCCGCCGGCTTCCACGACGCCGGCCGAATCCAAACCGCTCTCTCCGCCAACGGCAACGACCTGGACCTGCTCCTGCTGCAGACGTAGGCCAGCTCTCCGGCTCGTCGGACCCATGGCCTATGGCTCATCAGTTGTCGTTGCGCCATCGGACGGGCCTGAAGCTGTTGACAGTGCATGGGGCTTCTGAGACATTCGGCATAGTGAACACGACCAGTCTCGTTCTGAGGAAGAGCGATCCCAACTGATCATGCCTACTGAAGACGAGTACATACTGGCAAGCGAACGGGCCGACCACCTCGAGGCCACTGGTCGGGTTGAGGACGCCAAGGCTGTTCTTCAGGAAGCCCTTGAGCGGGCCCGCGCGGCAGGGAATGACGCATTCGCACTGTTCTTCGAAGGGGAACTGGCTTTCGTCCAGGGGGACCACGAGAAGGCGTTGGAGCTTGAGGTGCGCGCCGTTGATCTTCGGCTAGATTCTGCACTGATCTTACGCAGCATCGCTGCCGTACTGAACGGCCTCAGCAGGTACGAAGAGGCCCTTGAGTGGAACAAGAGAGCCATCGCCGTTGACCCTAACGACCTTGTGGCGCTTGGGGGATGCGGCGCTGTAACGGGGAACCTGGGCAGAATCGAGGAGGCGATAGAGTGGTTCGACAAGGTGCTTGCGATTCGGCCTGATGATGTGGATGCTCTTCGCATGCGCGGTATCGCGCTAAGCAGATTGGGGGAGCTCGACGAGGGGCTGGAATGGTTGGACAAGGCCCTTGCGATAGAGCCAGATGATTACCGGTCAGTCAGGGCGAAGGCTCTTGTTCATGGCATCAAGGGGAATACAGGGGCCGCCCTGAGGGGGCTCGCCCGGTGTCTGGAGATACGCCCCGAAGACGAGCAAGCGAAGATTTGGGTCGCCAGGTTTGAGGATTTCCCTCAGGCTCGCGCCACGGTTGATGAGTTGGAGCGGCGGCGCCTGGCGGAGAGGGGAGAAGCTGAGAGGGAGGCCAGGGAGCGGGAGATTAGGCTCGATGCTTGGCGGCGGCTTTCGGGGCGGTCGGCGCACCGGATTGGGAACCAGCTTTTCGCCTGGCAAGGGGCGCTGCGCACGCTGAAGAGCGTGGACCAGCCCGATCTGGCCGAGGCGGTCGATGACCTGGGTGGGTGCCTGGAGCGGATTCGGCGGATCGTCAAGGAGTTCCAGGACTTCAGCAAGAACGAGTCGCCGAAGCTTCTGCCTACATCGATCAGGTCGTTGGTGGAAGATGTCGTGCGCCGCTACGCGAAAGTAGATGAGGGGGTCAAGGTGTCCGCGGACGTGGCCGACGTTCTGCCGGTCTGTCGAGTGGACCGCGAGCAGATGGACCAGGCGATCGGTGAGCTTCTGGAGAACGCGTTTCATCACACTCCACCTGGCGGGAAGATCCTTGTAACGGCGACCTCTGTTGGCGAGGGAGATGGGCGCAAGGTGCGAATGACCGTTGAAGACACGGGGCCAGGGGTGCCTGCTGAGCACAAGACGCGGATCTTCGACCCGTTTCTCAGCCTCAGGCCTGGCGGAACCGGCCTCGGCCTTGCCATCGTTGCGCAGGTCATCGAGAATCACCATGGGTCGATCCGCGAGACCGGCACACCCGGCGAGGGCGCCCGGTTCGAGATCGAACTGCCGATCCAGTCGAATTAGGAGAGTGCTCCATGAGAGTCCTAGCGATCGACGATCAGCCCGAAGCGCTGAAGCAGATCGAGAAGGCGATCGCGAGCGACAGGGGTCCCGACGGTCGAGCGTATGAAGTCGTTGCGCTTGCCGACCACAACGAGGCCCTGAAACGCCTGGACGCCGAGCGCTTCGATGTGGTCATCACCGACATGGTCATGGGGGCCGACGAGGAGGAAGGGCTCAGCGTTCTCCGGAAGCTGACGGACAAGTCGCCCATCACCATCGTCCTGACGGCGTACCCCAGCATTCCCAACTGCGTCGCGTCCATGCGAGCGGGGGCCTGGGACTACCTGGAGAAGGTGCCTGACGACGGAAGCGATGCATATCGCAACCTGCTGGACTCCTTGCGCGAGGCGTGTCGGTACAGGATGGAGCATCCCGACGCGGGCCGGTTCGACCCCGACGCCAAGTGGGTGCACGAGCATCTGGCTGAGCTCGCTGGCGACTACGGCGGCAAGGTGGTGGCCGTGCTCGACCAGGAGGTTATCGATCACGACGAAGACTACGCTAAGCTCGTGGAGCGACTCAAGGGCATGTCTGCGGTCGCGCGCCCCATGATTGTCTCCATCCCCGACCCCAAGGTGGAGGCGATTGAATGATCGCCTTCCAGAACGGACACCAGTTTGCGCTGGCTGTCAAATGTCCTCCACCACAGGGATACCCCTCTCCATTCGTTCAGGTCGAGATGGCCGGGCAAGCCGCGGTCTTCAAATCAGTGGTTGGGAAGGTCGACACCGGTGCGTCCCGCAGCATGCTAGGCTTCGCGACTGCCAATGCGCTGGGCATCGACGATCCGGAGACCTCGCCACTCACGACTGGTACCGCGAGGACAGCGACTGACGAACTCCTCCCCTACTACGTTCATAGGGTCATGGTCAGGATCGGGAACGGCGTTGGGGAGCCTATCGTGTTTCCGCTACGGGTCGCCTTTGCTGATAGGGTCAAGCGTAACCTCTTCGGCATTGACTGGCTTCGCCACCTCTGCTTGGCCGTGGACCTACAAGCCGTTCATTTCCTGAAGGACTGACTGCCTGGCCCGTGGAGCGCCCCGCGCAGATGACGGCGGTATGCCCTGTACGTCATCACGTCTCCGCGCGCCGCAGGACTGCGACGCCGGCGGCGAAGGATGCGACGCCGATGGCTATGAGGATGACGCAGGGGAGGGCCATTTCGGATAGCGAGAAGTGGCGCCAGATGGCGCCTTCGAAGGCGAGGATGCCCCAGCGGATGGGGCTGATCACACTGGCGGTTCGCAGCCAGCTGGGCATGACGATGAGGGGGAGCATGCCGCCGCCGAGCATGGCCATCAGGAGGCCGATGCCCCAGACGGCACCCTCGACGGCTGGAGGGGTCTTGCCGGTCATGCCGAGCAACATCGTCATGCCGACGAAGCAGGCGGCCGTCGACACGGCGGCCAGGACCAGGCCGGTCGGGTTCTCGATCTGTACGTCGAAGAACAATCGGCCTACGAGCAGGATGAAGACCGTCACGCCCACGCAGGCCAGCCAGCAGGCGAGGCCCTTGCCCGCCAGGATCTGAGCCTGGGACAGCGGAGCGATCCGCAGGCGTAGGAGCGTTCCTTCGGTTCGTTCCTTGACCATCGAGACGGCGAAGCCGGCGGTGCAGCCCAGCATGCCCCAGAGGATCGCTTGTGGGAACGTGACGGCAAACGCGGACGCCGGCTCGGTCCTGCGGCGAACCGGAGTGATGGCCTCGGCCTCGTCTTGTGTCGAGGCCCTGTCCTGTGCGAAGGCCTTCGCGCCGCCGGCGCCGATGAAGGCCTCCAGGGCGTGGAAGAATGTCTTGAGCATGGCTCGTTTGGCCGGCGTCAGGTCTTGCTGCTCGTCGATGGACCTGACGGCCTTCTTGATCTGCTCCCGCATGCTGGGCGGATCGGAGAACCGCTCGCGAAGGATCTGAAACGACGCCTCCATGATCAGGCTGCCGAGCAGCCCCTTCTCGATCTGCCGCGCCGGGTCGACCTGCCACGTCACCGGCGGCTTGCCGCCGTGGAAGATCTCCCAGGAATCGCCGTATCCCTTCTCGACGACGACGAACCCCACGAGCTTCCCGCGTCGGACTGCGTCGCGGGCCCGGTCAGCCGTCATCCCCTCCTTGATCGATAGCGCGTCGGACTCCTTGAGTCGTTGCACGAAGGCCCGCGAACCGGGCGAGTCGTCCATGTCCATCACGGCGACGGACATCGTGCTGTGTTCCCCCTCACCGGCCCCGCCGAGGATGCTGCCGAAGAAGACAGCGACGACGAGCGGGAAGCCGATCACCCAGACCATGCCCATCCTGTCCCGCTTGAGGAGACGGAGATCCTTGAACCCGATGGCGATGACGCGACGCATCAGTCTCGCAGGCTCCTTCCCGTCAGGGCCAGGAAGACGGTCTCCAGGTCAGGCCGGCGGATCCTCAGCGACAGAAACCGGATCCCCAGCGCGGTCAGCTCCGCGGTGACCTCCAGTGGACGTTCGGTCTCGATGCGGAGCGACGTCCCGTCCAGACGACCGGGAAGGGCCGACGCGTCCGCCGGCGGGCGCTCCAACTCGGCCTCGATGACCGACGCGCCCCCGTGCCGATCGATCAATGTCTCGACCGCATCCAGGGCCAAGACCTTGCCGTGATCCATGATGGCCACGCGGTCGCACAGCCGCTGGGCTTCCTCCATGTAGTGCGTCGTGTAGACGACGGTGCATCCTTGCTGCTTGAGCGTTTCGATGTTCTCGAAGATGTAGTTGCGCGACTGGGGGTCGACGCCGACCGTGGGCTCGTCGAGGAACAGAACGGCCGGGTCATGCACCAACGCACAGGCCAGGTTGAGCCGCCGCTTCATCCCGCCGGAGTAGGTCTTGACCCGATCCGACGCTCGCTCCGTCAGGCCCGCGAATGCCAGCCCCCAGGCGACGCGTTCTTTCAGACGCCCACCGCGCACGCGGTACATCCGTCCGAAGAACGCGAGGTTCTCCGCGCCGGTCAGCTCTTCGTAGAGGGACAGTGTCTGCGGGGCCACGCCGATTCGGCGTCGGATGTCGGGACGCGTCGCATCGGCCGCGCCGTCCATCTCGATCTGTCCGGCGTCCGGGCTCAAGGCCCCGACGAGCATATGGATCGTCGTGGTCTTACCCGCCCCGTTCGGACCGAGCAGCCCGAAGGCTTCGCCTCGCTGGATCTCCAACGAGATCCCGTCGACGGCGACGAGATCGCCGTAGACCTTTCGGAGGTCCTGGGCACGGATCATGGGGCGACAGTGTATGTCCGCACGATTTCCCCGACAAGCGGGGGTGCTGCACCGTCATCCCTGTCACGCCTGGATGGCCCTCAGTGGCACGGGCGTCTCGCCCGTGATGGTCCACAGGGACGATCCCACGTTGCAGGTGGCTACGTGCAGCGGATCAGCGGGATGCCGATGACGTCGCAGAACGCCTCGAGCTGAGCGCGGATGTCGCCGTAGGCGATCATCCAGTGGTGCCCCAGGCCTTCCTTCGCGACGATGTCCAGGTGGTTCTGGACGCCGCCCTCGAGGATGACCTTGGTGGGGTTGCCGGCGAAGACCATGTCGGTCGGGACCGCCTCGCCATACGCCACGCCCATGCGATACGTGCCCCGCCGACCGACGAGGTTCACGAGCGTCACCTCGCCCGGCTTGCCTGGAAACAGGACGCAGATGCCCTGGTCCATCAGACGGACGTTGGCCAGCTCGACGTCGCCCGGGGACTCGGCCAGGCTGAGGCTGCCGCTGCCGCAGTGGGAGTAGACGATCGAGCCTTCGTCGACGTCCGCGCCGAGCGGGTCGGTGTTGTGCACCGGCTGGCCGGTCAGGCGCGACAGGATGAGCATGGCCACGGTCGCGTTCATGTCGGCCTCGCAGCCAACCACGATGCCCTCGTCGGCGAGCAGGCAGGCGGCGGCGCAGAACTTGCCCATGAACTCGGGATAGCACTCGACGGCGAACCCGCTCAAGCCGTTCTTCTCGGCCAGACCCTTGAGCACGAGATAGGCCCGCATGGACTCGACGGTTTCGGGCTGCCCGACGCTGATCTTCTTGATGGCCCCGAACCGTTCCTCCCAGATCGCGGCTGCGTCGGGTTCGCGGATCTCGGTCATCGCCTTGGCGATCGTATCGAGACCATAGTGCACGACCCGCGGACCCAGGATGGCCTTGAGCTCGAGCTCGTCAAAGGTCACCTCGGTCATGCCCGGGATGCGATATCCGACCAGGCCCAGGCGGGTCCTGCGAAGCTCGTCCGCCAGGGCCACGGCGGTGACGTAGTGGCTGACCCGCTCGACGACCGGGGCGTCGCTCGGCTGACCGAAGACGAAGCGGTAGGGCTTGCCCAGCTCCTTCAAGACGTAGCAGAACTGTTGGCAGCCGCACATCGAGCCGGTGTTCATGCCCGGCAGCGCCCAGGTGACGATCGGAACGTCGCATTCCTCGAGCAAGGCGAGCACGAGCGGATCGGCCGACCACGTCGCAGCCGCCAACACGATCGCGGGCGTCCGCTGATCGTGGAAGTGCCGACCGACGGCGACGGCGCTCGTCTCGTCCTCGACGAGGGTCGGCGCCTCGACGACGTTCAT
Source organism: uncultured Planctomycetales bacterium (assembly GCA_964390905.1). Lineage (GTDB taxonomy): Bacteria > Planctomycetota > Phycisphaerae > UBA1845 > JAFGLZ01 > JAFGLZ01. The sequence continues at coordinate 4,919 of CAYMLO010000220.1, read as the reverse complement.
CCCGGCGTCTCGCAACGCCGCGGCGGCGTCGGCGAAGATCTGCGGCGCTTGCTCGCCGCCTTCTTCGAGCGGATGACGAATGACGGCCAGTCCGACGCGTGGTTCGATTCTCATGACGTGTTTCCGACTGACGCTTCACATGTAGGGCGGGCTCTGCCCGCCGGTAGTGTGCTGGCGGGTGGAACCCGCCCTACGGCTCACACGCCCGCGGCTTCGTGCGCCTGGCGAAACGCGGCGACGTAGTCGTCTTCCTGTTCGCGCGTCAGCTTTGAGGGGACGGCAAATGCGACACCTCTGGCCAGCAGTTGGTCGGTTTGCGGGAGGCTGCCGCGCCCATAGTCCCGACGGAGCGGCTCGTTGGCCGGATGCGTCCAGGGCCAGCCGTCCGCCGCGTTGCTTCGCTGCTCGACCAACGCCTTGACGTTGCAGTACACGTGCAGGCCGTAGTCGGGCAGGTGGGAGCAGATCAATCCGCGACTGGCGCATTCATCGGCCAGGCGCTTGGCGGCGTCGGCGTCGTTCAGCATCGCGATCAGGAACGGGCCCGAATCGCCGGCCGGGTCGTCCACACGCCGCCAGCGAACGCCTGACGGCTGGCCCAGCGACTCGAGGATCCGATACTTGCTCGTCCGCATGTGGGCTACGATCGTGTCGAGTTTGGCCAGCTGCGCCCGGACGACGGCGGCACCGATCTCTGACATCCGCGCACCGGCGCCCCACATCGCGTGTTCGCTGTCCTGGACCGGCATGCCGCTGACCCAGGGCACGCCGAGGTCGTGAGCGGCGTTGGCCCGTAGGAACAACCGTTCGTCGTCGGTCACGATCATCCCGCCCTCACCGGCGGTGATGTTCTTGTTCATCTGGAAGCTGAAGACGGCCATCTGGCCGAACGTCCCGACGGCGCGGCCGCCCAGCGTGGCGCCGTTCGCCTGGGCGCAGTCCTCGAGCACGGGCACGTCGTGACGACCGGCGATTTCCATGATGGCCGGCATGTCGCTCGGCACGCCGCACATGTGGACCGGGACGATCAGCCCGCTGTTGGGCGTGATCTTGCGCTCCAGATCGGTCGGGTCCATCGTGAAGCTATCGTCCACCTCCACGAGTACCGGGATCGCCCCGGACCGGACCACGGCAGCCACCGTGGCGATCCAGAAGAACCCGGGCACGAGCACCTCCTGCCCCGGACCGATCCCGAACGCCGCCATCGCCGACACCAGGCCGTTCGTGCAACTGGCGACGGCCTGGGCGTGCTTGCGGCCGAGGCGCTCCGCGAACTCGCGCTCGAGAGAGTCGGCCTCGGCGAGGAAGTTCGCGCCGTAGTAGCGAAACGGCGATCGCTCGCGAATGACGCGGACGACCGCCTGCTCCTCCTCCGGGCCGTAGTAGTGCACCCCGGGGAATTCGCGCGGCAGCTCCAAACGCTTCGGCGTGTCGCTCACCTTGACCGCTCCTTCACCATCGTCCGGCTCAGCGGACCATCTGCTTCCAGGTCTCAATCATCGTCTCGACGGCCGGCCAGGGCGTGTCGGGGAACAGCGAGTCCACCGGTTCCAGGATGAACCCCGCCGGCCCGAGCGTCTCGATCGCGTCCCGAACCTGCTTGCGGATCTCTTCGGGCGTGCCCTTGCCCAGCGTCAACGGCGCGTTGACGCTGCCGGCGATGGCCACGTTGTCGCCCAGTTCACGGCGAACCGTTGCCAGATCCGTGCCTCCCATCACGGGGTCGGCCCAGTAGTACAGGTCCACCCTTGCCTCCGCGAGGTAGTGCAACAGAGGCTCAGCGCCCGTCGTCATGACGTAGGCGAACTTGGCGCCGGCCGCGTGCACGTGTTCGACGTTCCGCCGGAGGGCCGGCACGACGAACCGCTCGAACAGCTCCGGCGACCAGAAGTCCGTCGAGCTGTACCATCCGCGCTGCACGAACAGATCGACCCCGCCGATCTCCAACATGAGGTCCGTCCGCATGCGGTCGAACGCCTCCACCAACTCGACGAGCTCACCGAACAGGTCGGGTTGGAGCATGGCCAGCATGACGGCGTTCTCCGCCCCGCACAGCCAGACCACGGCGTCCATGCCGAACAGGCTCCATCCGCAGACCAGCACCCGCTCCTCGTCGGCGAATCGCCTGACGGCCGCCATCCGCTCTCGGTAGGCGTCGAGCTGAGTGCTATCCGGTGGGCGGAGCAGATGGCGGAGCTTGGGCAGGTCATCGGCGTCCGTCATCGGCGGGCGGTGTGCCCGTGGGATGTTGAAGTCCTCGAACAGCGGCGGGAAGTCTGGCTGAACCACCCACCCGGCCTCCACGGGATCGCCGGTCCGCCTGACCTTGTGCGTCAGCACACCGTCCGGGGTGATGTACTCGCGACAGGCCAGCGGGTGGGGACAATCGGCCGAGGCGGGTTCGAGGTAGTCGCGGATCGTCACCCTCGGGTCAACCCGCCAGGGCATCGAGACCTCCAGGCAATCGTCGATCCCCAGGCTCATCCAGGCCTGGACGCGCTTGAACTCGTCCGTCACGTCCCAAGGCCCGGGCAAGGTGTGGATATGCTCGAGCCGCCCCGTGTACCAGTAGGGCACGGGCTTGCCAGCCCGGGACCACGCCAGTGCCGGCGGCGCCGCAAGGCCGAACACCCGGCACACCAGCGGCACGTGATCAGGCTGGCCACCCCCGATGGCCGTTAGCAGTCGTTCTCGAGAGTCCATATCGTCGCCAGAAGGTATCACCCCCGAGGGTGTCCCGCAACGCCAGATTGCCGTCACGGTTGCACGTCGGGGCCGGCGCGCGTTTCACTGGCAGCCGTCGACTCCGTATAATCAGTCGTCGGATGAGGCCCCTCTGACTTTGAGGACGCTATGGCGGAAGGACGCACATGGAAACGGGTCCTGCTGTTTCGATCGGCCCTCGTCTTTGGCTCCCTTCTGTTCGCGCTGCTCTGTGCGGAGGGAGCCGTCCGGATCTTCTTCAAGAAGGACGTTGACACCGATCTGTTGATGCGGCGGATTCGCGAGCGATCGGTCAAGAACTTCCTTCAGCCATCGAGAGACCCATCCATCTATCTCGAGTTGAAGCCGTTCGTCAACATGAACTTCTGCGGCGGCGTCATCGTGACCGACGAGCACGGCGATCGCATTCCCACGCGACCCGTGAAGGTCCCGAACAACGCCGTGCGTCTGGCGGCGCTGGGAGACTCCTCGTCGTTTGGCTGGGGCGTGGACTACGAAGACACGTATCCGTCCATCTATCGCGACCGGATGATGGCCGACACCAAGACGCCGATCGCGCTCAAGAACTTCTCCGTGCCGACTTACAACACCGAGCAGGAATTCCACGTCTTTGAAAAGAGGGTCCTTCCGTACAAGCCCGACCTCCTCATCCTCCATCACGACCACAATGACCCGATGCCGCGTCACAGCCTCCGGTCCGACCTGCATCCGACGTTCGGAGACAACGTCCTTCACTCCGCGCTGGTCAAGTACGTGATGCGGCGGTTCAAGTACTTCCACGCCATGGCTAACCCGGATTACAACAAGGACGCGCACGAATTCATGGGGCCTCACATGGTGAGCGGCCCCCTCTATGACGAGCACCTCGTCATCCTGAAAGAGCTCGCGGAACTCGCCCGCGCGAACCGCATCCCGGTCATCGTCGTCTTGTTCAACGCCGTCATAGAGGCCAACGAGGGGTACCGCAACAGCCCGGAGTACCTCAGCTTGCACAAGAGTCTGGCCGACAAGCTGGCCGAGATGGGCTACTACGTCTTGGACCTGTATCCCTTGTACCAGGACAAGATGAAGAAGGAAGGTTGGTCGGATCTGACCAACTGGTGGCTGGTCAAGGAGAACTCGGCCGATCGCCATCCCAATCCGGCCGGCCATCGCTTCATCGCCGACGCGCTTGTGACCTTCACGAAGCGCCACCCCGACCTGGTGAAGGTGCTCACGCGCAGGTAACCACATCCCCTCGATGATCCCTACACCAGGAGCGTGTCCAACGCCCGCAGAAGACGCTTGACATAGTGCCGGAGACGTAGGAGACTATTAAGAGACTAGAGGAGGGCGGAACGTCGAACGTGCGTGGATTCCTGCCACCAGAGGGGCAACGGTGGGCAACCCATCGGCAACCCGAGCTGCCAGGCGTGACTGGATCATGAGGGATACGGAGGGTGGTGGGGTGAGCGTTCGGGCTTCTGCGGACCGGCGGGCAACGTCTGGCTGCAGGTGAGCTCGACAGCGTCTGCTTTGGGCGGCAAGGAGATGCTGCAGCCTATCAGGAGGGTCGAGGATGGCCTCTCGTTTGCTCGCGGGCGTTTGCTCCGCGCGGCGGTCACGCCGGAAGCGCCTCTGCATCGAGCCGCTGGAGCCGCGGCGCCTGCTCAGCACATTGACGGCGATCGAGTCGTACGAGCTGCTGGCCGGAACGTCTGAGGAACCGGATCTGCCGGAGGTGGTCGGGCTGCGTCTGACAGGGGCGTGCGAGCCGGTGGCGTTGGACGCGCCGGGTCCTGCGCTCGACACGGCCCTCTCGGCGGAAACGCTGTTTAGGCCTGACGGAAGCCCGTACGTTCAGCTCGATGTCCAGTTCGCCTTGCCGATGTACTACTCGGCCGAGCAGGGGGGGGTCTTCGGGATCGAAGGCCTCGAGCTGACGGACCTGCCCGGGACGCCCATCCTTCCGGTCATGCCCGTGAACGTCTTGCTGCCCCCGGGATCAACGGTTGAGGGTCTGGAGGTCTCGGCTGCCCCTGCCCTTGCGACGGAACTTGCCTACGAGCTGGCCGTTTCTCCACAGCCAGTGCCGTTGGCGACGGATTCCTCCCAGGTCGATCAGATCGCATACGGCGGCGGATCGGAGGACACGGCCACTGCGGCCGTCAACCCGGCCACGACGAACAAGCTGCTCGGTCTGTTCAACCTGGACC
>CAYMLO010000219.1:0-12134 GCA_964390905.1 uncultured Planctomycetales bacterium | reverse complement strand
TGGGACACTGGCCGAGCTGTGGATTGATCTCGGGCCGGGGCTGGTTACACTTTTCCTCCCGTCGATCCGCACCCGGCCTTCGCTGTGGATTGATCTCGGGCCGGGGCTGGTTACACTCGGCGGTCACGCCGCGCAGCCCGTCCCCGCGCTGTGGATTGATCTCGGGCCGGGGCTGGTTACACTGATGCTTCGACGCGTGCGAGCGTAGCGAGCGCTGTGGATTGATCTCGGGCCGGGGCTGGTTACACTACTCGGGCTCGTGTCCATCCCGTCAACCCGCTGTGGATTGATCTCGGGCCGGGGCTGGTTACACTTTCGGGTCCTGGTCCAAGCTTCGCCTACTCGCTGTGGATTGATCTCGGGCCGGGGCTGGTTACACTCTCGACGCCAACCTCACGCGTCATCGTCGCGCTGTGGATTGATCTCGGGCCGGGGCTGGTTACACTGTTGCCGCAGGATGCGAACTCGGAACGTATGCTGTGGATTGATCTCGGGCCGGGGCTGGTTACACTAGCCAGGTCGGAGGGACGGCAGGCCCCGCCCGCTGTGGATTGATCTCGGGCCGGGGCTGGTTACACTCCGACGACTCGCGCGCGTGTCCATCCCGTCGCTGTGGATTGATCTCGGGCCGGGGCTGGTTACACTCTGTGCCGCTGTCCCGAGTGCGGGCGCTTCGCTGTGGATTGATCTCGGGCCGGGGCTGGTTACACTATTCCGGCCGGACGGGCTTCCGAAGACTCAGCTGTGGATTGATCTCGGGCCGGGGCTGGTTACACTCTGGGCGGCCCTTGGCCGCCCTCTTCGGCCGCTGTGGATTGATCTCGGGCCGGGGCTGGTTACACTCTCGCTCGGCGATGGCTTTCCTGCTGTCTAAGCTGTGGATTGATCTCGGGCCGGGGCTGGTTACACTGCGGGAGCCGCTGACGGGCTGGCCGGCCCAGAGCTGTGGATTGATCTCGGGCCGGGGCTGGTTACACTCGCGGGCATCCATGCCCGCCCTTACGCGGGGCTGTGGATTGATCTCGGGCCGGGGCTGGTTACACTAACGGTGCGATTCGGCATAACACGCTTTTCGCTGTGGATTGATCTCGGGCCGGGGCTGGTTACACTCGATCCGCAGCAAGTGGCGACCGACTGAGCAGTTGCGCCGACGTCGGGCTAGAAAAGCTCGAGCTGTCGGGGCGGCTGTTCGGTCGGTTTCCGCATTTTTCCCAGGTAGACGCCCATCCGCTCGAACTGCTTGTCGGTGATCCGCAACACGCGGACCTCCCCGTCCGGGGGCAGCCCGCCCGAGACCCTGTTCTCATGGACATCGGCGTTCTCCTCGCTGGCACAATGACGCACGTAGACCGAGAACTGCATCCGCGTGAACCCGTCCCTGAGGAGCCCCTTGCGGAACAGCGTGTACTGCCGCCGGGCCTGTTGCGTGTCCACGGGCAGGTCGAACATCACCATCAGCCACATGCATCGGTATCCGCTGAGCTGCACGGCTCGGGGATCTCCAGGTTCTTGCTCTGCCCCGCGTAGCACCGAACGAGCGAGGCGACCATCCGCTCGAGCGCGACCATGAATGGCCCAGTCTGGTCGTCCACGCGGACCGGCGCGGTCAGCACGCTCAACAGCTCGCGTCGGTTCTCGCGGTCGAGCTCGCCTTCGTCCGACGCCCAGAGGCGTCTGACCGTCACGTCCACGAGTGGGCGGAACGGCTCCACCAGGTCGTCGGCCAGACAGAAGGCATTGTACCGGTTGTGGTGATGCAGCCCAATGGACGGGTGGAGGCCGGCCCCGGCGACGGCCCGGGCAACGGCTGCCCGAAGGGCCATGTACCCGTAGTTCAGCAGGTTGTTCGGCGGCGGGCCATCGCGATCGCGACGAAACCGGTCGTTCGGGAACAGCCCCTTCCAATACCGCTTGGCCGCCTGGGCCTCGACGTTGCTCGGGTCGCCGCTGCGAACACGCTTGCGCATCTCCAACAGCCCCTGGCGGACGGGGTCGTCCTTGCCCAGCGCCATCGCCTGATGCCTGATCTTGGCGACGACGAGCTGCCGCCAGAGCTGTTTGAGCAGGGGCTTCTTGGCCCGGACCTGTTGCCCGAGCCGCTCGGTCTGGAGGCTGCCCGTCTGTGGCAGGATCAGCCCGCACGGCAGGTGATCGTCGCCGCAGGGCACGATCACCGCACCCGCCGCCAGCAGGCGCGCGACCACCGCGTGCGTGTATGTCGTCGCGGTGGAGGCCAGGATGAGCACCCCGATGTCCTCGATCGGCACGCGCTGAAGCACTTCCCGCTTCTGCTCGAGGAGCAATTGGTTGTCTTCCACGGACAAGAACAGCCCGCGCGTCGATATCTCGAGCGTTCGCTTAATCATTGCACGGATGGATCCTGCCAAGCACGTCCACCGTCACCTTCTTGGGTCTGGCGGCGGCGAACTTGCCCCAGCTTCTGAACCGCACTTTGGTCGTCTTGTCTTCTCGGTTCGCCGATGTGTGCAGCCGGAAGGTTAGGTCAGGGCTGTTGCCGACGACGGAGATGACCTCAACGCGATACAGCGACGTGTTGTCGTTCACCGTGAGCAGGACGGAGTCGTTGTTGCAGAGCGTCATCAGGAACGTTTCGCGCTCTCCGCCGCTGCGATCGACGACGGGCTCGCCATGTCTGAGACGCCGGTGGGCCTTGAAGCGTGAAACCGCGCGCCCGGTCCAGACGGTCCGGGCTTTCTTGTCGATCGTCTCGAAGACCTCGACGTGATGGTTGTCGCCCGGTGCGACGAACTTGGTCACGCGCTCGCCATCCTTTCTCAGCGGGATCATCGTGCTGGATCGATGGAGCACCCGCACCCGCTTGATCGGCACGCCGGAGGGCATGGTCACGGGCGGGTCGAGCAGGGCCTTACCGACCGACCCGCGGGACTCGCAAGCCTCCTTGACGATCCGCTTGATGGCCGGGTCGCGGATGTCGTCGATCATGCTCGGCGTGAGATCCTCGATCCGCTTGCGGTAGACGTAGGTGTCGGGCTTGTCCGTCGGGCCGTAGCTGCTCTCCTCATGCAGCGCGCCGGCGAGTCTTCGGGTGGGTCGGTGCGAGACGTTGATCTTCTCGACCGCTCGCTTCAGGTCGTCGCGGAACGTCTCCCAGGGCGGGTCGAGTTGGGGGCGCCGAGGGTCGAACTTGATGTGGGCCAGCCGCTGCAAGCGGCTGCGGCTGGTCAGGGCGACCACGGCCGCGTCGACGGCGTGGTGGCGGTGGTCGTCGCGCGTCTTGACGTTCGGGCCCGTCTCGTCGAGCAGGTTGTTTAGCCCCCACTGTCGACGGAGCTCGGCCGTCATCTGCCCGCGCGTGCAGACGACGTCGCACCCGAGTTGGCGGAGGTACTGCGTCACCAGCCGGCTGATGTAACGCGTGTCGTTAAGCTGCCGCTGGACGAAGTCGTCCAGCTCGATGTGCTTGAGACTGAAGCGCCGCCGCTTCGGCCAGGGGAGCTTGGCCGCCCGCTGCAGGACGGCCTCGTACTTGGGTTCGTCCTCGCCGTAGGCCTCGAAGGGCGTACGATCGCCCTTGATCCTGTTCTCCGCCTGGTCGCACAGCGTCTTGTTCATGTACGAGTCATCGAGGCATCGGCCGTAGGGGATGATGTGCTCGACCTCGACCTCCGACGTATGGAAGAGCTTGTGTTTTGGGATGGGCTTGCCGGTGTAAGGGCATTCGTGGTCGCACTCCTCCCACAGGCGGTACTTGACCACGTCGTCGCGCGACGGGGACAGGATGTTGAACTCGCGCGTGATGCGCTCCCGGATCTCTTCGTTCTCCTTGGCGCGTTTCAGGTTCTCGAAGTGTATCTCGCGGCGTCTGGCCGTCGACTCCTTGGCATTGCGGGCCAGCTCGACGTGGACGGCCGCGGGCAGCCCGTACTCGCGGATCAGGGCGTTGACGACCTTGCGGACCTCGCGCATGGCCCGCCGGACGATCGGGTTCGTCAGAACCCCGCCCCAAGCGTCGAGCGGCGGAAGCTTGCCGAGGACCACGACGTCCTTGTCGAGCTTGTAGCCGGCCAGCTCCTTTGCCTCGCTGTAGACCTTCCCCGCCTCGAGATAGGGGATCATCTTCCTGATGGCCTTGACCGACAGATTGAACCGCCCCGAGGGCAGGCTGATCTTCAGGACCTTGTCCGCTTGGGCCCCGGACAACCGCCAGTCGTCTTCAGCCAGCCGACGGAGTTCATGTTCGTCTTCGACCCCGGCCAGGGCGTCCCACATTGCCTCCTTGGTCGCCTGCGGCGCGCTGGCGTACCATTTGCCCAACTTGGCCCGAAGTGCCCATTCGACCTGGTTGCCGAGCAGCTTCTCGCGTTTCCCGAAGCTGCTCTCGACAAGGCCGAACGCGTAACTCTCGGTGAAGCCGAGCAGGTCTTTGATCTTGTCGAACTTCATCTCGTTCTTGGCGCCGAGCGCTGAGGTCAGCTTCGCGCGTTCGTCATCCGTCAGGGGGCGCTCCTCGCCAAGCGGGTCGATCACGCGGAGGTGCGCGATTTCCTGGAGCATGCGAAACTGCTGGCCGTACCAGTGCGCGCGGGCGCACCGCGGTTCGCCGGGCTCCAGTTCGCATTCTCCAATCGTGCTCGCATCCCAGGTTACGGGGCGCTGGAAGAAGATGGCTTCCTTGGCGGCATCATGGGCTTCATCCGAGAGCAGGTGGGGGTGGAATCGTCGTTGGGACTGCCAGATCGCCTCGAACTCCTGCTCGTACATCGTTCGGAGCGTGTAGCGGTTCCGAACGCGCTCGCCCCACCGTGCATCCCTCCCGAGGCCCCAGAGGTACTCACCGAGCGTGCGGCAGTTGGCTTGCTCGATTTCCTCCTGTAGCGTATCGGTGTCCTTCTTGATCTTGCCGTCCGACTCACCGGGGGCCTTACGGTTCGACCTGAACCCTCGGCGCTGGCAGAGGTGAAACAACGCGCGACCGAGTTGAAATGGCTCAAGGGCTTCGTCGAGCGCCTTGGCCCGCAACGGATACGGATCCCCTGCCAACAGTCGACTCAAAATCTCAGCATCGTTCGGAAGCAATGCATGCGCCCGGAGGATCGCCAGCAGTTTCCTCTGTCGACCGCTACGTCGTTGGTGCACGCGGCGCGCGCTTCGGGCCTCTCGACGCTGCTGCCCTCGCGGCTGTTCCTTCCCGGTGTTCATCTGCGCTACGCCCTCCTGAAAGACGCGCACCCCTGCGCCGATCCGGTCCCCGCCGCCCGACCGCTTTCCTTCCCAGATGATGGTCCAACCCACCGAATTGGACCCGATGTCCAAGCCCAGGATGTATCCGCTCATAGCGCGCTCCCTTGACCCCAAGATCTACTCAAATCCATATCCCAGCGCGGATATTTTTCTTGACAGGAACCAGAATTCTAGCGAAACTCCAGACGTGTAACCAGCCTCGGTTCGAGTCTTTTCACAACAAGTGAACAAGATTCCGCCAGGCAATGCCTCACCTTGACGGGTGGGGCATCCTTTTTTCAAGGGGGTCGCCTACGCCGCGTCCCAGACGGGCGCTTGGAGACATACGTGTCCCGAGACTGCTGCTCCTCCATCGCCTTCAAATGATGGTGCTCGTCCACCGGCTCACGCCCACCAACCTCGGCAAGCACACCATCGAGCTGATCCAAGAGCATGACGGCCAGAAGGGCGGGCGAATCGCCAAGGCGGCCTTCGTCGTGCCGGTTAGCCCGTGACGCTCACGCCTTTGACACCGCTTCCCCCACGCGCGCAGGATGCAATAGCGTACCCGCTCGGACGTTGTGCTTGATGTACGGGCAGCGTCTCCCGCGTGGGTACACAAGGGCGAGCGGAAGACCGCGAAAGGAGAGCACCATGTTTAAGGGCACATCACTACTGGTCGTTGGCGTGTTGACGGGGTCGGCGTGGGCGGTGCCGCCGGGAGACGGGCCTGGCCGTCCTGGCCGGGACAATCCACAGGAGCGGCTCGATCGGGCGTTCAGGCATCTGGATGCCAACGGGGACGGACGGATCGACGCGACGGAGTTTCGGCAGAACGTCCCGCAACTGGTTCAGGACGTGGTTGGGCGATTTCGGCAGGGCCAGCGCGGGCCTGAAGGCCGACGCGGTCGGCTTGGAGGGCTGCGTGGCCCCCAAGGGCGACACGGACCCCGCGGGGACCGGGGCGGCCGGGGACGTTGGGGGCACCGGGGATTTAAGTCGTTGGAAAACAGTGATTTCTGTCCAAGACGCGGTCCGTGGGGAGGCCGGCGCGGCCCGATGGGATCGTGGGGCAAGGGCCGTGGGCCCGACGCCAGAGGGTTCATGGGGAGACTGGAGCAGATCATCGATGCGAAGGTGAAGCAGGCCGTCCGCCAGGCGATGGCCAATGTCCGTCGGCACGCTGGGCATCGCCTCGGCAAGGGGGCGCCTGCTGGCCCGCCTCGCGGTGGGGACGACGACTCCGCTCGGCCTCGACGGGGTCGCGGACGGATGGGGCCGCTTGCCGACAGGCCATCGGGGCAGCCCAAATCCCTTGGTGACCTGGAGTCTCCGTTGCGCGGTCGGGGGCGACCCGAGGCCCGACGGGGTCGCGGTGGTCCCGGTGGGGGGCGCCTGGGCGCAGGGATGCGGGGGTGGGGCAGAGGCCGGGGCTTTCGAGGCCAGGGCCGGCCGGGCTCCATCCTGCTCGACGTGCTGGACGTGAACGGCGACGGGCAGATCGACCAGAAGGAGATCGGCACGGCCGCCCGATCCCTCAAGCAGCTCGATCGCAACCGCGACGGAGCACTGGACTTACAGGATCTGACGAGGTCGGATGCCCCCGATCCGGATGCAGCGCCGGCTCCGCGCCGACCGCGAGGCCAAGGCAAACCGAAGGGCACGCCGGCCCGGCGGCGCCCCGCCCCCCCCGTGGCGACGCCAGGGGAGGAACGGTAGCCACAACACCCCTCGGGCGCAATAACTTGCGGAAGCGCCCCCCAGCAGAGAAACGCACCACGCCGCATCCTCAATGGGGTGCGGCGGTGCATTTTTACCGGTCTGGCCGCCAAGTCTGGAGAGCTTCCTGTTGAGGGCCGATGTTGGTAGGGTACAATATCATGTTGGCGAGCCGCCTGCAGCCCAGCAGACCTGAGCGAGATGGGGTGAGTGATTTATGAGGACAGTGGTCCACGTGACCCACGAGGCGGTGCAGAAAGTGGGGGGAATCGGGGCCGTCCTCCAGGGGCTAATCACCAGCAAGGCCTACAACCAACAGATCGACCGGACGGTCCTGATCGGCCCGCTCTTCACGCGGGAGGGGTCGGTCAACGCCCGGCTGGGTCCAGACGGCGAGGTCTTCTACTCCTCCGTGGACGGGATGTTGAACCATCCCACCGCCTCGGTATGGGAGGAGATTGAGCGGACGTTCAACGTGGACATCGTCTACGGCCGGCGGACGTTCTACGAGGACGCCAGCAACTTCAAGGCCACGGCCGAGGTCGTCCTGATCGACGTGCATCGCGGCGAGTTCCGGCGCCTGAATGAATTCAAGGCCTCCCTCTTCAACCACTTCGGCATCGAGTCGAACCAGTACGAAGACGCGTGGGACTTCGATCAGTACGTCAAGTTGGCCGAGCCGGCCATCGAAGCCATCTACGGGCTGGGCCTGATGACGGGGGGACAATGCGTCCTGGTGGCTCACGAGTTTATGGGCATGCCGGCGGCGCTCGCGGCGATTCTGCGAGACCACGGGGACCTGCGCACGGTCTTCTACGCGCACGAGGTGGCGACCGTTCGGAAGCTCATCGAGGAGCATCCCGGTCACGACACCATGTTCTATAACGTGATGGCCGAGGCCATGTCCGAAGGCCTCTACCTCGAGGACATGTTCGGCAACCAGCACCACTACTTCAAACACGCGCTGGTCGAGGCCAGCCGATTCTGCGACAACATCCTGGCCGTCGGCGACTACGTCATCAAGGAGCTCCGCTTCCTCGACCCTGAGTTCGAGTGCGTAGACATTGACCTGTCTTACAACGGGATACCGGCCTTTCAGATCACGCCGGAGGAGGCGCAGGCCAGCCGTGATCGGTTGTGCGCCTATTGCGAGAACCTGTTGGCGTACCGACCGGATTACATCTTCACGCACGTCTCACGGTTGGCGGCCAGCAAGGGGCTCTGGCGGGACATCCGCGTGCTGGAGCACATGGAGGAGGCGTTCGGCCAGAGTGGCAAGACCGGCGTCTGCTACTTCCTGAACACGGAAGTCCCCCGGCGTCGCCCCGAAGACATCTACCACATGGAGCAATGGTGGGACTGGCCCGTCGCCCATCGCGAGGGCGTGCCCGATATGTCCAACGGAGAGGCGATCTTCTACACGGGCATCCAACGGCTCAACGCCCGGTCACGGAACGTCAAGGCCATCCTCGTCAATCAGTTTGGCTGGGATCCATCGGTCTGCGGATCGCGGATGCCCGACGGGATGGAGTTCTGGGACATCCGCAAGGGGGCCGACGTGGAGTTCGGATTGAGCATCTACGAGCCGTTCGGCATCGCTCAGCTCGAGGCCTTGTCGGTCGGAGGCCTGTGCGTCATCAGCAACGTCTGCGGGTGCGCCGGGTTCGCCGACGACGCGACGGGGGGCGAGCCCTGCTCCAACGTCCTGGTGGCAGACTTCACCGAGATCCCGAAACCCCGCGCATCGGCCCGAAACCTGATGGGCATCGACCGGCGCTACCGCGATGACGTGGAGCGTCGCGTGACCCAGAAGATCGCCCAGGATCTGCTGGAGCGGCTTCCTAACTCGATGGCGGACAAGGCGAAGCTCATCGAAACCGGGTACGAGGTCGCCAGCCGCATGACCTGGGAGGTGGTGGCTCGAAACTACTTCCTGCCCGCCATCGACCGGGCGTGCCGGAAGCAGCGTGTCTACAAAATTGCCGGTTAATCCTTTGTCAAATCTCGTTTATCCCTCCGCGCCAGGCCCGTCAGTGTCCGCCTGCCGTGTCCCAGCTCCCAAGGGGTGCCCCATGCCCGGGTTTTTTCTGGGTTAGCGCCAAACCTTTTCTTCAGGCAGGTTTGCATGGGTGCCGATAACTAGCAAGGTCTGATAATGCGGTCCGGGTATGTCCCGCGTCGCGTGGGGCTGCCAAAGCGCCGATTGACTTGTGGTTACGCCAGTCCATAGGATCAGAGACGCCGTGGCGTTTTCTTCTCGGACGAAGGGAACGCCGGCCCTGGCAGACCAACCGGACCGATCTCGACCCGGTGAGCGCGCGGTTGCACCGGGTGGGGGCGAGACGCCCTTGAGTACAAGGAGGTAGGACCTTGGGGTCGCCACACGCTAGACGCCTGTTGGCAACGGTTGCTGCAACGACGGTCTGGTTGATGGCCCATCCGATGTCGGCTTCAGCCGAGCCCGCCAGCGATCAGCTCAAGGAAGGCATCCGTTTGTTCTTCCAGGCGGAGTATGCCCAGGCCAGACAGGTGCTGTTGAAGCTCGAAGTCGAGGATCTTGCCGACAACGAGCGGAAGGAACGCAACCGCTACATCGCCGAGACGAGCATTGCGCTGAACCAGCTCGCCAAGGCGATCCGGCAGATGGACGAAGCGGATCAGGCTTTCGACAAAGGGGAACTCGGCAAGGCCGGCACGCTCTATGAGGCCGTGCGATCGAACCGCTATGTCGGGGCGGACATGAAGGAGGCCGCAGCGGAGCGACTCGCGGCCATTGCCCAGAAGCCATCCAAGCCGGCCGATCCGGCACCGGACGCTGCGGAACCACCCGATGACGCGGATTCTAAGGCGCTCCCCGTAGTCTCTAAGGAAGTCCAGAAGGAGGCGGACCCGGACACCTTCGAAATGCAGGCCGTGGACGCCGCGCAGAAGGCCGCGCCCACGGCGGCGCCGCCAAGCCCGCCTGAGCCAAAGGCTGCCCCCAACGATCAAGCCAAAACGGTCGTCGAGACCGAGCCGGCGCCTGCGGAGTTCGAAGAACCCGTGGGCCCGGAGCCCCCCGCCGAATTCCTCGCCTGGTTGGAGAACCCGACCTACCCGCCTGCTGAGCAGCAGGCGGCCGACGACGAACCATCGGTCATCGGCCAAGCCGCCCCGGCAGAAAGTGCCGCGGCGCCGGTTGAAGAGCCGGCAGCCCAGGAGCCGGTTCTCGCATCAGCGGCAGACGAGGAGGCCTCCGCGAGCCTAGGCGAGCGTGAGGCGGTGCCTGCCGAGACGACCGACAATAGGGATGACGAGCCGGTCCACCCATCGGCGAGCGACGTGGTCCCCGTTGAACCGACAGACAGCGAAGAGGGCCCCCCCGAGCCGGCGGAACAAGACGAGGGACCGCCGGAGTCCTCAGGGCAGGAGGTGATGGCGGCTGATCCTGCCGAGGCCGAGGCATCGTCCCCCGCCTCACCGGAGGACGACAGCGACGTGGCGACCTTGCCCTCAAACGAGGTGGCCCCCGTCGATCCCGTCGACCGCGAGGAAGCGCCGGCGGATCTTCTGAACGAGGAAGAGGACGCCGCGGGTACGTCGGCGAATGGAGCGGAATCGGTTGATGTCGCGGAGGGGGAGGGAACGCTTGCTGAAGGGTCGGATGGCCCAGAGGTCCCCGTCGAACCGGCGCCAAGCGAGTCGCCTCCCGCGGCGGAGGCGGACGTCAACGCCGCTGCACCGGCGCCCGAGTCCAAGGATGGCCTTCCCGAGTTGCCGGACAGCACGGAGCAGTCACGGGCCCTCGGGGAACTGGGGGACCTGATCCCTGAGGCCGAGCTGGCCGCTCAGGTCGTCACCGAGGAGCGGCCCACCCAGCGGACGGTCGGGAAGGCAGCGGACGAAGACGCCGGGGCGGCCAGCCCAGAGGCCCGGAAACAGGCCGAGGAATGCGTGGCCGGCGGCAAGGCCGCCATCGACGCCGCCCAGTACCGAAAGGCGATCCAGTTGTTCCGACGCGCCCTCGAGTTGGTGCCCGGCATGCCGGAGGCGAAGCATGGGCTCGAGCAGGCCGAGCAGTTCCTGGTCGGCGGCGAGCCGAAGTCGCTGGTCGAGAAGATCGCTCAGCGCAAGGCCATTCTGTGGCAGAAAGCCGAGACCGAGTTCCGACGGGCCGATCGAGACGTCCGAAAGGCCGTCACGGAGCACCGGTACGATGATGCCAGGAAGGCGTTGCGATACGCCGAGCGGACGATCGAGGCCAGCCGGGCCAACGCGGTGCCGCCCAGTCTCTATGAAAACCTGAAGGCGGAAGCCGATGCCCTGGCGCGCTTCATCGATGAAGATGAGCGGGCGTTCGAGGAAGACCAGGTCAAGAAGGCCATGCTCGAGGTGGAGAAGGCCCAGCAGATACGTCAAGAGAAGATTGCCCAGACGAAACAGGAGAACGTGAACCGTCTGATGACCCAGGCCCTCGAGCTTCGCAAAGAGAAGCGTTTCGCCGAGGCCGTCGAGGTCCTCAAGCGGGTCGTCGTGGTCGATCCCCAGTACGAACGCGCTCGGTGGCTGAAGGAGGACCTTGAGGCCGTCGTGGACTACCGTGGCCAACGCCAGATCCAGGACGACCTGAGGCGCGAAGGTGCGCGGACCCTGATCGAGATCCGCGAGGACATGATCCCCTGGAGTCGTGAGCTGATGCGATTCCCCAAGGATTGGAAGGAGATCGTGACGCGGAAGACGCGGCGAGGGCTGGAGTATCTCGAGGAAGAGGAAGAAGACGAAGAAGAACCTAATAGGGTGGTAAAGGAGGCCCTTCGCAAGCGGGTGGCGGACTTCGCTGGCTTCGAGGAAACGCCGTTCACGGAGGTCCTGGACTTCTTCTGGGAGGAGTTCGGCATCCGGGTCCGTCCGGACTGGGAAGCCCTGGAGGAAGAGGAAATCGAGGGCGAGACCCCCGTGACCGTGCCGCCGCTGATCGACCGACCGCTCAAGACGATTCTGGACCTAATTCTAGATAGTTTGTACAAGGAAACACGCACACAGCTTGATTATGCTGTTTCGGAGGGAGTGCTGCGAATCTTTCCTCGTGGGCTGCCCCTGCGGGTCTACAACGTGATGGACCTGTTGCACGGAGCCGAGGACTACGGCGGGGAAATCGGCGGCGGGGGCATGGGCGGCATGGGCGGCGGCGGTGGCGGCGGTGGCTATGGCGGCGGTGGCTATGGCGGCGGTGG
>CAYMLO010000218.1:0-12189 GCA_964390905.1 uncultured Planctomycetales bacterium | reverse complement strand
CCCACGTGGTGCCCGATCCGGCCCTGGGCGGCTTCACCGCTTTGGGTCTGGCCGGTGCCGGTGCCTGGCTGCGTCGTCGACGGTAGTCAGACGCTGACTGGAGGCTGCAACGAAGTCTCTAAGAAGCTCACCAAGTCGTACCCGCGAGGCCGCGTCTCTTGCCGAGACGCGGCCTCGCTTGCATATCCGGTCGGGATCGCTCGCTCACAGAAGCAACCTGCCGCCGCCGGCCTCAACCATCTGGAGGGGTGCAATCAGACCCCCGACGAACGCAAGCGTCTACTGAGCAGCGCCCTCGTGCGTTGGCGGGGTTCGTGGCCTGTGGTATATTCGATAGAGTGGGCGTCTGACTGTCACCGGCGGGACGACGCCTCCCAAGATACCTTGCCGGACGACGATGTCTGGGAGGGATTCAGCCCGCGCCCGCGCATCCGTCATACGAAAGCGGGCCCGATCATAAGTCTCATCATTCAGGAGTCGCGGCGATGTTGCTCTTACTGCTGCGCGTTTTCTTCCTCGGGCTGGTCGGCGTGGTGGTCACCAGCTACTACGGCGAGGAGTCCGTGTACGACCCAAGAGGTCCGGAAGTGGCCGTTATCACGCTGTGGCTCGGCGCGATCGGCCTGGGGATCGCCCTGGTGGCCCTGGACCTGCTGACGGCGGAGAAGTCGCTTCGGGCCGTCGGGGCCCTGGTCTTCGGACTGGCGGCCGGGCTGCTGTTCTCGTACGGCCTGAGCCTGATTTTGGACCTGCTGTTCCAGACCTACAAGCCGACGTGGGAGGGCAGTCCCTTCCACAACGTCCTGAAGTTGCTGCTCGGCGTCTACGTCTGCTACCTGTCGATCAGCTTCGTCCTCCAGACCAAGGACGACGTCCGCCTGGTGATTCCCTACGTCCAGTTCAGCAAGGAGATGAAAGGGGGCCGGCCCATCCTTCTGGACACGTCGGCCATCATCGACGCGCGGATCGCCGACGTGTGCGAGACGCGGATCCTGGAATCGGAGCTGCTTGTGCCCAAGTTCGTCCTCAAGGAGTTGCAGGGCATCGCCGACAGCAACGATCGGCTCAAGCGCAACCGCGGCCGCCGCGGACTCGACATGCTCAACACGCTGCAGACCAACCCCAAGATTGACATCCAGATCTCCAACAACCCCCCGCCCAGGGGCACCGAGAAGGAACCGGTCGACAGCCAGCTCGTGCAGCTGGCCCACGATCTCAACGGGCGGGTCATCACCACGGACTACAACCTCAACAAGGTCGCCCAGCTTCACGGCGTGGACGTCATCAACATCAACGACCTGGCCAACGCCCTCAAGCCCGTCGTCCTGCCGGGCGAGACGATGGACGTCAAGATCATCAAGCCCGGAGAAGAGGTCGGACAGGGGGTGGGCTACCTCGAGGACGGTACGATGGTCGTCGTCGAGCAGGCCCGGGACAAGATCGGCCAGAGCCTGAACATCAGCGTGACCAGCGTCCTGCAGACGTCGGCCGGCAGGATGATCTTCGGGCGGATCGGCAGCGGGCCGCCGCCCGAGCGCCGACCTCGACACGGCTCGCGGACCGCCACGACGTAACGAGCGACCGGCTTGGCCGACAGCGAACGGATGAGGTCGAAGTCGCACAAGAAAGGGGAATCGCGTGACGGGGTCCGGGGGATCACCCCACCGTCGTCGATCACGTCACAGGTCGTCATCTCCACACGAGCCGGCCCCCGCGAGCCGCAAGCCCTGACGGGGCCGGGACAGGAGGGTCTTGTCGATGCGTCAGTCTGCAAGTCGATCCAGAATCGCGCCGTCCTTACGTGCCGCATGGGTCTTGGCAGTGGCTCTGCTGACGGCCTGCCCCGCGACGCTGCTCGGCGTCAACGGGGAGATCCTCGACCAGCAGATCAGCAGCGGAAAGGGCTACACCGTCCTGCGCGTCTGGGGGAGCCCTTATGACATGGGCTACGCCCACGCCTCGCTGATGCACGACGAGATCGCCGACGGCGTCGACCAGTTTAAGGACTACATCGGCTCCTTGTACGCCCTGGCCCGACTCACCGTCGCCAACAACACCGTCTGGAAACCCGACGAGATCGAGGATGAGCTGGACGGGATGGTCGCCGCGCTCGCCGTCCTCGAGCCGGCCGCCGGCATCGACAAGATCGACCTGAAGGTCATGAACCTCTTCAGCGATCTGGGGTACATGGACGTCCTCTGCCGCAGCCATTCGTGCTGGGGACATCTCGTGGCCAGCCCGATCCAGACGCTCAGCACGCGGCGGCTGGACTTCAGCACGCCCGTAGCGATGGCGAACCACCACGTCCTGTGCGTCTGGCTGCCGACGGACGGGTCGCCGGCCTGGGCCAACCTCGGCTGGCCCGGATACGTGACCGTCATCACGGCCGTCAACGAGTTCGGCACGCAGGCGTCGCTGCACGACTACGGCTCCGGCAGCGGCTCGCCCATCACGCCGTGGTTGGCGCGGTCCGTCGCGGCGAGGTACGCCCTGGCCCTGGTGACCGACCCGAACCTCGCCGGTCACGCCGATGAGGTCTTCGCCGAGCTCCAGAACTACAACGCCGGCACGGGCAGCTTCATCAACTACTACGTCCCCCAAGCCCACGGGGCCGTCATCACCTGTCGACGCACGCCCACCCCCACCTTCTACAAGCTCCGCAAGCCGCACGCGTCCTACTTCGGCGGGGACGTCCTGATCACCACCAACAGCGAGACCGACGGCACGTACACGCCCTCGGGCGGCGAGTTCATGGCCAACTATTACCAGGACCTCGAAGACGCCAACGAAACCGCCACGCTCGACGGCCACTGGAGCGTGATGGGCACCTCGGGCCTGCACAAGATGAGCGTCGCCTATCGTGACCGATCTGACATGACGTTGTGGTTCAACGGCCGGCTGGACCCCGGATACACCGCCCGCGTCGAGTTGGAATGGGCCGACCTGGACACGCGACGAAGTCTGACGCTCGAGGTGGTCAACGGCTCGTGGGGATCCGTCGACGTCGATCCGAACCAGCCCCTCTACGAACCGAACCAGGCCATCACGCTGACGGCCACGCCCATCGACGGCAAGGCCTTCAAGCAGTGGGAGGTCTACGACCCCAACCATCCGGGTGACGCCAACTACGTCGCCGTCGACGCCAACCACACGCTCGCCCTCGCCATGAACGCCGACCAGCACGTCGTGGCCGTCTTCAAGTGCGGCAGCGGCACGGCAGCGCCGCTGTTGCCGATCTTCCTGATGCTGGTCGGCCTCGCCTTGTACGCCCGGCGCCGGCGGAGGTAGGCGAGGGTCGGGTTCCGGGTTCCGGGTTCGGGGTTCCGGGCAACGTCGCACGGGCGTCTCGCCCGTGAAGATCCATGGGCAAGACACCCATGCCACGGCGGAACAGGGGTCCCGGGCTCTGGGCCTGAGGCCTGAAGTCTGGAGCCTGAAGCCCCCGGCCGCAGCCGTGGCAAATCTCGCCCAGAACCTGCTATACTACACAACGGAAAGTGCCCTTGTGGTTCTTATAGGGCGGGGGGACTAAGAGGCGAAATCATGAAGCTGAGCCGAATAGACGGTACAGCCCGGCTTGCGGTGCGGATTGCGATCGCAGGGCTGCTGATCAGTTCATCCGCCGCAGCGGTCGAGCGACACGTGCCGAGTGCTTACCCGACGATCCAGTCGGCCATCGACGCGAGCGAGGATGGCGACGAGGTCGTCATCGCCCCGGGCACGTACCGGGGCGAGGGCAACCGCGACCTGGACTACGCCGGCCGGGCCATCACCGTCCGAAGCACCGACCCCAACGACCCCACCCTCGTCGCCGCCACCGTCATCGACTGCCAGGGCACCGAGGAAGACCCGCACCGGGGGTTCCACTTCCACAGCGGGGAGGACGCGAATTCGGTGGTCGCTGGCTTGACGGTGACCAATGGTTACGCGCCTGGCAGCGATCTCGAGCTCTATGGGGGGGGCATGCGATGTCTGGAAGACGCAAGTCCGTGCATCATCAACTCTGTGGTCACTCGGTGTCGCGCCAGTCTAGGTGGGGGAATCTCCTGCGAGGGGGGGGCGACGATCATTGGCTGCAGAATCGCGCACAATTCAGCGGAGTTCGGCGGTGGGGGGATCTCCGTTAGTGACAGCTCTACCATTGAGAACTGCGCTATCTGCGAGAACTCAGTGACCACGGTTGACAGCTGGATGGGGTTCGGAGGCGGAGGCATCTGGGCGTCCGGGGGGGTAACGATCACCAACTGCACGATCTGGTACAACGGCGCCAGGAACGGGCAAGGAATGGGCATCAGTTGCCTCGCTGAGATGACGATCACCAACAGCATCGTGTGGTCGAAGAGACGCGGGTCGAGGGAGATCGACGGGTATCCAACCGTCACGTACAGCGACATCCGCGGCGGTTGGCCGGGCGAGGGCAACATCGACGTCGAACCGGGGTTCGTGCCGCTCCCACACGATTGCCATCTCGCCCCGAACTCCCCCTGTATCGATGCCGGGACGAACACGCCGCCCGGCGGGCTCCCGGCCACAGACAAGGATGGGCTCCCCCGGGCCGCGGATGGCGATGGAAACGGCAGCGCCGTGGCTGACATGGGCGCCTACGAGCGCACCGGCGGGGGACCATCCGTCCTGGTCAACGCGGACGTCCTCAACTTGTTCGCCCACGTCGGCGGGCCGGAGCCGGATGCCAAGGGCCTATCGATCCTCAACGGAGGCACGGGCACACTGGCCTGGACGATCAATGAGGACTGTGCATGGCTGGAAGTGTTCCCCCTGTCGGGTGAGTCCCCGTCACCGCTGGGCGGTGCGACTCTGGCCGCGGACCCCTGTGGGCTGGCGGTGGGTGACTATGCGTGTCTGGTACAGGTGGTCGACGCGAGCGCCGTCAACAGCCCTCGCGCGGTTCGGGTGCAGCTACACGTCAGGGAGATGCTCCGTGTCCCATCTGAGTATCCGACGATCCAGGCGGCGATCGACGACGCCGAGGAGTACGAACTCGTCCTGGTGGCAGACGGCACGCACGATGGGCCAGGCAATCGTGATCTCGATTTCGGCGGGAAGGCCATCACATTGCGCAGCGAGAGAGGCCCCGACGACTGCGTCATCGACTGTGAGGGGCTCGGGCGGGGTTTCCACTTTCAGAGCGGCGAGGGCCCCGATGCCGTCGTCGATGGATTCACGATCAGCAACGGCGTCGGTTGGTCGGGCGCTGGTATCCTGTGCGGCTGGGCCACGCCGACGATCAGGAACTGCCTCATCACGGGGAATTCAGCCGATGGCTTCGGCGGGGGCATCGACTGTTACGACCACGGGAGCGACATCACCGTCCTGAACTGCACGATTTCCGGGAACACGGCTGGGGGCTACGGCGGGGGAATCGCCTCCTGGGGGCTCAGCCGCCCAACGGTCACGAGTTGCGTGATCAGCGGGAATTCGGCCTCGGCCGGAGGGGGCGTGGGCCATGACAAGTCTGCGTTCATGTTCACCAATTGCACGATCGCCGGGAACTCGGCTGAGAACGCGGGCGGGGGCGTCTACACATATGACTGGGCCGATCCGACGCTGAGAAACTGCATCGTTTGGGGCAACACCGCGCCGAACGCGCCACAGATCGCCATCTACTTGTTCGACTCAGCCGTCACAGTTGAGTACTCCGACGTGCAAGGGGGGCCGAACGCGGTCTTCGTGTATCCAGGATGCGAACTGATCTGGGGCGAGGGGAACATCGACGCGGATCCGTTGTTCTATGATCCGAACGCCGTGCCGCAGCAGGCCTATCATCTGACGGGGGCGTCGCCCTGCCGGAACGCCGGCGATCCGGACGCCGACTATGCCGCCCAGACGGACATCGACGGTGAGCCGCGACGGATGGGTCCGTTCGTCGACATGGGCGCAGACGAATGGACACACCGCAAGCCCCCCTGCGCCGCGGGCGCCGTGGAGGCAGCCATCCCCATCGGCCTGGTGCTGATGCTCGTCGCCGCCGTCCGGCGGCGGCGGTGAGCGCGACACCCCCGGGCATTGTATAATGGTGAAGGGTGGAGCCGGGAGAGAGGCGGCTCCCTTGACTGAGCGACGGATACGGAAGGTCCACCACCGCGGTGGGCGAGCGGATGTGATCTGTTTCAACGGGCTCGCGGAGGTGTCAGGTATGGTGCGCGCGGCGGTGTGTGTGGTGATCGGGTTGGGGATGTGCCGGACCGTGGCGACGGGACAGATCGTCGACCATGACGATGTCGACGACGTCGCGTCGCTGCCGCAAGCGACGATGGACGCCATCGGGCAGCAGAAGTGGTTCTTCTCGCACGCCTCGGTGGGGTCGAACATGGTCACCGGGATGACGTCGCTGCATTCGGCCGACCCGAACCGCTATCAGCTGACCCGGACCGCCGTCAGCTACAACAGCAGCCAACTTCGGGCCTATGACCCGCCCGACCCGACGGTGAACGGAACGATCTACGACTGCAGCCGCGGCAATCCGGGCTGGCAGGACAAGCTCACGATCTTCGACAACTCCGTCCGCGTCTCCGGCTGGCACGATCCGGACGTCGACATGGCCATGGACAAGTTCTGCTACATCGACCAGAACGCCGACCCCAACGACTACATCAGCATCATGACCGCCCTGGAGGCGTCCTATCCCAACACGGTCTTCGTGTACATCACCATGCCGCTGATGACCAGCGAGGACTACAACAACGTGAAGCGCAACAACTACAACGACGCCGTCCGCGCCCACTGCATCAGCAACGGCAAGCTCCTGTTCGACATCGCCGACATGGAGGCCCACGACCCCAACGGCGTGGCGTACACCTTCAGCTACAGCGGCGGGACGTATCAGAAACTGTACAGCGGCTACACCAGCGACGGCGGGCATCTCAACACGGCCGGCCAACAGCGGATCGCGCTGGGCTGGTACGCCACCGCCGCGGCCATCGTGGGCGAGCCGACCACCCACACGCTGACGCTGGAGGTCATCAACGCAGCTTGGGGGTCGGTGACGTTCGATCCCGAGCCGAACGACCCGAACTCACCGACCTACCCGGCCGACGCGAACGTGACGCTGACGGCGACGCCCAACGAAGGCAAGGCCTTCAGGCATTGGGTGATCTATGACCCGAACTATCCCGGAGATGCCAACCACGCCGTCCTCGACGCCAACGCGTCGACGACCATCGTGATGAACGCTGACCGCGAGGTGACGGCCGCCTTCAAGTGCGGCGGCGGCGGCATGGCGCCATTCTGGGCTGGCGGGCTGCTCTTGATGGGCGTGGTGGCAGCGAGACGGCGACGCCGGAACGTATCACGTCGCTGATGATCGTAACACGCGTCGGGGTTTCCTGGGGTCCGTCCAGTCATCGACGTGTACAAGTGTCCGGCGAGGCTGGGGCCGGTTTTTCGTCGATCGAGCCAGGCTGGCCGACGGGGCGGCACTTCTCAAGCTATTGAAAAGCATGATGTTACGGCTGCGCCCCGGGAAAAGCGAATGGATCGGCCCAGCGAGGGTTGACCGGGCCCTGCCAGATTGCGTAGGATAGTTATGGGCCTAGAGCGAAAGGCTGGTTCGACGGATTGGCTGTCTGTCTGAGGAGGCCCTCACGGGGGACAGCACGCAATAGATGATCCGGTCTGATCGTTCTGTAGGCCTAGAGAGGGCGTGGAGGAACCCTCTAGGGGGAGTTGGAGATTCACCCTCTGATAACCGGTTGGACGGAGCCGACCCGACTGATGGTCTTGTCACCCGCGTAGGCGGGAGGAGATCATGCACGGGGCACCGATGGGCTTCCAGCAGGCCGATGGCGGCGGTCCAGCTCGAGGTACGCCGCTCGAGCCACCGGCCTCCCCAGACCGGGCGTCCCCGGTATCAAGATTCGTGTGCGTCGATCCGGTCAGCAAGGTCCTGGCGATGCAGATCGACGCGTTGGCGGCTCGGCACACGACGGTCTTGATCGCGGGGGAGTCAGGGGTGGGCAAGGAGCGCGTGGCGCAGGAGATCCACAACCGTTCTCCGCGCGCCGACGGACCCTTC
This sequence comes from uncultured Planctomycetales bacterium, assembly GCA_964390905.1. Classification (GTDB taxonomy): domain Bacteria; phylum Planctomycetota; class Phycisphaerae; order UBA1845; family JAFGLZ01; genus JAFGLZ01. The sequence continues at coordinate 4,157 of CAYMLO010000218.1, read as the reverse complement.
ATCGCTGTTGACTGTTCCAGCTTCTCCGAAACGTTGATCGAGAGCCAGCTGTTCGGCCACATCCGCGGTGCGTTCACGGGGGCCGAGGGGGACAGGCCCGGCTACGTGCGGGCCGCTCATGGCGGCACACTCTTCCTCGACGAGGTAGGCGATATGCCGCTGTCGCTGCAGACGCGGCTGCTCCGCGTTCTGCAGGAACGCAGCGTCATCCCCGTCGGGCAGACCGAACCCATTCCCGTGAACGTCCGGATCCTGGCCGCTTCCAACCGGGATCTGCCTGCGTTGGTCCGCGCCGCGCAGTTCCGCGAGGACCTGTTCTATCGATTGACCAGCTTCCGCTTGGAGGTTCCGCCGTTGCGAGAGCGCCGCGGAGACATCGTCCCGCTGGCGGAGTATTTCCTGGACCTACAGTCGGCCATCTACGAGGAACCCCACAGGCGGTTGTCTGACCGGGCGCGCCGCTGGCTCGAGGACGAATGGTGGCGAGGCAACGTCAGGGAGCTCGCCAACGCGGTCGAGTACGCCCTGGTGACCTGCGACCGGGACGTGTTGACGCCGGAAGACTTCCCCGAACCGATCCTGACGGAAGGCGGCCTCGGGGTGTGCCTGACAGAGCCGGCCTATCCGCCGACGAGCCAACGTGTGATGACGTTGCGGCAGGCCGAGTGGCAGGCGGTGATGGCGGCCTTGCGGGTAACGGGCGGTGACAAGACGAATGCCGCCAGGGCACTGGCCATCTCGCGGTCGCGGCTTTATTCCATCCTCGCGCGTCAGGAGCAAGCAGGGCGCCCTTCCAAAAGCAGACCGGCCTCCTGATTCACCGACCCACGGCGCCGACGTGCGCAGATCAGCCGATTCTTGTCGGTCGTTGCCCGCGTCGATACAATCCCCAAGCGGTCGTCGAATAACGGGCCAGTGACTCCCGTCCGACGGCCGGACCAGCGGGGGCCCCACCGCTGAAGCAATGGGGCGCACGGATTCCTCACCGATGGGCGTTTCCCACGGCTGAAGCTGTAGGGGACCCGATCACATGGTGGAGCTGTTGACCATGAACAAGCTGCGGCTCCTGACCCCTGGGCCGACGTCGGTGCCGCCGGAGGCCCTGTTGGCGATGGCCCGGCCCGTCGAGCACCATCGCACGGCCGAGTTTCGGGCGGTCTTTAGACAGGTCACGGAGGACCTGCAGTATGTCTTCCGGACGACGGGCACGGTCTTGACGGTTACGGGCTCCGGGACGGCGGCCATGGAGGCCGGCATCGTGGGCGTTTGTCCACCCGACAGACGGGTCCTGGTGGCGCGAGGCGGGAAGTTCGGCGAGCGATGGGCCCAGGTCTGCGAAGCGCACGGCATCGACCACGTCAACTACGACCTGGAGTGGGGCCACGGCGCCAAGCCCGACGTCGTCCAGCAATTCCTGACCGAAGATCCATCCATCGCAGCCGTGATCATCACCCACAGCGAGACGAGCACCGCAGCCGTCAGCGATCTGGAGGGCATCGCCCGCGTCGTCCGCGAGCGGGAGCAAGACGTTCTGCTGCTCGTCGACGGGATCACCAGCGTCGGCGCCTTGCCCGTCAAGACGGACGCATGGGGTTTGGACGTGGTTGTCACCGGAAGTCAGAAGGCGTTGATGCTCCCGCCGGGGCTGGGCTTCCTGGCGGTCAGCGGGCGAGCCTGGCAGCGGGCCGAGTCGTTTGCGTCCGGATCGTTTTATCTGTGCCCGAAGGCCTACCGCAAGTCACTCGCCGATGACGACACGCCCTACACGCCCAACAATGCGCTGATCCATGGTCTGGCGGTGACGCTGCGGATGATCCGAGAGGAAACCATCGAGGGAGTGTGGGCGCGCACGGCGTTGCTGGCGCGGGCGACGCGGGCGGCCGCCGAGGCGATGGGCTTGAAGGTCTTCGCGACAGATCCGTCGGACTCGGTGTCGGCTTTGTGTGTTCCGGATGGGATCGACGAGCCGGCCCTCCGCACCGCTCTGAAACAACGATATGGCGTCCATCTTGCGGGCGGCCAGGGGGAGTTGAAGGGCAAGGTCATCCGCATCTCCCACATGGGATACGTTGACGTCGCCGACACGCTGGGCGCCATCGGTGCCCTCGAGTTGGTCCTGGCCGACATGGGACACGGCGTCAAGCTCGGCGCCGGGTTGGCGGCCGCACAGGCGGTGTTCTCTGAGCGGGCCTGTTCTCCGAGCGGGCCTGACCCTTCGAGGTCCGTGTAGCCCAGCCGCCCGAGAAGAACGTGTTTTTCCCTTCAACCCCAACCGTGTTTGGGCTGCAGCGGAAGCCCACCCAGACTGCATCTACAAAAAGAAAGCACCAGGTGCCTCAAGGGCGGTCCCGGTGCTTTCCGGAGGGGAAAGAAGCCGTTGTAGTATACCTGCGCCTTTGTGCGCAGGGGGCGAATCAACCTCCGGATGAATCGTCGCTACGCACCTTATCGACACACCGCTATGTTTCCGTTAGATATTCTAGCATGATTTGTCGCCGCGGCAACAAAAATCCGGCCTTTTCTTGCCAATTCCAGCATTCCCGCCAGACATTTTCGGCAAGCATTGCCTAGCATCTCGCCCACCCACAGCCCTGGCAAGTCACACATCCCTCGCTGTAGGTGAGCTCCGCATTGCACTCAGGGCACTTGACCTTGAACGCCGTGCGAGCCGTCGGGGGCTGGCTTGCGGAGGAAGGCTCCGCAAGCAGGCCCGCCGACAACCGGCCGTGGCGCACTCCCGTGGCCGGTGCCATTTCCTCGGATTCCGACCGTCGTTTTAGACTTTGACCTTTTCCGTTCCCGCCCCGCTTCGCACCCCCGTTCCCGTTGCCCCCATTGCCATTCCCGCGGTCGTCCTTCGACGTGGCCGGGGGGTTCGAGATCTTGGGGGGCGGTCCGGGGTTGTCCAGTTCGCTCAGGTCCGCCCGTCCCAGGAGCAAGTCTTCGAGCCCGAAGACCTCCTTGGCGCGTTGATACTTCCTCAGCGCCCGCGCCAAGCCGTCGCCGAGGCTCATGATCCGGCCGTCCTTCGTGGGGATCTGCAGACTCGACCCGATGCCCTTGAGCTGCTTGATCACGTGGGTCAGCGAGCCCCCCGCCCGCAGCCACAGGCTGATCATCCGGCAGATGGCCTCCAGATCGCTGGCGGCAACATCCCCGCCCTTCCCAAGCTGGGCGAAGACCTCAAGCTCCTGGCCCGTCCGGGGGTCCACGGTGATCTTGACGTGGATGTTGCCGAATGGCGTCATTTGTCGGATGCGGAGGCCGCTGACGATCTCTGGTAATTGGCGGGGTTCGAGATCCACTTGCTGCGGCGCGACCTCCGCATCCTCCTGGGCGCTCCCGACGCGATGGTTGCCGTTGCAATGCGCTTCATCATTCTTCTTCAAGGCCATCGGCTGCGCATCGCGGCAACCGTCTCGATAGACCGTGACCCCCTTGCATTCCAACTCGAAGGCCATTCGGTAGAGCTGATCCACGTCCTCGGCCTTCGCGTCGTTGGGGAAGTTGATGGTCTTGCTGATCGATGCATCGCAGTGCCGCTGGAAGGCGGCCTGCATCCTGATATGCCAGGCAGGCGAGACGTCATGGGCACATACGAAGACCTTCCGCAGGTCTTCGGGCACGTCGTCGATATGAGCGAGGGTGCCATCCGTGGCGACGTGCTCCATCATACCCTCGCTATAGATGCCTCGCTCTTCCAGCACCTTGCGGAAGTAGGCGTTGACCTGCAGCAAAGGCCCCTGGGCCTCGTTCTTGCCCCGAAGGACGTTGCGGTAGAAGACCAGGGCAAACAGCGGCTCGATCCCCCCGGAGCAGTCGGCGATGATGCTGATCGTTCCCGTCGGTGCCACCGTCGTGCAGGCGGCGTTGCGCATGGGGCGGCGATGCTCCGTTTCCCACGTGCTCGCCTGCCAGTTGGGGAAAGACCCTCGTTCATGTGCCAGTTGCTCGGAGGCGTTGTGCGCCTCTTCGTTGACGAACTCCATGAACCGCTCGGCCCAGGCGACGCCCTCGTCGGTGTTGTAGCCGACGGAGAGCTGAAACAGGGCGTCGGCGAACCCCATCACGCCCAGCCCGATCTTGCGGTTCCGCTTGCACATCGAATCGATCTGCTCGAGCGGGTACCGGTTGGCATCGATGACGTTGTCCAGGAA
>CAYMLO010000217.1:0-12288 GCA_964390905.1 uncultured Planctomycetales bacterium | reverse complement strand
GCGCCCCAGCGGCTCGTCGGATTCAAGCGTGATGGCGCCGAAGAACTCCTGGCACTCCGTGTAGCCGGCGTTGTGCGTGCCGGTGTAGGGCTTCTGGTTGGCCAGGTCGATCTGCCGGCCGATCCGCTTGCCGACCGCGTCGCTCCGCGAGGCGAAGAAATCGACCAACGCGTGCTCCTGCAGGTACGCGGGCTCGTTGTTGGCGGCCACGTCGACGTACGCGTCGTAGCCGACCTGGTAGGCCTCCTCGACGAGGCGCGACCAGTATCGCTGATCTTCGGTGACCTGATCGGGCGAATCGACGGCGATGACGCTCCGCCGCAGACAGCTGTTCAACCCGTCGCGCTTGGGGGCGACGCCGAGGTGCACGTAGTCGCCTTCGTGGATGGGCCGGTTCAGCGCCTTGCCGATCAGCGTCCGGTTGGCGATGTTGGCCCCGACCATCACGTCCCAGCCCATCTCCTCGCTGCCCAGCTCCTTGGCCACCAGGTACGCCCAGCCGGCCACCTGTGTCTCGAGCATCCCCGGCTTCAGGACGGCCAGCATCGCCCGGACCATCGCGTCGGCGACGACGTTCGCGTCGCGGATCAGGTCCATCTCGACGTCCGACTTCTCGTACTTGATGCGGTAGTACGCCTCCTGCAGGTCGACGACGTTTTCCGCACCGAACAACCCATTGAGATACGCCACCACCCCGTCGGGAATGACCTGACGCGGCGTGAGCAGGGCGATGCGGTCGACCTTGCCCTCGGCGGCGGCCTCGATGACGTCCTCGATCCGCTCGGCCTCGATGGGGTACTTCTCGTCGGCGAGCTGGAGCAGCTCGGCCTTGTGAACCGCCGCACCGGCCCGGGGGGCCAGCTGATCGGCGATGTAGCCCCCCTCGAGCCCCGCCACGATGTGGAACCCGCTCGGCCCGATCACCCCGGCCACCTGCTCGATACTGATGTTCGTGTTGCCGCCTAGATAGGGCACGTCGCCGTTGTAGTGCTCGTCGCTGAAGACGAATCCCGCGCGGAAGCCCTGAGCGGCCAGGGCGTCGTTGACGGCCCGCTGACGACGCTGATACTCCGCCAGCGGCGCCTGCTTGTCCTTGTCGATGGCGGGCGTGTCGGCCAGGATCCGCGAGACCTTCTCGAACTCATCACGCATTTCCGTCAGTCGGTCGGGCGACATGCAGGTCCTCCCTCGGATTCGGTCACAGGAAGCCATCAGTCTGCCGGAATCGCGCAACGTGTCAAGCTATTCGGAGGAACACGGGCGCGCCGGCGCACGTAACAGAACTGGCAGGCCATCAAAGGGGTGCCCCATCCTTCGCTCCCTCTCGCGGAACGCGAAGGGGAGCGAAGAATGGGGGACGGAATACCGCTGCGAGGACCGATTCGCAGTCCATTCCGTCCCCCACCCTTTTCAATCGCCGCGTCCCGCGGCTACTCGAAAAGGATGGGGCACCCGCTTGCGCCCGGCGCACAACAAAACCGCAGACCATCGAGCCCGCCAATGGCCTGCGGCCTACAGCAAAAAGGTTGTCAAACAGACGGCGACGCGGTGCGTCCGCGGCGCCCTCGGAGGTGTCACGTCCCCTCGGCCACGTCGGCGCCTGCGCCGACGGCGGTCGCCTCTTCACCGTCTTCGGTGAGCAAGGCCTCGAAGCTCAGCTTCCGACTGTCCTCGTCCTCACCCACGACGTTCACGATGATCTTGTCCTTGCCGCGGTAGTGGCCGCGGAGGATGTTTTCGCTCAGCGGGTCCTCGACGTAGTTCTCGATCGCCCGCCGCAACGGCCGGGCACCGAACTTCTCGTCCGTCCCCTTCTCGATCAGGTACTCCCGGGCCTCGGCCGTCAGCTCCAGCGCCAGGCCATGCTCCTTCAGCCGAGCCGTCACCTTGCCGACCTCCAGATCGATGATCCGAACCAGGTCCTCGTGCGTCAGCTTGTGGAAGACCACGGTGTCGTCCACGCGGTTGAGGAACTCAGGCCTGAAGTGACGCTCCACCTCGGTATTGAGCATCTCCTTCATGTTCTGGTAGCTGACGTCCTCGCTGCGCTTCTCGAACCCGAACGTGGCTTGATGGGTGATCTTGTCGGCCCCGATGTTGCTCGTCATGATCAGAATGGTGTTCTTGAAATCGACGTTCCGCCCGAACGAGTCGGTCAGCCGGCCCTCCTCCATGATCTGCAGCAGCATGTTGAAGCAGTCCGGATGCGCCTTCTCGATCTCGTCGAGCAGCACGACCGCATAGGGCCGGCGGCGGATCCGCTCGGTCAGCTGGCCGCCTTCCTCGTACCCGACGTAGCCCGGGGGCGCGCCGATCAGACGGCTGACGTTGTGCTTCTCCATGTACTCCGACATGTCGATCTGCACCAGCGCCTCTTCGTCGCCGAACATGAAGACCGCCAGCGTCTTGGCCAGCAGCGTCTTGCCCACGCCGCTCGGACCGATGAAGATGAACGACCCCATCGGGCGGTTCGGATCCTTCAGACCACTGCGGCTCCGCCGGACCGAACGGGCCACGGCGCGTATCGCCTCGTCCTGGCTGACGACCGTCTTGTGCAGCTCGGTCTCCAGCTCCAGCAGCCGTTGCGCCTCTTCCTTCTCCAGACGCGTCAGCGGCACGCCCGTCATCTTGCTGACGACCTCGGCGATCACTTCCTCGTCGACGACGCCGTCCACCTCCTTGGTCTTGTCCCGCCACTCCTCCTGGATCTGCTGCTTGCGGAGCTTGAGGGACTCGGCCTTGTCGCGGAGCTCGGCCGCCCGCTCGTAGTCCGCGTTCTTGACGGCCTCGTCCTTCTCCATCATCAACCGCTCGAAATCGTTCTCGATCTCGGTCAGGTTCGGCGGCTTGGTCATGGTGCGAAGGCGGACGCGGGCGCCGGACTCGTCGATCACGTCGATGGCCTTATCCGGCTGGCACCGACCCGTGATGTACCGACCCGAGAGCTCGACCGACTGCCTCAGCGCCTCATCGGTGAACTGCACGCGGTGGTGCGCCTCGTACTTGTCACGCAGGCCCTGCAGAATGGCCAGCGTCTCATCGCGCGTCGGCGCGTCGACGATGATCTGCTGGAACCGCCGGTCCAACGCACCGTCCTTCTCGATGTACTTGCGGTACTCGTCAAGCGTGGTCGCGCCGATGCACTGGATCTCACCGCGGCTGAGGGCGGGCTTCAGGACGTTGCTCGCGTCGATGGCGCCTTCGGCCCCACCGGCACCCACGAGCGTGTGCAGCTCGTCGATGAAGAGGATCACCATCTTGGCCCGACGGACCTCGTTCATCACCGCCTTGATCCGCTCCTCGAACTGTCCCCGGTACTTCGTGCCCGCCACCATCATCGCCAGGTCGAGCACGACGATCCGACGGTCGGCCAACAGCTCGGGGATGTCGTTGTTGACGATCTTCTGGGCCAGCCCCTCGACGATGGCCGTCTTGCCCACGCCGGCCTCGCCGAGCAACACCGGGTTGTTCTTCGTCCGGCGGCAGAGCACCTGCACCACCCGCTCCATCTCGTCCTGGCGGCCGATCACCGGATCGAGCTTGCCCTCGCGGGCCAGTTCGGTCAGGTCCCGCCCGAAGCTGTCCAGCGCGGGGGTCTTGCTCTTGCCCTTCTTGGCCTCGGGCATCGCCGAAGAGGGTGGGGCCTCCTCGTTCTCCATCCCCGCGCCGAGCAGGTTGAGCACCTCCTCGCGGACCTCGTCGAGCTTCAGCCCCAGGTTCATCAACACCTGGGCCGCCACGCCGTCGCGCTCCCGAAGCAACCCCAACAAGAGGTGCTCGGTGCCGACGTAGTTGTGGTTCAGGTTGCGGGCCTCTTCGATGGCGTACTCGATGACCTTCTTGGCCCGAGGCGTCTGCGGCAGCTTGCCCATCGTGACCATCTCGGGGCCGCTCTTGACGAGCTTCTCGACCTCGAGTCGGACGTTGCGGAGCTCAACGTTGAGGTTCCTCAGCACGTTCGCCCCTACGCCCGATCCCTCCTTGACCAGGCCCAGAAGGATGTGCTCCGTGCCGATGTATTCGTGATTGAACCGTTGGGCTTCCTGGTGCGCAAGCGCCATCACTTTGCGCGCGCGATCTGTAAAGCGTTCAAACATCGGATTCCCCTGTGAGCCTCGTGCCCCCCGGCACCCGGTGCCTCAACCATTGCCACCCGTTAGATGCCAGACGAAGCGCCCCACCATCTCCACACCCACGAATAAAAAGGGCTTCCACCCGCGGCGAAGGGCGCTCCCGAGCGTCGAAGGACCAGTCAGTCAAGACTCCCCGGCCGGCCCCAAGGGCGGTCAGCAGGTTAGATGCCCGTGGCTTGCGTCCGCTCGGTCTACGTCTGTACCCAATTCTAGCACAGCCCCCGACCACCATCAAATCCCCCGCAGCAACTCGTGGATCGGACCCGACAGCGGACCGGCCGGACCGGCGTCCCTCTTTCGGAGGGCGCGCCGACCCCCTCGCGTCAAGACGACCGGGGCGCGCACCGGACTGCGGCGTTGCCCGAAGTCCATGGGGATCACCCGCCCGGAGGCGTCCCGTTTGCCATATCGTCTATCGGCAACAAATCAAGACCTGAGCAGAAATTACCGTGCGCGGTGACCTCGGCTGTCACTTCCCCGCAGGCAACTGTCGCAAGGCCTCCGACGCCTCGCGTCGGTACGTCCCCTCCTGGTCCAGCTGCTCGACCCGTCCCCAGGCCCGCCGTGCCTCGCCGAACCGCCCCATCAGCGTCATCAACCTCGCCCAGAGGGCGTTGACGACCACGTCTTCGTCGTCGAGCGCCAGCGCCGATTCCAGCGCCAGCCGGGCGTTGACGTAGATCCCATCCCCCATCGCCTCGGAGGCAAGCTGAACCAGCGTGGCCTTCTGATCGTCGAAATCGGCACTATTCAGTGCCGATAACCGCGACCACAGCACACCCTGGGCCGCCAGCCACATCGACACCGCCCCCGCAGCCGCCAGAAACGTCATCGAACGCGGGATGCTCGCTGGGGTGATCCATCCCCCCATCAGGGCCACCAGCCCGAACGCGCAAAACAGAAACGCGAGCGCCGTACCACTGCGCTCGCGTCTGGCCAGAACCAGGCCCGTTCCTGGCACAATCACGTTCAACGCGATGCTCATCCGGCTTCGCATGAACGTGTATTATACTCGCCCGAGAACGCACCGCCACATCACGGCGGTCCTGCGCTGCCCCCGCCCCCTATCACGCGAAGAGGGGCTCATCGGCAACGGCTCGCACTTCCAGCAGGGCCATACACTCCGCATACCATCGGCACGTGACCTTATCGCACGGCTCCTCCATTCGGCCGAAACACGGAAACGTGCCCTCAGCCTCCTGAATAGAATGAATAAAGCTCATCTCAGCCAATTCACCTGTGCTGATGGCTCGACGGAGGGCCCTTTCATGAGCCGCCGGGTAGGAAAGCATACGCGCACTCCTTTCGCGTGCATCGCACCCCTCCTCCGACGTCCGGTTGGCTGATTCCCGGCGAGAAAGCGTCAGGATTTGAGTACTCCAAATATACACCGCAAAACCCCCGCTGCCAACCCCTGGATGTCAATACTTGTCGCCCGTCCGTCAAGGCTGGGCGCAGAACATGCCGTGCGAGCTTGACTTCCGATAACCCAACGGGTGTGTTTTTTTGACATCGCATCCCCAGGATTCAGGGACACGCAGCCGAGGAAACGCAACAGGTCGTGGGGTTCAACCGAGTGCATCCCAACGGGTAGGGGACCTACGGACGACGAACCAATGCCAGCCATTGGCGCCGCACGGGTTGTCGGCGTCACTGGGCGTATCGCGCCAGTCTCCGGAGTGCGTCGTCCTTCTCGGTCGGTGAGGCCTTGGCACGGCGGACGGCGCCCGCCAACAGCTCGATATTCCGATCGTACAACTCGCGATCAACCGGAAACGGGAATCCGTCTTTGCCACCGTGCGCAAAACTGAAGGTCGCGGGGTCGCGTCGCGACGCCGTCTTGCCATAGACCAGCTCGGCGATCAGGGCCAGGCTTCGGACCGTCTTGGCGCCAATCCCCTTCATGGCCAGCAGGCCCTCGAAATCCCCCGGCGGATCCTCGTAGACGCCCCTGAGGGTCCGGGCCAGCCATCGCGGGTTCACGTCCTTGGGCAGTACGGGGTGGTGGGCGGGCATAAACAGGGAGGGGGCAGCCTCGGCCTCACGGAGAAATGCATCGGGGTGCATTCGCGTGACCTCGACGCTGCCGGCCCGGCTCTCCGCCGACTCGGCGGCCACCAGGTTGAGCATCAGCTGCTCACCCGTCAGCGCCTGGGCCAGGATGGCATTGTGTGGCTCGCAGACAAATGACTGAACCCGCTGTAGCTCCCGTGGGACAGCGTGGTCCTCAGATGCCTCCGGCAGGGCCGTCTCCAGCCAGTGATAGCGCCGCGCGTAGCTGCTCGCATCACACATGCCCTGCTGAACAACGCACCACCGGCCCTGGTCGTCGAAGAAGAAGTTGTGGTGGTACAGCTCGTAGCCGTCTTGGACGGCCGCACTGTCCACCTTGGCCGACATCTTCGAAGCGTAGACCAACCGGTCGGCATCCACGCCGGTCTTGTCGCCAACGGTCATGATCTCCTGGGGCGTCTTGCGGCTGACCCCGCCCTTGCCCCCGGCGACGCGGATGCCCAGATCGTCGCCCAGCCGCTTGTACGCCTCCTTCATCGCCCCGCACGTAACCGTCGTCAGCCCGCTGCTGTGCCAGTCGAACCCCAACACGCAGCCAAACGCCTGAAACCAAAACGGGTCGGCCAGACGCGTGAGCATCTCGGCCGACCCGTAGTCGGTCACGATCAGTTGGACGATCGACCCCGCCAGCCGATGCATCCGCCCGAACAGCCACGCCGGCGCCTGCCCCCCGTGCAACGGCAGATGAGCGACACGCCGCCTCATGCCGCCCATTCTACCACCGCCCCACCGTCACCGTCACATCCCCCGTCGCTCCCCCAACGTGTCGACGTTTTGACGTGTCGACGTGTCGACGTTTACTTAATCGGCACCACCCAGACATTGCGGAACGCCACCGTATTGCCGTGATCCTGCAACATCAGCGCCCCGGGCTTGGTGGGGTCGCGGTCGATGCCGCCCGGTGTCGTGTCGGGAATCTCCTTGTCGTCGATGACGGTCTGGCCGTTCTGCACGACGGTGATCCGGCCTTTCTTGGTCATCTTCTTGTCCTTGTCGAACTTGGGCGCCCGAAACGTAATATCGTACGTCTGCCACTCCATGGGCCGCCCGCAAGCGTTCTTGCTCGGGGCGATGAGGCTGTAGAGCGCGGCGCAATCGCCCTTCCCGGGCTGCTTGATCAGGAAGCTGTCAAGCACCTGGATCTCGTAGCGGCCTTGGATGTACACGCCGCTGTTGCCGCGGGCCTGACCGAGCGCCTTGGGCATGTACGGGACACGGAACTCGATATGCAGCTTGTGGTCGCCGAACGTCTGCTTGGTTCGGATGCTGCCCGAGCGCGGCACGCACACCATCGCCCCGTCCTCGACCTTCCACGGGAAGGGCTTGCCGTCCGTCTTGGTCCACCCGCTCGTGTCCTTCCCGTCGAACAGGACGATCGCGCCTTTGGGCGGGGGCACAGGCTTGGGTTGAGGCTTGGCAGCCGGCTTGGCGGGTGCGGGTTTCGGCGCTGGTTTTGGCGTGACGGGCTTGGCAGCAGGCTTCGGCTTGGGCTTGGCCGGCGCCGGTTTCGGCGCGGCCGGCTTTGCCGCCGGCTTCGGCGCAGCCGGTTTCGGCTTGGGGGGCGCCGGTTTTGGCGCGGCCGGTTTGGCCCCGAGCTTCGGTGCAGCCGCTTTCGGCTTGGGCGGCGCCGGCTTCGGTGCCGCGGGCTTCGCCCCGGTCTTCGGCGCAGCCGGTTTCGCCTTAGGCTTGGCCGGTGCCGGTTTCGGCGCGGCCGGCTTGGCGACAGGCTTCGGTGCAGCCGCCTTGGGCGCGGCAGGCTTGTCCGCGGGCTTCGGCGCAGCCGGCTTCGCCTTGGTCGCGGCCGGCGTCTTCTTCTTCGGCTTCGGCGGGGCAGGTTCCTTCTGACAACCGGCCAAGGCGATCGCCACGCCCACGGCCGCTCCGACCGTCAGACGAACCCACAGCCTTCTCCAGATCATTCGGCTCATTGCAGGCTCTCCTTATTCATGGTCTTCGGTCACTGCGTTCCCAACGACCCCCGAACCAGAAACGGGATTGTACCGCCCGAGGGTACCCACGCAAGCCCGCACGCATCGGCACCACGAGCGCGTCAAGGGCGGCACAGAACTCAGGCGACGCTGTCGGGTCAGGCGGGCGTACCGTGCGACAGGACGTCCCGAGCCCGAGGACCCGGCGCGTCAGGCTGGCGCTTGCGACGAAGGTATCGAAGCATGCGACCCAAGGGCTGGGAGACGAGATGCCGGATGAGCTTCCGCCCGGTTTGATACGACCTGAAAGCCAGTGACGTCAACCACGGTCGATCAATGCACCGGCGCACCCCGCGATGCGTGACCACGTCGATCAGCCGGTGCACCGGCCCGCTCGGCAGGCCGACGTTGCGCAGGTACAGCACCGCCCTCAGCCAAACGGTGAGGTAATCATGCCCGGCAAGCTCCGAGCTGCCGGTGAACTTGTGGCGATAGGCCCGCTCGTCTCGGTCCTCGATCAGCCCGTCCGCCCGCGCGCGTTCGCACAAAGGCGTGCCGGGATAGAACATCAACGGAAACACCCGCAGGTTCGCAGGTCCCTTGTGATGTGAAGCGATGAACCGCATCGTCTCGACGACGTTCTCCTCAGGCTCGTACGGGTTGCCGACAAGGTAGTGGTACTCGGCCGGGATCCGGTACCGATGAAACAGCTCGATGCTGCGGACGATGTTCTCGATCGGCGTGGGACGGTTGTAGATGTTCTGCAGCGTGTCGGGGCTGGCGCTCTCGATGCCCATGCTGATCAGCCTGAAGGGAAGCCGCGTCAATGAACGGATCTTGGCCTCGGTAATCGTGTTGGGGTACGCGTCCAGCTCCAGCGGCAGATTGACGCGCTGCGCGTACTTGACGGCGAACTCGTCGATCTCGGCCTCGTCGCGGACGAAGAACAGGTCGTCGACGACGTTGATAGCCCGGATCGTGCCGAAGCGCTCCCGCACGGCCTGGATCTCATCGAGAACGTTGTCGACCGACCGCATCCGGACCCAAGGGCCCTTGCCCTTGTAGATCTGCCGCCAGCCGGCGTTGTTGCAGAACGTGCATCGGTTCGGACAGCCCCGCGTGCTCAGGACTCGCAGCCGCTGCAGCGTCCCGCGCAGGTTCCCGACTCGGGCCGGCACGAGACGATCCCGGCCCGCGACCCAATGCGTCTCGAGCTCGTAGTCCGGAAACGGGTGGGCGTCCAGATCCCGCTCCAGCAGACCCACCGGGTTTCGGATCGTCCGCGCGTTGCCGAACGGACCCCCGCCGCGGAAACCCAACCCGGGAACGTCCTTGGGATCTTCGCCGGCCTCGAGCCGACCCGCGAGCGCCGACATCGGCCCCTCTCCCTCGCCGACGCAGACGACGTCAGCTATCTCCAGGCATTCGTCGGGAGCCACCGTTGCGTGTGTCCCCCCCCAGACGATGGGCGTCGTGACACCCGCTTCGCGGATCCGACGCGTCAGCGCGCAGGCCCGATAGAAGGAGATGGTCATCAAGGACATGCCAATCAGGTCGCGGTCGCGGAGACGACCCACGAGATCCGCCACCAGCGATTCGCTGAACCCTCCGTCGGGCGTGTCGTGCTTGGACACCATGAAGATCATCTCCACGTCGTGCCCGTCGCGCTTCAGGCGCGAAGAGACGTACCGCAACCCCAGGGCCACGGGGTGCATCTGCAGGGAGATAAGCGTGATCTTCATGCCGTCACCTCTAAATGGACTTCACCGGGTGACGAGCTTGTTTCAGCGGCGGATCGCCGGTATGTATGAATACCAGCCCCTGCGCCGGCGTCAAGAGGTCGTTGATGGGCCGACGAGAACCATCGCACGTCGGTGCGGGCGCTTCCCCGTGGCGGCAGACGGGGTGGGAGGACCTACATCATGAAGATCGGTATCAGCTCGTGGAGCTATCGCAAGGCCATCGAATCGGGGCGCACGGACTTCATCGGGTTCGTGGACGAGGTGGCCCGGCTGGGCGCCCACGGTCTGGAGATCGCCAACTGGCACCTGGCCGGCGGGCATGGCGACCCGAAGGACGAGAAGGCAGCCGCGCTGAGGAAGATCGTCGACCACGTCAACGGCTGCGGGCTGGGGGTCTCCGCCCTGATCGCCGGCAACGACTTCGCCGTGCCCGCGGTCGCCGACCGCGCCCGGCAGGTGGCGGCCACGATCGGCTGGGTCCGCATGGCCGCCGACGTCGGCATCGAGCGCGTCAACGTCTTCACCGGCTACCATACCGACGGCCACGATCCCGAGATGGAGCGCGCCCGCGTCGTCGACTGCTTCGGTGAGGTCGTGCCCGAGGCCGAGAAACGCGGCGTGATCCTCTGCCTGGAGAACCACAGCACCGTTCATCCCGACGCCGACGGCCTGCTGGCCATCATCGGCCAGATCGGCAGCGACTGCCTGCGGACCAACCCGGACCCCACGAACTTCGTTGCCGGCTTCGACCGCCTCGACGACGCCGCCCGCGAGCGGATCTACACCGAGACCGCCAAGATCGCCCCGCTCGCCGCCAACACCCACCTCAAGATCAACACCTTCACCCCCGACGGCCAAGCCGAGTTCGTCGACACCGCCCGCATCCTCGACCTCTACCGCCACGTCGGCTACGACGGCTTCATCGTCCTGGAATACTGGGGCAACGATGAGCCCGAGGACCCCAACGCCAAGGGCGTCGCACTGTTGGAGAGCCTGCTCTCATAGCGGCGAAGGGGGGAGTGACAGAAAGCCCCCTGATAGTGGCACTGAGCCGCCCGCCTGGCGCGGAATTCCGTTGCATTCCCGGTTGCCAGAACGCAGCCTATCCTGAACCAAGCCATCGAATCGTCGCGTCCCGGTGCGTCCAAAGCCGGCTTTCAGCCGGCGCCCCCGTTAGGCACGGGCTTCAGCCCGTGCGCCGGGCCGGCAGGAGGCTGGGCCACCGTGGAGGTGTCTTCCGAAGCCGGCTTCAGCCGGGCTTCTCGATGAAGGGGATTCATCCATGTCCATGCACGTGTTCCACGATATCTGTCTCCACGTCACGTGGCACACGAAAGACGATCATCCGCTCCTGACCGACGAAGTGGAGCCGATGGTGCACGAGTTCCTCCGCCGCCGATGCATTCAGACGAAAGGCGTGTACATCCATGGAATCGGCGGCACGCCGACGCACCTCCATCTCGCGTTGAGCGTCGAGCCGTTCTTACAGATCAGCGATTTCGTCGGACAGCTCAAGGGAGCCTCGGCGCGGGAGATCAACAAGGCCCATGGGCTCCAGGCGCTGCAATGGCAGCGCGGGTTTGGGGTGGTCAGCTTCGGTCGGAAGAATCTGCCGTTCGTGCTGGACTACATTGCCAAGTAAAAGGATCATCACGCCACCGGAAAGGTCCATGATCGGCTGGAGCGGGTGGTCGGAAGCGGCGCGTCGGGTTGACGAGGGAAAGACGGCGGCGGCGATGGCTGAAGCCACAGCCCGAGAAGCCCGGCTGAAGCCGACTACGGAGTTGCTGCGAATTCACGGGGGGGCGCGTAGGAACGCAGGCGCCTAGACCGTCGCGCATGGTCCGGGCGTGTCAGAACTTGTCGGCGGGGCGGGGGGCGTTGACGCTGGCAACACGCGGCGACTATCATCGAACTCGCTGCGGCGGTTGTCGTGGGGGACGCGGACAGGCTGTGCACACCTGGGCGGTCCGTTCGGCGTCCTGCGGACAAGGCGAACCTATCGACGAAAGGGACGAACCATGCGAAGGATGTTGTGCGCCGTATTGGCGTTGGGCTGGCTGGTCTCAGCGGCGTCGGCCGGGCCGTTGGAGAACATGGCCAAGTACCTGGCCAAGAAGGACAAAAGCTACCAATGGCGGACCATCGCGACCCGTCCGGTCGGGCCCGGTGTGGTCTGCACCGAGATGGTCCTGACCAGCCAGACGTGGCGGGGGCTGGACTGGCACCACCGCGTGCAGATCTACCACCCCAAGAAGGCAGCCAAGGTCGAGCACGCGTTCCTGCTGATCTCGGGCGGCAGCTGGCACGACGAGCGGGAGAAGGCGCGTGAGGCCCGCCTCCGCAAGGAGGCCGAGGCCCGAAAGGCGGGCGAGAAGGTGCCGGCCAAGTCCGGGCGCAGAGACGAGTTGG
>CAYMLO010000216.1:0-12337 GCA_964390905.1 uncultured Planctomycetales bacterium | reverse complement strand
CGGATCAAGTTGCGGAAGCTGTATCCATCAATTGAGTAGCGACAGAGCACTAGGAGTGATCGACGATTGATCCTGGAGCCCTTCCTCACGGTCGGGCTTCTGATACGGTCGGGCCTCGGATTCTGAGTTGCGCCCGCATGGCACTGTCCGACCGAGCGCGGGCGTAGGTAGACACGGGGTCGTTCGACACGAGCATGGCGATGACAGAACAGGGAACGAATCTGGCGCAGCGAATCGAGTCCGGCAAGTCGATTCTTGCCGCGGAGATCATGCCGCCCAAGCGCGGCGATGCCGAGGCGGTCCGGGCCTGCGCGAAGCGTTATGCGGGCAAGGTGCACGCCCTCGGGGTCAGCGACAACCGGAATGAAGTCCGGATGTCGGCGTTGGCGACGGCCTCGCTGGTTGCCTCGGAGGGCGTCGAGCCGATCCTGCACATCGTGACGCGGGATCGGAATCGCATCGCCCTGGTTTCGGAGTGCCTCGGCGCCCAGGCGCTGGGGATTCGAAACCTGCTGTGCACGACCGGAACGCATCAGACACTGGGGCGTTTTCGCAGTGCGCGCAACGTGTTCGACGTCGATTCGATCCAACTGCTGCAGATCTACGACGGGCTTGCAAAGGACGGTTCGGTGGTGGGAACTGAAGGGATCGCGGGGGCGGGCCCGTTCTGTCTGGGGGCGGTGGCGTCGCCGTACGCGGATCCACTCGAGCTCCAGGCCGTCCGGCTTGCCAAGAAGGCTGCCGCCGGGGCGAAGTTCCTCATCACCCAGCCGGTCTTCGATCTCGAGCGTTTCGACGGCTGGTGGCAGGAGGTGACCCGTCGGGGGATCCACGATCAGGTGGCCATCCTGGCGGGTGTTCAGCCGCTCGCGGGGGCCGATGAGGCGAAGACGCGCTCCGGTGAGCGTCCCGACCCGATGATTCCTGACGCCGTTTTGGAGCGTCTTTCGTCGAAATCCGGGGGGAAGGAACAACGTGTCGAGGGCATCGCAATAGCAGTGGAGACGATCGAGCGTCTGTCCGGCGTGGACGGACTGCGCGGATTCGAGATCCGGGGGGACGGAGACGATGACGCCGCGATGGAGGTCATCGAGAAATCCGGATTGGGGTTGAGTTAGCCGTGCCCGCCAAGTTTCACATACACGTCGAGCCCGCACCTCCCCGCGTACGTCCCGTGGGCAAGTTCGGGATCGTGGACTGGAGGGAGGACTGCTCGGGTTGCCACAATTGCGTGAAGCGTGCCTGCACCTACGGGCTGTATCGTGACGAGGCCGACACGCTGCGCGAGGAGGTCGGCTTTCTCGACTACATCTACCAGTGCAAGGGGTGCCTGAGCTGCGTGCAGGACTGCACGAAGAACATCCTGACGCGTGTGGTCAACCCCGAGTACGAACGGCTCGGTGATGACTATTTTACCCCGGAGATCATCCTGACGACGTGGTTTCAGGCGGAGACCGGGCAGATCCCCGTGTCGGGGGCCGGGTTCGGGGGTCGGTTTAGCGGTCCCGGGTTTGACGCGATGTGGACGGATATGTCCGAGATCGTGCGTCCCACGCGGGACGGCATCCACGGACGAGAGTACATCAACACGAGCGTGGACATCGGGCGGAAGCGCGACCACCTGGTTTTTCAAGACGGCCGGCTGACCGTTCCTCCGTTACCGTTGCTCAGCGTGCCACTCCCCGTGATCTTCGAGGCGATTCCCAAGCGGTGGCACCGGGGACCGGTGGTGCGGGCCATCATCAAGGCGGCGGCCGACATCGGGCTTCTGTCGGTGCTCCAGGCCGACGACGTTCCGGCGGGACTCTCCGTCGACCGAGATCGCATCGTGCCTTGGCTGCCGACCGCGGACGCCGCTGAAGGGAAGGACATCTCCGCTGCAGCGATGGCGATGGTGCCGGATCGTGCAGATGTTGCGGAGGTGTGCGCATCGCTCAAGAAGAGGAACCCGGAGCAGATCGTGGCGATTCGCGTGCAGGCTTCTTGCGACGCGGCCGATCGGGTCCGTCAGCTCGCGCACGAAGGTGCGGAGGTGGTGCACCTCGTCTTCGACCGGTCCGGCCTCGAGCCGACGTCTTCGAGTCCGCGTCACGCGCGGGACGTGCTTCGGGAGGTCCACGGGGCGCTCGTCAAGGACGGGACCCGGGATCAGCTGACGCTGATCGCTTCGGGCGGGGTCGCGATGGCCGAGCACATGGCCAAGGCCGTCATCTGCGGCGCGGATCTGGTGGCCATCGACGTTCCGCTTCTGCTGGCGATGGAATGTCGGCTCTGCGAGGAGTGCGAGCGCGGCCAGGTCTGCCCGATCGCCCTGTCTGAGGTCGATCAGGCCTACGCCGAGCGCCGCATCACGAACCTGATGGCCGCGTGGCATCAGCAGCTCATCGAGATGCTCGGCGCGATGGGGATCCGCGAGGTCCGGCGGCTTCGTGGGGAGACCGGCCGGGCGATGTTCTTCGAGGACCTCGAGCGGGAGAGCTTCGGCGAGTTATTCGGAACGCCCAGGAAGGTTGCATCGTCGTCATGAGTAGTGTGTCTGTCACGGACCAAGCCAAGCCGTCAGAGGCGCCCCAGACGCCGGAGGAGCTCCTCGCTCATCCGGAGTACGCCGAGGTCACGCGCCAGGTCCGGCACGCGCCGCCTCGGTACCGCAACGAGATCGGCAAGTACCACGTTCATCGTTCGTCCAAGTGCATCAAATGCGGCAAGTGCGCGGAGATCTGTCCCTACGGGGTTCACACCCGTCCGACGGGCTATCGGCAAATGGTCCGCCCGTTCGATTACAGGTGCATCGGCCCCGACTGCGCGAAGACGGATCACTACTGTGTGAGCGCCTGCCCGCAAGGGGCGCTCTCGGTTACGAAGAACCCGGTGTTCGAGACGCTGGGGGACCATCGGTGGACGGCCGACCTGATCGTCAGCACCTGGCAGATGGCCGAGACCGGTCACGCGCCGGGGCCGCATCTGGAGAGCGAGATCGGCGCGAGCGGCGGGGGGTTCGATCGGCTGCGGTTCCGGTTTCCGTCGTCGGTGCCGGCCGATCTGCGACCCGAGAACATCTCGACCGAGCTGCTGATCAACCGGCGGAACGACGGGCGGCCCAAACTCAAGATCGACGTGCCCTGGTACGGCGGGGGGATGTCGTTCGGCTCGACCGGGATCACCACGATCCTGAGCAGGGCGCGGAACGCCAAGGCGTGGAACACGTTCACCTGCACCGGCGAGGGGGGCTACGTGGACCGGCTGGTGCCGTACGCTGACCACGTGATCACGCAGGTCGCGACGGGGCTCTTCGGGGTCCGCGAGGAGACGATCCAGCGGGCGCCGATCGTGGAGTTCAAGTATGCGCAGGGCGCCAAGCCGGGCCTGGGGGGCCACCTGCTGGGCGACAAGAACACCCCGGCCGTCGCGGCGATGCGTGAGGCCGTCGTCGGGGTGCCTCTCTTCAGTCCGTTCCCGTTTCACAGCGTCTACTCGGTCGAGGACCACAAAAAGCACCTCGATTGGATCGCACACGTGAATCCGCGGGCGTTGCTGTCGGCCAAGGTCTCGACGCCGGTGGACGTCGACATGGTTGCGGTGGGATCGTACTACGCGGGCGCTCACATCGTGCACCTCGATGGGAGCTACGGCGGGACGGGTGCGGCGCCGAACGTTGCCAAGAAGAACATCGCCATGCCGATCGAATACGCCATCAGCCGGGTCCACCGGTTCCTCGTCGAGGAGGGCATTCGCGACGAGGTGACCGTGATCGCCAGCGGCGGCGTCCGGACGCCGGCCGACATGGCCAAGGCCATCGCGCTCGGTGCGGATGGCCTGGTCGTTGGGACCGGCGAGCTGGTGGGGGTCGGGTGCGTCCGCTGTGGGAACTGCGAGAGCGGCCGCGGATGCGCCCGCGGGATCACCACGACCGACGAAGAGTTGTTCCGGAAGGTCACGATCGAGTGGGGGACCCAACGGCTGATGAACCTGTACAACGCGTGGCGGGAGATGTTGGTCGACATCCTGTACCGTTTGGGCCTCGAGTCGGTGTCGGCCTTGCGCGGTCGGACGGATCTGCTCTGCCACCTCGATTACGAAGACCGGGAGCCGGGGGGGACGGCGCCATGATTCGCGGGGACGCGCGCGATTTGGGATGTCCGGTCGATCGGGCGGGGGCCTACCGTCAGGCCCGGGCCGACCTGCGCCCCATGGGGGATTGGTTTGCTCGGCCGGCTGAGGCCGAGGGCGGGTGTGGCGTTACAGGCTTCGCCTGCAGCATTCCCGTCGGCGGACGACACATCTACGAGCCGTCGATCCAGATGCGCAACCGCGGCAACGGAAAGGGCGGGGGGATCGCCGCCTGCGGGTTGGTGCCGGCGGATCTCGGCGTATCGCAGAAGGTCCTGGCGGAGGACTACATCCTGCAGATCGCGCTGCTGGACCCCGAGGCCCGCGGCGAGGTCGAGAAGACGTTCATCGAGCCCTACTTCAACATCGACCAGGGCGGGGTCGTTCCGACGGTCGATGACTACCGGGACGTGCCCCTGCTGGAGGTCCGTCCGCCGGACGTGTCGCGGTACTTCGTTCGCGTCAAGCCGGATGTCCTGGACAGGTTCGCCGCCGAGAAAGGCCTGTCCGACCTGCCCGAGCGGCGGGTCGAGGACGAGTTTGTCTATCAGAACTCGGTGCGTCTGAACCAGCAGTTCTACGCCTCGCTCGGCGAAAAGCGTGCGTTCGTCCTGTCGCACTCGCCGAATCTGCTGATCGTCAAGATCGTGGGGTACGCCGAGGCGGCGGTCGAGTACTACCGCATGCCCGACATGCGAGCGCATGTGTGGATCGCCCATCAGCGATACCCGACGAAGGGACGCGTCTGGCACCCGGGCGGGGCGCATCCGTTCGTCGGCCTGAACGAAGCCCTCGTGCACAATGGCGATTTTGCTAACTATCACTCGGTGGGCGAGTATCTCGCCCAGCGCAACATCTTCCCGCAGTTCCTGACCGACACCGAGGTTTCGGTCCTTCTGTTCGATCTGTGGGACCGGGTCTACGGATACCCGCTCGAGTATACGATCGAGGCGCTGGCGCCGACGACCGAGCTGGACTTCGACCGCCTGCCCGCCGAGAAGCAGCAGGTGTACCGCCAGATCCAGGCGACGCACATGCATGGATCGCCGGACGGGCCGTGGTTCTTCATCATCGCTCGAAGCCTGCCGGGCTCGGGCGAGTTTCAGCTTATCGGCATCACGGACACGGCGATGCTGCGCCCGCAGGTGTTCGCGCTGCAGGAGGGGGACGTGTCGATCGGCCTGATCTGTTCGGAGAAGCAGGCGATCGACGCGACGTTGGCAAGTCTGGCGAGCGAGGACAAGCGATTCACGCAGCTCGCCGACGTCTACTGGAACGCGCGGGGCGGCAGTCATACCGACGGCGGCGCGTTCGTCTTGACGGTGTCGCCGCAGAACGGCTCGGCTTCGGGCAACGGCGGCAACGGGCAGTACACGCTGCGGGTAACCGACAAGTTTGGCCGGGAAGTCACTACGCCGTCGGGGCAGACCCACTGCGATCTGTCGGTGCCGGTCAGTGTGCCCGAGGCGACGGACACGGACCTCGACGTCCTGAGGCAAGCGGCTCAGGACGCGGACCCGGTGCGGTTGTTCGAGCACGTTCGCGATTCGATCCCCGCGTGGGACTATGACCGGCTGCGGTGGTTTGCGGGCGAGATCGCCGAGCGGACAGCGGTCGAAGCACCCGACATCGGGATCGAGGTCCTGACGCTGGGTCTGGATCGGCGTTACTCCACGGGTAACAAGAAGCGGAGCTCGGTGCTGACGATCTTGCGCAATGCGCTGGAGCAGGTCTTCGAGCGTCAGGCCCTGTTTGGCGAGTCGGGCGACGGGGTGTATCGCCGCGTAACTTGGGAGACGCGGGATCGGCTGCGCGGGCCGGAAGCCACTGAGCGAATTCTGCTGATCGATGCACGGGGGTTCCAGCCGGAGGGCGAGGACTGCGATGCTGCCCTGGCGGTCAGGGCCTATGCGTTGGGGTGGCGGCATCTGATCCACTACAACGCGCGTGGGACGCGCTTTCACGCAGCGGGGTTCGGACCCGAGACGGACGGGCTGCGGGTGGACTGCTATGACAATCCGGGTGACTACCTAGGGTCCGGCATGGACGGCCTGGAGGCCCACGTTCACTGCAACGCACAAGACCAGGTTGGCCAGATCACCAAGCGGGGCAAGCTGGTGATCCACGGAGACGTCGGGCAGACGTTCCTGTACGGTGCGAAGGGCGGGGAGTTCTACGTGCTGGGCAACGCGGCCGGGCGGCCCATGATCAACGCCGTGGGCCGGCCGCGGGTGGTCATCAATGGAACGGCGCTGGACTTTCTCGCCGAGTCGTTCATGGCCGGCAATCCCTTCAACGGCGGCGGGTTTGCGATCGTCAACGGGATGCGCCTCGATGCGGACGGCAACGTGGTTCCCCTGGAACTGCCGTATCCCGGCAGCAACTTGCTGTCCCTGGCCTCGGGCGGGGCGATCTACGTCCGCGATCCGTGCGGGACGCTCACGGACGAGCAACTCAACGCCGGGGCGTATTTGCCGCTGACGGCGGCAGACTGGAAGCTGATCCTGCCGTACCTCGAGGAGAACGAACGGTTGTTCGGCGTCAGGATTCAAGAGGATCTTCTCACCGTAGACGGCGTCTTGCGGACCCCGTCTGAGGTCTACCAGAAGGTCGTTCCCGTCAAGGACGCTGAGGCCGAGGCGGAGCTGGAAGGACTGGGTGACTAGCGATGGCGGACCCCCTCAAATGGCGTCCGACCGCTTTCTTGCGGGAGGTCGAGCGGCGCAGCGGCACGCTCGTCAGTGCGTGCTACCAGTGCCACAAGTGTTCCACCGGCTGTCCGACGGCTGCGGAGATGGACCTGCTGTCCAGCCAGGTGATGCGCATGATTCAGCTGGGGGCCGAGGAGGTCCTGGAATCTCAGAGCATCTGGATGTGCGCGTCATGCGAGGCGTGCACCACGCGTTGCCCGATGGAGATTGACATCGCAGCCGTCATGGACGCGCTTCGGATGATGGCGGTGGAGCGCAAGGTCGGGATCCCGGACGCCCGCGGTGAGCAGTTCCATCGATCCTTCCTGAAGAGCGTTCGCCGCCACGGCCGGGTGTGGGAGCTGGGCATGCTAGCGGCCTACAAGCTCCGCAGCCGGGACGTACTCAAGGACGTGGACAAGGCCCCGAAGATGCTGGCGAAGGGCAAGCTCGCGCTGCGGCCGAAACGCAGCGGCAGCGTCGGCGAGGTCAAGGAGGTCTTCCGGCGGGCCGAGCAGGAGGAGAAAGCGCGGTGAAGTACGCCTTCTATCCTGGTTGCAGCCTGGAGTCGACCGCGTGGGACTTCGAGCGGTCGGCGCTAGCGGTGTGCGACGCGCTGGGGATCGAACTCGAGGAGATCCCGGACTGGGTTTGCTGCGGGTCGACGCCGGCCCACACGAGCAACAGCTCGCTGGCCGTCGCGCTGCCGGCGGTGAACCTGCTCAAGGCCCGAGAGATGGGGTATCCGGTCATGACGTGCTGCGCGTCGTGTTATTCGCGACTGCGCACGGCCAACCACAAGATCCGGACCGACCCCGATGAGCGGCAGCGGGCCGAACGTGTGACGGGCAAGCCGTACGACGGCAGCGTCGAGGTGCGGCATCTCCTAGACGTTCTGGTCAACGATCTGGGAGCGGATGCGGTGCGTGCGAAGGTGCGAAGACCGCTGCAAGGCCTTCGGGTCGCGTGCTACTACGGCTGTCTGCTGACCCGCCCGCCGGAAGTCGTGGCGTTTGATGACGCCGAGCATCCGACCTGCATGGAGGAGTTGCTCGAGGCCGCAGGCGCTGAACCGGTGGAATGGCCATTCAAGACCGAGTGTTGCGGAGCGGCGTTGTCGATCACGCATCCCGACGTGGTCGGTCGGCTGGGCCACAAGCTGCTGTCGATGGCGAGGCAGGCCGGCGCAGCGTGCCTGTCCGTCGCGTGTCCGCTGTGCGAGGCCAACCTCGATCTGCGTCAGTCGGACGCCGTCAAGGCCCATGGCGAGCTGCCCGAGACCCCGGTGCTGTATGTCACTCAGCTCTTGGGGCTGGCGTTGGGGCTTTCCCCCGACGATCTGGGCGTCGATGCGTTGACGGTCAGCGCGGCGTCTCTGTTGGAGCAGCACCAGGCCGTCACCGCCGGCGGTGGGGGAGGGACGCCATGAGCGCGAACCATCAAGCAAAGGCGCTCGCATCGAACATCGACGCGGAGCAACCGTGCGGTGCGGTGCTCGTCTGTGGGGCCGGCATCGCTGGGATCCAGGCATCGCTGGACCTGTCGGCGGCGGGGTTCCGCGTGTATCTGGTGGAGGAGCAGCCCGCGGTCGGCGGCGGTATGGCGCGGCTGGACAAGACGTTTCCCACCGGCGATTGCGCGACGTGCATCATCTCACCCAAGCTCGTCGAATGTATGCGCGACCTCAACGTCGATGTCTTCACCATGTCGGACGTGGTCAAGGTCGAGGGCGAGCCGGGCCACTTCACCGCGACGATCCGCCAGCGTCCGCGTTACGTGGACATCGACAAGTGCACCGCCTGCGGCGACTGCACCAAGGTCTGTCCCATCGAG
Source organism: uncultured Planctomycetales bacterium (assembly GCA_964390905.1). Classification (GTDB taxonomy): domain Bacteria; phylum Planctomycetota; class Phycisphaerae; order UBA1845; family JAFGLZ01; genus JAFGLZ01. The sequence continues at coordinate 3,704 of CAYMLO010000216.1, read as the reverse complement.
GTGGTCAGCCCGTTCGAAGGGGGAATCGGCACGCGCAAGGCGATCGATCGCGTCCACGCCCAGGCGGCGCCGAACGCCAGTGTCATCATCAAGAAGGGCCGGGCGATGTGCAGCGCCGGTTGCCCGATCGACTCGAGCGTCCAGGCCTACGTCGCCCTGATCGCCGCGGGCCGGTTCCAAGAGGCCGCCGACGTCATCCGGCGGGAGAATCCGCTGCCGTCGATCTGCGGCCGGGTCTGCTTCCATCCGTGTGAGGCGTCGTGCAACCGGGGTTTGATCGATCAGCCCATCAACATCCGCGACCTGAAGCGCTTCGCGATGGACCTGTTCCCCACGGTCGAGCCCCCGGAGGACATCCCGTCGTCGGGCAGGTCGGTCGCCATCATCGGGTCCGGACCGGCGGGGCTGGCGGCGGCGCATTCGCTTGCCCTGGCGGGTCATCAGGCTACGGTCTTCGAGTCGCTGCCGGTGCTGGGTGGGATGCTTGCGGTGGGTATCCCGGACTACCGGTTGCCGCCCGACATCCTCGAGCGGGACCTGGCGGGGATTCGTTCGCTGGGCGTGACGTTCAAGCCCGGCACGTCCGTCGGCGACGACGTTCCGGCCGAGCAGATAGCGAAGGCCTTCGACGCCGTCTTCGTGGCCACCGGGGCGCATCAGAGCCGCAAGCTGGGGATCCCCGGCGAGGACGGCGACGGCGTGATCCACGGTGTGGACTTCCTTCGGCGGTTCGCCTTGGGTGAGCCGACCGGGATCGGAAAGCGTGTCGTCATCATCGGCGGCGGGAACACGGCTATCGACGCGGCGCGGACCGCGGCTCGCCTCGGGGCCGAAGCCGTGAGCATCGTCTACCGCCGGACGCGCGACGAGATGCCCGCCGACGAGGAGGAGATCGAAGCCACGCTCCGCGAGGGGATCGAGATCCAGTACCTGGCCGCGCCGCTCAAGGTGGTCGCCGAGAACGGCCGCATGACGGCGGTGGCGTGTCAGCGCATGGAACTGGGCGAACCGGACGAAAGCGGTCGGCGGCGACCCGTGCCGATCGAGGGATCGGAGTTCACCCTTGCGGCCGACACGCTGATCCCGGCGGTGAGCCAGTCGGCCGATCGCAGGATGGCCGAGCTGTTCGGGCTGAAGATCACCGATTGGGGCACGATCGACGCCGACGAGGTGACGCTGGCGTCGTCGCGCGAGGGTGTCTTCGCCGGCGGCGACGTCGTGGCAGGCCCGTCCAGCGTGATCGACGCGATCGCCCAGGGGCAGCGGGCCGCCAAGGCCATCGACAACTACCTGTCCGACCGGCCCGTAGGTGACGGGCTCAAGCGCCCCGAGCCGCGACCGAATCCGGTGTCTGCCGAAGAGCTTGCTCGGCTCAGGAAGCGGACCGAACGCGCCGACCGGATCGACCTCCGCGAAGCGCCGGTCGACGAGCGGCTGGCCGATTTCCGCGAGGTGGCGCAGGCATACACGGAGCAGGAGGCCCAGCGTGAGGCGCAGCGTTGCCTCAATTGTGCCGCGTGCTGCGAGTGCATGGAATGCGTCAAGGCCTGCCAGGCGGGTGCGATCGACCACAACATGCAAGAACGGACGTTTGATCTCGAGGTGGGGGCCGTCGTGCTCACGCCCGGGTTCGAGGCCTTTGACGCGACCCGCCGCGGCGAGTTCGGGTTCGGCTACGCCGCCAACGTGATCACCAACGTGCAGTTCGAGCGACTCCTGTCGGCGTCGGGTCCCACGGCCGGGCACATCCTGCGCCCATCAGATGGCAAGCCCCCGAAGCGGTTGGCGTTCATCCAGTGCGTCGGATCCCGCGATTCGGGCTGCAACAACGACTACTGCTCGAGCGTCTGCTGCATGGCCGCCACGAAGGAGGCGATCCTCGCCAAGGAGCACGACCCGGACGTGGAGGTGACGATCTTCTACCTCGACCTCCGCGCGTTCGGGAAGGACTTCGATCGCTACTGCGATCGGGCGAAGGGCATGGGGGTCCGCTACGTGCGTTCGTTCATCTCCCGAACGTATGAGATGCCCGACAGCAAGAACCTGCAGCTCGTCCACGTCGGAGCGGACATGAGACAGGTCACCGAAGAGTTCGACATGGTGGTCCTGTCGCTGGGTCTCGAGCCCAGTGCGAGCCTGCGCCAGCAGGCCGAGCGGCTCGGCGTGGCCCTGAACCGGTGGGGGTTCGCAGAGACGAGCGAACTGGTCCCGCTGGACGCGTCCAGGCCTGGGGTGTTCGTGGGCGGTGCGTTCCAGGAGCCGAAGGACATCCCCGACACGGTGATGCAGGCCAGCGCGGCGGCCGCCCGGGCGATGTCGCTGCTCGCATCGGCCCGAAACACCCGCGTGCGGACCAAGACCTATCCGCCCGAGCGCGACATCGCCGACGAGCCGCCGAGGGTCGGCGTGTTCGTCTGCCACTGCGGCAGCAACATTGCCTCGGTCGTCGACGTGGCGAAGGTGGTCGAGGAGACGCGGCAGCTTCCGCACGTCGCGTTCGCCGAGCAGAGCATCTACACCTGCGCCGACGACAGCCAGGAGCAGATCAAGGAGAAGATCGCCGAGCACCGCCTCAACCGTGTGGTCATTGCGTCGTGTACGCCGCGGACGCACGAGCCGATCTTCCGTGACACCCTCCGCGACGCCGGGCTGAATCCGTACCTGCTGGAGATGGCCAACATCCGCGATCAATGCTCGTGGGTGCATTCGGGAAGCCCCGAGCAGGCGACGGCCAAGGCCATCGACCTGGTTCGAATGTCAGTAGGTCGTGCCACCGGGTTGATGCCGCTCCGCGAGGAGACGGTCCCGGTCAACAACGCCGCCCTGGTCGTTGGCGGTGGGATCGCGGGGATGACGGCGGCGTTGGCGGTGGCCGATCAGGGGTTCCCCGTCCACCTGGTTGAGCGGGAAGGGCATCTGGGCGGCACGGTCCGGCAGATCCACCGCACGCTGGACGGCGGGGATTCGTCGTCGCTGCTCGCAGAGACGATCGAGCGGGTCTCGGCGAATCCGCGGATCACCGTTCACACGGACACGCGGGTCTCGAAGGTGGACGGCCACGTGGGCAGCTTCACGTCGACGCTCGTCTCGGGGGATGGAAGCAGCGAGGTCAAGCACGGGGTCGTTGTCGTCGCCACCGGCGCGACCGAGCAGAAGCCGAAGTCGTTCGGGTATGGTCAAGACGACCGGGTCCTGACGCAGCTCGAGCTGTCCGACCGGCTGGGGCGGGACGACCTGGACCTTCCCGCCGACGCCACCGTGGTCATGATTCAGTGCGTGGACCAGCGGAACGAGGAACGTCCCTACTGCAGTCGGGTGTGCTGTGCAACGGCGGTCAAGAACGCACTGCTGCTGAAGGAGCGCCGGCCTGACGTGCAGATTCTGGTGCTCTATCGCGACATGCGGACCTACGGGTTCCGCGAGGCCGCCTATCGAGAGGCCAGGGAGCAGGGCGTGCTGTTCGTCCGGTACGAGGCCGAGGACCCGCCCGTGCTGGACGTCGATGGGGGGCTTCGGCTGCGGGTTCGCGAGCCGGCGCTGGGGCGCCCGTTGGAGGTCGAGCCGGACCTGGTCGTCCTGGCTGCGCCGATGGTGCCCCGTGCGGGTCGAGAGGAGATCTCCGAGCTGCTCCGCGTCCCGCTGAACGCGGACGGCTTCTTCCTGGAAGCGCACATGAAGCTTCGCCCGGTGGACTTCGCCAGCGA
>CAYMLO010000215.1:0-12618 GCA_964390905.1 uncultured Planctomycetales bacterium | reverse complement strand
CCAGGTCCGGCCCTCGTCGGCGGAGATGCAGTAGCTGACCCGCCCGCCCTTGGGCAGCTTCTCGTTGGGCATGGCGACGTGGCCGTAGCCGGCATAGAAGACGCAGATCAGCCGCCCGTCGGCCATGCGGCAGACGTCGGGGAAGGCCTCATACGCCCCCGCCCCCGCGTCGGTGCAGACGTGGATCCACGTGCGCGGTCGCCGTTTGAACCGCCACGGTGCCGCCAGCTCGGCGGTCGTGCCGCTCACGACGACGTCCTTGACGTGTCCGATCGTCTGGCTGGCGTACAGGCCGACCAGGCCAGGCTTGCGCTGCGTGTCGTCGGCCTCGTAGAGCAGCTTGCCCTCGAAGTGGACGCGGAGCTTGCCGCCCTTGCGCTCGAGCTTGGCCTGATACCAACGACCCGGTTGGTGCGCCGCGGTCGTTCGCTTGATCTCGTTCCAGCTCTCGTCGTCGTCGCTTCGGCAGAGGATGGCCGACCACTTGTCGTAGTGGACGTAGAGGTAGTTCAGCGAGTCGGTCGAGGCGATGACGAACCCGATCGCCTGGACGCCGTTGTCGGGCTCGACGCGGTACCTGGCGGAAAGCGATACGTCGTCGAAGGCCGGCGACTCGAGGAACGCGTACGTCGGCGTGGCCCGGCCGTCGAGCCGAAGCTCGCCATCGACGACGCTCGCACGCTTGTCGCTGAAGTGCCAGGACCCGGCAGCGTTCGGCGCGCCGAGGTCCACGCTGACCGTCTTCTGCTGGCCCTGAGCCGAGGCGGCGATCAGGACGATCCAGGTGGCCGCCGTCCGGGCGACCCATCGTTTGGAGACAGGCATCAGCATCGGGCTCCTCCCTTCATCCCGTGGGCAATCCCAGATAGGGTTCATCGGTCTGCGAGATCCTACATTCACTCCGTTAGTGCTCGCAAGATGCTGGCGCGCGCATGCAGCCACGGGGCGCGCGTCCAATCAGAGCCGCGACCGTCAGGGAGCGGTCTTGGGATCGATCAGCGATCGATCCTGGAGCCCTCCCTCACGGTCGGGCCTCTGATAGGGTCGGGCTACTGATGCGGTCGGGCTTCTGATTCCGAGTCGTTCCCCACGAAGCTATCTGGCCGGAAGCGGCGCTAGGGCGTGGGCAAGATGATGCGCGACGGGCTGGCCTGGTCGTGGAGGATCGTCACCGTCGCGACGGCCGTGGTGCCGTTCGCGCGGAGCGCGTCGCCCGTATTGGGATTCGGATCGAACCGCGGGTCCGACGAGGACGTGACGTGGACCCGAAGACGATGCCCGGCATTGAAGATGATGCTCGTCGGCCAGAGCGCCAGCTCGATCTCGTAGGTCTGACCGGGCGTCATCAGCGTGCCGTCCGCCGGGCCGCTCTGATTGCGGAATCTCAGACGCAGCGCGCCTTCGGTGACCGGGATGGACCGGCCGTCCGGGTACACGTCGCACAGGCGTACGATCAGGTCCGTGTCCGGCCGGTTGCACCGTAGATGGATCTTCGCCGCGACCTTGCCGGTAACCTCCACCGGGCTGGGGAGCAAAGCCGACGTGTACGTCAGAATGTCGCTGCGGGCTTCGAGGGCGGACTGGTCACGGGGGCCTCGGGGCAAGAAGAGGTTGTTGCCGCCGACGGTCGGCGCCGGGTCGTCCGGATCGTAGTCGTACTGATCCGCCTGCTCGCCGGCCTCCGGCGGGATCGTGCTCAGCGATCCCCCGACGCGAAGGTAGACGGGCGTCGGATTCGGCGTAAAGGGCGGCCACTGATCGGCCGTTCGCCACTCATTGCCCGGCGCGGACGGTTCGTCCACGTCCCCCATCGTGTAGTACCGCACCGTCGGCCAGCCGCGGAGGTCTCCCGTGCCAAGCAGGAATCGGGCCATGAACTGCTCGAACAGAACATCGGTCTGCAGATTCGCGTTGGCCGGGAAGGTCAGGTCCCCTTGGGCTCGCAGATCGATATCGTCATGCGTCCACGGGCCGATGATGAGGTATTGCGACGGAGCGCCGGCTTGGTGGGCGCCGATGAAGGCGTCGATCTGTTCGTTCGTGAAGATGTCGAACCACCCGGTCAGATGCACGGTGGGCACGTCGATTTTGTCGTAGTCCTGCGTGATGCGTCGCGTCGTCCACCAGGACGCGTTGGTCGCGCTGGCGATCACGTCGGGAATCAGGGCGGCCATGTTGTTGTCCCGGAGCCAGTTCTCGGTCAGCTTCTTGCGGAACACCCCGTCCTGGAACGCGGTCTTCTGGAGATCGGGCGTGGCCATCTCGATCCACGCGCAGGCCAGATCGGCGGGCCTGCCGTCGACGTTGGGCAGGGCGAGGTAGGATTCGATCCCCGGGGCGGAGTGGCCCATCATCCCGATCTTGCCGTTCGACCACGACTGGGCGGCCAGCAGCGTGATCATGTCGCGGGCGTCTTGTCGGTCGTGGGCGAAGAAGTCGGGCTGGCCCTCCGAGCCGAATTGGCCGCGTGCGCTCTGGACCACGTAGACCACCCCCGCGGCGTTGAGGTCCTTGGCGAGCTGCGTGTAGCTCTGCTTGTCAGGATTGTAGGGCGTGCGGAGCAAGATGATGGGCCAGGGCCCCCGCCCAGACGGCGCGTAGACGTCGGTCATCAGGCGCGTGCCGTCCGGCAGGGGCACCTTGAGGTTCATGCCCGGCGAGAACGTCGGTGGCCACATCACCGACGCTTGCTGCGAGTCGGCGGAACGACAACACCCGCCCACACCGCAAGCCGTCAGAAGCGCAGCGACAGCACCCAGCCGATACCACAAGCTGCAGCGTAGTTGCATAAGGCTAACCTCGGGGGAGACAGCCTGAGATCTGGTTGATTATACCGATCTGGCGCCGGCCCGCCAGGGCCGATATCCCATTTGTGGATGGTCGCGAAGCAGCTGGGCTACTCGAACAGATCCAGCTGGTCGCGGTCGACCACGCGACTGTCGAACGTGCCGCCCTCGGTCTCGGTGGTCAGGCGGTCACCGGTTCGGACCTGGTCGGGGTCGGTGACGACGCGTTTCGTGCGTCGATGACGGGTGATGGAGAACCCCCGCTGGAGAATGGCCTTGTGACTGGAGGCCCCCAGCCGGGCGGCGAGGGCGTCCAGCTCTCGAACGAGCTGCCGGTGGCGGTCGCGCGTGGCCCGGCTGAGCCGGCCAGCCAAATGCTGCAAAGCATCGCGGCCGCGGACGATCGCGTGTCGGGGCGAGTGATCGCGGAGGGCCTGCAAGCGGTGGGCCACCTGCCGTTCAGCGCGAAGGTTGCGGGCCCCCTGGACCCAGCGGAGACGGTGCTCCACTTCGGCGAGTTGCCGTTGCCGCCGCTGCAGAACGGCCTGCGGCTGGATGGACCCGACGGCGGCCTCGCAGCGGTGCAGCGTCTGACGAAGGACCTGAAGCCGCTGGGACGTGACCAGCGCCAGCCGAACGGCCAACTCATCAACTTGTTGCTCGCCGCGGCGCACCACAGTCGTGGGTTGGCGAAACAGTTCGAATCGCTCGACGACGTTCACGTCGCGACGGGCCAGATCAAACCGATGCCGCGTCACACGTCGAAGCCGGCTGGTGATGGTTCCGATCGCGTCGAGCACTTCGTCGAGGGCGGGGACGGCGAGTTCGGCGGCCGCCGTCGGGGTGGCCGCGCGGACGTCGGCGACCAGGTCGCTGATGGTGACGTCGACCTCGTGGCCGACGGCGCTGATGACGGGGATCCGGCTGGCGAAGACGGCGCGGGCGACGACCTCCTCGTTGAAAGCCCACAAGTCCTCCAACGAGCCGCCCCCGCGGCCAACGATCATCAGGTCGATCCCGCCGAGGCGACCCGCCTGGCGGTTCAGCGAACGGATCGCCGCGGCGATCTCCGCGGCCGCCCCCTCGCCCTGGACGCGGACCGGATGGACCATCAGTCGGACGCACGGGAACCGCCGGGCGACGGTCCGGATGATGTCGCGGATGGCCGCACCGGTCGGGCTGGTCACGACGGCGATCCGCTGGGGGTATTCGGGCAAAGGTTTCTTGTGTGCGGGATCGAACAGGCCCTCGGCTTCGAGCTTCTCGCGGAGCTGGCGGAAGGCCAGTTCGAGCTCGCCCACGCCCTTCGGTTCGAGCTTGCGGACATAGAATTGGACCTGGCCTCGCGGCTCGTAGACGTCGACGCCGCCGCTGGCCAAGACTTCCATGCCGTCCTGGGGCTGGAAGCGAAGGCGCTGTGCAGCCGACCGCCACATGACACACCGCAGCTCGCTGCCGGCGTCCTTGAGCGTGAAGTAGAGGTGCCCGCTGGCGGGCCGCGATACGTTGCTCAGCTCGCCCGTCACCGCGAGCGTGGGAGGCAGGTGATCGACGATGGCCCGCTTGATCATCCGCGTCAGTTGCGAGACGGTCAGCGGTTTGTCGGGCGAATCCGCCGACGGCGAGCTCGCGTCAGGCGTGTCGCCGAGCCGTTCGCCCGGGGGGACAACGATTCGGTTTGGGTCAAAAGGGCGTCGAGCCATGGGGCACGCAATCCGTTGGTGCGAAGCCGACGGCGCGGCTTCAGAGGCCCAATCCGCGCTCCTTCTTGATGCGCTCGTAGATTGCGCGGACGTCGGGCGGCATCTCGTCGACCGAGTGATAAGTCTGCTCGCGGCCGGTGCCGTCGCGGAAGGTGACCGTCTGCTGGGTCTGGGCCCCGCCGCCCTCGGCGCGGAGCGCCTCGATCCGCTCGCGAATCTCGGGCGGGACCTCGTCCAACGAATGATAGACGCGCTTCTCGCCCGTGGTCGCGTCGGTGAGCTGGATGTGCTCGGTCCGGCGAACGACGTTGGTCTGCATGCGCCCCGTGCCGGGCGGTCCCGGTAACGGCGCCGACGACCTGCGGCCAAACAACCAGCCGAGCAGACGACCGAACAGTCCACTTCCACGGACCGGCGTGTAGCACTTGGGACAGACGTTTTGGCCAGCCGGGATCTCGGCGCCGCATTTCTGACAGTACATCGTTGGGGCCTCCCGCTAGGACCTGACGACGATGCGAGCATTATACGCCGGGACGGGCGATCGGTCCCACCGGTTCTGGCCCGCCGACCGACGGGGGCTTGGCTTGCACGTTCGTCCCAGGCAGCCTATTCCTATCGCAGTATGATGGCCCGACCCGCGGCGATCCGCCTCGATCGTCCGCGTACAGACGCGTAGGAGAACCGGTCATGACGATCCCAGCCGCGTTGGCCTGGTGGTGCATCGGCGCCGCGCAACCGACTCCGTTGGTCATCCCCCGCATCCCGGACCCGCCGCCCGTCGTCGACGGGCGACTGGAGGAATGGCAGATGCGACCGATGCGCCGCACGTATGACGATCCCAACCAGGTCGTCTACGGCAAGACCACCTGGACCGGGCCCAAGGACCTGTCCGGATGGGCGACGTTCGGCTGGGACAGCCGGTACCTCTACGTCGCCGCCCACGTCGTCGACGAGAAGCTCTGCCAGCCCAACCGGGGCCGAAACATGTACCGGGGAGACCACCTGGAGTTCTTCCTGCACGTCAAACGGTCCGGGGAGGGCGAGCGGGGCGGCGTGGTCTTCCAGATCGGCCTGAGCCCGGGCAACTTCTCGAACACGGGCGACCCGCTGGCCGACATCCCGCCCGAGTCCATCGTCTATGCCCCGGACGCGGGTCAGGTCCCCGTCTCCGTGGCGGCGCAGCGGACGGCCGACGGGTACGAGATCGAGGCCGCCCTGCCCTGGCCCGACCTCGGCGTCAAACAGCCCGAGCTCGGCATGGCGTTGGGGCTGGATCTCTGTCTGGGCGACACGGATGTCGACACGCCGATCCAAGAGACGCTGTCTAGCTTGCTGACCGCGCCGTGGCAGGTGCGGAACCCGGCCAGGATGATCCCGACGCGCCTCGGCAACGCCGACGGCAAGGCCCCCGCCGAAGCCAAGTCGGCGGACGAGGGACAACGCCTTCTGCCGGCCGTCGAGCTGGCCCCGCGGCAGCACAAGGACGTAAGCTTCACCGTCGCCGACCGTCCGACCGGCAGGAAGGCGGTGCTCGTCCTGGAAGGACGACTAGGCTCCAAGAGGGTGGCCGGGGGGACGTTCGCGCTGGACCTGGCCGTCAACGGCAAACCGATCGAGGGGGATCGCCTCCTGAACAAGCCCCCCGAGTTCACCTTCCATGACGGCCGGATCCTGTCCAGCTGGAAGCTGACCGGGTTCTTCGTCTACTACGCCCCGGACTTCAAGGCCGTCGAGACGACGAAGACCAACTACAGACCGATCGACGCGCCGGCCTACCGGCTCGAGCTGCTGATCGACGATCTGATCAAGCCTGGACCGGAGAAGAACACGCTCCGCATCAAGCACAACGAATCGCGAATCACGAACTCGCTGTTCGTCAGGGACGTCCGGCTGACCTATCGAAGTGCGGCGGAGCTGGCGAGGCACGAGAAGGACACCGGCCCGCCGACCGGGCCGCTGCCCGTCTGCGAGCTGCTGGCCAAGACGAAGGTCGATTACCGCTGGGCCACGCTGTCGCGGGGCGGGGGGATTCGCGTCGAGGTTGCCGGGGAGACCTTCATCGTCGCGTCGCGCTTCAGCCACCCCACGCCCGGTTGGCTCGAGTTGGCGGGGGACGGCAAGCATACGCACCTCCCGGTCGAGCGCAAGACCGACCATTGGCGGTTCCACCGCGTCGTCGAGCCACTGGACGAGTGCCTCGTCGTGTCCGACACGTTTACGTCGACGGCCGACCAGGACGTCGGCATCATGGCCCGGCATGAGGTCCAGCTGGGCGACCGGCTGGCGAGGCTGTACGTCAACGGCCTGCATGTCGTGACGCGATCGGCGGCAAACAGCGACCCGGCGAATCCGACGACGGTGGGGCTAACGAAACAGGCCGGGGTCGGCCTGATGCCCGAAGACGACGTCTTCCGCGTGCACGGCCTCAACTATGGGCGAGGCGGCGTGGTTGGCCTGGCGGACAACCAATTCGTGCTGCGGGCGGGCAAGACGCACACGATGCGGTGGGCGATCTACCCGCTGGCCCGGCCCGACCCCTTCGCCTTCATCAATGCCGCCCGGCGGCGGCTGGGGACGAACTTCCGCATCGATGGCAGCTTTGCTTTTGTCAACTGGCGCCCGCCCTTCAGCACGTGGACGGCCGAACAGTGCGGACAGTACGCGCGGTTCAAGAACGCCAAGTTTGTCGCCGCCAGCATCATCATGCCCCGATACAAGGGCAAGTGCGCCCACGGGACGGCGTTCCAGCGGATCGATCACGGCGCCTACGGCAAGCTGTTCGCCAGGTTCAAGCAGACCGTCCCCGACATCAAGACCATGATCTACTTCCACTGCTTCATCAACACCGAAAACGGCGCCCGCGAGACCTACCAAGACGCCGCCCTCCTCAAGCCCGACGGCAAGCAGGGCGACTACCGCAATCCGATCTACCCCATCTTCGTCCCGACCGAGACGAACAGCTACGGCCCTGCGGTGGCGAGGAACGTCGACATCATCTTGGACAAGATCGGCTGCGACGGCGTGTACTGGGACGAGCTGGCCTACAGCGCGTTCAAGTGGCACTTCGGCGAGCCGTGGGACGGCGTGACGGCCGACATCGACCCGAAGACCATGAAGATCAGACGGCACAAGTCGAGCGTCACACTGCTGACGCAGCCATGGCGGCTGAAGCTGGCCCGCCGAATCCTCGACGCGGGCAAGCTGCTGATCGGCAACGGCAACCCGCACACCGAGACGTTCACGCGGCTGCACTTCCCGCGGTTCGTCGAGACGGCGTCGGCGACGAACATGGCCCGATCGCTGCTCTACACGCCGATCGGCCTGGGCGACCACCTCGGCGAGAAGAACGAGGTCCACGCCTACCGGAACATGGTGCGGTATCTTGATTTCGGCGGGGTGTACTACTGGTACCACGACCAGATCGTCCCGACCCGGCCGACGCTGACGTCCTACATGTTCCCCGTTACCCCGATCGAGCTGCACGCGGGATACCTGATCGCCAAGGAGCGGATCCTCACCAACCGCAGCGGGTTGTTCGGGTGGGGCGATGCGAACCGGTTCGATGCCTTCGTGTTTGACCGGTTCGGTCGGCTGGACGCCAAGGCCAAGGTGCCGCTCGTAAAACGCAACGGCAAACACTACGCCGAGGTCCGGATCGGCAAGGGCCAAGCCGTCGCAATCGTTCGGGGGAAATGACGCTGTTTCCGCCAATCCGGCAGAAGGCTGACCGATGATACCTGACTCCGCGATTCGTCTCAGTTGCCTCGTTCTTCTTGTCATGCTTGTGGTCCGCCTCACGCCGCAGGACGTGAGCGCCGCCACGAACCGGAAGCGCCCCGCCAGGAGAATCACGATGCCCAAGACGTCCGCCGTGTCGACCGGTGCGAAGGTAACGGACCTGCCGATGGGACCCGCGCCCGATCCGGTCGGCTTCCCCCATTTCCCGAACCGCCTGCACGCGTACGTCTGGCGAAACTGGCAGCTCGTGCCGACAGAACGGCTGGCCAAGACGGTCGGCGCGTCCCCGTCTGAGATCCGCGACCTTGCCAGGTCTATGGGATTGGGCGATCCGCCGGCGATCAGCGATGACGACCGGGCGCGGACGTATATCACGGTGCTTCGCAGGAACTGGCATTTGCTTTCTTACGAGCAGCTCCTGCAGTTGCTCGAGTGGACGCCGGACCGGATGTTCTACTCTCTGCGCGAAGGCGACGGGCTGTTCTGGTGGTTTGGCGGATACAAGCCGCGGGTCGAGCCGCTCCGCTACGCCGAACCCACCGAGGAAGCCAAGGCACGCGCGGCCGACATCGCCGCCGTCGTCTCGCAGGTGTTTCCAGCCGGCGTCGACCAGGTTGACGAGAAGCCGTTCGCATTCGTCGACAGGCTGTCGCAACCCCAGGCGGCGCCCGTCAGAGCAGACACCGCCAGCACGTTCTCCCCGCGGTTTTGCTTCTCCTACTTCGGGTTTTTCAGGGCACCCCTGTCGAGCGAATGGGACTCCTATCCGGAAGGCTACCTGGCCCGACTGGCCCGGGCGGGGGCGGACGGCGTGTGGCTCCACGAACCCCTGTACCGGCTGGCGCCGTTTCCCTGGGACTCCAGCGTCAGCAAACATCACAAGGAGTGTCTGGACAAGCTCCGGGCCCTCGTCGCCAGGGCGCGCAAGTTCGGGATCGGCGTCTACCTCTATCTGAACGAACCGCGCCCGATGCCCGTGGCGTTCTTCGAGAAGCATCCGGAGCTGAAGGGCATCGACGACACCAACGTCATCTCCGGGCAACTGGCCACGCTCTGCACCAGCGTACCGGCCGTCCAGGACTACCTCCGCGACAGCGTGGCCTCGCTCTGCAGGGCGGTTCCGGATCTCGCCGGCATCTTCACGATCACCGCGTCGGAGTCGTACACGAACTGCTGGTCGCACCACACCGGCAATCGATGTCCCCGGTGCCGGAAGCGCAGTCCCGAGGAGGTGATCGCCGAGGTCAACACCTTGATCGGCGAGGGCATCGCCCGCTCGGGCAGCGCATGCCGGCTGATCGTGTGGGATTGGGGCTGGAAGGACGCGTGGGTCGAGGGCATCATTCGCCGCCTGCCCGAGAACGCCTGGCTGATGAGCGTCAGCGAGTGGAGCACACCCATCGAGCGCGGCGGGGTCAAGAGCGTCATCGGCGAATACGCCCTTTCGGTCGTCGGCCCCGGCCCGCGCGCGACCCGCCACTGGGCGCTGGCCCGCAAACGGGGCCTCAAGACGCTCGCCAAGATCCAGGCGAGCACGACGTGGGAGCTGGGCGCGGTGCCTTACCTCCCGGTCGTCGAGACGATCGCCGCACACGCCGGCAACCTTCGAACCGTCGGCGTCGACGGGCTCATGCTGAGCTGGACGTTGGGCGGTTATCCGTCCCCGGGGTTCGAGGCCGTCCTGGAGATGGGCCGGGACCACCAACCAACCGTCGAGGACACGCTTGGCGTGGTGGCGACCCGGCGTTTCGGTCCGAAGGCGGCGCCCGCCGTCGTCCGGGCGTGGCGGGCGTTCAGCGGGGCGTTCAAGGCGTTCCCGTTCCACATCGGCGTGCTCTACCGCAGCCCCGTCCACTTGGGGCCCGCCAATCTGCTGTGGCCCGAGCCGACGGGCTATCGGGGGAGGACGACCATGGGCTTCGCCTGGCCCCTGGATGACCTCGACACCTGGCGGGCCGTCTATCCGGCAGACGTCTTTATCGATCAGCTTGAGAAGGTCGCCGACGGGTTCGATCAGACCATCGCATCGCTCAGGGCCGAGACCCGGGACGTCGTCGCCAGCCAGGACGAAAAGGCGGCGCTGGCAAGCGAGACCGACGTGGCGGAGGCCTGCGCCATTCACTACCGCAGCGTGGCCAATCAGGCCAGATTCGTCTCGGTCCGCAACCAACTGCGCCGGACGAAGGCGGCAGACCAGGCCGCCCCGTTGCTGGACGTCCTGGAGAGCACCTTGAAGAGCGAGGTCGATCTGGCGACCCGCTTGCATGGCATCCAGCGCCGCGATTCGCGAATCGGCTTCGAAGCGGCGTGTCAATATCTCTACGTGCCGATGGACCTCGGCGAGAAGGTCGTCAACTGCCGGTACCTCCTGTCACAGTGGCTGCCGGCACAGCGGGCCAAGTTCGATCTCGACGTACCCAAAAAGCGCTGACCGATGGATCGTCGCCGCTCACCAGCGGCCAGCGAGGGGGGGGCACTGACTGTAGCACGGGCGAGACGCCGGTGGTACGCGCGCGCTGCGCGGCTTGCGTGGGTTCCCATACCCCCTATGATAGGGTGTTTGGCGGTGTGGCGGTTCGTTGTGGGCCGGTGTGAAGTGAGCGGATGGGTTCTCCTGACGTCATTTTGTCGGCGATGGGTATCCACAAGAGCTATCGGACCGGCTCGGTGGAGACGCCGGTGTTGCACGGACTCGACCTGACGCTGCGCCGCGGGGAGTTCGTCCTGGTCATGGGACCGAGCGGCTGCGGCAAGAGCACGCTGCTGCACATCCTCGGGCTGATGATGGCGCCCACGCAGGCCGACGCGCTGACCATCGACGGCGTCGACGTCCTGGGGCTGTCGGACGCAGGCCGGACCCGGCTGCGTCGGGGCAACATCGGGTTCGTGTTCCAGCGGTTCAACCTGCTGCCGGTGATCTCGGCGGCGGACAACATCCGACTGGCCATGCGACTGGGCGGCGTGCGGCCGGACGGTCGGGCCGAGGCGCTGCTCGAGCGATTCGGGCTGGCCGCCAAGGCGGATCGAAAGCCCGGGGCCTTGTCGATGGGCGAGCAGCAGCGGGTGGCCATCGCGCGGGCGGTGGCCCGAAACCCCGCGATCCTGCTGGCCGACGAGCCAACGGGCAACCTGGACTCCGAGAACGCCCAGCAGGTGGTGAACCTGCTCGGCGAGCTGAACCGCCGGGACGGGCAGACGGTGGTCATGATCACCCACAACGAACACTGCGCCACGTCGGCCGACCGGGTGATTCACATGAAGGACGGGCGTTTCCTTGATACGTAGGATTGGCCAAGCCCTGTTCTCCCCGCCCGGGGCCGGCGACGACGGGCTCAACCTCCGCCTGTGGTTCGTCGGGTTCGTGGCGTGGCTGGGGATATTGGCCGTCCTCGCCCGCCTGGGTCTGACGGGCTACGAATCCGGCAGCGGGCTGGGGACGGCGATCTGGCTGCTGTCGCTGTACCTGTTCTATCTATCGTTGTGCTGCACGTTCTTCCCCGCCCCGACGATGTGGATCGTGATGATGCTCGCCAGCAACTACGTTGCGGGTGAGGTGGGGGTCGAGGCCTACCCGATCAGTCGGATGATCCTGGTTGCCAGCGTCGGTGCGTGGGGCACGGCGATGGCCAACCTGAACGAGTACCACATCTTCACGTTTCTGCTCCGCCACGGCCGGGTCGCCAACGTCCGCAAGACGCGGCTCTACGGCGTGGCGGCGCGGTGGTTCGGCGTGCGGCCGTTCTGGACGATCGTGCTGTTCAGCTTCATCCCGATCCCGGTGGACATCATCCGGTGGCTGGCGATCACCTATCGCTACGGCAGGCTTCCGTTCTTCGTGGCGTATTACCTGGGACGATGGGTCCGCTACGCCGGGCTGGCGGCCGTGACGATCTGGGGGGCGTTGACCTGGTACCATATCGTCATCGTCCAGTGCGTGGTCGCGGCGATCGCGCTGGCCAAGATCGTGCAGCAGGCGGTCCGTCAGCATCGAGCCGCCCGGGACGACGCTCGCCTTGATGCTCCGCCGCGGGCCGAAACGGTGTCCGAAGGCGATGGGATGGCGGTCCCCGCGGTGGCGACGTCCGAGCTGTCCGGTGGCGTCGAGCCGTAGGGGCTGATTCGCTTTTTAGGGGAGGTCCGCTCCATGTCGTTTCTGACGATCCTCGTGTCGAGCCTGGCCGTGCTGGGCGCCTCGAGCCAGCCGGCCAGCAAACCCACGACGACGCGAAGCAGCGGTGATCCTGCCGTGGACGCCGTCCTTGATCGCCTCGAGCAAATCAACGCGCCATCCCGGGTGTGGATTGATCACTGTTCGCAGAGCTTCTTCTTGCGCATTGACGAGAGCCTCTCTTTCACCGGCATCTAGGGTCGCTATCGACTTGACCTTGGAG
>CAYMLO010000214.1:0-12725 GCA_964390905.1 uncultured Planctomycetales bacterium | reverse complement strand
TTGCGATGAAGTAGAAGATGAACAGGACGGCGAGCACCGAGCTGGACGTCACCAGGAAGAGCAGGCTCCGAACGGCAACCGAACCGAACCAACGCGCCCAGCTCGCCCGAGGATTGAGCCGCAGGCTTGGACGATTGCGGAGGCCCAGGTCGGCAATCGCAGCATCGGCGTTAGGCGGTCCGGTACGCGTCGGTGGCTCGTCCGAGGAGGGATCGCCGTCGTCCTGGCCCCAATCGAGCGCGGCCTCGGGCGGGTCTTCCAGAACTGGGTGTCCGGTCGTTACCGACATTGGGACTGCCCCACGCAGCGCTCAGTAGTCGGTCACAGGAATGAAGCCGATCGACTCGATGATCTCTTGGCCCTTCTTGCTTAGATGCAGCGTCACGAACGCATGCAGTTGCGAACCGGGCTTGGGGTACCCGTTCGTGAACATGAAGAGCGGTCGGGAGATCGGATAGGTCCCTGAGGCAACCGTCTTCGGCGTTGGGAGAATCCCGTCGATCTCGATGGCCTTGACGGTCCGGTCCACGAAGCCGAGGCCCACGTAGCCGATGGCCGTGGGCGTCTTCTGGACCCGGGCGCGGACCTGGCCGTTGCTGGCCGCCGTCTCCGTTCCCCCCGCGACGCGCTGCTTCTGCATGACGAGATTCGCGAAGGTCTCGTACGTCCCGCTGTTGGTATCGCGGCCGATCTTGACGATCTTCTTGTTCGGCCCCCCGACGTCACCCCAGCTCTGAATCTTGCCCATGTAGATGTCACGAACCTGCGCAACCGTCAGGCCCTTGACGGGATTGCTCGGGTGAACGATCAGGGCGATGCCATCGACGGCGACGACGTGCGCCACCGGGTGCACGCCGTTCTCGACCGCCGCCTTGAACTCCTTGGGTTTCATGAACCGGGACATGTCGGCGATGTCACACACGCCGTTGATCAAGCTCTTGGCGCCGTTGCCGCTGCCTGACTCGCTGACCGTGATGTTCACCCCCTTGTGCTTGGCCATGGTGTACTCGGCCAGCGCCTTGGCGATCGGACCGACGGTCGTCGAACCGTCAATGACGATCTTGGCCTCCTCGGCCAGACCGAGACCCGCCGGGGCGACCAGGACACCCGCGACCGCGATCCATACCGTTCCGCGTTTCATCTCACTCTCCTTTGCCCACCCCTAGAACTTGAGCTGCAACTGCACACGGACCATGTTGATCTCGTCGTTCTGGCCCCAATTGGCCGACGACGACGTTGACGGCGCCTCAGCCATTCGGGTGAAATCCGCCTGGAGCACGACGTTGTAGCTGCCCCACGGGTAGTAGTTCACGCCAGCTACGTACTCCCAGGCGTTGTCCCCATCGTTGTCCCAAACGCCGCCCAGCCGAGCGGCCACCTCGACCTTCTTGGGGATGATGAAGTACCCCGCCTGGAGATAGCCGCCTTGTTGATGGCTCGCGTCGCTCCTGCCCGTTTGCTGCTCCCATGCGCTGAACTCACTGTCGCCGTCGATCGCGCGCATCCAGTACTCAGCCGTCGCCGAAAGCCCCCGATACCGAAAGGCCGCGTCCGCTCCAAACTGGAACAGATCCGTCCCGGTCAGATCGGCCCTTGCATTGCCGCCGATGCCCCGCCCCCGCCGGATCTGATCGGGAACGCTGTAGGCCGCACGCGCGCGGTCGTCGCCATTGTCGTCGTTGTAGAGGAAGCTCATCCCCAGTTCGAGCTGGGGATCCTTCGAGTGGGCCAGGTCGTTCTCGGCCTTGATCCGTTTGCCGAAGACGTGTGCAACCAGCCTGGCCATGTAGGCGAAGTTCGTGTCCAGTTCGTCCTGGCTGGGGCTGTCGTGCTTGTTGGCGATCCCGTTCGCGATGGAGAGGGCGTATCGGAACCGTTCTGATAGGGTCCCGTGCACGACACCCGCGATGACGCGGTCCAGATTGAACATCTCATTGGCCATCGATCGATCGATAAACTGAAGCCGCGACTTGCTGTTCGTCTCTTGTCGGCCGAACGGTGCCTTCATCAGACCGCCCGTCATCTGGAACTCGTCGACGAACCTGTAATTCACCCATGCGTAGTAGGTCCGCCACGCGTGGTTGATGTCGGTGTCCCCTTCGACCGTAATCAGATACGTCAGGTCGGGCGAGTGGATGTGGCCCTTGAAGGTGAGGTACAGATCCTCGATCTCAAAGCCGTTGAGGTCGTCCTGCTTCTGGCGCCCGGTCTGACGGCGATTGTCGGTCTGGCGGTTCTGTCCCGCCCACCGCCACCGCGCATAGCCCGTGACGACCAGCAGGAAGGCCTCGTCCGAGCTCTTGATGTAGAAGCCCTTCTTGTAACCGACTTGTTGCACGTCGGGATACAACGACTCGCGGAACTGGGCGTCGTCCATCAGCTCACGGACGATCTCGCGAACTCCGCCAGCCCGAACGGATTCGCTCGCGCGCGTGTCCAACGCCTCGATCCGTTTCTCCAGCGATGCGATCTCGCCCTGCTGCGCCTCGACCATGGCCTCAAGCTTGCCGATCGAGCGCTCCAAGCTCTCGGCTTCTGCATCCCTCTTGACCATGGCCAAGGGCGACCCGACTTCGGCGACGGCGGACATCGGCAGAACCGCCATTTGCACCACCAGCCCGAGGCATGCCCCTGCAGCGCCCCCCGCCCCCCTCGTCGTGTGGTCCCTGACGTCCGCCGGCGCCGCTCGAACGGATAGGCTTCCCCGATGTCTCGATCTCACATTGGCCTCCTCGTTGGCCGTCGTTCCCCATCCGCCGCGCAGTCTGTCGCCGCTCTGTTAATGGCTGGTTAACAGGGCGCTAGTTCTGCTTAAGTTGTGCACGTGCACCGATCTCATTGAAGGTCTGGCGTCGTATCGCTGCCCCCTCCCCCGCGTACCGGACGTTCCCGAAGAACTCCGGGCCGATCAAACCAGGTCGGGCAGCTGCCCTCGTTGTGGACAAGGCTGCCTGCAAAAGAACCGCACGCCATCTTCCGGACCCATGCAGCCCGAGGAGCTTCAGCGCCTCGACGAGCGCGTTTGCCCGATAGCCTGCTCTGCTCAGGCAGACGACCGCGCGGCAGTCTGCCGAGACCTCCCGGGCCAGCGTCTCGGTCTCCGTGCGGCACCGGCGCTTCAGGTGGTCCCTGCCCACGATGTGGGCGATCTCGTGAGCGAGGATCGCCGCGAGCTGGTCGTCGGTTGCGAGTCGGTCGTAGTATCCCCGCGTCACGTAGATCAGGCCGCCGGGAAGAGAAAAGGCGTCAATCCGCCGCGAGGCAAGCATCCGGCAGCGATAGGTCGATTCCGCATGGGACACGCCTTCCGTCAGCCTGCGAACGATCCGTTCCATCCGTCGCTCAGCCTGACCATCTCGCACGATCCCTCCGAATCTAGCTTCCAGGTGGGGCGCCTCCCGCCTGCCTGCCGCCGCCTCTGCCCGAGCTCGGACAAGGCCTAGCCCGTCGAGCCACGTCCGGAAGCCGGACGTCTGACACCCAACGATCAGGGGCAAGAGCACAAATGGCAGAATTCGCGAAGCGTCCATTGCTTCAGCAGGATCGTCCCTGCCCATTCCCCTGGGCCTCAACGGTTCCTGACGACAGACACACCTCATGTTCAACAAGCGCCGCGTCGCGAGTACCAGTAGCCCTGACGCGTTAGCGTCGTGTTAAGAAAGCGCAACTTGTTCATTGATTCGCGGACATCCGGGGACAAACGACCCGACGCCAACATCCAACATGGACGAGACTGCAGCGATCGCTTCCCTCAACGCGGCACCTTGAAGGGGCGTCGCGCGAACGGAGCGAAGGGAGGGGCACGCGGCCGGATCGCTCTGGCGCCCTGCGATGTTGCGCACAAGTAGAAAGCTTGATGGATGCCGGTCCGACCAGCCGACACCACAATCACCCTCTCAGCGAGGACGGGTTTGAATTCCCGTTGTCAGGCGCCTATCCTTGAATGACGCCTCAACTGAACTCGGGTGCGGACTACGAGAGTGAGGCAGTCGCATCCTTAGGGGGTTCTTCGATGTTGGCCAAACGAGCGTTGATCTCCGCTGTACTGCTGGTTGCCTTCGCGTTCGGTTTCACCGGCTGCGCGAGTACCAGGGCAGAGCCACAGGCCATGTCGGGCGCGACCGTGTCCCAAACGCATAGCGAAGGGGCCTGGTGGTCGGAGCCGTAGGGGCTGCGGTTCAACGTCGCTGCTGGCCTGTGCGCTTGAGGGCCAATGACAGCGCGTAGCAGGCGCCGAGCGGTTGATCCAACGGGACCATCACCCCCTGCCTTCCCTGTCTCTGCAGGACAGCATCGCCACGGAAGCGCACCGTCTGTTCCCAATGGGCCCCTCAGGTGACGCCCGCCTTCCTCCCACTTGTGCGGCGGCGAGATGCGTGGTGCAATGTCGGACCGCGACGTACCCACGGGGCTCGTCGGTCGCTAGAGTGATGCATGGCCAAGAAGAGATGTCTGATGGTCGGGGCAGGGGGGATGTCCGCCAGTTGGATTCGGTGGCTGCATGACCACTTCGGCGATCGCATGACGTTTGCCGCCCTGGTGGACGTGCGGAAAGAGGCGCTTGCGACGAGTGGCGACTACATCGGGTTGCCGGATGACCACCGCTTCACGCGCGCAGAGGAGGCCTTTGAGAAGGTGGAGGCCGACTTCTGCGGCATCTGCACGCCGCCGCGGTTCCACGAAGAGGCCGTCATGCTCGCAACCGCGCGCGGCATGGACATTCTCAGCGAGAAGCCCATCGCCGACACGTGGGAGGCGTGCGAGCGGATCTGTCGCGCGGTCCGCGACTCGGGCGTCCGCATGCAGGTCATTCAGAACTACCGATACATCCCTTCTATCCTGACGTTCCGACAAACCCTGCGCGACGGCAAACTGGGCCGGATCAATTACATCATCTCGCGGTTCGCGGCCGACTACCGGGAATACGGCGCTTGGGGGGCGGCGTTTCGGCACGAGATCCCTCATTCGCTCCTCGTCGAAGGCGCGGTCCACCACTTCGACATGATCCGGTACCTGTCCGACTCGGTCTGCAAGACGATCACCGGCTGGGAATGGAACGTGCCGTGGAGCAGCTTCAAAGGAGAATGTCAGACCCTATATGTCATGCGCATGGCCAACGACGTCCGCGCCAGCTACGAAGGGAGCTGCAACGCCGCCGGCATGCAGAACAGCTGGTTTCGAGAGTACTATCGCGCCGAGTGTGAGGCCGGCGCGATCGTGGTCGATGAGGACCAGATCGTGCGCATCTATCAGCACACGCCCGGCGCAGGGGTGGTGATGAATGAACTTCCCGCTGCCCGGCCTCGGTACGAGGGGCACGAGTACATCTTCAACGCCTGGCTGGACTGGCTCGACGGAGGCGAGGAACCCGAAACGGTTTTGGCAGATAATATCCACAGCGCGGCGATGCTGTTCGCAGCGGTGCGGGCCTCTGCCGGCGGTGAACCGGTGGAGGTGCAGGCGATGGTGGACGAGATCTAGTGCCGCGCCTCCGCACTGGCCAGTCCATGCAGCGGGCGGGGGCCGAATCAGGATTCATTTCACCATTTGGGCCTGATCGACAGGCTGGCGCCCGATCATATTGGTGTCGAAGGACTTAGGTTCTCGATGCGGAGCTGAATCCGCGATTGACAAAACTTGACAGAAATCCCGGGCTCTGTTAGCATGGACTAATGGGGTGAGCATGGGAGGTGGAGCACCAGGGGGAGGTGCGTCAGATACATCCGTTATCGGTCCATGCTTTCTTGGGCGCAAGGATGTAGAAGATGCACAAACCTGGTGAGGAGGGGCAAGGAACCCACCGAGCGAACCCCGAGTTCTGGGCAGAAGGACCAAGTCACAAAGGAGGAAGTCGATGTCACGTTCGCGCTTCGCAGTCGCATGCCTGGCGATCGGCCTGGCAGCCATGGCAGGACCGGCCTATGGCGAGACGTACTATGTCGAGCAAGACGAATCGAGCGTCAGCGCCACGATGGACGTCTCATTCTCGGCCTCGGGGTTTCTCAAACTGGTCCTCTTCGACCCGAACGGGCCGCTCGACTTCCTGAATCCGCGGGCCGACTCATTTGGCGGCATCTACGCCAACAAGACGATTCCGTCCACGATCACGGGCACCTTAGACGCCGACGTGGCGGGCAGTGATCTGACGCTGTCCGCGATGGCCGTAGACCTGTTGTCCGATGGTCCTCAGACCGTGCTGGCTGGGGCGGACATCCACGTCGATGCCATCCCGCAGGTCATTGTCGACCTGCTCGACCCGTTCCTCGACCAGATCGACCCGAACTGGATCGACCCCAACGTCATCGAGGACATCCTCGACACGCTGTTGGGCGGGTTCGATTTCGACTATGACTTCGACATGACCGTCAACGCGATGACCATGACCCAGACCGGCGACCCCGTCTCCACCACGCTGGACGCCGGCGTATTCGAGAACATGAACGTGTGGGCTGAGGTCGACTCGGAAATCCAATTCAACGGCGGCGACCCAATCGACGTGCCTGCGGTTCCGCTCCCGTTCTGGCTGGACGGGACCTACACGGACGTGCCCGTGGACACGCTGACGATGGGGTCGGAGGCCGCCGAGGGCGGCGTCGAGACGCCTGAGGTTGTGATCATCGATCAGCTGATCACCATCCCGATCAGCGGATTCGACGTCACGTTCCAGATTCAGCTCCAGATCGACGCGGGGAACGCGAACTACACGATCGCGCCGTCGCTGACGGCGTTGACCGGGTATCTGCTGACGACCAACGTCGATCCCGCGGAGTCCGGTACGATCGAGGCGGACATCCCCGGACCCGAGTACCCACCGGGCACCGAGGTGGCGCTGACCGCCACGGCGGCTGAGGGGTGGAACTTCAGCCACTGGGAGGGCGACCTCGGCGGGTCGGACAACCCGACCACGATCACGATGGACACGCACAAGACCGTGACGGCCGTGTTCGTTGAGGGCCAGGTTGCACTGACGGTCAACATCGACGGTGAGGGCCGCGTGGAGCTTAGCCCAGAAGGCGGGCTCTACGATTACGGAACCGAAGTGACGCTGACACCCATTGCCAAGATAGGCAATCAGTTCGTGAGTTGGTCGGGAGACATCGATCCCGGGCAGGAAGAAGACTACCCGCTGGTGATCGTCATGGACGGGGATCACGAGGTGACGGCCCACTTTGAGAGCGGCTGCGGGACCGGCAGCGCACTGCCGTTGGCCGTCTGCCTGCTGTCGCTGTTCGCCGTTGTGGGGATTCGCCGCAAGCGGTAGTGATCGCCAGCCAACATAGTCGTGCATCACACGGGCCCGGCGCTGCAGTCCAGCCGGGCCCTTTTTTGTCTGCCGGTCGGGGCGTCCGGCGTGTGGTCAATGAGAATGAACAACGTCCACCAACGATGGGCGGCCGGAAAAAAGACCAGAATTTTCCGCGCAGGGCCTTTTATCGGACCACCCCAGACGGTATAGTAGAAGTTGAGGTAACATCTCAATCGACGGATCTGGCGTGAAGGATCACGCCGCTCACTTGCGACAGGTAGGGCAAGGATGCCTCTAGCTGCCGTTACTCAGTCTCGCCCCCTTCAGCTTATCGCTGCCAATCGCGGTATGGTTGTGCCGATTGGGATCACATGTCTGATCCTGGTGATCCTGATCCCGCTGCCGACGTGGCTGATGGACATCCTGCTGGCCGGCAACGTCACGCTATCGGCCGTTGTCCTGCTGACTGTGATGTACATGATTCATCCGCTGGAGTTCAGCGTCTTCCCATCGCTGTTGCTGACCTTGACGCTCTTCAGGCTGGTGCTGAACACGGCCACGACGCGCCTGATCCTGACGAATGGCCCAGCGGGAACAGACGCGGCGGGGCAGGTGATTCAGGTCTTTGGCGAGTTCGTGGCGGCGGGGTCGCTGGCCGTCGGCATCATCATCTTCATCATCATCGTGGTGATCCAGTTCGTGGTGATCACCAAGGGGGCAACGCGAATCGCCGAGGTGGCGGCCCGGTTTACGTTGGACGGGATGCCGGGCAAGCAGATGGCCATCGACGCCGACCTGAACGCCGGCCTGATCGACGAAGCTACCGCCAAACGCCGACGGGAGGAGATATCCCGTGAGGCCGATTTCTACGGGGCCATGGATGGTGCCAGCAAGTTCGTCCGCGGTGATGCCATCGCCGGCATCATCATCACCTTCGTCAACATCCTTGGGGGGCTGTACGTCGGCATGATCGAGGCCGGCATGGCGCTTCCCGAGTGTCTGGAGACATTCACCAAGCTGACGATCGGTGACGGGCTGGTCTCGCAAATCCCTGCATTCATCGTCTCTGTGGCCGCCGGCATGCTGGTGACGCGCTCGACGGCCAAACGGAACATGGGCGAAGAGATCCTCAGCCAGCTCGGCGCCCGGCCGGTTGCCCTGGCGTTGGCCGCTGTGTTCCTGGGGCTGCTGGCGCTGACGCCACTGCCCAAGATTCCGCTGCTGTTGCTCGGCAGCGGCCTGGTGGGGATGACCTTGGTGTTGACCCGGGCCCGCGTCGCGCAGGCCCGCGCCGACGCGACCAAGGCCGACGCCGGTCGAGCGGCGCAATCTGAACCCATCGAGAAGCAGCTCCTCCCCGATCCGATGGGACTGGAGGTCGGCTACGGGCTGATCAAACTGGTCGACCAGAAGCAGGGGGGCGACCTGCTGGACCGCATCGGAATGCTCCGACGGCAAATGGCGGCCGACATGGGCGTCATCGTGCCGCCCATCCGCATCCGCGACAACATGCAGCTCGAGCCGAACCGGTATCGCGTCAAGATCCGCGGCATGGACGTGGCCGATGGTGAGATCATGCCAGGTCAGCTGCTGGCGATCGACAGCGGCCTGGCCACCGAGCCGGCTGGCGGCGCCGAAACGGTCGACCCCGCCTTCGGGCTGAAGGCCTACTGGATCGACGAGAACGTGCGGGCCACGGCCGAACAGCGGAACTACACCGTCGTTGACGCCTCGGGCGTCCTGACCACGCACCTGACCGAGGTGATCAAGCAGCACACCGCCGAACTTCTCACCCGACAAGAGACTAACCGGCTGCTCGACAACCTCCGCGAGAAGTCCCCCAAGGTAGTCGAAGACGTCATCCCCGAGCCCCTCAAGACCGGCGAGGTCCAGAAAGTGCTGCAGAACCTGCTCCGCGAGCGCGTACCGATCCGCGACCTCGAGACCATCCTGGAGACACTGAGCGACTGGGGTGCGCGGACCAAGGACACTGACGTGCTCACCGAGTACGCCAGAAACGCGCTGGCCCGGACGATCTGTCAGACCTACCGCGACCAGAACAATCAGATCTGCTGCGTCACGCTCGATCCGAAGCTGGAGGAGCAGATCAACAGCCACATCGATCGAAGCGAGAACGGGGCGTTCCTGACGCTGCCGCCGGCGATGCAGAACAAGATCGTCGAGGCGGCGAACGCCCAGATCCAGCAGGCGATTCCGGGTGCCGGCGGACGGACGCCGGTGATCCTCTGCTCGCCCCAGGTGCGTGCCTGGGTCAGGCGATTGATCGAGCCGGTCCTCCCGCAGGTGGGCGTACTGGCCTACAACGAAATCATCCGGGGCATCGACGTCAAATCGTTGGGCATGGTGGTGCTGAGCGATGAATCTGCGAACGTATCGTGACAGCTCAATGGCAGGGGCGTTGCAGAAGGTCAAAGGCGATCTGGGCCGCGACGCCGTCATCCTCCACACGCGGACGTTCAAACGAGGCGGCATTCTAGGCCTGGGCGGCAGGAACGTCGTGGAAATAACGGCCACGACCCCGTCAGACGGCTTGCCGCCGACGCGGGGACGGGGTAGAATGCCCTCACGATCCGGCGAGGAGTCGGCGCCATCTCGCGCGGTCGCAGGCAAATCGACATCGGCGGAATCGGCCAGCTCGCAAGTCACCGGGGATATCCGTTCCGAGATCGGGCAGATCCGCTCGCTCGTCGAGCAGATGATCCAGCAATCGCGCCAGGCCCAGTCCTGCGAGGTGCCGTCCGAGCTCTTCGAGGCGTATACACATCTGTTGCAGCAACACGTGGCCGAGGAGATGGCCCGCGAACTGCTAGCCGAGGTCCGACAGGGACTCACGGGGGAGCAGCTGCGGGAGGGCGGGATGGTCCAGGAACGCTTGGCCCAGCGCGTTGCCGCGATGATCCCGGAGGGCGGTCCGATCAGGCTGGACGGCCCGCTCGGGCAGGCCAAAGTCGCGGCCCTCGTCGGGCCCACGGGCGTCGGCAAGACCACCACCATCGCCAAACTGGCAGCCCACTTCAAACTCCGCGAGCGCATGAACGTCGGGCTGATCACGATCGACACCTATCGCATTGCAGCCGTGGATCAGCTCAAGGCGTATGCCCGGATTATCGACGTGCCCCTGGAAGTGGTGCTATCCCCCGAAGAACTCGTGGACGCCGTTTCGCGAATGCAGTGGATGGACCTGATCCTGATCGACACGGCCGGGCGGGGCCAGAACGACGCGGCGCGGCTGGACGAGCTCAAGGCCTTTCTTGACGCCGTCCGTCCTGACGAGATTCACCTGGTGTTGTCGAGCACGGCAACGGCCGGTCATCTTCGCTCGGCTGTCAAGCGGTTCGGCGAGCTGGGCGCGGACCGCATCATCTTCACGAAACTCGACGAGGCCGTCGGCTTCGGCGTCATCCTGGAGGCCGTCCGGGCCGTGGACCAGCGCCTGAGTTACGTCACCATGGGCCAGGACGTGCCCGACGATATCGAGGTGGGGCGAGCGTCAGACCTCGCGCGACTGATTCTGGGTCAGGACCCCATGCTGGCCCGTCAACGGGCGTCAACGGAGCAACCATGAGCGGCGTGCCCGACCAGGCCGATCGACTGCGAGAGCTCGTCCGAGACCGACACGGTCACAGTCGGCTTGTCGCCGTCACGAGCGGCAAGGGCGGCGTGGGCAAGACCAATGTGGCCGTCAACGTGGCGATCTGTCTTGCGGCCCGAGGTCACCGCGTCGCGCTCATCGACGCCGACCTGGGTCTGGCCAACGCCGACGTCCTGTTGAACGTGACGGCCCCCTTCAACCTGGGGCACGTCATCGGCGGGGACAAGCGCATCGAGGAGATCCTGGTCAGTGCACCGGGAGGCATCAAGCTGATTCTGGGAACGTCAGGGGTAGGGCGGCTGGCGAATCTAAGCGAGTTCGAGCGGCACAACCTGGTCCAATCGATGCACGACCTGGAATCCCTGGCCGACATCGTCGTCATGGACTGTGCGGCCGGCATCTCGCGAAACGTGATGACGTTTGCGGCAGCGGCCGATCACGTCCTGGTCGTAACGACCCCGGAGCCGACGGCGCTGACGGACGCGTACGCGACGATCAAGGTCTTGAGCCGCGAGCGATCCGCCTCTGCGTTGGGCGCGGTCGTGAACCTGGCCAGCAACAGCGCCGAAGCGCGGTCGTCCGCCAAGCGGCTCACGGACGTGGCCCGCCGCTTCCTGAGGCTGGAGGTGGGCGATTGGGGGTACGTCCTTCGCGACGAGCACGTCGCTATGGCGGTTCGCCAGCGCGAGCCCGTCGTTCTCAAGTACCCCAGGGCACCGGTCAGCAGCTGTCTGGCCGCCGTAGCCAACAAGCTGGTCCGTGAGACGCTCGCGGGCAAGACGGAGGACCGGTTCTTCCGGCGAGTGGCGAACCTGTTCTTCTAAGGACAACAGACACCGTGCCGCGGCAGGGATAGCCGACGGCTGAGCGACAAGGATGTTGCCAATGATCCGAACCTGTGGCGCATGCACTGCCCTTTTGGCGTTCGCGATCACGATCTTCCGTGGCGTCCTGGTAGACAACCCCACCGATACGATCCTGACCCGCGCCCTGTGGTCGCTGGTCGTTTTCCTGGTTCTCGGTCTGGCCGTCGGTTGGATCGGCCAAACTGTCATCGAAGAACACAGTAGACAATTGCACGAACGAGAGGCGATCGCCCAACGGGAAGCTGAGGCGGCACTCGCCACCGACGCCGGAGAGGCGGAGGCAGCGGCGAATGACGCGGACCCAGCTCCCAAGCCGAACGCCGCACGCGCACCGGAGGGAGCCGGGGCGCGCGCAGGGTAGGGCGTAGCCTATGTGTCAGAGTCAGAATGGAGACCCAGCAGTCGACGCCGTATAGAACCCCACGGGGTTCCGCTCAAGGAGGAGCCGGATGGCCACGACAAAAATCGACAAGGAGATCTTGGGTACGTGGAAGAAGTACAAGCGATCGGCAGGAAAGGAACAGCGCAACCGGCTGATCGAGCACTACCTTCCACTGGTAAAGTACAACGCCGAGCGGATCTGCGCCAAACTGCCCGACGAGGTCGAGCTGGACGACCTGATGTCCGCGGGCATGTTCGGCCTGATCGACGCGATTGAGGCGTTCGACCTCAAGCGGGGGGTCAAGTTCGAGACCTACTCGGCCACGCGAATCCGCGGCGCGATTCTCGATGAGCTTCGGACCATGGATTGGGTCCCGCGGCTGGTCCGATCGCGAGCCCACAAGCTCGAGGCGATCAGCAAGGAGCTGGAGGCCGAGCTCGGACGGACCCCGGCCGAAGAGGAGGTCGCCAGGCGGATGGGCATGTCCCGCGAGGAATTCGACCGACTCCTCCGCGACGCCACGGCCGTCACGCTCGTCTCGCTGAACCGCAAGTACTTCGAAACCGACTCCAACAAGGACGTCCGCGAGATCGACGTCCTGGAGGACAAGCGCGGCCG
>CAYMLO010000213.1:0-12742 GCA_964390905.1 uncultured Planctomycetales bacterium | reverse complement strand
ACGCCGTTGTCGTCCTCGGTCATGCCCATGGCCATCTGCGGAGCGGTCTTGTGGTGGAAGGTGAACTTCCGCTTGGCGGGATCGAATTCGCAGAAGTAGCTGTTGAAATGCGTGTAGAACTTGTTGCCGGTGGACAGGATCGACGAGTACGGACAGTCCCCGCCGGGCGGAAACGGCATCGGGTACTCCTCGCTCTTGCCGGTCTCGGCGTCGATCAGCAGCAGCGCGTACCCGCCCCGATGGTCGAACAGCCAGACGAGCACGACGTTTCGGCCTTGCCCGTCCACGGTGGCCACCGTGCCCCGATGGTTGCTCCCCGGCGTGGCCATGCCGTGATGCAGGAAGCCGTTGCCCAGATCCTCCGTGGCCGCCATCGCCGACGTGGGCGCCCGCGACACCATGGCCACAAACGCCACCCCGGACAGCATGATCAGACCCGCGAGTTTGTGAAGCATGCATCCCATGACATGATCCTTTCAGGCTACATGAACCGTGCATGAATCCGCGCCACCGATAGGGGTAGGAAGGACCGGTTGTTCCCGGTCCCTTCCCCCTCCAAACCGTGCGTGCGGATCTCCCGCACACGGCTCTCCGGTCGGTAGACTCACCGAGATTGGCACGCCAGAGCATGGGCCGCCATCATGGTGAAGGGCCCCCGCTCGGCGAATGGGCGCTCGGCCAGCACCGATGATCCCTGCCCAGCCGCGACCACGCAGACCGCGACGGCGACGCAGGATACTGCGAAAACGCATCCGAATCCACCCGTCCAGTTCCCAGAACACTCCCTTGTCGGTGTGCTGGAAATAGCCAACCCCCCCCGGCTCGTGCGTGTCCACCAGCCGGGTTTTCTCAGCCTGCAGCGACAGGACGCAAGGCGTCCTTCGCTCCTCGGCCCGGCCGGAACCCATAGCTGTGCTCGCAGAACTCTGCTTCGAAGATCGGTTCTAGCACATGCCGCAACGCCCGGCCGAATCGCGTTCATCATCCTACGGACCGATGATTCACCTCCGGTTGCTCTCCACCCCGCCTCGCGGGGACGCAGTTACCTTCGGTTACAGGCCGGAGAGCGCCTGCCTGGCGGGGACTTCCATCCCGCTGATCGTGTACACTCTCAGGCGCACTGGCACGGGCGTCTCGCCCGTGATGCTTCATGGGCAAGATGCCCATGCCACGTGCGGGGGTGCCCTGGCTTCAGCCGTAGGGGACGGCAATTCCCATTCGAATTCGTGTCCCCCGCCTCTGAAGAGGCGGGACACCCAACGTGGCATCGACGGACACAATGGTCATTCGGACCGACGGGTCGCGGGTGCGGAGGTGACATAGATCGGGTTGCTGATGACCCACGGCCAGCGCTCGCCCGCGAGCGTCACGAACGCCTCGAGCCGATACGCGCCTGCGGCCGATACCGGGAGGACACAGGTCTCCGCGCATGCTTCGTGCAGGCACTTCCCGTTTCCGACGATCCGTATGTCTGCCTTGGCCGGCAGGGCACATCGAAACGACAAGCCCGGCTGACATGCAACCTGATCGCCCACGGTCCCGACGGGCTTGCCGTCTCGTTCGACCCAGAATCCGCAGGATGGCAGCGGGGCGACGATCTCGAAACCGAGGAGGATCCGACCGGTTCGCAGCGCGTGTCGTATGGTCCGCTCCGTGATCTCGCCGATCTGAAGGAACGTGCCCACGTGTCGCATGCTTCGCTCGTAGGGATCGAAGCTGAGCTGGGTCATCACGGTGGGCTCGGTGACCTTCCCCTTCGGGCCGAACGCCGCCCGAAGCACCTTCGCACCCATGTCTTCGACCTTGGTCACCGGGTCCGACGCATAGTCGAATATCTCGACCGTCCCGTCGGGCATCGCGACGAGTTTGAAGGCAACGTTCTGATGGCTGTCATTGGCGGCGATGCCCGAGAACGGAGCCTCGACCGTGAGTCGGTCGTATTGGGCCATGAAGTCCGCCGGATAATCCAGGAAGGACTCGAAGGCGGCGTCCGTGTGGGCTCTGATGGCCGGCAGATTCAAAAAGACCGCCGCAAGGAGCCGCTTCATCGGCTCGTCCAGGGCGTCCGAGTGCGTGTTGTAGATCTCCATGCCGACGAACTTCAACCGATCGAACGTGGGCTGCTCTTCCGGATGCGAGACGAACCGCAGGTCAGCTTCGCCTTCCCTGCCGGGCCAGTAGAGCGCGCCGCCGCTCTCGACGCCTGACAGGAAGTAGACCCCGTCCTTCCAGCCCTTCACGTTCGCCTTGATCACGTCGACGTCTTCTCTTGGGTGTTCCGTGAACCCCACGATGCGGGTCCCGGTCGCCTTGGCGGCGGCGATGATCTCCGCGATCTTCCCGTTGCTGTCGTGCGAGAGTTCGCTGTGCATGTGGAGGGTGCTGCGAACGAAGGGATAGGGCACGGCGACACGCTTGACCTTCTTAGCCAGCGTGGCGCGGTCACGGTCAAACCGCTGGAGTTGCGCCAGCGACAGGCGATTGAAGATCGTCCTGCGTGCCGGACGGCTCGCGGACTCGTCACCGAGGGCTGACGAAGCGATCACAACGAGAGCCAGGATGCCGGTGTATCGTGCCTTCATGGAACGGCTTCTCCAGGGATAGCTGCGTCTTCGCGGAGTCGTGGGCACACCGCGCGCTCTGCAAGGTCCTTCGGCATTGATTGTACCGGCAAACCCAATCGATCGTGCGGTCCGGTCGAATCGGCGTCCCCCACCTCTGAAGAGATGGGCACCCAACAGCCGTCGCATTTGTGGGAGCAAGTGGAAGTCACGGAAGGGGATCGGCAGTATACTTCGCGACAGACGTGCGCATGGGCCTGCTCTGCGTCCAGCGATCGGTCAGGGAACTGGCTCCAGACCCGTTCGCGGCGGGATACGGAAGCGGCGCAGGGCATTGGCAAGGAGACGCCAATGACGCCCTCAACGGAAGGCTTGTGTGTTGTAGTGGTCCTGATTGCGACGCTGGGCATGGCCGCGCCTTGTCTGGCGCAGGGAGCGACGGATCGGCGCCCACGCGCACGCATCGCGGACGTGTGTGCGGCGTACGGCGCGAAGCGGTTGGCTTCGGGGATCTTCGTGGCAGGCCGGACGCCCGAGTCCGTGGCGTCCGAAGAGCTGGGGCTGCTCCCCTTTCTCCGATACGAGGTGAATCGCCAGGACAAGACGGTCACGGCCTGGGTGTTCCCCAAGCGCAGGAAGACGGCGGTCTATCGGGAAGGCCTGGGCGTAGCGTTGGCACATGACGGGGACATCGAGGCGCTGAAGCGGCAGGCCCGCCCGAACCTGATTCCCGACCTGAGTCACCTGGCCGCCAAGCCATGGCCCGTCGGGGATGCCCCCTCCGGCAATCCCCTTCCCGCCGGGCTTGACGAGGATAAACTGGCGGCGGCGGTGAACGGCATGTTCGCCGAACCCAATCCGCTGTGGAAGCGACGCACCCGGGCCGTGATCGTGCTGTACGATGGTGAGATCGTCGCGGAGCGCTACGCGAAGGGGTTCGGGCCGGCCCAGCGCTTGCCGGCCTGGTCCATGACCAAGAGCATCCTTCACGCACTGTATGGGATCGCCGTGCGACAGGGCAGGCTCTCGGTGAGCGACAAGGCGTCGGTGCCGCTCTGGCAGAAGGACGGGGACGCACGCTCGGCCATCACCGTCGACATGTTGCTGCGGATGAGCAGCGGGTTGGCCTTCGGGGAATACAAGATCCTGCCGCCCAGCGACCTGGTCCGTATGCTGTTCCTGAATCCGGACGCGGCCGACTACGCCAGCCGCCTGCCGTTGGTGCATCCCGTGGACACGGTGTGGGCGTACGCGAGCGGCACGAGCAACATCCTGTCGCGCGTCCTGCGGCAGGCCTACGGGGATGACGCATACTACGCCCTGCCATACCAGGAGCTCTTCGCGAAGATCGGCATGCGGAGCGCCACCCTCGAGGCGGATCCGACCGGGACGTTGGTCTTCTCGTCCTTCCTGTTCGCCACCGCCCGCGATTTCGCACGCTTCGGCTTGCTGTACATGAACGATGGGGTCTGGCGGCAAGAGCGCCTCCTCCCGGAAGGCTGGGTGGAATACGCCAGAACAGCGACTCCCACAGCCCCCCAAGGCCAATACGGCGCCCACTGGTGGCGACCTTCGCTCCATGAGCGCACCAGGGCGAAAGCACGTGGCGTGGCGCTGCCTGACGATACCTTCAACGCCTCAGGCTTCGAGGGGCAGAAGATCGTTGTCATCCCGTCGCGCAAGCTGGTCATCGTACGCCTGGGCCTGACCTACTTCGCCGATTACCCGATGTACGATCACGTATGCGACGTGTTGGCGTCCCTGCCGGCCAGGTAGCGCGGCGAGGCGTACAGAGGGCCATGATGCCGCTGGGGTATGACATGAACATCCTGCGTTTCGTCCTGTGCGGCCTTGTTGCCTGCTGTGCTCTCGGTGGAGAAGAAACTTGCCGAGCCGAGGCAGGCACGCGAGCCGGGGTCCGCGCGTGGCGCGAGGGTTTCGAGAGGGGACCGGGCGGGGCCCGACCCTATCACAAGACAGGGCCCAGGACGACGCTCGAGGTCGTCCGTGACCAGGCGGCCGAGGGGCAGCGGTTCCTTCGCGCGTCGCTTCCGGGAACCCGGCGCCTGGAGGGCCTCAATCTCAGTGTCAGCGGACTCATCGGCGGGCGCCTGGCGACCGCATCCGCCAAGGTCCGCGGCAAGGGGGATCTGTGGTTGTGCCTCCACTCTGGCAACGGGTGGTTGTACTCGCCACAGACCGTGTCCCTGACGAAGCAATGGCAGGGGGTCTCGCTGGACAAGGTGCTCAAGACCGGCGACGGGACGTTGAGCGTTCATTTCTTGAGCAAGCAAACCCAGCCGGGCGCGGTCTTCGAGGTCGACGATGTGCAATTGGTCATGACCCCGCCGCCGCAGACGTACGATGTCGAGGCCGGACCGTGGCGGTTGGAGGCCGAGGCGTTTGCCTCTCGGCCGTCGTGCGTCGCCCGGGACAAGTCGGCGTCGGGCGGCAAGGTCGCGCTGGATCGCAAGCACATTCTCCTGAGCTCGATGCCATTTCCTCGAACCTGCCGGCCCGTGACGGTTACGATCCGCGTCAAGCCGGGCGCCAAGGACGAGGACTACCGCCTCATCACGACGCAGGGAGGCTGTACGCAGGGCCTGAGCGTCATCAAGCCGGAGGCGGTCGGGCAATGGCAGTGGCTGGCGTTTGATCAGGCGTTTGCCGGTGAATACGGCAGCACGTTCGGTATCGAGTTCCGGGCCAAAGGCGTCGCTGCAGAGCCGACGGCCATGGACGCCGTGGTCGTCAGCACCCAGGCCGGACTCGGCGGTGCGGCGCTTGATCGGGTACCCGCGCTGTTGTCGCACTATCCGCTGGCGTTGGTATCGCGTTGCGCTGCAGGCCCGAAACTGGACGGCGAGGGACAGGATGCCTGCTGGCAGAACACGGTTGGTTGCACCGATTTTGTCGTCGTGCGCTCACAGGCCGCGGCGAAGGCGGGCACCGCGGCCCGTTTCTGCTACGACAAAACGCACTTGTACGCGTTGTTCGTGTGCAAGGAGCCCGTCCTGGATGTTCGCGCTCAACGCCGCCACGAATTCCTCGCCCGAGCGAAGACACACGATGCGAAGGTGAGTCGCGATGACGCCTGCGTGATGCTGCTTGACCCCAGCAAAAGAGGTACTGAAGCCTACGACGTTTTCGTCAACGCGTTTGGGACCATCCAAGACGCTCGTTGCGCAGGCCCCAATCTCTGGGAAGGGCGGGAGATCGCCTGGGACTCCAAGGCCAAGGCGGCGGGCCGGATCGGCGATGGGTCGTGGGCCGTCGAGGTCGCGATCCCCTTCGCCGATCTGACCGGCAAAACACCTGAGCCCGGCGATGTCTGGCACGCCTGTCTGGGCCGGATCGCCCAGTCGAGAAGGGAATCTTCTTCCTGGAATCCTGCGAACCCCGGTTTCCACGCCCCGGCACCGTGGGGGGCGCTGGTCTTCGGCGGTCCGACGCCCGGCGTCTCAATCCGTGCGCCCTCGCGGCTAACGATTGGCAAGAACCCGCTGACCGCGACGTTCTCGCCGCTTGCCGACAGACCACGTGGCGTCTACCTGATGTCGACGATCGGCCTGCCGACGGGGGTACGCCGCTCCTATGACTTCCGCCACATCTCGGACACACCAGTCGAGGTGACGCAGCACGTCAAGGTCGAGCAGGAGGGTCGGCTGCAGGTTGCCTGTGGGGTCCTGGACGCCGGAACGCTCCAGCCGCTCTACCTGACCCCCTTGCTGATGCAAGCGGTCAAGTCGACCACGGCGAAGGTGCGACTGGCCTGTGACGGGCCCTACGAGCTCTTCGTCAATGCCGAACGCGTCGGTCGAGGACAGCAGGCTGATGTCGCGGAAATCGCGGTTCCTCTGCAGAAGGGCGCGAACGTCTTCGCCCTGAAGCTGGCCAAGGGGACGGCGGCCGTTCGCATCGACGTGCCCGGTCTGGCGGGGGACGCAGGAAACTGGCGGATCGGCGGCGCGGACGTCAAAGACGCCGCGGCGGCGTCCGTTGACGACGCCTCCTGGGCAACGGCCCAACGCGTGGGTGAGCATCCCGAGCTGGGACCCGTGATCGGCAAACCGGGGAGCCCTGTGGTGCTCCGCCAGACGTTGCTCTGGCAGAAGACGCGGATCTGGCCCACGCCCGACGCCGCGCTCCACATCGCCCGAAACAGCAACCAGCATGTAACGGTCATCGCAGACGGCCTGCCGGCAAGGAAGCTTCTGGACTGGACCGTGTACCTGGCCGTGCCGCCGACGTTCAAGATCCTGGGCTCAACGGGTTACTACGGCCGGAAAGTGGCGTACCAGCCGGAATTCGTTTGCACGCAACTCGGCCAGCGCGTCGTCGCCGGACAGACAATGCGCGTCGCGACAATCAGGGCCAGCAAGCCGGTGATCCGAGGCCGACACCGGATCATGTCCCTGTTCAACGTCTTCGTGCGGCACGGGGACGAAGCTCGCGAGCCGCCAGGTACCGAGACGCGGTTGGTCTACTGGACCGAGGCCAATGATCGCACGGTGGTCGAGCCGCCGCAGGTCATTCCCGTGCGCATCCTTCCGGCGCTCAACGGCCGACAACCCGACAAACTCGTCTTCCAGCTCTGGGGGTCGTTCTTCAGTGCCATGGACGACGTCGACATGCGCGTGGCCGCCTTGGAGACGATGCGGGCCGCCGGCATCAATGACCTTGTCGGCGGCGACCGTTGGACAAGCGATCACGCGCCGCGCTACGGGATGAGGCACACCTTGTGTGTGAACTTCCAGCCCTGGTCGTTGAAGATGCAGGCGTACCTGAAGCAGCATCCCGACGAACGCCTGATCGATAGGGACGCCAAGCCGAACGGAACCTATCTGTGCATGACGCGGCTGCTCGATACGTCGTGGCAGGCGGTGGCGGCGAAACTGAAAGAGAAGATCGACGCCATCCGTCCTCATACGATCGATTACGACTATGAGTACCCGCCGTTTGGGCCTCCCCACGCCTGCTACTGCCCGCGTTGCCTGCGGGCGTTCTGCGAGTACGCGGGCTTGCCCACCGAAACCCAGCTGACACCCCAGGTGATCCGGAGCGACTACGAAGATCAGTGGGTCGACTTCATGGCGTGGCGGGTAGCGCAGATGTTCGGCAAGTTCAAAGATGAGATCCACAGGGCCGCACCCGGAACCAGGTTCAGCGTGTACAGCGGATACCAGAGCCGGGAGAACCCGCGGCAATACGGTGTGGATTGGCGATATGTGGGCAAGGTCCGGGCCTGCGACCGGATCGGTTGCGGGTACGGTCGCCCGGTGGCCCGCATCCCCAAGACGATTGAGGCCGTCGGGGACATACCGGCCGTCTTCGGTGCGCTGCTGCATCCGTACGACGCCAAAGATGTAGTGCCCCTGGCCCCGCTCACGAAGGCGCGGCTGCTGCGGCGATGCCTGGATGCCACGGGCGGCGTTCTGATCTACGACCGGCTGCCGTTGGACGGTCGGTGCTGGTTCGCGGTGGCCGAAACCACGCGCCTGGCGGCTGGTTTCGAGGAGGTCTTCCTGGTCGCAAAGCGGTCAAGCCTTGCCGGTCTGCATGAATCGCAGGTGCAGTTGCTCCGCCACGGCAAGCTCACGCTGGTCTGCGTCATGAATGACACGAGCAAGCAGGTGACGAGCACGATTTCGCTGCCCGAGGGAACCGGAAGGGGCAGGGAGTTCTATGGCGGCGCTACAGTGGCCGGGGGACAGACCGTCGAGTGTGTGCTGCCGCCTGGTGAAACGGCCGTCTATGTACTTCGGAAGTGACGCGCTCTCTTGACTATACTTAGGAACGTCATTCGTTCGATGTTGGCACGCCAGCACCGTTGAACTGAAGGGATGCCCAAGATGAGGACAATGTTGGCGATTGGGGCGCTTGCAGCGGCGGCGGTTTCATGGTGCGCGGAGGCCGAGGCCAAGGGCGCAAAGGGAATCGTCCGCGAGGGCAAGTCCGAAGTGCTGTACCTCGATGGCCTAGCCGACCCGAAACGCTGGGCACCGGCCGAATGTACGGTCGAGGTGTCCAAAACGCTCAAGGCCAGCGGGCGGCCGACCATGCATCTGCACATCCCCGTCGACCACTTCGCCGGGGAGAAGGCCTACCCCGTCGGTTGGCCGCGGATGTACATGAATCTCAAACGGCCCGCCGAGACGGGCTGGACGAAGTTCGAGCGCTTCGAGTTCATGGTGCATGCGAAGATGTCGCGGGACAAGCCACCGAAGCAAGTGGTCAACGTGCAGATCCACTGCCCCCGGAAGCCGCGGGTCTTCTACCGCAACCTGAGCGAGATCAGGCTGGGCGAGTGGGTGCGGATATCGATCCCCATCCGCGAGATCAAGAACACAGAAGAGGTGGCCCGGCTCGGGATCAACATCTCCGAGCGGGACTACAAGCACGGCGACAAGCTCGACTTTTGCTTCGGGGCGTTCCGGCTGGTGCGGTCGGCGGAGTTCAAGCTGCTGGGCCTGAAGGTCCGCAGCAAGGTGGTGTATCGGGGGCAGCCGAAGCTGAAGGTCGCCTTCGACGTAGCCGGCCCGCCGCTGAAGATCGCACGCGGCTTGCCGCTGACCGTCCGTCAGGGCAAACGGGTGATCCGCACCGAGACACTGCCGGTCAAGACCGGCTTGCAGACGATGCAGATCGAGATCGATGAACTCAAGCTCGAGCCCGGCGACTACACACTGGTCGCGTTCGACGGCGATCCCGAGCGGCGCAGGTCCGGGACCTTTCGCGTGGTGGAAACTCCATGGGAAGAGAGAAGTGAGAAGGGGGAAGTGAGAAACAAGAACGAGGGTGCGGGGAAGTGATGCCTTACCATTCGTCCTTGGTGCTTGGCGTCTTGTGCCTCTTTGCGACGCTGCCTCGGTGTCTTGCGGCGCCGGCGGGGGCAGAGATCAGGACCCATCGGATCGCCCGAACGACCACGCCGCCTCGGGTTGATGGCGCGCTCGACGACGACGGTTGGCGGGGGGCGCTGGTGCTCGAGGACTTCGGCCTGCTTGGCGGCGGCAAGACCGACGTCGACGTTCCGGGCACCCGGGCGATGCTCGCCTACGACGCGGACTATCTGTACGTGGCGTTCCGCTGCGATGAGCCGCAGAGCGATCGGTTGGTCGTCAGGACCACTGAGCACGACGGCCAGACGTGGACAGATGACTGCGTCGAGCTGTTCTTCAATCCGTCGGGCGACCGGCGGCGGTACGTGCAGATCGTTATCAATGCCGCGGGAGTGACGGCGGACGCGTCGTTTGACGGGTCGCCAGAGACCATGGACCTCGGGTACGAGAGCGGCACGGAGGCGGCGACACGGGTTGGTAACGGCCAGTGGACGTTGGAGGTGCGGATTCCCTTCTCAGGCCTGCCGCTGGCGGGGCCATCAACCGCGTGGACGTTTCATCTTGCGAGAACGCGCTCGACGGCCGGGCAGCACTTGACGATGTTGCGCTCCCCGGCGTCGAGCTTCCATGATATCGCCGCGTTCGACGTGCTGGAGGGCATCCTGCTGCCGGAGCGCCCGATCGGCGTGCTTTGCGCGTCACTGGGTACGATGTTCCGCGGACGGAATACCGCGCGGGCGACGCTCAGGAATTGGGGCAAGCGGGTCGAGACGGTGGACGTGTCCGTGGGCGTGGCAGACGCAGGAAGCCCGAGCAGACGATCGGTCCGCGTCGAGCCCGGGCAGACCACGACGGTGACGGTTCCGTGGGATCTTGGCGCCGAGGCATCGGGCCGGCGAGTGCGCCTGGTGGTTCGCTTGGGGCAGCGCGTGCTGCACGAGCGCTCGGTGATCATTGGCCCATTGCAGGACGTCTTCGGCCGGCTGCGGCGGAACGCGTACTGCATCCGGTGGGACGCCTTCGTGAAGATCGCCGTGCCGGTCCGCATCGCCGAGGGATCACGGCGAGAGGTCCAACTCCATTGGGAGGCCGGAGGTGCCGACGGCCGCCCCGTCGGAAGCGGACAGACCGTCGTACGCGATGCCACCGCCGTGATCCGGCTCTACTGGCCGCGCTGGCAGCCAGGCCGCTACACGCTCCATCTCGAGCTGGTGCAGGACGGCCGGGCACTGGCCTCGGCCGAACGGACCGTCCTGCTCGTGGAAAGCCCCACAGGAGACGACGGATGACTGACGACATCAGAAGATTTGCCCTCTGTGCGATCGTTGTGGCCCTGATGACGGGCTCGGGCGTACGGGGCCAGATCGTCCGGATCGACTTCGGCACGCAGACCTCGCCCGTTCGCAAGGGCTTCCTGCGCGTGACGCACAAGACCGTCTTCGGCGAGACGACACAAGCCGGGTGGGTCAAGACGACCGGACTGATATCGAAGGACATGCCCCTGTCGCGGGAATGGAAGCACAACGAGTCCCGCGGGCGAAGCTATCCACCGCCCATCTATACGACGGATCTGCGGCAGGATCACGTCGGCGGGCAGGGGCTAGCGGCGTTGCGCGTTCGGGTTCAGGATGGACCGTATTGCGTCTGGCTCCTCTGCGGGACGGCGGGCGGGAATCGCAATCAGGTCTGGAGCGTCCGTATCGGGTCCGGCGAACAGCGCGCCGAGGCCACGTTCGTCGGTCCCCACACGGCCCGCGTGTTGGAGATCCGCACGACGGCGAAGG
This sequence comes from uncultured Planctomycetales bacterium, assembly GCA_964390905.1. Classification (GTDB taxonomy): domain Bacteria; phylum Planctomycetota; class Phycisphaerae; order UBA1845; family JAFGLZ01; genus JAFGLZ01. Next base: position 1,555 of record CAYMLO010000213.1, on the reverse strand, counting down.
GCGGGGTGCTCGACCTGACCTTCTCCACGCAGAGCCGCTGGACGGTCAACGCCCTGCTGGTCGCGCCCGAAGCGGCCTGGGAGGAGGTGAAGCGAACCGAGATCGCCAAGATCGAACAGGAGGTCTTCCTGCTCCCCGATGATGTGATCAAGAAGTGGAAGCACACGCCCCACAAGGAAAAGACGCCGCCGCTGGCCCCCACCGAGGCCGAGAAGCAGCGCGGGTTCATCCTATACCACCGTCCGTATCTCTCGCCGATCTGGCCGAACACGGCCCCGAAGCGCGAGGAATGCGACCCGACGCTTCGAGCCTTCGCGTCGAACGACGAGTACGAACCGCTGACGTTCACCCTTCTCCCGCTAAAAGACTTCGATCGTGTGTCCGTGGCGGTGAGCGACCTGACGACCTCGGACGGGCAGATGATTCGGCGTGAGGACGTCGACGTTCGCTACGTGCGGTACCTGCACGTCCGGCCGAACTACAGTCTGTTCGGCACGTACTACCGCGCCCCCGACGTGCTCATGCCATTCAAGGCGCCGCGCCCCCTGGTGAAGGGCGAGAACTTCCGCGTGTGGCTGACCGTTTACGTCGACGCCTTCGCCGCGGACGGCATCTACCGGGGGCAGGCCGCGGTCAGCGTCGACGGCAAGCCGGCGGGCGTCGTGCCCATCGTCTTTCGCGTGCTGCCCATCAAGTTGCAGAAGGACCCTTCGATCGTCTACGGGACCTACTACCGCCACCCCTACGACGGGATGAAGCGGGCCCCCGATGCGTTCTCCCGAGCGTGGTGGCGGCGCAAGGCCGAACTGGAGTTCGCCGACATGGACGCCCATGGCAACAACGCCTTCGTCAGCGGCATCGGGGCGCGGAGGACGGCCGGCGGGAGGTGGATCGTCGACTTCGAGACGCTCGGCAAGAAGATCGACCTGGCCCGCCGCTACGGGTTCGACAAGCCGATCATCTGCCACATCCCCACCGGCTCGGTCTACTACAGGCATATGAAGGCCGGCATGGGGTCCCATCTGCGTCTGCTCAAGATGCCGCCGAAGGCGTTCTTCGACGAGATGACCGAAATGGTCCGCGCGATCGAGGAGGGGCGACGACGCCGTCGCTGGCCGGAGCTGTTGTACTACCCCATCGACGAGCCGAACCGCTCCGAGGTGTCCGTCCGGTTCATGACCGAGCTGATGAAGGCGATCAAACGCGTGCCCGGCATACGGACGTACGTCACGGCCGATCCGGCCCACGAGGCCTTCGCGCCCATGAAGCCCTATGTCGACGTGTGGTGCTGTCAGCCGTTCAGCCTGTCCCGCGAGACGATCCTGGCGGACATGAAGCAGCGCGGCGTGGCGTACTGGTGCTATCCCAACCACGTGGCCGGCGAGAACGACCATACCCCCGTGGCCGGTGCGCGGATGACCTACGGGTTCGGGTTCTGGCGATCGGGGTTCCGCGCCCTGACGCCCTGGATCTACCAGTCCGACAAGAGCGACCCCTGGAACTACCTCGACGGAAGCTACATGGACTTCTTCAACCGCACCGACGACGACGCCAG
>CAYMLO010000212.1:11848-12952 GCA_964390905.1 uncultured Planctomycetales bacterium | reverse complement strand
GGAACGTCTTGCGCACGTAGCAGGCCTGCGTGTCGCCGGCCCAGATCCAGGCGGCCTTGGCGATGTCGGGGCGGACCATGCCGCGGGCGGCGTCGGCCATGGACGCGATCGAGGGCGGCTTGGCCTGGACGTAGAGGCGGCCATGCGCACCGTTAGGCAGATCCAGCAGCACGGTGTTTTCGCCGGCCTCGAGCGGCAGGTTGCCCACGGCGTCTTCGAAGGGTTGCTCGGTGCCATTGACCCAGAGCCGGGGGGTGGCGTTGCGCAGCTCGACGCGTAGGCCGCGACGCTGGGCCTCCTTCACGCGAATACGCGTGAACAGGAGCTTGCGGCTCTTGGGCAGGCTTACGAATTCCTTGTTGATGTGCCCATCGGGGTAGCCGCTATGGCCGCCCCACGGCACGGGTTTCGCCAGGCTGATGGATTGCGAGAAACGCACTTCGTCCCAGCCTTTCGCGCCGGGGGCGAGGGAGCCGAGGTGTTTGAGCGCCTCCCGGGCGGCCTCGTCGTCGTTCTTGGCCACGCGCCGCACGAGCCAATACGGGCCGGTGCTGTAGAGCGTGGTCTGCCAGGCCGTGTCGTTGAACTCGGGCGTGTGCCAGCCGGCGCGGAGGCCGCGTCCTTTCGTCTCCCAAGCGTAGCGGAACGACCGCACCTCAGGGCCGAGCGCCTTGTCGGACGGGGGCCATCGGAACTCGCCCCAGCGGTTATCGCGCGTGGGGATCGCAGAGAGCGTCCAGTCCTCGTCGAGCAGGCGCGGCTCGGGCTGGGGCCGGCTCGAGGCGTTCCGCCTGCGACGCTCGGCCCCCTCGCGGAACACAAAGAAGTGGGCTGTGTTCCCTTCGAGTCGGTGCTCGACGTGCGTGTGGCCGTTGCGGCGTTCGAATGCGTTCACGGGCATGACCTTGCCCGTGAACGGGTCCCAGAGCTCGGGCACGCCGTCGACGCGGAACCGCGCCTTCATGGGGTTGGCACTGTCGAGCGTGCTCATGACCAGGTAGATATGCACGCCGTCGACGTTCCGGTGCGTCACATAGACGTTCTGTTCCTCGGAGACAAAGTCGCGGTCGAGGTGTTCCTCGAGGGTGCGGACCAGCTCGCTGC
>CAYMLO010000212.1:0-11748 GCA_964390905.1 uncultured Planctomycetales bacterium | reverse complement strand
CGATGTCGTTGTCGATGCCCGCGTCGAAGACGGCTCGCGACAGGGCCATGTAGCCGTTGTAGTCGGGTGTGCGTTCGCCCGGTCGGGCGCCCGCCAGCAGGCTTACGACGGGGTAGTGGACGGCGGCGTCGACGACGTGTTTGCCTTGGGCGCACAAGTAGCTGGAACGGGTGACGAAGTCCGAGATGGTTTGATAGTAGACCCAATAGGGTTGGCGCCAATGGGGGTCAGGCGCCGCGTGTTCCCAGGTGCTTGCGTTGGTGGCGTAGTACAGGCCGTGTTCGTCGTAGAGGTTCGCGCCGAAGGCCATGCCGGCGCTGAGCCAGCTGAGCGTCTGATCCGTGGCGCGGCCCCATCCGCTCGAGTGAAACGCCTCGTTCCAGACACGGGGACGGCCGTAGAGCCGCGCGATGGATGAGGCGATCTTGGCGTCATAGTAGTTGCGCTGCGTCACGGGGCGTTGGGCGTAGTCGTCGAAGCCGGGCGCCGAGAACCAACGCTGGGAGCGGAAGTAGTCGATGTAGCCGGCGCTCTGGCGAACGATGTTATTCCGACCCCAGTTGTCGTGACTCGTCAGCACGTTGCGCTTCCACGTCCAATCGTAGATGGGCTCCCAATACGTCGCCTCGACCAAGCCTAGATAGACATCAAAGAAGTCCGTGCGGTACTTCGGCGTCAGGGGCCCTACGTCGAAATGCAGCGCCGGAGTCGCCCGGGCGATGTCGTAGCCGCAGTGTTCGCGGAACCGTTGGGCCAGCGCTTTCGTATAGATGTCGCGCGGCGTGGGAGGATGCTCGTCTTGGAACACGCCGGCGAAGCTCTTGCCCATGGCCTCGCGGCCGACACGGCGTTCGATCTCGCCGTAGAACATGTCAATGAAGGCGTCCGTGGCCTGCTTGCTCAGGTAGAAGGCCTGAAACGGCACGGCCACTTGGGCCGTCACACGCCATCCACGTCTGTCCGGCGGTTTCCAGGCCAGACGATTGCCGTTGACGGCCGAGGCGAGGTCGCGGCTGTGCGCGTCATCGGCGACGCCGTTGGCGAGGGGATAGGCGCGCGCGGCGATGAGTTGGCCCTCAGGCAAGGTGATCTCGGCGGCTGCGCCGTCAGCAACGTCCTTCGTCAGAAACGCCACGCGATGCGTGCAAGGGTCCTGCACGTGGGCGGCGGCCTTCTCGAGCCAACCGTAGTGGCCGTATCCCACTTGATCGTAGGCCCAGAACCGCATGCCCAGGCGGGCGCATTCGCGGGTCGCGTGAGCCAGCAACTGCCAGTACTTCTCCGTGAAGGACTGCGGGTCGCAGCGACCGGGCGACCGTTGAATGGGGCAGACGGATTTGACGCCTTTCGCGGCGAGCACCTCGAGCTGAGCCGTGATGCGTTCCTTCGTGACCGGTTGGCCCTCCCACCACCACAAGGGCACTTCGCCCCATTCGGCGTGGTCGGGCGATTCGAAGCTGGCGCGCAGTTCGGCGTAGTCCGTTGCGGCCTCGGCGCTCGGGGCGGCGAGACAGAGCTGCGATACAAGTGGTAAGAAGAGCGTTCGGTGCAAGCGCATGGCGGGGTCCCCGATGCCATGACGCAATCAAGCGTCCGGGGCACTTTAGGCGAGGACTTGCGCGCGCGTCAAGATGCCGTGGCGCAACAAGTCAACAAGCCGATACCTTGAGATGGCGGCTCCCCTGGAACGGTGACGCCAGAGCGGGTGCTATGTACTCAGCGCGAGCAGCGAGCCAAGCTCGCTCCTGTCGCTCCCGAGAACTTCGTCCCCGTCTATTCAGAGAGACGTGCGCGTTTCGCCTCTTCACGCTCGGTTGGTTAGAACGTTCCCTTGCTTAGCGCGGGCTTGATCGGAGATTCGCTTCGCGTCGGATTCATAGTGTAGTACCGGAGAGAAAGGGTTGAGAACGCCGCCCACTCTGGCGTGATTGTGGCGTGCCGGTGTGGAGACAGTCCGCTTCATATGGGAAATGAGCGGCTCGTCGGGGTCGGCCAACGCAGGTGGCGGTTCAAGGTCGTTGTCATCCCGCAGGTTGGTGGGCTGCACCATCGATAGCCCCGGGCAGCTTGATGAGGCTGGTCGGGGCAGGGCCTGTGAGGCGTGCGGGGGATGCCCTGGGCGTGCGCGTCTGACCTCAGATGCCCGCCCTGAATCATCTCCGACATCGAATAGCGCGGAGTCCGAGTCGGGATCGACCAGACCCTCCCATCACTACCTGATGCTATCGCCCGGACAGCATTTTCGGTATAGACAGCCATCCGGGCCTCGGAGGGTGCCCTGAGGGCAGAACATGCAAAGGAGGCCGAGGATGGCGCGAACATTGTTGCTGACCGGGCTTGGATGTGCGGTATTGGCGCGGACGGCCCATGCGGAACGGCCTGGACCCCCGCAGCACCTGCGATGCGAGTATGAAACGAACCCCATCGGACTTGACGTGGCGCAGCCCAGACTTTCCTGGGAAGTGAATGATTCGCGACGGGGCGCTGCACAGACGGCCTACCGGATCATCGTCGCCCCGACGAAAGCGGCCGCTGCGGCAGGCGAGGGCGCCCTGTGGGACTCCGGCCGGGTCACCTCCGACCGGTCAATCCATATTCCGTACGGCGGCCCCGCTCTACACGCGGGGGATCGCTGCTATTGGTCGGTGCGCACTTGGGACAACGCGGGCGCCCGATCTCCGTGGGCCCCCCCGGCCTTCTGGGAGATGGGCTTGCCAAACGCAGCCGACTGGAAAGCTGCATGGGTCACGATTGAGGAGGCAAAGGCCAAACCCGAGCCTGTCTTCGGCGACTGGATCTGGCATCCCAGCAAAAGCACCAGAGAAGTGTCCCGCTACTTTCGCAAGACCGTTGAACTGCCTGCGGATGCCAGGGTCGCCTCGGCCACGGCTTGGGGCGCCGCAAACAACGAGTACACGTTCTATCTGAATGGCAAGGAATTGGGTGGCTGCGACGAATGGAAGGCCGTGGAGTCGTTTGATGTCGCCGACGAACTCGTCCCCGGCAAGAACGTCATCGCAGTTAAGGGCGTGCACGCGCGCGGGGTCGCGGGCATCGTCTTTGGCATGCACACCACGCTTTCCGACGGCCGGGTGATCGATGTTCGCTCGGGGCAGGACTGGCTCACCTCCGCGGAAGGCCCCAAAGGTTGGCAAACGCCCGGCTTCGAAGCCAAAGACTGGATTCAGCCAAAGCTGGTCGCCAGGTACGGCCAGCCTCCGTGGGGCCGCGTGGCCGACCGGTTCCCCAGCCGCTCGTTCTATCTGCGCAAAGCGTTTACCACAAAGCGCCCCGCCATTGCCCGGGCTCGCGCCTATGTCAGTGCACTGGCTGCCTACCGCCTCTTTGTCAACGGAGAGCGTGTCGGGCAAGACGAACTGACGCCCGGCTGGACGTATTTCCCAAAGCACATCCTATACCAGACGTACGACGTGACCACGTTGTTACGGGACGGCCACAATGCCGTGGGCATGTTGCTCGGCAACGCATACTGGGGAGGGAGCATGGCGGGTGCCTGGAAGGATGGCAACCTCCGCGGTATCGCGCAGCTCGAAATTGTCTACGAGGGCGGAACACGCCAGGTCATTGCCACCGACCAGACCTGGAAGGGCCATGTCTCACCCATCGTCAAGGACAGCATCTACCACGGCGAGACGTACGACGCACGGCAGGAGATCGCCGGCTGGTGCGAGCCGGGCTTTAGGGATGACGATTGGCTGCCCGCCCGTGCCTGGACCGGGCCCATGGGACAACGGGTCGCACAAGTCGGTCCGACAATCCGGGTCACTGAGGAACTCCCCGCCGTGGCCGTATCCGAACCCAAACCCGGGGTCTTCATCTTCGACTTCGGGCAGAACGCGGCGGGCCGCGTTCGACTCGAGGTCGCCGGCGCCAAGGGGACACGCGTACAAATCCGGCACGCCGAAATCCTGCGTCCGGACGGGACGCTCTACACCGACAACCTGCAAGGCGCCAAGTGCACCGATGTTTACATCCTGAAAGGAGTGGGCAAGGAGGTCTGGGCACCGGCCTTCACGTACCGGGGCTTCCGCTACGCCGAACTCACCGGATACCCGGGCGCACCGCCAAAGGACGCCCTTGTGATGCAGATCATGCACGCCGCGCTTCGGACCACGGGCACGTTCTCGTGCTCGGAAGACATCATCAACCGCGTGCAGAGGAACATCCTCTGGGGGATGCGGTCCAACTTCTACAGCGTCCCCACAGACTGCCCCCAGCGCGACGAGCGCTTGGGCTGGACCGGCGACATTCAGCTCTTCCTGCCCACGGCCTGCTGGAACATGAACGTGGCGGGATACATGACCAAGTGGATGCGCGACGTTGTCGACTCGCGCACCCCGGACGGCGCGGCAACGGACGTCGCTCCGGCGCTCAACGCCGGGCCCGGCGCGCCCGGTTGGGCCGACGCGATTACGATAACGCCCTGGAACATCTACACCCACTACGGCGACACGCGCATCATCGAGACCCACTATGCCGCAATGGCCGACTGGCTCCGATACATGCGCAAGAACGCGACCGATGGTCTCTACGTCATGGGCCGCTACGGGGACTGGGTACCGGTCGAACCGTCTCCCAAAGAGCCGCTGGCCGGCGCCTATCAGTATCTCTCCACCCAATACCTTGCCGACATGGCCGAGGCCATTGGAAAAGCCGACGAAGCGGCCGAACTCCGCCGCCAGGCCGCTGCCATCGCCGACCTCTACAATCGGCGTTACTTCAATGCCGCTGACAACCAGTACAAAGGCCGCACGCAGACCGCCAACCTCGTGCCCCTCTGGTTTGGCATCACCCCCAAAGACAAACGTGCCGCCGTCGTCCGCAACATCGCCCAGAATATCGTCGCCCACGATCATCACCTGACAACGGGCTTCATCGGGACGGCCTACCTGATGCCCGCCTTGAGTACGTTCGGCCGGGACGATCTTGCCGGCAAGCTCGCCGTGCAACGCTCGTATCCGTCGTGGGGGTATATGGTCGACGCGGGCGCCACGACCATCTGGGAGCGATGGAACAGCGACAAGGTCGAAGAACTCCGCTCCGGCATGAACTCGTTCAACCACTATGCCTTCGGAACCGTCGGTGAGTGGTACTACGAGTACCTGGTGGGCCTTCGGCCACTCGAACCCGGTTTCAAGCGTATCCTCATCGAGCCTCACCCTAGCGGCATCCGATCGGCCGAGGCCTCGTTCCATTCCATGTACGGTCCCATTCGATGTGCATGGTCCAGAGACAAGACGTTCAAGATGAACGTCTCGATCCCAGCGAACACGACCGCCCTGATCAGGACTCCGGAGCCCTGTGCCGGGAATCTGGGCCCCGATGACACGAAAGGGGTCGATTCCGCAGGTAACACGTCGTTCGAAGTGGGCGCCGGCCTCTACACCTTCACGGCAACGCACAAGAATTGACATCGAACGCACCCAACGTCGCAGCGGGTTCGTGCTCAACATCCGCCACTGGCCAGCGGCGCTCGTTGAGCAGCTTTGCCGCATACTCCATCAGGCCCCACCGGTCAGCGAGGACCCCGAGCGAGTCGCCGGGAAAGCACATCGTGTAACCACCTCGGCTGAACCGCGAGACTTGAGGCGGTCCCTGCCCAAGCTGTTGCTTGAGCGGGATCAGCCAGAGGACAGACCAGCGTTGAAGCGGCTTGCGACCGAGTACGCGGATGTTCGACGCGTCTACGAGACCGCTATCGCCGATCGGGATACCACGGCGCTGCTCGACAGGACGTCCTCCCGTGCCAGGAGGGATTCGGGCAACGAGGGCACGATCCCGATCAGATCGGTCGCGCGGCTGCTGGCGGATGTGGCGTACCGGCCAATCTGCTCGGACGCTGATCTGCAGTGGAACGCGCGACGCTAACGGGTTGCCCGCGTTCCTCTCTCCTCCTTGTCTCAGCCGGCCTGGAACTTGCTGCGCAATCATGCCGTCATTCCAAGCGACGCGTTTCCGGGATCCGTCTTGAAGCCAACGGTTTGCAGGCGTATTCTCGTGACGAGGTTGGCCGTGGTGCTTGCGGCCGGGTCCAGGTGAGAAACCTCGATGACAACCAGAAAGGGCAGAGGCAATGGCCAAAGTGACGCGCAGAGGGTTTGTGAAAGGGACGGCAACCACGACGGCCGGGCTGTTGTTGGGTACGTCCAAGACGAGCTGGGCCGGGGCCAACGATCGGATCCAGATCGCCGTGCTGGGCATCAACGGGCGGGGCCGTCTGCACATCGGGGGCTATTCCGCTCTGGACGGCGTCGAAGTGACGACGCTGTGCGACCCCGACTCGCGCCTCTTCAAGTCGCGCAGCGAGAAGTACTTCACGAAACGAGGTCGACGTGCGCCAAGGGTCGAGCAGGACCTCCGCCGCGTGCTCGAGGACAAGAACATCGATGCAATCTCGATCGCCACGCCGAACCACTGGCACTCGCTGGCCACCATCTGGGCCTGCCAGGCGGGCAAGGACGTGTACGTCGAGAAGCCGATGACCCACAACATCTACGAGGGGTGGAAGGTGCTCGATGCGGCAAAGAAGTATGAACGCATCGTCCAGCACGGCACGCAGCGCCGTAGCAACGCCCGGTTCCAAGAGGGCATCAAGCTGCTCAAGGACGGCTTCATCGGCGACGTGTACATGGCCCGATGCGTGTGCTACAAGTGGCGTCCCTCCATCGGCAAGGCGCATCCCGGCAAACCGCCCGAGGGCCTCGATTGGAACATCTGGCAGGGACCGGCTCAGGAAAGGCCCTTCATGCTGAACGAAAAGGGCGAGGGCATCTACGTCCACTACTACTGGCACTGGGTATGGGCCTACGGCAACGGCGACATCGGAAACCAGGGCGTGCATCAGCTTGACGCCGCGCGCTGGGGCCTCGGCGTGGACGTGCCGTATCGATGCGCGTCCTTGGGTGGGATGTTCCTCTGGGACGACGCCAAGCAGATCTTCAACGTGTCGTCCAGCTCGTTCATGTTCAAGGGCGCCGACGGCAAGGACAAGATGGTGACGCTCGAGGTGCGCCCGTGGTATACCAACGACGAGTCGGGCGGTACGACCTTCGGCGTCATCTTCTACGGGTCTGAGGGCTACATGTCGTTTCCCAACTACGACGGGTACAAGGTGTACAAGGGCAAGTCGCAGATCGACAAACTCGTCAAGCAGAGCAACCGGGGCGACAGCCACTTCCAGAACTTCATCGACTGCATGCGGAGCCGCAAGGCCGAGGACCTGAACGCCCCTGCGCGAGAAGGACACTACTCCTCGGCCCTCTCGCATTACGCGCTGACGGCCGCCCGTGTGAACCGGGTGCTCGAGATCGACACGAAGACCGAACGGGTCAAGGGCGACGATGAAGCCAACCGCATGCTCACGCGGGACTACCGCGCGCCGTTCGTCGTACCGCAGAAGGTGTAATGTAGGCAAGGCGCGGGGTTGCGAGGCCCAGTTGAATGAGGACGGTTCTCGTCGATCTGACGGGCCCGTGACAGCGTCCCTAACGAAAACTTCGTCCTCATTGATGACAAAGGACCTACGTGACTCCCGGCTTGCGGGTGGATCGACGACCATCCACCCGCACGAAGTCCGAGCTTGAAGGAATGGGCCTACAGCCCAGAGGTCGCAGATTCGAGTCCTGCCCTCGCTAATGTAAGAACCTGTCGCTGGGGAGCTTAGCGACGGGCTTTCTTTCTGCGCCGGCCGCGTGCAACCAATCTGCAACTACGCTGGCAGCGTGCTGTGGGGTCGCGGCCGGTCTGCGGTGCGGCTCTCCAGGCCGCCAATCACCCACCGAGCACCGCGCCTCCACAGGATCACTCGGCCACGGCTGCGCTGGCGAAGCCTGCTTCCTCTCCCGGCAAGTTCACTCGAGATGGGTCAGGGGCTTGGAGTTCCCGCCCCGGCCCTCCTTTGGCCCTCTGGGGGTGTGTCCGTCTCCGGGTCCTCGCCGCATTCGAGCAAGAAGCCCGTTTCGATTAGTCGGGCGAAAAGCTCGGGGCGCTTCTCGTAGAGGTACTGCCAGCGTTTGCGCCGTTGCGGCTTGATCAGGGCTACCTCCAGGACGAGTTCCGCACTACGCCGAACGACCTCATCAGGCGACTCACACAGCTCCCTCAGCCGCGAGATGTTCTTGGCGGAGATGTTCTTCTGCTCGAGGAAGCCTTCCACGTTCATCATCGCTCGAGTCCGTTCCCGGTCCTCGCGCGGCCGCCGCGAGCATCGCTTGCAGAGGTGCCGGTGGTGCCCCCGGCCCGAGAAGGCCTCGTTCGGTCGAATCCGTCCGTACATCCAGCAGTACTGTCCCACGCAGATCTCCTCGTCTTGTCTGGTATTCTCCTTGGCTCCGTTATCTGTCCGACGGCGCAGTGAACGACAGCGTTCGTCCGTTGTCGCGCCAGCGTGCCGTGACCGAACGGGCGGGGACTTCCAGATCGCCACGCTTCCACCTGGACGGGCCGAAGTTGGCGATGATCTCGACGTGGTCGTCGAACACGGTTCGCTGCACGAGCCGGTCGTTCGACACCCAGGCGAAGTCGGTCATGGCCGCGAAGCCGACCTGGCGATGCACGGGCGAGAAGAAATCGTAGTGCTTCTTGATGGTGGCGCGTCGTTTCTTGAGCGCGTCGAGGTTCAGGTGGTAGAGCGGCGGGCACTGATAGAGCATTTCCGTAAGCGCTGCGTCGGCCAGGACGTTGCTGAACTTGAGGCTGCTGCTGCCCCAGTGATGCGTCGAGACGAACGCGTCGTGGTACACGATCTCGTTGAGCGGCAAGCGGAATCGCGCGTCGTAGTGGCGTTCGCGGTACCACGGCTTCAGCGGCGTCGGGTCGAAGAACCTCCTGGGGCCGTCGGGCGGGAAGTAGGCGCCGATGTAGTACTCCGACTCGCGATTGCTCATGTCCGGGTCGCCCCAACCGATGCCCGACGTGAGCAGCCCTTCGGAAACGTGGATGGCCGGGGCGGCGTAGGCGCTGCCGCCCTCCGAGCCGATGACGACGTCGAACGTGTCGCAGATCCACGTCATCCGATCCACGCGAGCGGCCGCGTCTTGTTGCTGCGTCGAGGGGTGCAGCGGCGAATAGTCGTCGCAGACCTCGCCGTACGCGTCGCAGTCGATGAAGTAGTAATTGTACGGGACGTTCCTCATGTTTCGCCGGACGCGGGCTTCGACCGCGGGCCGGGCCGCGTGCGGGCTGAGGAGGTAGCCTCGTTGATTGAAGCCGGCGCGTTTCGTGCCGTCTTCTTTCTCGATGCCGCCGGTTTCGTACAACTCCCGGCCAAACTGCGCCGTCGTCCAGGAGGCGTCCGTTCCGGCGAGTTCGGGGTCGTGGATGGAGTGGAACGAGTCGTAGGTGCCGAAGAGGTAACCCATCTCGTCGGCGACGCGGGCCACCTCGGGCCGGAGCTCGACGCCCTCCCAGCCGGTCACGCAGAGCCGCATCCGATCGAGCCCCGCTTCTTTCAGTTGCTCGAGCATCTTCACCGAGACGCCGTCGCCCCACTTGTCGATCGGGAGGAGTACGTCCGGATACGCCGCCTGCAACAGCAGCCCATTGAGCCGCGCGAGCTCCGGCGTCGACAGCGTGTCGCGATCGCGGCCGAGCAGATGCGTGGCGTCGTCGGGGAGCGTCACGCCTTGCCAAGACGCTTCGTCGTAGAACCCCGGCAACGCAAGTAACCGCGACAGCTCGTTCGTGACCGCGGACTTGATTTGGTGGTAAGGTCGCGCCAGCGCGGTGATCTTCACGACCTGTTTCCAGCGCTCCGGTTTCATCAACGTGTGGATTCGCTTGCCGACCGACGGCGTGTCGGTCTTGGCTTGCGCGATCAGCGTCCTGCAGAACGGCGTCCATTGCCCTCGTCTGATGTCATGCCGCGTCAGCAGGGCGTCGCCCCAGAGGTAGACATGGGCCGCACCGAGCAGACGCTTGGCCTCTGGCGTCTTGGTCAGCTTCTCGGACATCGGTACGAACGCGCCCGTGTCGATCAACCACTGCCGGAACTGCCGCGCGGGCTCGACGGGCGACGGCGTGTCGCTCAGCCGAATGAGGATACCGTACGCCCAGGTCTTCTTGCTCGCGGGGAACGTGTGCGCGAACGCCGCCTGAAGGGCCTCGCCCGTCTCCTCAAAAGAAATCCCGTTGTTGTAGCGGTTCGTGGCAATGTACGTGACCGAACGGCTCCCGCAGTACAAGCCCCAGAAGGGCATCGTCAGTTCGTCCAGAGTGTTCCACTCGTCCGATTTGAGGAACGACGTCCACGCCTCGTTGTCGAGGGGCACATAGCGTCCGCCGGCGAACGGCCAGATCAGGGCCTTGACCGGGTCCGTCAGCCTCAACACCGGCCAGGTGAACACGCCTGTCTTCGACGAGCGGATTTCGACCCCCAGTTCGTCGCCGTTCAGGGCCATCCGTATCGACACGTTGCGTTCGGGCAGTTCCCACCGCGCACTGTCGGCCGACACGTCGAGCCCGGTCACGGTGCCGAGGCCATTCTGACCAGCGGAAAGAACGATCGGCGATTGGCCGGGGCGTCGAGACGTGACCTGCATCGAGGACGGGTCGACGGTGATCGCCCAGGTCTTGCTTGTCAGATCGAACGCTCGGTCTGGTGACCGGGTTGCGGCGAAAACGAAACTCGCAAGTGCAGGGATGAGCACAGCGACGCGCATCGGGGACATCCGTGATCCTCCGCGTTGCGGCCTCAGAACCGGGCGGGTCGCATCGGCTGACGGTGGGCAGCTGCTGCAATCCGATTGGAGCGGACGGCCTGAATCGAGATCCCCCCTACAAGCTCGCCCGGGTGTGTCCTTGGGCCGTGTTTCGGCATCTTACGGCGTCCCTCTCCGTTTCGTCTACCACGTCTCGGACCCCTCTGGCGGCGTCGCCGGATTCCAGGCCATTGTCTGGGGCGGGCACCCGTCCGGAGTATCCCCAGCCAGACCCGGTTGTGACGTACCTCATGTTCAACATGTAGAACGGACAAGAAGTGGGGCGGGTCCTCCGGACCCACCTTCTGACGTCGCGCATACCAACAGGAAGGTGGGTCGAAAACGACCCGCCCTACTTGAAGCGCTCGAGCAGCTCGCGATGACGCGCCTGCCGGTCCTCGAAGTTCTCCAGCGGGGTGACGTCCACTTTCATCAGCGCCCACATGGGAAGGGTCATGAGCAGCTTCGTCACTTCGTCGTTAGAAGCAGCCTCTATGATGATCACCGTCCCCCTGCGTCCGGACATATCCCCGCCGGCCAGGATCTTCTTGTCCGCCTCCAGCTTCATCAGTGCCTCGTGCGTGGGGATGATCCTCTGCTTGAGATGTTGGACCAGCTCCTCAGGCGAAGCCGCCGGCGGCGTCCCGATCAACTCCATGGTGACCAGATACTTCATCGATGCACTTCCCTTGATGTGGTTTCGAACGAATCCTTCCAACCCATGTCACGACCGGCTATCCCCCGTCGGGGGCTTCGGTGCTCGACTGTAGTGCCTGAGCGGCTTCGTGCTTCGCGTTCAGCCGCGACGAGAGATAGTACCCGTACGACACAATTGGCCCGAGCAAGACGTGCCCAAGAACGATGGCAACGCGGTTCTCTTCCTTGACATTCTTGATGCCGTGGATGAGTGTCTGGAACCAGAAGACGGTGACGCGGATTGCCCCCAGGAAAACGAGCCAGAAGAGGATGTGGAACACCATCGGATCGTCTTGATCGATCTCGCGCGGCATGTCCATCGCGAGGCCTATGG
>CAYMLO010000211.1:0-13072 GCA_964390905.1 uncultured Planctomycetales bacterium | reverse complement strand
CAACGAAGGTCCGTCCTGGGCGGTCATCGACGGCCACGCCGCTTTGGCGATGATCACTGCGCGCAAGGCGATGGAAACGGCCATTGACAAGGCAACGACAACGGGTGTGGCCTACGCTGGCGCGCGGAACAGCGGACACTACGGAGCGGCGGGGTACTACGCACTGATGGCGGCCCGAAGTGACATGATCGGTCTGTCCATGAGCAACGACGTGCCCAGCATGACCGCGCCGGGTGCGCGGGGCCACATCCTCGGCACCAACCCGCTGGCCATCGGCATCCCAACTGGCGAAGGACACCCCATCCTGCTGGACATAGCGATGAGCACCGTCGCGGGTAGCAAGGTCTACCAGGCGCTGAGTCAGGGCAAGCCCATTCCCAACACGTGGATCGTAGACGGCGACGGCCTGCCGACGACGGACGGCAGCGTGTATCCCCACAGCGCGTCGATGTTGCCCATGGCCGGCCACAAGGGATACGGGCTGGCGCTGCTGATCGAGACGTTGTCGGGCCTGGTCAGCGGGGCGTGCTGTCGCAGCGAGGTCGGAAGCTGGATATTCGGCGATCCATCGGTCCCGACCGGTCATGGCCACGCGTTCCTGGCCATTAACGTCGGCGCCATCGAGCCAATCGATCGCTTCAAGGACCGCGTCGACGGCATGATCCGCGAGATACGAGAATCGCCGAAGGCCAAGGGCTCGGACCGCATCTACCTGCCCGGCGAGATGGAGTTCGAGAGGATGGATGAGGCGAAGGCCAAGGGAATCGCCCTGCCTCAGGACGTTGTGGACAGCCTCCTGGCCGTCGCCGAGGAGTTGGCGCTGGATTCGGCTGTACTATTCGCCTCTTAGAGACAGGAGCAGCGAGGTGATCTCCCGAAAGAAGGCAGTCTTCTTCGGTGAGCTTCTGATGCGGCTGGGAACCAAGCGGCACGAACGCTTCGTCCAGGCCAACGAGTTCACTGTCGGTTTCACGGGGGCTGAGGCCAACGCCGCCGTCTCGCTGGTGAACTTTGGCATGGACGCATACGTAGTCTCAAGCGTTCCCGACAACGAGATCGGCCAGGCATGCATCAACTATATCCGACGGTTCGGCGTGAATACCGACCACATCAAGCGTGCTGGAGCGAGGCTCGGCACCTTCTACCTGGAGACGGGGGCATCGCAGCGTCCCTCGAAGGTCATCTACGATCGCACCGGCAGCTCGATCACCGAACTGAAGGTCGGCGAGATCGACTGGGACGGGATCTTCCAAGGCAAGGACTGGTTCCACTTCTGCGGCACGGCCCCCGCGTTGGCGGACAGCGTCGCAGAGGTCGTCAAGGAGGCATGCCGGTGCGCCAAGGCATGCGGCCTGACCGTGAGTTGCGACCTGAACTACCGCAGGAAGCTGTGGTCGGCGGACAAGGCCGGACGCGTGATGACGGAGCTGATGGACTTCGTCGATGTCTTCATCGCCAACGAGGAGCACAGCCGAGAGATCTTCGGCATCGAGGCCCACGGTACCGGCAAGGCGCCTGTCGAGCGGGGCGAGGACGTTGCGCGGCGGCTCTGCGATCGCTTCGGCTTGCGCTATTGTGCGATCACGTGTCGGGAGGGTCGATCCGCATCGGACACCACTTGGTCGGCCGTACTGTGCGACGGATCGACGTGCTACCGCAGCAGGCAGTATCAGATCCATGTCGTCGATCGCGTCGGCGGCGGCGACGCTTTCTCGGGTGCGCTGATCTACGGATTGCTGTCCGGCATGGCCCCCGATGAGACGGTCGAGTTCGCCGCGGCGGCGTCGTGCTTGAAACACGCCGTGCATGGCGACTTCAACCTCGTCTCGGCCGATGAGGTGCGGGCCTTGATGGCCGGCGATGGGGCGGGACGGGTGCAGCGATAGAAAGGACCCCTTGATGAGCAGCAGCGCGAGCATCATGGACCGGATGTGCGACATCGGCGTCGTGCCGGTCTTTCGAACGGATCGGACGGACCGACTCGTTCCAGCCGCCAAGGCATACTACGAAGGCGGCATGTGCGTGATCGAATTCACGATGACCATGCCGCAGGCGTTGGCATGCATCGAGAAGGGCCGGTCCGCGCTGCCCGGTGGCGCCGTCCTCGGCGCAGGAACGGTATTGGATGCGGAAACGGCGCGTCTGGCGATTCTTGCCGGCGCCCAGTTCATCGTCTCGCCCGGGCTGGCACCGAAGGTCATCGAAATGTGCCACCGCTACGGCGTCCCCGTCATCCCGGGCGCGATGACACCGTCGGAGATCATGCAGGCCATGGACTTCGGGGTCGACGTGGTCAAGGTCTTCCCCGCCAATATCGGGCTGGGGTATTTCGCCGACCTGGTCGCGCCGTTCCCACAGATACGGTTCATGGCCGCCGGGGGACCGATCACACCGGATCTGGCAAGGCAGTACTATGCCGCCGGGGCAAGGGTCGTGACGATCGCCGGCCAGGGGCTGGACAAGGAGGCCTTCGAGGCCGGCGACTTCGACAGATTGACGACCGTGACGAAGGAGTATCTTGCGGCCTTGCGCGCATAGTCAACGTCCGTCGAGGAGTGGAACCCATCATGCCAACTGTCACAGAACCGTCTGACGCGGCTGACTTCCTGAACCGGCCGCTCGAGGAGATGGAATCGATTGCGGCGCGCTTCGAGGATCGGCTCAACGAGGCCCAGACGGCGGCGCCGCCCAGCAAGCAGTGGGTTCGAAAGGCCTTTCGGCGACAGGGCGCGCCGGGATGCCCGGTTCGACTCAAGCGTCTCTCGCTGGACATCATCGTCCGCTACGGCCAGGCGCTGGCGGACATGTTTTGCGAGTTCCCCGACGACGTCGTCTGCGTCGCGCCGTACGACATTACGATCGGCTATCAGCGGCCCGAGGGACCAGATCGCATCAACCCCGTGCAGGTCATGACGACTGAGGCACAATGGACGGACGAATGGGGCACACGCTGGGGACACGCACGCGGGGGCGTCGGCGCCACGCCCGTGGACCATCCGATCAAGGACTGGTCCCAGTTGGATGAGTACCTCGCCCATCGCGTCCCGAATCCGAACGAACCGGGCCGGCTCGACGACGCCGCGCGGATCATCGAGATGCACCGCGATACGAAGTACTGCGTGGGCATGATCCACCTGACCCTCTTCGAGCGCATGCACGCGTTGCGGGGCATGGAACAACTCTTCATGGACTTCTACACGAACGAGCGAGAAGTGCACCGGTTGGGTGAGGTGCTCACCGACTACGTCGTGCAACTCATCCGCCGCTGGGCCGAGATCGGCGTAGACGCACTGCTGTTCACCGACGACTGGGGCACGCAGACCTCGATGATGATCGCACTTGACATGTGGAGGAGGTTCTTCGAGAAGCCATACCAGACGATCTTCGACGAGATGCACCGGCTCGGCATGGACGTGATCTTCCACAGTTGCGGGAACGTCACAGAGATTGTCCCGAGCCTGATCGACGTCGGCGTGGACGTGATCGATCCGATCCAGCCCGGGGCGATGAATCCGCAGGAGGTCGCGCAGCGGTTCGGCGGCAAGGTTGCGTTCTCGGGGGGGATCGACGATCAGCGGCTGGTGTCCTACACGCCTAAGCAGCTCAGAGACGAGGTCCGCCGGACGATCGATACGCTGGGCACGCCGTTCGGCGGCGCCTACCTCGTGGGCCCCGCCAACGTCATGACGCCCGAGATTCCGATCGAGAACCTGCGGGCGCTGTTTGAGGCCTGCCATGGCCACTGAGATCGGCATTGGAGGCCAGACGGAGTAGTACGAGATGAAGCAAGTGAATCGTGACCAGCTCTTGGCGCTGTATCGCCAGATGCAGGTGATCCGGCAGTGCGAGGAAGCCCTGGTGAAGTCTCACCAGCGTGGCCTCATTCCCGGCGCGTGCCATCTGTACATCGGCCAGGAGGCGGTGGCCGCCGGCGTGTGCGCGCACTTGCGAACGGATGACGTCGTCTTCAGCACACATCGGGGGCATGGCCACGCGCTGGCCAAGGGCGTTCCTGCCCGGCAACTGATCGCCGAAGTGTTCGGGCGGTCGACCGGATGCTCCCGTGGGCGGGGCGGGAGCATGCACCTGTTCGCCCCGGAGTTCGGCATGATGGGCACGAGCGGCATCGTCGGCCCGTGCATCCTCCAGGGAACCGGCGCGGGCTACAGCTTCAAGCTCACCAAGACCGATCGCGTCTCGGTCGTGTTTTTCGGTGACGGCGCGGTGAACAACGGCGCCTTCCACGAAGGGCTGAACATGGCGAGCATCTGGAAGCTACCCGTGTTGTTCGTCTGCGAGAACAACCAGTACGCGACCGAAGTGCCCTTCAGCTACGCCAGCGGCAGCCCCACAGTCGCCGAACGGGCGGCCGCTTACGGCATGCCCGGCGTCCAAGTGGACGGCAACGAGGTGCTCGCGGTGTATGAGGCGGCCGACCAGGCCGTCCGGCTCGCCAGGACGGGCGCGGGGCCCACGCTGATCGAATGTCAGACCTACCGTATTCGACCGCACTGCGAGGGGATGCAGGACTCCGGTTACCGCACGCGGGAGGAGGTCGAGCAGTGGAAGGCACGCTGTCCGATCTCGGGGTTTCGACGCATCCTGCTGGACGGCGGGACCGCGACCGAGGCCGACCTGGCCCCGATCGACGTGGAGGTCAGGGAACTGATTGCCGAGGCTGTTGAGTTTGCCGAGGCCAGTTCCTGGCCCGACCCGGCGACGGCGACCGAGCACGTTTTCGCGGAGGCGTAAACGAGACGAACCATGCGCGACATCACCTACATGCAAGCGACGCTCGAGGCCCTGTCCGAAGCGATGGCCAAAGACCCGACCATCTTCGTCATGGGCGAGGGCATCGGAAAACGGGGCGGCAATTTCAACACGACCAAGGGCCTGTACGATCTGTACGGGCCCGACCGACTGTGCGACACGCCGATCTGCGAGCGCGGCTTCGTCGGGCTCGCAGCCGGCGCGGCCATGACGGGCACGCGGCCGGTCGTCGACTTCATGTTCGCCGACTTCGTTCTTGACGGCGCAGCCGAGATCATCAACCAGATCGCCAAGATCCAGTACATGAGCAGCGGGCGGCTGAAGATGCCAGTCCTGCTCCGCGGCTGCATCGGGATCGGGCATTCTGCTGCCACGCATCACTCCGGCAGCTACTACCCGACGTACGCTCATTTCCCAGGCCTCCGCGTCGTGGTCCCTTCAACGCCGTATGACGCCAAGGGGCTTCTCAAACGAGCGCTGACATGCGACGATCCCGTCGTATTCCTTGAACACCGATCGTTGCTGACGATCAAGGGGCCGGTGCCGGAGGGGGAATATCAGGTTGACTTCGGCAAGGCGTCGGTCGTCCGCGAAGGGACCGACCTCACGGTCGTCGCCATCGCCGACATGGTTCACCAGACGCTCAAGGCCTGCGAGCAGTTGGCTGCGGAAGGTATCTCCGTGGAGCTCATCGATCCGAGGACGGTGGCCCCGCTCGACGTCGACGCGGTCCTGCAATCGGTCCGAAAGACCGGGCGTCTGTTGATCGTCGATGAGACGTTCGCGCCCTGCGGCATCGGGGCGGAGATCGCCGCACAAGTGATCCATCGAGGGTTCGACGAGTTGGACGCGCCCATCCGACGGCTGAACGGAGAGCACACACCAACGCCCTACAGCCCGCCGCTGGAGGCTGCCGTCGTGCCCAATGCCGAGACAATCGCACGAGCGATTCGTGATCTGTTGGAAGAGTAGGAAGACTGCAATGGCGTCCGCAATCGTCGTTCCACGCCTCGGTTGGGAGATGGAAGAGGCCGTCTTCGTCGAGTGGCTCAAGAAGGACGGCGACTCCGTCAGGGAAGGCGAGCCGCTCTTCGTCCTGGAGAGCGATAAGGCGGTGCAGGAGGTCGAGGCGATCGACTCCGGCATCCTTCGGATCTCGCCGAACGGGCCGAGCCAGGACGACGTCGTGCCGGTCGGCGCCCTCCTGGGCTATCTCGTCGAACCCGGCGAGGAAGTATCGTTTGCACCACAAGGCGCCGCAGCGCCCGACGCGCACGGAGCCCCGCTGTCCTCAGCGGGGCCATTTTCGACCCAGCCCGCTGCCTCCGCTAAGCTCCCACATCCGACCTTAGCGTCGACGGCGGGCACGCCGACAATCAGCCCCCGAGCCGCGCGCCTCGCCGCGGACTTGGGCGTGGATTGGACGCAGCTCAACGGGTCCGGAAAGGGGGGACGCATCCGCGAACGAGACATCCGCGCCGCGGCGTCGCAACGAGGGGCTGATGCGATTGTGTCCGAGGCCCCGATGAGATCAGGCGACAGGAGCGCCCCGGGGCGCGTCTTGCCGGTTAGCCCGGTGCGTAGGAGGATCGCCGAACGCATGGCCACCAGCGCCCACACCACGGCGCCGGTCACGCTAACGACGACGGCCGACGCGACGGAACTCGTTAATCTGCGCACTCGGCTGAAGGCGACGTCGGCAGCCCGCAAGGAGGCCGTTCCGAGCTACACGGATATGATCGTCAGACTGACGGCCACGATCCTACGCGATCACCCCATGCTCAACGCCTGTTGGGAGCAAGGCAAGATCACCCTGTCCGACGGCATCCACATGGGCATCGCCGTTGACACCGAGGCCGGCCTGCTCGTGCCCGTCATACGTGATGCAGCGTCGTTGAGGCTTGGCGAACTGGCCGAGCGGTCGCGCGATCTGATCGATCGAGCCAGGTCGCGCCGCCTGTCGCCCGAGGAGATGCAGGGCGGCACCTTCACGATCACCAACCTGGGCTCCTACGGCGTCGAGGCCTTCACGCCGATCATCAACCTGCCGGAATGCGCGATTCTCGGGTTGGGACGCATCCGTCAAGAGCCGACGGTCATCGAGGATCGCGTCGAGGTCCGTGATAAGATGGTCCTCAGTCTGACGTTCGACCACCGCGTCGTGGACGGCGGCCCCGCTGCTCGGTTTCTGGACGCAATCCGCCGCGGGATCGAACGCCCCGATGTCCTGGAAGAACAAGACACAAGCGTGGGCCCGGCAACCGATCAACCGACAACATCCTCGCGGAGACAGGCTATCTCGGCATCAGGACAATCGCATGAGGCAGTCATTATCGGCGCAGGCCCCGGCGGGTACGTCGCGGCACTGCGGATCGCCGCGATGGGCGGCAAGGCCACGCTGGTCGAACGGGGCTGCGTGGGCGGCGTATGTCTGAACACGGGCTGCATCCCGACCAAGGCGTTGCTGCACATCTCGAAGCTGTACCACGAGCTGGCCTCGACCGGTTCGATGGGGATCGAGGTCGGTCCCGTGCGCCTGGATTTCGCCAAGGCGATCGCTCACAAGGACCAGGTCGTCGCTGGCCTGACCAAAGGCGTCAACACCTTGCTCAAACGGCGAAGCGTGGAGGTCGTCGCCGGTCACGGCCGGCTGACCGACGCACAAACCGTGGGCGTCGATTCGCCGCAAGGCGTTCTGCGCCTTTTCGCCCAAAACGTCATCCTCGCCACGGGGACTGCCCCGGCGTCGCTGCCCGGCATCGAGACCGACGGCGACCGGATCTTGAACACCGACCAGGCGCTGGCCATGGGCGAGTTGCCCGAATCGGTGCTCATCATCGGCGCGGGCCCGAACGGTGTAGAGTTCGCGACCATGCTGTCCGAGTTCGGCAGCACCGTGACCCTCGTCGAGGCCATGGATCGCGTGCTGCCGACGGTCGATGCGGAGGCGGCCAAAGAGGTGACCAAGTCGCTGAAGAAGCGGCGCGTTGCCGTCCATTGCGGCACGAAGGTCGATGCGATCGAGCGGCGCGACGACAAAGTCCTGAACCGGCTGAGCAACGGTCAGACCGTCGAGACGGCCGCCGTGATCGTTGCCATTGGCCGTCGCACTCAGATCGAAGGCCTGGGGTTGGACGAAGCAGGCGTGCGGCACGACGGCAGGTTCATTCAGATCGATCCGCGGTGTGCGACCAGCGCGCCCGGGGTCTATGCGATCGGAGATATAACGGGCAAGGGCCCCTACGCCCACGTCGCCTACCGCCAGGCCACCGTCGCTGCAAGCAACGTCATGGGCGTGGCGATGACCGAAGACTATCGCGTGGTGCCGACTGTCGTCTTCTCGCATCCGGAGGTGGCGCAGGTCGGTCTGAGCGAAGACGCCGCCCGCGCGTCAGGTGCGGATGTCTCGGTCGGCCGTTTCCGCTACCAGGCGAGCGGCGCTGCCCAGGCCTTTGGCGAACCCAGCGGGTTCTGCAAGCTGGTGGCCGAGGCGGGAACGCACCGCGTCCTCGGCGCCACGATGGTTGGATTCCGCGCCGCCGAGGTCATCCACGAGGTGGCCGTCGCGATCAAAGGCGGCATGACCGCGCACGACATCGCCGGCACGATTCACGCCCACCCGTCGCTGGCTGAACCCGTGGCCGAGGCTGTCGATGCCTTGTTGGGGATGCCCTTGCACTCTTTGTAGATGGCCGTCGACGGTTGGTGAAGCCGATACCCGCGCGACACGCACGCCCGGGGCGAGAGCATCCACCGGATCTGTGCCAACGGGCCCAGCCGATTAGAACCACAACCGCGAAACGGTTGAGTCGTTGACCCCGCAGATCCGCCCGCAGCTGGACGACCATCGCGCGCTGCCACAGTCTTTCCGGATAGCGTCTTCGGCAGGGGCATGTGGTATACTGCGCGCATGATGTTTTGGGGGCGGTCCCCTCCGAATGTCAATCGCGTTACCGAGATGATGCCTGGCTTACGCAGACGCATGAAGTTTTGCTTGGCGGTGCTGGCGATCGTCGCCGCCGGCGCAGCGGGCGCTGGGGTGCGCGCCGGGTCCGGCGATTCGCTTGTGACCGTGACGTCTCATCCTCCTGCCGTCATGGGGACGGCTTGTACGCTGACGGTCGTCGTGCCTTCGGAAAAGAAGGCGGCTGCCCAAGAGGCGCTGGCCAAGGCAGAGGCGGTCTTGCGCCGCGTCGAAGCGTTGATGAGTGCCCACCGCGATGGTTCGGAGGTGCGGCGACTCAAAGGCGCGTCGGCGATGCAGCGGGTTGCGCTTTCCCCGGAGACGTTGGAGGTCCTTCGGACCGCGCGGCATTTCGCCGAGGTCACCGGCGGGGCGTTTGACGCGACGGCGGCGCCGCTGTTTCGGTTGTGGAAGCGCTGTGCCGCGCTGGATCGGTTGCCGACCCAGGATGAATTGGCCGCGGCCCGGGCCGTCTCGCGTTGGGATACGCTTACGCTGTTCAAAGACGGTGCGGTCAAGGCGAACTCACGTGCCGAGGTGGATCTCGGCGGGATCGCCAAGGGGTATGCCATCGACCGGGCGGTCGAGACGATGAAGGCGGCGGGCTGCGTCGGCGGCCTCGTGGACGTCGGCGGCGACATCCGGTGCTTCGGCACGAAGCCCGGCGGTCGTCCCTGGCGAATCGCCGTGCGAGCTCCTACCGGTCCGCGGCACGCCGGCGTGCTCGAACTCAAATCGGCGGCCGTCTGCACGAGCGGGGACTATCTGCGGTTCGTCCAGATCAAGGGCAAGCGGTACAGTCACATCATCGACCCGCGATCGGGCATGCCCGTCGAGAAAACGCCGTCGGTTACGGTGATCGCGCCCGACGCGACGACGGCCGACGGTTTGGCCACGGCGGTCTCCGTTCTCGGTCCGACCGAGGGGCTCGATCTCGTGAATCGCCTCGAGGGCGTAGAGTGCTTGCTGATGATTCGCGGGTTAGCTGGCCGGAGCTCGGTCCTGCGATCCGCAGGTTTCCCAGGCCTCGTTGGAGGGGGCAGAAGCGCTTGCGCGGTCCGCACGTCGGGTCCGACCCATAGGTGATCCTGGCCCGTTGCATGGAAACTGCTTGCCTCGACGAGGCGGGAAGCTGTATCGTAGATCGTTGCGTCGGAGGAGAATAGGGTAGCCGCGGTGGGAACCGACCCGAGCGCCGAGGCGGCGGCCAAGGCCGATGGGCGGGCGGTCCAGCCGGGCGGCTCATCTATCCTGCCCCCAATGTAGGGACGGCCGCTGGGCTTGAGACTGGCGGCCGGGGTCTATCGCTTTCAGGGCGACCGGCGGTAGCAAGTGCGGCGGGCTTGTGGCGGGAGTCGGGAAACCTGTCCTTCTGCCGTTGGGCCCCGCGGCGGTGCTCTGGTCGCTCCCCAGCGCGGCTCAGGCCCGAGCCTGGGGTCTGAGAATCCGACACTGCTGGACGGTTCTTCGCACGGGTGCAGCTCGCGGGGCTGGCCTTCCACGTCACGCTCAACCAGCACAGTTGCAGGAGTGGCTCCGATGTCTTTTACCATGCAGTGTCCGAAGTGCTCAGCGAAGCTCAGGGTGCCGCAGTCGTCCATTGGACGAAAGGGACGATGCAGACGGTGTCAATCTGAGTTCACGATCGTGGCGCCAGAGCCTTCTGCGACCACGGTGGATGTCGGGCCTCGACGCCCAGGGCGATCGCGGGGACCAGAACCCGATGAGCCTGAGCCAGAGGGAGAAACCAGTGGTGCGGAAGGAGGCCTGTCAGACGCTTTGAGGCGTGAGTCCGTCAGCGTCGCTGAGTATGCGCTCGCCTCCGAGGAACCCAGGCGGTCAAGTGGGCAGAGCGCTGAGACGGGGAGTCCCCGCAAGAAGGCGACGAAGTGTGCGGCATGCCAGCGTGCGCTGTTCCATGCGAAACGGGGATCGCTGAGTTTCTGGGAACGCATAAGACCCCGAAAGGACATGGCCTGCAAGTTCTGCGCTGGCTTGACGATCTGCGATGCTTGTTTCAGAGGCCTCGTGCAACGACGTACAGGCGCTTTTCTGCTTGATACGGCTATTGGCGCTGCAATCGCAGTGATCGTTGCGATGGTGCTGTTGGGCCCTGTGATCGAAACGGAGGAAGACTTCCGTATCGCGCTTGCATGCTTGTTGTGGTCGTACTGGATCGTGAGAGATGGCCTCCTGGGAGGGCAGAGCTTGGGAAAGGTCATCTTCGGGGTTCGCGTTGTTGATCGTG
Organism: uncultured Planctomycetales bacterium; assembly: GCA_964390905.1. Taxonomy (GTDB): domain Bacteria; phylum Planctomycetota; class Phycisphaerae; order UBA1845; family JAFGLZ01; genus JAFGLZ01. The sequence continues at coordinate 2,090 of CAYMLO010000211.1, read as the reverse complement.
ATACTCTAGCTCCCGCCAGCTTCAAGGCGTGTGTGCTTCGGAATCTTCCGCTCTTGATACCGTTCGGCCCGCTGGTCGTGCAGTCCCAGATAGTTGACGCAGGACGGAAAGGGCGTCGCTGGGGGGATGATCTGGCGAATACCGCCGTGGTCCGGGTCACGTGGCCCTTGCGTCGCAGCGCTTCGAGGTCCAGCAGCACTGGGAAGACCTTTTTGGGCAGGATCCCAGCGGCCATCGCTGTGGTGGTTGTGGGCGTGGCGGCGTCCTTTCTCTATGTGCACAATCAAGGGCACCCAAGGGGTGGCAAGATCGGAAGAGAGGTGCTGCAACTCCTTAGGGCTGGGGATCCGGACGCATCCTACAGCGACCTGTCCTTGCACCGAGTATCATCATCGAACGAATACAGTGGCCACATCCGCGTCACTGGAAGACAGAAGGGATGGCAGGTCATATCCCAAGAGACAGGTGAGCCAAGGGAGAACTTCCCAATCACCGTCTACGTGGACCCGCAAGACAACACCGGCCTGCGCGAGGTAGTCATCTGGGACGGAGATACAGCTATGACGAGGCTGACGGTAGAATCAGACAACACAACAATGAGCATGGACAGGTCTATAGGGGGCGACGATTCGTTGATTAGGATTATTGACGGCCGGCGGTAGAATACCACAATACGTCGCCTCATCACATAACAAGGGACAGTCTTCCTGTTCTCCGTACCATGGATGACCGTCCCTTCCTGTGTGATCCCCTGTTCTGTGACCTCGCCAAAGGCGGGGAGAAGAGCTTGCGTGATTCGGACGACCAGTCCGGACGCGAGGCGCCCCCCGAACGCACAAAACCCGGGAGACCGCTTAACCCAGCGCCGCGTTCCGCGTAGAATGTCCCGCCCATGAAACGATTACTCAAGCTGCCAAAGAACAAGCTTCTCATCGGAATCGTAGCCGGTGCGGCCTTTGCGCTCGGCGGGCGCGAAGCCGTCGAGTACACGTCACAGGACAGCTTCTGCGAGCTGTGCCACGTGCATCCGCATGCCACCGAGTCGTGGAAGCTCTCGACGCACTACCGCAACCCGAGCGGCGTGATCGCCCACTGCGTGGACTGTCATCTCCCGCCCGGCGGGGTGGCCTATCTGTACCACAAGGCCCGGCTCGGCGGCCGCGACGTCTACGGCAAGCTCTTCCGCGACGTGAGTGCCATCGATTGGGAGGAGCGGTCGAAGCTCGAGCACGCGCTGGATTACACGTTCGAGGCGGGGTGCCTCAAGTGCCACCACGACCTGTTTCCTCCTGGGCTGTCCGAGCGGGGCAAGACCAACCATCGCGAGTACCAGAAGGATCCCGGCGCCAAGCCGTGCATCAAGTGCCATCTGCACGTGGGGCACTTCCACAAGGGAGATCAGTTCGGCCAGACTGAAAAGAAGCCGGGCCAGAAGGTCTTCACGGAGTCGGCGGCCGTAGAGGGGTTCGACAACTACACCGAGCGGATCCCCGGGACCGACGTGGCGTTCGAGATGGTCGCCATCCCCGGCGGGACCTTCCTGATGGGCAGCCCGGAATCCGAGGCAGACCGGCGGCCCGACGAGGGGCCGGTGCACCCCGTGAAGCTCTCGGGCTTCTGGATCGGCAAGACCGAGGTCACCTGGGAGGAGTACGAGGCGTTCTATGCCGCAACCGGGAGCAAGGGGAGGTCGTCCGACACGTCCGCCATGACGGACGTCGATGCCGTGACGGGGCCCACGCCGCCCTGGGGCAATCCGGGGCAGGGCTGGGGGAGGGAGAAGAGACCGGCCATCACCATGTCCCACCACGCGGCGATGACCTATTGTGCCTGGCTATCCCGTGTGACGGGCAAGAAGTACCGGCTGCCCACCGAAGCGGAGTGGGAGTACGCCTGCCGCGGCGGTACGAAGGGCGCCTTCTTCTTCGATCCCGAGAAGGCCGGCGAGAAGCCCTTTGCCTTCTACGAGAAGAACAGCGACGAAAAGACACACCCGCCTTCGGCCGCGGTGCCGAATCCGTTCGGGCTGCTGAACATGGCGGGCAATGTCTGCGAGTTCTGTCTCGACCGGTACGACGAGAAGGCTTACT
>CAYMLO010000210.1:0-13492 GCA_964390905.1 uncultured Planctomycetales bacterium | reverse complement strand
GTTATCGAACTTGACCGCCCAATTTCTTGAGCCTACTTTGCGCTGTAGTGCTAGGCTGAGGCCTGGGCATGCAGTGCCGAGGGGAGGAGATGGGCCAATCTGGTGCCGGATCCGCTGGTATACTGACGGCAGAAGCATTGGGCTCTGCGGAGAGAAGGAACAGTCAAGCGTCAAGAGTCTGCCTCCCAGCTTTGGCGACACGTGCGCAGCTTGGTTCTGACCTGCGACTGAGCGGCGGGGACTGAGCAGATCCCGCGGGGACCCGATTCTCCCTTCGCGTTGGGCGACAGAAAACCGCGAATCCGCTTGACAACGGCCGTTTATCTGGTATACTTGTACCAGAATACCGGTACATGGCCCTCAGTAGGAGGCGTCCGACAGTGCTCAAGGTGTCCGAGGCGGCATCGTTGGCGTTGCATGCGGCGGCGTTCCTGGCCGGTCGGCCCGGCGAGGTGGTGACGACCGGGGAGGTGGCCTCGGTGTTGGACGTCTCGGAGAACCATTTGTCCAAGGTCCTGCAGCGTCTGGCCAAGGCGGGATTGGTCCGCTCGACGCGGGGGCCTCGGGGCGGGTTCATGCTGAGCCGATCGCCCGACGACCTGACGCTGCTGGAGGTGTACGAGGCCATCGAGGGGCCGCTGGGAACGACGAACTGCCTGTTCAGCAGGCCGGTCTGCAACGGCGAGTGCATTCTGGGGGATCTCCTGACCGACGTGAACGCCCGGATCAGAGCGCGTCTGACACAAACGAAGCTCTCGGCGGTACCCCAGTTGGCCGGAGTGAAGTGATGCCCGAGACCCGGAAGATCATCCTGATCGACGAGGAACGTTGCGACGGTTGCGGTCAATGCGTGACGGCTTACGAGGACGCTTCTCCTGCGCGAACGTTGGGTGAAGGAGTGTCACCATGAACAAGTGCCCCGGACAGGACTCCCGTGAGCTGACTGTCAGCCTCCATCGCTGTCCCAACTGCGGTGCGACGGTGGAGATCTTCTCTGATGAGCAGCGTCGTCGCTGTACCGAGTGCAAGACCATGGTGTTCACGCAAGAGACGCCGTCGTGCGTCCAGTGGTGCAAGGCCGCCCGCGAGTGCCTCGGGCCGGAGCGGTATGAGAAGGTGATGGAGGCGCTCGGGACGACCGAGGAGCGAGATAGCGACAGGTGATAGGTAGTGAGGAGTCACGCCATGTCGATGTTCTGCTACCAGTGTGAACAGACGGCCAAGGGGACTGGCTGTACGAAGGCGGGCGTCTGCGGGAAGGACGCCGAAACCGCCAGGCTTCAAGACCTGTTGGTCTACGTGACGAAAGGCGTCTCGATGTACGCCCACCGGGCCAGGAAGCTGGACGCGAAGGATCGACAGATCGACGTGTTTGTTCTCGAGGCCTTGTTCACGACGGTGACCAACGTGAACTTCGATCCGGCTCGCGTGGAGCAGTGTATCCGTCGGGCGGCCGAGATGCGCGATCGGGCCAGGGCTTTGTACGAGCAGGCGTTCTCGAAAGCCGGACAATCGCCTGAGGCCCTCGATGGTCCCGCGGCCTGGACGCCTGCCGGCGATCGCGATGGCTTGATCCGTCAGGCCGAGGGGATCGGGATCGAGGAACGCAAAGGCGCCTTGGGCGAGGACATCACTGGACTTCAAGAGCTGCTGACGTATGGGTTGAAAGGCATGGCTGCCTACGCCGACCACGCCCAGATCCTCGGCCAGGAGGACGAGAGCGTCTACGCCTTCGTTCACGAGGCCTTGGACTTCCTCACGAAAACCGCGCCAACGGTCGACGAGCTCCTCCCCATGGTGCTCAAGTGCGGTGAGGTCAACCTCAGGGCTATGGAGTTGCTCGACGCGGCGAACACCGGGGCGTACGGGCATCCCGAGCCGACGCAGGTCCGCGTCGAGCCGGTCAAGGGCAAGGCCATCCTCGTGTCGGGCCACGACCTGAAGGACTTATCCGAGCTGCTCGAGCAGACCGAGGGCAAGGGTATCAACGTCTACACGCACGGCGAGATGCTGCCCTGCCACGCCTATCCCGGACTCAAGAAACACGCGCACCTGGTCGGCAACTACGGCGGGGCGTGGCAGGACCAGCGCAAGGAGTTCGAGGCGTTCCCGGGCGCGATCCTGATGACGACCAACTGCATTCAGAAGCCGACCGACGCGTATGCGTCGCGGATCTTCACGACCGGCCTGGTGGCCTGGCCCGGCGTGACGCACATCAGCGACGGAGATTTCACCCCGGTGATCGACGCGGCGCTCGCGGCCGACGGGTTCACCGAGGACGGACCCGAGAAGACTATCACCGTCGGCTTCGGACGCAACGCTGTGATGAGCGTGGCGGACAAGGTCATCGAGGCCGTCAAGGGCGGTGCGGTCAGGCACTTCTTCCTGATCGGCGGTTGCGACGGCGCCAAGCCCGGCCGGAACTACTACACCGAGTTTGCCCAGGCCGTCCCGGACGACTGCGTGATCCTCACGCTCGCCTGCGGCAAATACCGCTTCAACAAGCTCGACTTCGGTGACATCGGCGGCATTCCGCGCCTGTTGGACATCGGCCAGTGCAACGACGCCTACTCGGCCATCCGGATCGCTGCGGCGCTCGCCGAGGCCTTCGGGACGGACGTCAACGGCTTGCCCCTATCGATGGTCTTGTCCTGGTACGAGCAGAAGGCCGTCTGCATCCTGCTGACGTTGCTGCATCTGGGCATCAAGAACATCCGGCTGGGCCCGAGCCTGCCGGCGTTCGTGAGCCCGGCCGTGCTGCAGGTCCTGGTCGACAAGTTCAACATCGCCCCGATCACGACGCCGAAGGAAGACCTCGACGCCATCCTGAAGTCCTGAAGCGCGGACGCAACGCGTGGACGAGCGGCGGAACTTCCTGGGCTGAAGGGCGCGTGTTATACTCCGATGGCCTCTTGATCAGGATCCGACTGAGGCGTTGTCGAGAAGGGCCATCGGGATGCCGACTGCGAAACCACCGCGCGACGATGGCGAGACGTCAGAGAGCGTCCGCGAATCGGTCCCGCCGAGGCCGCCGGTTCGCGTGCGGTCGGTTCTGGTGTGGATGATCCAGACGGCGCTGATCGGCGGCGTTGCCTTCGGTTTGGTTCAGTCCATACGACTTGGTCTTCCGTACCGTCAAATCCTGCAATCCCGTCAATGGGCCGACATCTTGAGCTACTCGGGCCTGGCCAACGGCGCCCTTTGGACCCTATGCGGCGCGGTGTTGGCAGGTCTGTGGGCGTTGGCGGCGTTGATGAGCCGTCGGATGCCGCGACTGGTGGCCGTCGGCGTTCTGGTGCTCGGGCTCGCTGGGGTGGCGGGCGGAACGTTTGCGTACGAACCCGATGCGCTCAGGGCCCTGGTGCGCATCGCAGTCGAGCTCTTCAGACCGTGGGTGGGGATCATGGCCGGGTACCTGGTCCTGTCCATGCTCGCTGGGGTTCTCCTGACACGCCGGGCGACTACCAGGATGGGCCGCATCGCGCGCGTGCTCCGCCGGCTTGCCTTCGGGATGGCGGTCGGCCTTGCGTTGGTCGGCGGGATCATCCAGTGGACCGAGCGCCCCAGGTTGATGAACCCCACCACGCGTTGGCGGGGGAGTTCGGCCGCAATGCCCCACCGCGATGATGTCCGCCCCAATGTCATCCTGATCGTGTTGGATACGCAGCGGCTCGATCGTCTTGGCTGCTACGGCTACGATCGACCGACGACGCCCCGGCTGGACGCCTTCGCGACCGACGCCGTCGTCTACGAGAACTGCCTGTCCACGTCCATCTGGACGCTGCCGTCGCACGCCTCGATGTTCACCGGCCTGCTGGTCTGTGAGCATGGCGCCAGCTACGACCACATGTGGTTGGACGACAGGTTCACCACGATGGCCGAGTCGCTCGGGCGGATTGGCTATGAGACCATGGCCTTTAGCAACAACGACTGGATCGGCACCTTCGGCAACCTGGCGCAGGGGTTCGAACAGACCATCCGGCCGACGGCGTTAAACGACGTCCGAGGGAACAGCGTCTACGAGCTTCTCGACGAGGCTCTGTACCCGGCCGGGTGTATCGGGACCTGGTTGGGAACGCTGACGGCCCAAGACGACGGCGCGAAGTACACCAACCAGCTGGTCGATCGGTGGCTCGAGACGCGGGATCGAAGCAAGCCGTTCTTTCTGTTTGTCAACTACTACGAGCCCCACTCGCCCTATCGACCGCATCCGCCACACCGCGAACTGTTCGTCACCCCGCAGGACATGGACGCGTCGTACCGACACGGCAGGATGTGGGCCCGGGTGTTCGAGTTCGCGCTGCTCAAGCGTGATTGCTACACCGCCCACGATCTGAAACTGGTCAACGACGTCTATGACGGCGAGGCGCGGATGCTGGACGACTACATGGGCGAGCTGCTGGAGATCCTTGCTTCGCGCATTCGCCTCGATGACGCGCTGGTCATCGTCACCTCCGATCATGGCGAGTACCTGGGCGACCACCACCTGATGCTGCACCATTGGGGCGTCTACGACACGCTGGCCCACGTTCCCCTGATCGTACGTTACCCCAAGCGGCTCCAGCCGGGACGAAACCCGGATCTCGTTCAGACGATCGACCTGCTGCCGACGGTGATGGACGCCGTGTGCGGACGGCCGATCCCGTCGGCGTCCACCTTCGGGCGGTCATTGCTCTCGCCTGCCAGTGCCACGACCGCGTCGGCGCCGTCGAGCGCTGCGACCCCCGCGCCTGGCCAACGTTCGGCGATCGTCGAGCTCGTCGCGTCCTCGCACTACGGCGTGGAGAGTGCCCGAGCGATCGACCCGAGCTTCGACGCCGAGCCGTTCTCGGGCGCGCTCCGCGCGATCCGTCGAGGGCCATGGAAGTACAGCGTCACCGCGAGCGGACACGAGGAGCTCTACCACGTCGTGGAAGATCCCTGTGAGGTGACCAACCTGATCGGGCAGCGCCCGCAGGTGGCTCGAGAGATGGCGGCCGAGCTTCAGCGGATGCTGGCAAGGGCAAAGCACTACCAGCGCCCCGACGGTGCGGCCAGCGCCCCTCCGATGACGCCCCAGATGCAGCGACGGCTTCGCGACCTCGGATACATGCAGTAGGTTGCTGCGCGTGGTGCGCCCTTCCTACGGGCAACTCAGGACGCCAAGGCGTGGTTCATCAGGCTGAGCTTCTCGAACAGCTTGACGCGACGCGGATCCCCGGACTCAAACGGGTCGCAGCAGAACAGCAGCCCGTCGTTCTGCACCTGGCCGCGGATCCGGCCGAGCAGCATGTCGAGCCGGCGGTTGACCTCGTCCATGATGTCGTTGGCCGCACCGACGGCGGTGTTGAGTAGGATCACGTCGCTCTCCACCAGGCCGTGGTACTCCGGCTGCAGCTGGATCCGCGAGGCGATCTCGACGCCGATGGGCGAATCGAGGAAGTTGCGGAGTTGAGTCTCATCGACCTCGATCGCCTGGGCGGGCCGCTTCCAGGACCAGTCGGCCCGGCTCTCCGTCTGGAACAGCCCGATCTCCTCTTCGAGCTGATCGTCGTCGAAGAGCCCGAAGATCTCAGCGGCGAACGAGGCGGTGTCCTCCATGACCTTGCGAAGAGCGACGGCGGCCTGCTCGGGTGTGCGGAAAACCTCGAAGACGTCGCTGGGGGCCGGCATTACGAAGATCCGCCGATCGTAGGGGTAGGCATACCGCAGACACGGATCGCCCCCCGCTTCCAGCAGGACGATGTCGGGGCTGCCGGCGGGCGGGAGAGACTGGATGGTCTCGGCGATGGCCTCGAAGCACGACGATGCGGTGTACTCTACGCGGCGGGAACTGGCCAGATTCGTCTCGCTGATCGGGCGGACGAGCTGAAGGTGCGGTCTGGCTCCTGGCAAGAGGGGGACCAGTCTGACGTGGTGGGGGCGCTGGCGCATCGCCTCCCCGGCCATCATGTTGACAAGCTCCGTCTTGCCGGCGCCAGACGGACCGGACACGAAGATAACCTTCTTAGGGATCACGCTTTGGCTCCGTCCAGGACTCCCCCCCAAAGACTTGTCGTCCAGGTTACCTATAGTATACCCCCGTCAGGGCGGATCGACCACGAGTGATTCTGGATTTCTGCACGGTGGCCGAGATTTCGACCGAAGTGATCTTAAACCCCCCCCACGGGCTCCGCAGGCGGTGCGACATGTGGCGCCCGGGCGTGACGGATCACGGGTCCCCGTCTTTCAGGCCGTCCAGATCCCAATCGTCCTTAAGCAGGTTGAAGAGATTGTTGTCGCTATCCGGCATGTACGGAACCAGCTCGTTGTGGCCATCGCGGAACAGGAGGTTGACCCGTCCGTAGTGCCGGTCGTCGAAGCTGGCCTTGACGATCCCGGGAGTCTGTGTCCCTGGCGGGGCGTCGCCTCCATAGATCCAGCTGCTTGGCTCGGCCGTCACGCCACGCCTGGCGTCGCCCAACAGCGGGAGCCGGGCTGCGGTCACGTCTGGAATGCTGTCCAGCACGGTGCTCATCAACGGGTTGGCTGGTCCGGTGATCTTCCGCGTGGCATCCCGTGGCAGCGTGTCGTAGGACCAGGCGGGCAGATAGACCCGATAGTGTCCGGTGTGGTTGGGTTCCTTGCCCAGCGCGGGGCAGTTGAAGTAGTGGAACATGTACTGCCCGACGTTGTGGGTGTTGTATTGCACGGGGAAGGGCTCGTTGGGCTCGCCGGCCGGTTTGCCGCCGTACTTCAGCTCGCAGAGGAGCTCCTCGGCCCAGCCAAACTTCTCGCAGGGCCCATCGGGATCGTACTCGGCGACGGGCAGGTAGCCGTCGAAATCTCGGGCGTAGTTGGTCAGGGCCAGCCCCATGTCGTGCAGCCGGGCGCCGCAGGCCGTCGCCTTCGCCTGCGCCCGCGCACGCGACAGCGACGGCATCGTGATCGAGATCAGAAGCGAGATGATAAACACGACGGTGAGCAGCTCGATGAGGGTGAACGCTCGCAGCCGTCGACGACCGGTCATGACTGTCCCTCGCGCTCCATCCCCCTGGCGAAGCGTCATCTCCGTCTATAGGATCATAGGGCCGATGTCCGGCAAAGGCAAAAGAGAGCTTCCGAGGGCTTGGCTGATGTCCTACCCCTGCCGGTCGCAGACCGGCTCACCGCTGGCATGGGCCGCCATGATGGCCATTGCTTGCTTGGCATGCGGGTGTCAGGAGCCTGTTCAATCCGGACCTGATTCCCAATCGACGGCGCCGCGGCCGTTCCTGGGGCCCGGGCAACTGGATGACTGCGCCGCCCGGTTCGCCGATGCGCTGCGATGCTGGCCGGTGGTGGATCGTGCCGCCACGCCCGTGCTGCTCAGCAGTCCGCGCTGGCGGAACGAATCGGCCGTGCCCGTCTCCGGGGGGCGGGTGCTCGCACGTGAGCTTGCCAGAGCCATCAACCTCCGAACAGGGGCGAAGGTTCAGATCGCGGACCCCGGTGCGGTCGGCTGCGACCACGCCACGGAATTGGTTCTGCGGTCGGGGACCGATGGACAGGGGCTGCCGGTCCTGGTGCTGGCGTGGCGGGTCGTCCGACCGGGGGACCGAACGGCTGTGTTGGAGGAGATCTGTGCCGTTCGTCGCGGGGCCTCGACGAATCGACAAGGACCGCTGTTGGGAGCCGACGCGAACGGAGGGGCCCCGACGGCAGGGGCGGGCCGTTTGCCCGCCCGGTCCTACCAGGACGTCGCGTTTGAATACGGCCTGCTGCATCTCGACGCGTCCCTGGCCCGGCGGGAGGTCATTGTCCTGGGCGAACGGACCTGGCGCGACGCCGATGCGCGACTGCGCGTCGAACTGCGCTTGCTGAGTCGTCATTCGGATCGTGCGATTACGACGCTGATTTACTACGTCGACGAGGCGGGTCGCCGTCGATCACCGGTCCGCGCCGCCAACCAGACGTTGCCGGCCGGGCGACCGACAGTTCTGGTCGTTGTCCTGCCGAAGGCGGCGCGGTCGTACGAACTGTTCGTCGTGGCCCGCTGATGTCGGTCGCCAAGACGCCTAGCGGAGGCCCTCAAACAGGGCCGTCCCGACGCGGATGACCGTCGCTCCCTCTTGGATGGCGACCTCGAAGTCCTGCGACATGCCCATCGAAAGGTGCTTGAAGTCCGGTCCCGCCAATTTCTCACCGGCGATTTCCTCGAACAGCTCGCGCGTACGAACGAAATAGGGCCGGACTTGCTCGGGGTCGTCGACCAGGGGCGCCATGGTCATCAACCCGATGATCCGCACGTGGGGCAGCGTTTGGATCTGCTCGACCAAATGGGTGGCCGCGCCCACCGCCACGCCCGACTTGGCCTTCTCGCCGCTTGCGTTGACCTGGAGGAAGGCGTGGACGACCTGGTCTTGTTTGGCCGCTTGGTTGTTCAGTTCTTCGGCCAGTCGGAGGCTGTCCAGACTGTGCAGCCAGTGGACCCAGGGCAACAGCGAACGGACCTTGTTGCGTTGCAGGTGTCCGATCATGTGCCAGCGAGGCAGCTCGGCGTCTCCCTTTCGGTTCGCCAGGTCGGCCGCCCGCGCCGTCAGTTGCTGGACGCGGTTCTCGCCGAGGTCCAGGTGGCCCAGGTCGACTAGCTGGCGGATGATCCTAGGCTCGACGGTCTTGGTGACGACGACCACCTTGACCGTGTCCGATCTGCGTCCGACCTGCGCGGCCGCCAGGCCCACGCGGTCCAGCAGGCGGTACAGGTTCTCCTTTAGCTTGCGAGACATCTCTTATTCCATCGCCTGGCGATATTCGTCGGGGATCGTCGGCGTCGCCCCCGGCTGAGACGCGACATAGGCCCCAAGACGATTGGCGACCTGTGCCACCGTCCCCAACGGTGCCTCCCTGAGCAACGCATCGGCCATCCCGGCCGTAAACGCATCCCCCGCCCCGACGCTGTCCACTACGTTCACCTTGATGCCGGGTTCGTCAACGCATTCGTCAGCGCTCACCAGCATCGCGCCACGCGATCCGCGGGTCAGCGCCAGGATCTTGACCTCATACTTGTCCAAGAGCGCCCGGCACCATGCGACGGTGTCGTCCGCCGACGGGATCAGGTTCAGACGCCGCAAGGCCTTTAGCTCGTTTTCGTTCAGCTTGACGACCTGACAGTGCTTCAGCCCCGATTCGATCACGTCGCGGGACCAGTAGTCTTGCCGCAGGTTGATGTCGAACACCTTCATCCCGGTCGCGCGGGTCAGCAACAGCTCGATGGCGGAGCGGCTGGCCTCGGACCGCTGGGCGAGCGTGCCGAAGCACACGACCGCCGCTTCCTCGATGAGCTCGATGAGGTTCCTCGTAGCGACCAGGCGGTCCCAGGCTACGCTCGGCGTAATCACGAATCGGGGCGTTCCGCGGCCCGACACGGTCACGTGCACCGTGCCCGTCGGTTGCGTTCCGTCCAACTGGATCGCGTCGGTCCGTAGCCCATGGTCGGCCAGTTCCCGGAGGATCCACTGGCCGAGCTCATCCTCGCCGACGCGGCTGATCACGACCCCTTCGTGGCCGAGCTGATGGGCGTGGAACGCGAAGTTGGCCGGCGCGCCCCCCAGGAGCTTCTTGCCGTCCGGGAACACGTCCCAGAGCACCTCACCCAATCCGATCATCGAAGCCATGTTCAAGATCGCTCGTACGCGGCAACCGGCCCGCGGCCGCAAAACCGTGTGGCTATTAGATCGTCATCGCCCGGGCTTGTCCAGCGGGGCGGACGGGTTGACCCGGCGAACGCCGCGTCGCTAGGATGAAATCCGTCTTGCCTTCCTCTCGCCCGGTTCGACCGGCGTTTCAGCAGGATCCCCGTGCGCAAGACACCGACGCGTCGATAGGAGACATCCCGATGAGATCTCGCCCTCGGCGGCTGACGCTGCCCGTGGTGGCCCTGACGCTGCTGGGGATCATCATCGGGTCTGCGCAGGCCGACGTGGCCCTCCGCCGGCTGGAGCTGGTGACGGTCACCGATACGACGGCCGTCTTGACGTGGCTGACCGACCAGCCATCAAACACGATCGTCCACTATGGCACGCGCGAGGATCGGCTCGACCAGACCGCATCCTCGGGCGATGTCTCGACCCGGTTCCATCACTGCGAGATCCGCGGGCTCCGCCCCGGGACGTTGTATCACTATGTCTGCCGGAGCGGATCGAGCCGTCTGGCCCAAGGACCGCTGTCTCCCGGACGATTCAAGACGCTCATCCCCCCGCCCGGGCCGGAGCTCTTCAGCTTTGCGACGATGGCCGACACCCACGTCGGGCAGGATTGGGTGGCGCGATACGTGCTCAGGTCTGGGAAGGTGATCAGCGAGGGCGCGCGGTGGCGCGATCCCACGGTCCCGTTCTGGCAGCTGTCCGTCGACGCGGCCGTCAAGGAGATCAACCACCGAAACGTCGCCTTCACGATCGTCAAGGGCGACGTCACCGACGGGCGGTCTGAGCGGGAATTCAGTGAGGCCAAGCGCCTGCTCGCCCGACTGAGTCGTCCGTGCTACGTCGTCCGCGGGAACCACGACCGGCTCGCGCCGTTGTTGCAGACGTTCGGGTTGGACAAGCCCTGGTACAGCTTCGACCACGGTGGGTTCCACTTCGTTGTGCTCGACACGGAGCTTGTGAAGCCCAAGGCACCGGACCGCACCGGCCAATTGCAGCTGGACTGGCTGACCGACGACCTTCGCAGGCACCGCGACAAACGCACCTTCGTCTTCGTGCACCGTCCGATGACGCCCAAGCTCCAACGAGGCGGGGCCGGGCGTTTGGGTCGATCGCTCTACACCTTCGGTAAGGGCGTCTTGGAGCGAAGCTACGGATCGCGTGCGTCGCGGGTGTTGGACATGGCCAGCGGCCGAACGCCGCAGGTCTCCCCCGCCCACGCGGCGCTGGTGGCCCAGCGCTTCCGGGATCACGGTCGCGTGATCGGCGTCTTCGCGGGGCACCTTCACCGGAACTACGTGGGGTATTGGCCTGAGCAAACGGGCAACCTGCGCTATGTCGAGACGGCCTCCACCAAGGAGTACCCTTGCGGCTACGCCATCACCCGGGTCTTTGCCGGCGGATACATGCAGAACTACTACACGCCGCGCGACCCGCAGTGCCTCGAGTGGTCAGGCATGACGCGAGACGCCTACGCCAAGCTCGGTTTCGGCAGCAAGGTCGGCACGCTGACCGACCGGAACTTCGTCGTCCACTTCGACAAGCTCGACCTGCAGCCGCGACCCAAGAACAAGGACGTCGCCGCCCAGTAATTCCATGAAAAGCTGTTTCCTTAATGTGTCAAGCCACCGCCGGACATCGTAACGTCCGGCAAGGAGATAGCCTTTTATGAGATTACTTCGGGTTGACGCACGGTTCTGCGCTTGTCCTCGGCCCGGATCTGCTGTACGCTGCATGTAGTTGGATCGCGGGGTGATGTCACTTCGCGAGGTCAACGCTATATGCCTTACTGGAAAGGGAACCTACCATGTCGGATCACCCCTCTTTGGAGGGCGGGGCGCGTGTGGCGCTGCCGCCGGACTGCAAGACCGAAACGTTGGGCGTCGCGTTCTTCGATCTGTCGCGGATCGCGGAGTGGAGCTCGTCCGAACGGGACGCGGTGGTGGCGAGCTTCTTCCAGGCGTTCTACGAACTCGCCGCCAGCCACATCGAGCCGGCCGGCGGACGCATCGTCAAGTTCATGGGCGACGCGGGATTGGCCGTCTTCCCGGAGGACTCGGCCGAGGACGTCATCTTCGCCCTGGCGGCGTTCGCGCGGGAGGCGCGCGAACGGGCGAGCGCGTTCGGCCTGGACACGTACCTGAACGTCAACGTGCACGTCGGGCCGGTCCTGGCCGGCAGCTTCGGTCCGCCGGGTGCGGCGCGGTTCGACGTCATCGGCAAGACGGTGAACATCGCCGCCCGCCTCGGGCGCCGCGGGCTGACGCTGTCGTCGCAGGCGTTCCGATGCCTCAGCGAAGACGGACGCAAGCGCTTCGAAAAACTCATGCAGCCCATCACGTACCGGCTGCGTGCGTGAGCGCGCGACGTTGCTCCCAACGCGGGTGAATGCGGGACGTACGGCATGATCGTCTACCACGGCACGACGGATCGACGGGCGGAGCAGATCTGTGAGGTGGGGTTTCTGCCCAAGAAGCCGTCGCGGCGGGTCTGGTTCGCCAAGAGCCAGAACTACGCGCGCGGGCGGGCCAAGGTCAAGGCGCGTCGCGCTCGGGCCCGGCCCGTCGTGCTGACGTGCGACGTCCAGCTCGATCAGTTCCGTGCGAAGCTCGGCCCGCGACGCGTGTTCGCCAACGGCGCCGTCATCGCCATCGACGGGCCGGTGCCCGTGACCGTGCTGCGGTCGCATCCGTCGCTGGAGCACCCCAGCTCGCCCGAGGAGCTCGCCGCCTGGGTCAACGAGCGGCTGGGGGTGAAGCCGTACAAGGGCGTCAGCCCGCGTCATCCAGGGGTCCAACGGCTGTCGCGGTGGGTCGTCAACCGGGCGGCGGCTCTCCCGCGAGGCCGGGCCAGGATCTCGCCTAACGAGCTGCTCGAGATGGCCTGTCGCTGGCTGCCCGAGTACTTCGACGGCGTCGAGATCGACCGCGACAGCCTCCAGACGCATCACACGATGAAGACCATCGACGTCGAGACCGACCTCGACCAGGCGCAAGCCGACCCCCGCGAGGTCGAGGCGCTCGAGTGCCTGCTCGACCCGAAGCCGAGGCGTCGGGTCCGCGGGTTGTCGTTGATGGCCCAGGCCGACGTGCCCGATCTGTTCGACTGGTGCGTGATGTTCCTGGAGGACGAGTCGGCAGAGGTGCGATTGGCCGCGCTGCGGACGATGGTCCGTTGTCAGGACGGCGATCCCGAGGTGATCCTGCCGTTCGCCGGCTCGCAAGACCGCCGCGTTCGGGCCGCCGCGATCGCCGCCCTGGCCAAGCACTCGGACGACGACCGGCCTCGCTGGTTCGAGCGAGGTCTGAAGGACCCCGCCGGCTGCGTCCGCGTCCAGACGGCCGCGTTGCTGTCCGAACTGGACCCGACGGAACACCGATCGATCTTCGAGCTGGCGCTGTACGACCCCAACCCCGAGATCGAGCGCGTGGCCCGCAAGCTCACCGCCGGCAAGGGCTTCTCCAAGCCGAGGTGGTAGGGGGCAATGGTAGAGTGCGTCTTGACGCAGTGCGCCGTGTAAAGGCGCAGATCTTCAGCGGGTGTGATTCCCACCCGGCAACTGGTGGCTCTAGCCGGTAGCAGTCGGAGCGGCAGCGGAGGTAACGAAGCTGTCGAAGCCTCTGATGTAAGGGTCGCTTTGGGCGACTTGGCGAGCATGCAGGCCATAACGTGAGTGAACGCCGAGCAGGCCTCGAAAAGCACAATGCGGGGGCCGACCCGCCTGCGTTACGGGGAAGGCCGCCGACGTTGGGGAAGATGAGCGACCGGTTCCCCCCGCGTCCCCGCCGGGGTGGTGGGCGTCGGCTCCGGCAGTGGCTGGGGCGAAAGTACAAGCA
This sequence comes from uncultured Planctomycetales bacterium, assembly GCA_964390905.1. Taxonomy (GTDB): domain Bacteria; phylum Planctomycetota; class Phycisphaerae; order UBA1845; family JAFGLZ01; genus JAFGLZ01. Next base: position 15 of record CAYMLO010000210.1, on the reverse strand, counting down.
ACGTGGCACGGGTGG
>CAYMLO010000209.1:0-13709 GCA_964390905.1 uncultured Planctomycetales bacterium | reverse complement strand
ACGAGCACCTCGACCTCCTCGTCGTAGTTGTCGGCCACCTTCATGAGCATCTTGTCCAGGTCGCCCGTCTCTTCCCCCACGTCGATCATGTTGACCACCAGGTTGTCGCACACCTTCGTCTGGCGGAGCGGACCGGCGAACGTCTCCCCCTGTCGGATGCTGTCGTGGACCAACCCCAAGGCGTGGCCGTAGACCCGGTTGCCGCTCGTTTCCTTGGTGATGTTGAGCGCCTCGAGAATCGGAACGCCCGCGCTGATCAGCGTGCCCAGCGTCCGGCTGAACCGCGCGATCGACGTCTTGGACAGGATGCCCCCGACGACGGGCAGCGCCAGCAGCATCTTGTCGATCCCATAGCCGATGTCCCCGCCCATGAGGATCAGCCCAATCGCCGTCCCCTGTATCACGATCTGATGCCCATACGCGTTGTTGAGGATGGTCGCGAGGAGTCCCTCGTCCCCCTCTCCTGTCCCGAAGATTCGCCTCAAAATGAACGGGGCGACGATGACGGCTGGCAGGATCCACGCGGCAACCGCCGACCCGGTGGCCCCCTTCTGCTTGCCGATGGCCGACGCGATCCCGCAGACCGGCAGGACCACCATCAAGGCGTAGAGCTGGGCCGACCCCCAGATCGTCAGGATCACCGCACCCACTTGCTGGAACGGACCCTCGATCCAGTCCATGAAGATGAGCAGCCCCGCGCCGGCGATCAAGACCGCACCGACGGCCATCACGATCAGGACGTATTTGAGGATCTGCAACGCCCCGCTGATCGCGTTGTCGGCCCGTTTCATCATGCGCAGCATCAAGATGACCGACGGCGGCGTGATCAAGACGACGACCCAACCGCCCTTGATCACGAACCAGTCGCTGATGTTCATCAACAAGAGCGTCGGACCGGGCAGCTTCTCGCCGAAGTCGCTGAAGATCTCCGTGAACTTCGGGACGACGACGATCATGATGCCGGTCACGATGCCGACCGCGAACGTCATGACCGCGGCCGGGTAGATCATCGCCCCGACGACCTGCCGCTTGAGCTTCTGGGCCTTCTCCATGAAGTCGGCCAGACGCTGCAGGATGACGTCGAGCACGCCCCCGGCCTCGCCCGCCTGGACCATGTTGGCGTACAACCTGTCGAACGCCTTGGGATGCCGCCCCATCGCCTCCGACAGCGTCATGCCGCCCTCGACGTCTTCGCCCACGTCGCGGATGATCGTCTTGAGCAGCCCGGGCTTCTGCTGTTGCTCGAGAATCCGCAGGCTCCGCAGGATCGGCAGGCCTGCGTCCTGAAGGGTCGACAGCTGCCGCGTGAACTGCGTCACCTGCTTGACCGAGACGGTCCCGAACTGGCTGCCGGGCACCTTCCGCTTCGCCGCAGCGGCCGCCTGCGCGGGCTCGGCGCCTTTGGACTTCTTGGCCTTGCCGCCCTTGCTGGTCTCCCGGATCTTCAGCAGGAACAGGCCCTTCGCACGGATCTTGGCCACGGCCTCGTCGGCATTGGCGGCCTCGACCTGCTCCTTGAGCTCCTGGCCGGCGGCGTTCATCGCCTGATACTGGTACACGGGCATGAGTCTGCTCCCGTAGGAACTAGGGGTTAGGGATCAGGGCTCAGGGTCTAGGGTTTCCGGGGCCACCATTTGAGTCGCACGACTCAGATCTCGCATCCAGCGATCACACATGCTCGCGGCCCCCTGGACCCCGAACCCTGACCCCTGACCCCTATTCACGCTTCTTCGACGATCGTCTCTCTCACGACCTCCTCGATCGTGGTCACTCCGTCATAGATGGCCAACAGGCCACTCTCGCGAAGCGTCCGCATGCCCCGCTTTCGAGCCTCGTTCCGTATCACGTTGGTCGACGCATGCTGCATGATCAGCTCGCGGATCGTGTCGTCCAGCATCATGATCTCGAAGATGGCCACCCGGCCCCGGTAGCCGGTGTTGTTGCACTCGTCACAGCCCTTGCCGGAGAAGAAGGTCCGACCCTCAACGTCCTCCGGGGTCAGGTTGAGCTCCATCAACATCTCTTCGGTGGGCTGATATTCTTGCTTGCAGTGTACGCAGATCCGGCGAACCAGACGCTGCCCCACGATTGCCTCGAGGGTCGCCGTCACCAGAAACGGTTCCAACCCCAGGTCGAGCAATCGGGCAATCGCCGACGGTGCGTCGTTGGTGTGCAACGTACTGAAGACCAAGTGCCCTGTCAGCGAAGCCTGCACCGCGATCTGCGCCGTCTCTTCGTCGCGGATCTCACCGACCAGGATGATGTCCGGGTCCTGACGCAGAAAGCTCCGCAGACACCGGGCGAAGGTCAGCCCGATCTTCTCTTCGATCTGGCACTGGATCAGCCCGTCGATGTCGTACTCGACCGGGTCCTCGGTCGTCAGGATCTTGACCTCCGTGGTGTTCAGCTCGCGCAAGGCCGAATACAGCGTCGTCGTCTTGCCACATCCGGTCGGCCCCGTGTTGATGATGATGCCGTTCGGCCTGGCGATCAGCCGGCGGAACGTCCGCAGGTCGTCGTCCCGCATCCCGATCTTGTCCAGATCGAGGCTGACCTGCGTCCGGTCCAGGACACGCATCACCACACTCTCCCCGCCCGTCGTCGGCAAGACGCTGACACGCAGGTCCACCTGCCGGCCTTGAACGACGAGTTCGATACGCCCGTCCTGGGGCATCCGCCGCTCGGCAATGTCCAGCTCGGCCATGACCTTGATGCGCGACGCCAACGCCATCGCGATGTGCCGCGGTGGCGGGACCATCTCATAGAGCACGCCGTCGATCCGATACCGAAGCTTGAACTCGTCCTCGAACGGCTCGAAATGGACGTCCGAGCTCTTCTCCCGGATGGCCTGATGCAGAATCAAGTTCAGCAGCTTCTTGACCGGGTTCGACTCGATCATCTCCTTCAGCTCGTCCAGGTCGATGCTCTCACCCCGTCCCTCGTACTGCGTGAGGGTCTCGTCGGCCGTCAGTTCGTTGAGGACCTCCCCGATGCTCTCGGCCTGCTCCTCCGGGTAGTATTCCCGCAAGGCCGCGTTGATCTGGTCTGCGTTGGCCACCTTGGCCTTGACCCGGAAGCCCATCATCTTGAGATCATCGGTCGCCTGGAAATTGTCCGGGCTGGCCAGCGCCACCTGCAGCGTGTTGGAATCAGCGTCATAGGCCACCGGGATGATCTTGTGCATGTTGGCCATGTGGCTGGGGACTTTCTCGATAACCTCAGGCGTGATCTCCATATCGCCCAGGTCAATCGGCTCGATCCCCATCTGCGCCGCCAAGGCAAGCTGGAGGTCGCTCTCCGAGATGTGGCCCAGCTCCACCAGGATCTGGCCGATGGGCCCGCGCTTTTTCTGCTGGATCTTGAGACCCTCATGCACCTGGTCCCGAGTGCACTTGCGCATTCGGATCAGGATTCGGCCCAATCGCAGGCCCTTGTAACGATCCGCCGTACGTCGCTTTGGTTTCGGCTTGCTTGCCACGGCCAGTTCTCCTTGGCGCTAGTATTTTTCGCACCCCCCAGGTGACCGAAAACAGGCCTTATCGGCAGAAAACATGGCGGGAGAAGATCTTGCAGTAAATTCAAGAGGAATGAATAATCGAGTATCCTTCAAAGAAGATGCCAACCCATCACGCTAGGTTGTTGGGCGCCTTCCGGCTACCTCCCGGCCCCCGCTACTCCTCCTCTTCCGGCTCCTGCGTCACGATCCCACCGATCTGATCGCCCAGTTCGGCCGCCGCCGCCTCGTCGTGCTTCTCCACCTTCACCTTCAGTTCCCCCGGATTCCGTGCGGACTCGAGCATATCCTCCGCGCCGATGGTGCCAGCGGTGTAGAGCGTCCACAGGTGCTCGTCGAGGAGCTGCATGCCGAACTTCTTTCCCGTTTGGATGCTTGAATCAATCCGATACGTCTTGTTTTCGCGGATGAGGTTGGAGATCGCCGGATTGACCACCATGAACTCATAGCCGGCCACCCGCCCAGAGACCCCCAGGCGCGGCAGGAGCACCTGGCTGAGGACCGCGATCAGGTTGGTGCTCAGCTGGACGCGAATCTGCTCCTGTTGGTTCACCGGGAAGGCATCGATGATCCGGTTGACGGTCCCCTGGGCCCCCGTGGTGTGCACGGTGCTAAACACGAGGTGGCCCGTCTCGGCTGCCCGGATGGCCGATTCCATCGTCTCGAGGTCACGCATCTCGCCGACCAGGATCACGTCCGGGTCCTGCCGAAGGACCCGACGGAGCGCCTCGGAGAAGCTGGGGACGTCCGTTCCCACTTCACGCTGGCTGATCACCGACTTCTTGTGGTTGTGGTAGTACTCGATCGGATCCTCCACCGTCACGATATGCCGATCCAGCTCGACGTTGACGTAGTCGATCATCGTCGCCAGCGTCGTGGTCTTGCCCGACCCGGTCGGTCCGGTGACCAGGAAGATCCCACGCGGCCTGCGGCAGAGCGATTGCACGATCTTCGGCAGACCGATCTCGTCGAACGTCAGGAGCTTCGACGGAATCAGACGCAACACGATGGAGATATTGCCCTTCTGGTGGTAGGCCGACACCCGGAACCGACCCGCCTCACCGAAGGCAAACCCGAAGTCCGTGGTTCCCTCCTCCTGCAGCTCCTGTTGGTTCCGCTCGGGCGTGATCGACTTCATCAACGCCAGGGTGTCCTCGGGAACCAAAACCTTGGTTTCGAGTTGACGCATCTTGCCGTGAAGTCGCAACACCGGTGGCCGACCACAGTGGAGATGCAGATCGGAGGCGTTCCGCTTGATGCAGGTCTCCAGCAGCCGGTCGATGTGAATCTGTGCCATTACTCCTCCTCGGTCCCCTGCTCACCTGGCGACGGGCGCCGTGCTTGTCGCCCCCCTACCGCACTTCCTCGGTGACGGCCTCCGAGGCCGCTATCTTGATGACCTCTTCGGGCGTCGTCACGCCATCGAGAACCTTGATCTTGCCGTCCTCGGCCAGCGTCCGCATGCCCCCGGCCTTGGCGATCTCGCGAACCTTGTTGGTTGGCGACCGCTTGAAGACCGCCTCGCGCAGCTGGCTGTTCATCAACATCATCTCGAAGATGCCCATCCGGCCCTTGTACCCCACCCCGCCACAGACGGAACACCCCCTCGCTCGGTAGATCGGCTTGTCCTTCGTGTCCTTCTCGGTGATGCCCAGCACCTTCAGGTGGAACGCGTCCGGCGACGGGTCCGGCTCTTTGCATTCCTTGCACAGTGTGCGCACCAGCCGCTGAGCCATGACCGCCTGGATGCTGCTGGCGACCAGGAACGGCTTGACGCCGATGTCGATCAAACGGGCCATGCTGCTGGGCGCGTCGTTGGTGTGGAGCGTGCTGAAGACCAGGTGCCCGGTCAACGCCGCCTGGACCGCCACCTCCGCCACCGCCAGGTCACGAATCTCGCCGACCAGGATGATGTTCGGCGCCTGACGCAGCATGGCACGCAAGATGATCGGGAACGTCCGTCCGATCTCGTCGTTGACCTGGCATTGGTTCATGCCGCTGAAGTTGTACTCGACCGGGTCCTCAGCGGTGATGATCTTCCGGTCCGTCCGGTTGAGCTCCGACAGCGCCGCGTACAGCGTGGTGGTCTTGCCCGACCCGGTCGGTCCGGTGACCAGGAAGATCCCGTTCGGCCGCTTGATGATCTTCTGGAACTTCTGGTAGTCGTCGTCGCCGAACCCCAGCGCTTGGATACCCATCTTGGCCGACTCGGGCCTCAGAATACGAAGCACGATGCTCTCACCGTGATAGGCCGGCAGGCAGCTCACACGAAAGTCGATGTCGCCCCCGCCGATGGCCATCTTGATCCGACCGTCCTGGGGAAGTCGCTTCTCGGCAATGTCCAGACCCGACATGATCTTCAGACGCGTCGTCACCTGTCCCTGGAGGCTCTTCTGGATGTTGTCCCGTTCGATGCAGACCCCGTCGATCCGGTACCGGACGCGGACCCGGTCGGCCATGGGCTCGACATGGATATCGCTCGCCCTTCCCTTGACGGCCTCAGTGATGATCAGGTTGATCAGTCGGACGACGGGCGCGTCGGCGTCATCATCATCATCCCCAAGTTGCGCGATCTCGGCCTCGAGGCTCGGCGCTTGCTCGGTGGGTCCGTCATGCACCGCGTCTCCGTCGCCCTCGTCTCCGTCGGGACTGAAGTACCGATCGATGTACTCTCTGATCCGGCTGGGGGCGCCCAGCGTGGGCTCGACCTCCACGTTGAGCCGGAACCGCAACATGTCCATCGTTTCCAGGTCGAGCGGGTCGGACAGCACGACCTTCAGCCGCCCGTTCTCCTGGTGCAGCGGGATGATCCGATGCTTATGGATGAGCTCTTCGGGAACCAGGTCCATGCTGGCCTGAACTTCCGACGCGTTGCCCAGGTCCACGTACTCCATGTCGAACTGAGCAGCCAGCGCCTTGGTGACATCCTCCTCGCTGCAGAACTCCAGCTCGACCAGCGCCTCGCCGATCCGACGTCCATGCTCTGTCGCGTGCTGAACGGCGTCGGCAACCGCGCCGGCCGGGATCACCCCCCAACTCTCCAGGATCTCACCGAGTTTCTTCTTCCGACGCGCCATAGGCGATGTCCCTCACACACGGCGAGCCGCCCCCGACGGCGCGACGCGTCCGGTTTATGCCCAAGAACCCAAGAACATCACGCTCGGTAGGGTGCGCGGGCTGCCGGCATGGCCATCGGACGTTCCCTGTCGGCCCAACGCACTGGGTGGACAAACGGTCCATCTCCACATCTTAAGGATGGCGCCGGTTGACGGCCCTGGCCCGCCACCGCGGCGTGAGTCTGCTCGCTAGATTCTATAGGCCCCGCACCCCGCCGGCAAGGACGCCCTTCGACATCCCTGATCCAAGCTGCCGGCCCTTCGCGAAGCGCTATTACTCATTTCGGCAGAAATGTCTGTCAAGGCCGCATCCAACTCCCGGTTTCTCGGTCCCGCCGATCCTGCCCCTACCTCCCAGCCTTGTCAGCCCCTCACGCGCGGCTATAATCGCCGTTCTTATCGGCCGAACCGCAGGCAGCCAGACCGGAGACACGGGTGTCATGGACGAGCTATCTGTCGCGTTGATCGGGTGTGGGATCATGGGTCAGGACCTGGCCCGGCAGTGTGCCGCGTTGGACCAGGCCAAGATGACGGCCGTCATCGACGTGGACGAGTCTCTGGCCAACAAGCTGGCCCAGGAGCTATCCGCCACGGCCTACACGGACTATGCCACGATGCTGGACGCCGCCCGCCCCGATGCCGTCATCGTTGCCGTGCCCCAGTTCGTTCACCGAGAGGTGACGACCGCAGCCGCCCAGGCCGGCGCCCACGTCTTCTGCGAGAAGCCAATGGCCGTCACCCTCGAGGACTGCGACGCCATGATTGCCGCCTGCCAACAGGCCGGCGTGAACCTCATGATCGGCCAGGTCTGCCGCTATCACGGTGTGCACCGCAAGGTCTGCGACCTGGTCGACAGCGGCGATCTGGGCCGACCCGTCTGCATGATGGTTCACCGTGTCGGTGGGCCCTGGGGGGGGATCTGGGCCAGGCCGTGGCGGATGAAGTTCGCCAATACCGGTGGCGGCCTGATGGAGGTCAACGCCCACGAGATCGACTTCATGCGGTTCGTCTGCAGCGACGTCGCCAGCGTCTTCGCCCGGGGCGGCACCTACGTGCAGACCGAGGCCGACTACCCTGACAACGTCGTGCTCACCGTGGCGTTCAAGAACGGCGCAATCGGCTGCCTCCACGGGAGTCAGTCGTCGGCGGTCGGCGCGTACGGCGGTCGGGTCGACTGCACCGAAGGCGGCCTGAATTTCCCGACGATCTGGGGAGACGGGGCGGGCATCACCGTGGGCCGGTTCGACGGCGATTCGGAATTCATCCCCGCCGGTGACCTGGCCGGCGAGGAACCCGTCCACGCTGAGCTCCGCGAGTTCGTTGAATCGATCGCAGAAAAACGCCCCCCGGCCATCACCGGCCAGGACGGCCGCGCCGTCATCGAAATCGCTACCGCCGCCTATCGATCGATGGAGACGGGCGACCGCATCGATCTGCCGCTGTAGTCGCGGGCGGGCCCAGTCGACATCAGATGGGGATCCGTCACATGGACGTTCGCGTCGGGATCGGCTTCGACGTTCACCGCCTCGTCGAGGGTCGGCGTCTGGTCCTGGGCGGCGTCGAGATCGATTCGCCCGTCGGCCTGGCGGGCCACAGCGATGCCGACGTCGTCCTCCACGCCATCACCGACGCCATCCTCGGTGCCGCCGGCCTGGGCGACATCGGCGAGCATTTCCCCGACACGAACCCAGCCTGGGAGGACGCCGACAGCGCCACCTTCGTCCAACACGCGGTCAAACTCGCCGACCAATGGGCCCTGAAGGTCGGCAATGTGGACGTGAACATCATCGCCGACCACCCCCGTCTAGGCCCGACCAAAAAGACGATCCGCCATCGCGTCGCCGAACTCCTGGGCCTGGACGCTGACCTGGTCAACATCAAGGCCCGCACCATGGAGGGCCTCGGCCCGCTTGGTCAATCCGAGGCCATCGCCGCCCAAGCCGTGGTCACACTGACGTCAACAGAACAATCGAAGTAGCGCCCCCCCATGTCGACGTTTCGACTTGTCGACGTGTCGACGTTTCTGCTCACTCCTTTTCCCAAGCGATCGAGTAATCGCGCTGCTCGGGCAGCGGATGTCCGCCCGGCCCGTACCCCTTCTTCTTGGACGCGCGCGATAGCGGAACAAAGGTCCCGACGATGCCCTTGTCGGTCACGTCGTACTTGACAAACCCCAGCGAATCGTCGCCGTCCGACCAGCGCTTGCCCCACTGCCGGAACGCCGTCGACGGGTTGATGTGGAAGTCGATGCCCTCCGCCCGATGCCATCTGCGGCAGTGGACGTGTCCGCTGAGGACAAGGTCGGCGTGGGTGGCCTTGAACCCCGCCATCAGGCGGCTTCGCTGCGGCTCGTCGATGCCGAAGTACCAGTCGTGGTAGTGCTTGGGGTCGGTGATGTCCCAGTTGGGCTCGTGCAGGTCGTCGATGAAGAGGGCGTAGTGCATCATCCAGACGTGGTGCTTCGCGCGTGGCTGGCGGCGTTGTGCGTCGAACCACTCCCAGAACCCCGCCTCCTCGGGCAGGCCCGACCCGGCGATCATGTCGCAGAACCCCGAGAACCGAACGTCCTTGTGCACGAACGACCACCACAGCGGCCCGAAGACCCCCGCGAACGGCTCGAGGTGCGCCGACGTGAGGTTCAGGCTGACGTCATCGCGCTTCGGGTTCGGCCCATCGACGTCGGTATGCTTGTTGCCCGTGTCCATGTTGCCGGCGACGACGTGGGCGGGAAAGGGCAGCGCATCCAGGTCGGCCTTGACGCCCCGCAACTCGTACTGGTGAAGCGTCCCGTCCCGCGCGATGTCCCCGCCGACCAGGAGCAGATCGGGCTTGAGCGCCACGATCTGTCGACGCGCCGTCTGCCAGTTCTCGTTCCACGCCGGCGCGAACCGAAACGACCGCGGCGACCCGACGTGAATGTCCGTCGCGTGCACGAACGACCAACGTTTCATGACAACCGTCTCCTTCGCGACCCAGTTAACACCCGGATCGGCGAAATGGCAACCGTCAGGCGCCGGGCCTCAGGTGGGCGCGTGGCATGGGCGTGTCGCCCATGGACCCTCACGGGCGAGACGCCCGTGCCACGGTAGCGCCTATTTACGCACCGTCGTCTAGATCGTGGGTCCGGACCATTCTCTTGTCGCCGACGCGCTGGTATGATAGGGGCGGTGCTGGGGGGCGTTCCCGTAGGATCAAGCCCTGGACGACAAACGGCCATGACTTCCCCGCAGATGATCCAGCTCGAGCGCCCGGCGATGGCGTGTCGGTTCGGGATCACCGTGATCGGCGAGGACACCGAGCTGCTGCAACAGGCGGCGGAGGATGCGTTCGACGAGATCGAGCGGATCGAGTCGCTGCTGAGCATGTACGACCCGGACAGCATCCTGTCGGGCATCAACCGCGCCGCGGCGGCGGGGCCGACCGGTGTCCTATCGGAGATCTTCGAGCTGTTGCTGCTGGCAGGCACGATCTGGGAGGAAACGGACGGCGCGTTCGACCCGACGATGGGCCCACTGGTGAGGTTGTGGCGGGGGTGGCGCGAAGACGGGACCGCGCCGGACCCGGCGGCCATCGACGAGGTCCGACAGCGCGTCGGGATGAACCACGTCGAGTTCGACGTGCCAGGCCGGTCAATCCGTTTCGATCGGCCCGACGTCGAGATCGACCTCGGCGCGATCGGGAAAGGCTATGCTGTGGATCAAGCCGCCGAGGTGCTCGACCAGTACGGCATCGAGCATTTCCTCGTCCACGGCGGGACGAGCACGATCGCGGCCCAGGGCTCGATGGACGCCGAATCCGATGGTTGGCGGTTGGGGATGGCGGCGCCTTCCGACCCGGACGGAATCGCCGAGGTGGTCACGCTGCGAGACGAAGCGTGCGCGTGCTCGAACCAGCTGAACCAGTTCTACGAGCACGACGGTCGGCAACTGGGCCACGTGATCGACCCGCGAACGGGCTGGCCCGCGCCGGCCGAATCGAGTATACTCGTGGTGTGTACATCCGCGACGCGGGCTGATGCACTCTCGACCGCCTTGCTCGTCCTGGGCAACGAGGCGGTCGAGCAGGTCAATCAGACCTTTCGGGGCGTCCGGGCGTACTGTCTATCCGGCGGCGCCGAACCGCGGATGGACGGACTTGACAGCAAAGGCACGGTCCGTTCGGATGGTTCGGCGGCTGGGACTAACGTAGAGAATGGCCAGGGAACTCAGAACCCAACCACAGTTGGAGGTCAAGGTGCAGATGAGTGACGAGAGACGTACGTTAGGCAGGCGATCGTTCATGAAGGAATCAGCCGTGGCGTCCGCGGGGTTCGCGGCGGCGCTGGAGGCGTTCCAGGCCCAGCAGGCGATGGCCGCGGAGGAGAAGGCGTCCAAGGAGATCGGCCGGCCGGTGAACGTTGCCGTCATCGGCAGCGGCAACATGGGCTGCGGCGACATGAGCCAGCTGCTCAAGACCCCGGGCGTGATGCTCCGCGCCATCGCCGACATCTGGCCGCCGAACCTCGAGGCCGGCCTCCAGATCGCGCGCACGGAGTTCGACGGCCCCAAGGTGTACAAGAACGTCTATGAGGGCTGTCGCACGGGCAAGGACCTGGAAGAGGCCCTCAAGGCAGCCAAGGCGGCGAAGGGTTACACCGACTACCGCGAGATGCTCGACAAGGAAAAGGACATCGAGGCCGTCCTTATCGCCACGCCGCTGCACACACACTGCGAAATCACCAGCGCGTGCATCAAGGCCGGCAAGCACGTCTACGCCGAGAAGATGATGGCCCAGACCGTCGAGCAGTGCAAAGCGCTGGGCAAGCTGGCCAAGGACAGCGACAAGGTCATCCAGTTCGGCCATCAGCAGCACTGGAACGACTGGTACCTGCTGGGCAACAAGCTGATCCACAACGACAAGATCTGCGGGGAAGTCACGCACATCCGCGCCTGGTGGCACCGGAACAAGCCGTGGCGTCGGGCGGTCAGCGACAAGGAAAAGGGCCTGATCGACGCGACCAAGTTCGGCTACAAGGACGTCAACGAGCTGCGGAACTGGCGGCTGTTCTGGAAGACGTCCGGCGGCCTGATGGCCGAGTTGGCCTGTCACCAGGTCGACGTGGCGAACTGGTACACGGGCGGCGTCCCGACGGCCGTGGTCGGCATGGGCGGGCTCGACTTCCGAAAAGACGACTGGGGTGGAGACGTCTACGACAACGTCCAGTGCGTCTTCGAGTACCCCGGCGGCGTGAAGCTGACGTATCAGTCGGTCACGACCAACCAACACAACGGTCAGGGCGAGCAAATCATGGGCCCGGCCGGCACGGTCTTCCTGAGCCGCAAGGGCGGACAGATCTTCCTGGAGCCCAAGGCCGCCAAGCCCGCCTGGGAGAAGCACGCCAAGAAGGGCGAGGGCGGCGGCATCGTCATGAAGATCGGCTCGACCGTCACCGAAGGCGGCAAGGGCAAGCAGGAGGGCAAGGCCCTGGGCGACGGCAAGACGAAGAAGGACCCCTACCTCGACTATCGCCGGGCAACGGGGGCGTGGATCGAGTGCATCCGCGAGAACAAAAAGACCAAGGCGAACTGGGAGATCGCTCTGAAGTCCGCCATCCCCTGCATCATGGCCAACGAGGCCATGGCCAAGAAGACCTGGGTCGAGATCAAGCCGGAGACGTACCAGGTCTAGCGCAACGACGCAGGGCAACCGAAGCACACACACTGGCCCGTCCAGCACGCTGGGCGGGCCAGGTTCGTTTCATTGCCCAAGCGTAGGTGCCAGTCGCCGCTGTTCCTGCCTACTCGGCGACGGTCTCGTAGCGGATGAGCTGGCCAGCCGTGGCGAGGTCGGGAAGGACGCCCGCCGTGACCGCGGCGAGCAGGGCTGCGCCATAGGCGGCCTCCTCGTGATGGCGGGGCGTACGAACGGGCATGCCGAACCGCTCCGCGATGATGTTGGCCAAGGCCCGATTGCGGCGTATGGCATTGCCCGATCCGACGACAGCCCGGTGGGCTGACAGCGTGGCTGCATCGTAGCTGCGGTAGAATCCCCGCAGCTCGTCGACGATGCCGGTCAGAACCGCGCGGGTCAGATTGGCGGGCGTCATGTTGGTCAGGTCCAGGCCGTCCAGCAGGCCGCGGAGGTCCGGGTCCTGTCGCGTGCCCGATAGCGTCGGACGACAGCGCAGGCCCGCGGCATCTGCCGGTGCGGCGGCTGCAAGCTCGTTCATCCGTTCGTATAACTGGCCCGCCGCCGGCGCGCCCGTGTCGGTGAAGGCGGCCACCACCTCGCGGTAGAACGCCTCGAGCCACGCGTAGGTCCGGCCGCCGCAGATCCCAGCCCCGACGGCAATCAACCGGTCGTTGGGCAGGTAACGGATCTCCATGCCGGGTGGATGGGCCAAGTCGTCGACGACCCAGCTGATCTGCCCGCCGGTGCCGATGTTGACAAGCACCGAGCCCTCCGGATCGCCCACGCTGCCGAGGAAGCTGGCCTGGTTGTCGCCGATGGCGTTGCAGACGGGCACGTCCGAACGCAACCCGACGTCCTTGGCGACGGCCGGTTGGAGGTGACCGATGACGGCACCCGACTCGCGGATCGGCGGCAGCAACGCGACCGGAAGGCCCAGCGCCGCGATCAGCTCGTCTGACCAGGCCTTGGCCGCCAGGTCGAAGATGCCGACGCTGCCGGCGTCGCTGGGATCGGTGCACGGCTCCGACCCGCCCAGCCGCGCGGCGAGCCAATCGTGGATGAAGCAACACCGTCGGGCCGACGTCGGCACGGCGGCGTTGCGCACCATCCACGCGAGCGTGGCCGCCAGATACCCGGTGGCCAGTTGGCACCCCGTCCCTGTCCAGGCTTCTGCGGACGCCGATTTCAGCAGTTCGGGGATGATGGGCGCTGCCCGCCGGTCCTGCCACGTGATCAGGTTGCCCAACGGCTGGCCGTCCGCATCGAGCAGCAACAGGCCATGCATCTGACCGGTCAGACCGATGGCGGCGACGTCTGGGCCGGCGGCAGCGGCCAGGTCCGACAGGACCTGTCGAGCCGCGCGGTCAAGCTGATGAGGATCCTGCTCGGCCCAGCCCGCCCGGTCCGGA
>CAYMLO010000208.1:0-13876 GCA_964390905.1 uncultured Planctomycetales bacterium | reverse complement strand
TGGACATCTTGCTCTTCCTTCTCGTCGAGCAGAAGGGGGACGATCCTGTCGTGTCTGTCCAAGTCAATCTTCTTCGCGGGCAGCGCCACGCCACGAAATCCGATGCCGCGCATTCCGCGGCCTCCTTCTCGGCCGAGGTCGCCCGGAAGACCTGGCCCGGCTGCGCCACCGGGCGATTGGACGGACATCCTACTCCCTCACTCGCGCTGCTGCCATGGGGACACGGGGCGATGTGTCCGCCCACGGAGACCGTCCTGTCCGCACCGAAAACCCTATCAGGTACGATGTCAGCAGCGGCCGACGAGACGTGAAGGGGGAAAGCGGGTGGAGCAGGTAAAGATTGAGCCGTACGTGCAGTTGCCGGAGCGGGCGGTGGGAGCGCCGGAAGACCAACGGACAGGGGAACGGAAACGAGAGCCGGGCATCGGGACGATGCCGCTGCCGGTGTGAGGGGCATGGCTTCGACCGGCTCGTAGGCTCAGGGCTACCAGCAGGCTGGTAGGCTCACGTCCGAAGTGGTCCCGAACTGGGAAGCGACCGCTCGGACCAGACTCCAACACGCCAACGGCCCCCGTCCTGGGGGCAAGGTCCTTTCGCCCTGCCCCCCTTCTCCCGCCACGGAGAACCAACGCATGGTTTCCTCAGGTCATGAAAGGCCTCAGGGCAATGGCCGTCAGCGTCAGGCCTACGGCTGCGGCCACGGCGATCAGGAAGGCCTTCTGGACGCTCGCGCGGCGGGCGTACGCCCCGATCATGATGGGGATGATCGACCAGCCGACGCCGCCGATCATGAAGAAGAGCCCGACGGCGCGGCCTCCCACGGCGGGATCCACATGTCCAACCAGCACGCCGATGATCGTGGGGAACGTCGGCCCGAAGATCAGACCGGCGAAGATGACCATCGCGCAGGCCATGCCGCGATTGCGGCTGGCGACAGTCCCAGTCCATGCCACGACGCACAACAAAGCGAGCACGATGATCAGAATGCTCGTGGCGCTGCCCGTCTGGAGGTGCGGACTGACGACGAGCGCCGTGAACAACCGCGACACCATGAACGCCAGCCAGAAACCGGAGAGCATGGCCGATGCACGGGTCTCCGAGACGCCCTTATCGCCCAGGTAGGTCGTGGTCCATGCCCCCATCGTCGCCTCCATCGGCGCGTAGAAGAGCAGAGCCAAGGCCGTCAGCCACATGATCGGGTCGGTCAGTAGAATCCCGATGCCGGGAGCCTCCGCAGCCTGGGTCGTCACGGCTTGCGTCGTCGTCGGCTCCACCAGGGCGGCGAAGTCCACGCCGAGGGCGAGGAGGCCCGGCAGGAGGGTTACTGCGGCCAGGACCAACGTCGCAGGCACGAAGCCGGCGCGGTTGAGGATTGCCGCGACGAGCAGCGGAGTCAGAAAAGCACCCAAGCCGAAGAAGAAATTGCCCAGGTTCATGTGATAGGTCGGCTCACCTCCGAAGGCTGCCCCCATCAGAACGTTGAGCACGTTGACCAACCCCGACCAGCCGGCGCTCAGCAGCACCACCGCCAGCAGGGCCGCCCAATACTTGCGGGCCCGCGACAGGATGACCAAGCTAGCCACCATGAGCAGGGAACCTGCGACAACGACGAACTGCTTGTTGAGCATGTCCGTCAAGAAGCCCATGATCAGCATGACGGGGATCATGGCGAAGCCGAAAACGGAGACCAATCCGCCGACTCGGGCCTCGTTCAGGTCGAGCCGCCGCGCTAGGGCCATCTTGATGCTACCCAGAACTGCCACCCCCATCCCGCACATCAGCAAGCCCGCAATCCAGGTTGCCTGAAGCATGATCGATTGTCTCCGCGCGGTCGCCAGGGATTCAGCCGATCGCGTGACCGCAGCGCGAACCGGGCGAGGCCGGGGCACCAACCTGATCTCGTGGCCCTTCCGGTCTCATCAAGCAGGCATAGTGCTGATAATCTACCTTCACGACCACAGGATACAAGAGGAATGGCAAGAACCGTGGGTCTCAAGGAGAGCTACGTTCTGCACCCGTTGAGGAATTGCTGGGCATCGACGATGACCAGCTCGTGGTCTTTCCCGCCCCGTTTCTGGCAATCTGTCTCCCCCGACTGCCTCGGTTGGCGGCTTCCGCTCGCTTGTCCATTGAGGGCAGTGACGTGAAGGACGTATTCTGCTTGGTCTTAGCTATCCGCTGCCGAGGGCATGCCGCACGTGAGTCGCCTGAGATGGATTGTCCTGCGTGGGCAGGCTACCGTATCGACTTGTTTTTGCCAGGCCGGCCTGGCTGAATCACGGTCTAGCGGCCCGGGGGTTGGGCTCCGTTACAAGGACGAACATCGTATGGCTCGAGCGATCGGAGTTATGTTGGCACTGGTTGGGATCCTATCGTCTAGGCCCATCGTTGCGGCGGCGGGAGGTCCCTCGCCCCTAATGGGATTCCGCGCCGAGGCCAAGCGGCCGAGGATCTTGTTCCTGAGTTGGGACACTGAAGGAGGCCCTCGCGTCGGGACCAATCTGTTACGAGCGGGAACTGGCGTCGGGCTTCGTTTTCTGGTCGGCGAACAATGGACCGAGGCCCCGTCGGCGTTGGCGACGTCCCGGGAGGATGCCGCCATCTACGAGTTCGGCGTCGTCGATGATGCCGTGGCAACCTGGCAAGTTCGTCGCCGAGGTGCGATGCTGTCGCTATGCCTGACGGTTCGGGGCAGCTCGGCCGGTCGGATCAAGGCCGCGGAGATCGTCTTTCCGTTCGACCCGCGGGTGACGCCGACGACGGTCCTTCCTACCAGGTGGCAGGCCGATGGCACGCTCCTTTTGCCTGCGGTCGTCAGCGCTCCCGACTTCGGACAGATGTTGCTAAGAGAGACAGCGGCCCGTCCGGTCACGGGTCAGCTGCTGGGGAGCCGAAAACACAAGACGGTCGACCTGACGCTTCGCCTGGACCCGCTCGAGGCGAACAGGCCCTTCTCGCTCGAGCTGGCGCCGATCGTGCTGCCGCCCCCCGAAGGACTCCGCTCGGCGGACCTCTGGCGCCAAGCCAGGCGTGGTTGGCTCAACTGCATTCAGCCGACTGCCGAGTGGGGCGACAAGGGCAACCCGCATAGCGCCCCGGCGGGAATGCTCGGCAACAACGTGGTGAGCGATCCGGCGAGCTGCAGCCTGTGGTTCTACGCCGACCAGGCGTTCTGGACGCCTCGAATCGCACCCGAGATCTCCTTGGCTCCGCTTGTTCGACGGACGCTCGACTGGTGGCTCGACAACAAGATCCGGCCCACGGGCGAGATGATCTGCTACTGGAGCTACGGCGGCTTCCTCGACGCCAATAGCGGCCCGATCATCGCTGCGTGGACATACTTCGAGACGACGGCCGACCGGAGATGGCTGGCGGCAAGGATCGAGCGATTGGAGCTCCTCGCCGAGTTCCTGGCCAAGCGGGACGTGGACGGAGACGGCATGATCGAGGCCACCCAGAGCGGCAACTTCGGTACGCTCGTCCAGCCCAACCGATCGTGCAGCTGGTTCGACGCCCTCAACGTAGGGCATAAGGACGGCCTCACCAACGCCATCGCGTACCGTGCCTGGCGATGCCTGGCGGACCTGGAGCATCGGCTGGGCCGCGCCGGGCAGCGAGCGCGGTACACGAAGCTCGCCGACCGTCTCAAGGCCGCCTACCGCGGCACACTGTTCAATCCGAAGACGGGGTGGCTGGGCATGTGGCGGAGCGCCGACGGCGAGTTGCACGACTACGCCTCCCCAGTTTGGAACGGCATCGCCATCGAGTACGACCTCGTCGATCCCGCCGAGGGCAGGGAGATCCTCTCCCGTCTTCGAACCAAGATGACGGAGGTCGGGTTCAAGCGGTTCGACCTCGGCGTCCCGCCCATGCTTATCCCGGTCCGCCGAGGGGACTACCTCCTGCCCAATGCCTGCGGGATTCCGCAGAAGGAAGACGGGACCGACACGTTCGGCTACTACATGAACGGCGGGATCACAGCGGGGCAGGTTCTTCACTTCCTGGCGGCCCACTACGTTGTGGGGGATCCGGCTCCCGCAGACAGGATCCTGCGCGCGATGCTCGATCGACAGCAGCGCGGCGAGTTTCAGAACGGCGTTACGGACGCCTATCCCAAGGGCATCGACTGGACAACGTGGGACGGCAAGCCCAGCGGCTACGAAGGGTATCTGGCGGACAGCTTCCGGTTTCTCCAGGCCGCGCTCCTTCGCGAGCTGGCCTTCCGCGATCGGTTCTACCGTCCGCTGAACCCGTCCTGAAACCGAGCTGAAACGAAAGCCCTCGGCGCGGCGGTTCCGACCTGGCGTGTGTGCGGCCACGAGCTTTGGAAGAAAGGCAGCTACCGCCTAGAGTGCGAGGCGAGGGCGTGATGGTCGCGCGCCGACTGCTGGCCGCAACAACTTGTCAGATGATTACTTGCGAACTGGAGGCGGGGGGAATCGAACCCCCGTCCCGTGGCATTTCGGGCAGGGCCACTACGTGCGTAGTCGATCGTTTGGGTCTCGGGGCCGGTCACGCCGATCGACAGGCTTGATCGGCCCCCAGCCGGACGGTGTCTCGCCCGCGGCCGGTCCGACAGCGACCGCAAGCCAGCCTGCTGGGCGACGCCCAACCGCGCTAGCAGGCGTTACGCGGCGGACGGGCAGCCTATTTAGGCCGCCATGCGCAACTCAGTAGAGTCGGCACTTAAAGGTTTTTGCCAGGTGTTTTACCAGGCCTCCTGACAACCTGGGCACGCAACCGTTGCCGTCAACCTACCCGGTCGAACCCAATTCGCCCCCAGATACAAACTCGTCTCGACACCTGTCTCCGTATACGACAACGCTTCGGAAGTCCGCCCGACGCTCGGTCTGGCGCGACGCCGACGCGGCGAACGAAACCCGATCACCTTCCCATCGCGCGGGCCATCTCTCGCTCATGGTCGCGCTTCTTGAGGTCCTGCCGTTTGTCCCCATGCGTCTTGCCCTTGACCAGGGCCAGCTCCACCTTGGCCAGACCCCGCTTGTTGAAGTAGATCTTCAGCGGCACCAGCGTCTGGCCACGCTGCCTGACCTTGGTCAGAAGCCGATGGATCTCCCGGCGGTGCAACAGGAGCTTGCGAGGCCGAAGCGGCTCGTGGTTGTTTTGGTTGCCCTTCTCGTACGGCTTGATGTGGCAACCGTACAAGAAGACCTCGCCGCGATCGATGCGGGCGAAGGCCTCGTCCAACGAGGCATGGCCGGCCCGGAGGCTCTTGACCTCGGTGCCCAACAACGCTATACCTACTTCTATCCGCTCCAAAACATGGTAATTGAAGCGGGCCTTGCTATTGGTGATCCGCTTCGTGTCGTTCTGTTTGGGCCTGGCCATGGCGTAAGATATTCTAACATGAAAACGAAAGCTTGCAACTCGCCGGGCCGTTGACGATATAATCAGGTGGCATCATGAGTTCGGCTGATCGTAAGCCAACGAAGGATGGGACGCTCTCGAAGCGGAAGGAGCGGCGCCTGATCGCCGCTGCCCGCAACGGCTGCGATGATGCTGCGCGCCAAATCATTGATGCGCATAAGGAAAGGTTATTTGCCTTCGTCTGGCGGATCCTGCGAGATCATCATGACGCCGAGGAGATCTGCCAAGAGGCATTTTTGAGAGCGTTTTCGTCCCTAGATTCGTTCAGCCAGGAGTATCGGTTCAGCACGTGGCTCTTCACGATCGCTTACCGGCTGTGCCTAAACCAGCTGCGTCGTCACCCGCCGCTGTCCGGCGAAGTCGAGCTGAATGCCTTCGACGATGGCGAGGAGGACGCGGGCGAGCAGGTCGCCAACACGGAGGAGGCGTTGCGACTCAAGCAGGCGGTTTGGAGCTCGGTCGACAGGCTTTCGGTTCACCAACGGGCGACGGTGTTGTTGTTCTACCGTGAGGGGATGAGTTGTGAGGAGATCGGCGGGGTCCTGGAGATGCCGGTGGCAACGGTCAAGAGTCACCTGCATCGGGCCCGCATGCGACTCCGCGAGATGCTGACTCCGCAGCTAGCGGCCGATTGGACTGCCCTGCGGTTCTTTGGGGAGGCGGCTGGATAGCGAGCGATTGCAGCGTAGCGGCGAGGTTGTTCTAGGGGGTCGTATTGGCTCAGTCAGGTCTTCGGGAAGAAGAATGAACTGCCTTCACGCTCAGCATTTGTTAGACAGTTATCTGGACGGCGAGTTGCCCCCATCCTTGCGTGCTGAGGTCCACGCACATCGACTGACCTGCCCAGATTGTCAGCGCGCCATGGTGATCACGGACGTCGCGGGCGACGTGATCCGTGGTGACCGCCCCGAGCCAGAGATGTCGTTGAGCTTCACCGATCGCGTGATCGACGCGATCAAGCCGCCCCCGGAACCCCGCGTGGCGCGGATCATGCAGCTTCGTCGAGCGGCGGCCTTTCTCGGACCGGTGCTCAGCGCGGCGGCCATCTGGATGCTTGTGGTGTCGGTTGCGCCGCCGATCGAGTCCGTCCCCACGCCCGCACCCCTGGTCAAGGCTGACGTCGTCGTGGCCTCGCCAGCGCCTTCCGTGATCGAGGCGGCGGCGCCGTCGACCGGATCGGCCACCATCGCCGACGAACTGGCGAAGGTGTTCATCTCACCGGCGATGAGAACCTTGGAGGACACGGAGCGCAGTACGCGTGAGCTGGCCCTCCTGGGTCGGTGGGTCTTTGGCGTTTCTGGCAAATCGCTCGAGCCCCCGCTGCAAGAGCAGACCGAGGATGCCGAGTCATCCGTTCTGGTTCAGGCGGGGTCGGTGCTGATGGATCTGTTGGGATCGCAGACCGAAGCGGAAAACGTTGACGGTCCCGACGTGCTGTGAGCCTACGCGGCCCCCTCGACAGGGGTAGCGTCTCGCTGATCCTCTCTCGAGAGAAGAACCTCCAATATTGCTGAGCGTCGCCCGTGCATCGAACCATCAGCGGAGGGGGTGTCATCGCGATGATCGGCCTGCTGGCCGGTCGGGCGACGGCAGCTCCTGCAACGACATCCCGCCCCAAAGCACCCCCCCAGAAACAGTCTGTTCCTGCAGATTCGCTTGCCCGGATCGTGCCGGAGGACGCAGGCGCGTTCGTGGAGATCCGCGACCTGGCCCGGCTCGGGGCCAAGCTCCTGCCCGGGGGCGGATGGGCGGACCTGACGGAGCTCGCGGCGGGACAGACGTCTCAGCCGGCTGTCACGGTTGCGTGGGGTCACCGGCTCACGCGGATCCTCGGGATGAGCCTTGCCGAGGCCACTCGGAACCTGTTCGGTCGACACGTTGCGCTGGCGGCGCCCTCCTACGACAACCTGGCAGAGGGGGTGGTGCTCGCACGGGCGCCCGACGCGCGGTTCATCTCCCAGCTAATCGCCAAGAACCAGGGCAAGAAGCAGCCGCCCGTCGGCAACGTCTCGTGCTACACGCTTCGGGAGGGCCTGTCGTTGGCGGTCAAGGATACCGTCGTGGTGCTCGGCCGACGCGCGGGCGAAACACGGTTCTTCGAACGAAGCGTCGACCTACTGGCGGGCGAAGCGGCCAACACGCTGTTCGACTTGCCGAGCTTCGGTGAGCAAGTCGGCCAACTCCCGTCCGCCAGCCAGGGCCTGCTTTATCTGGACCTACCTACGCCGACCGCCAAGACGACGGAGGTCAAGGAGCCCGCAGCAGGCCCGCGACGGCGGTCAACGTCTCAGTGGTCGAGCCTCCGGCGAGCGGCAGTCGGACTGTATGAGAACGGCACTGGGCTGGACCTGGAAATCCGGGGATTGCTGGACCGCCCGGTGGTTCGCGGCGGCCTGAAGGACGTCTCCCTCGAGCCGATCGGCCGACTGCCCCGATCAACGCTGGTGGTCTGGGCTCAAACGCTGGATCTGACGGGGTGGTATCGCACGATCATGGCCGATCGCGGCCCTGAGCAGAGGTCGCTTCGCTTCAACCTGGAGGTCGTCAGGGCGCTGCTGCACCCAACCGATCTGGAGAAGGACCTCCTAGAGAAGCTGGGGCCACAAATAATGCTGGTCTGCGGCTATGAACCGTCCGATGAGCAGCGGGCGGAGGGAGCCTACGATCTGCCCTTGGTCGCACTGATGGTCGAGTCTCGTGACGTACGGGCGGCTTCGGCCATCCTCCTGCGACTGTCGGAGCGGCTCCTCGGGTGGATGAAGGTCCAGTTCGCGCGGGCGAAGCGAAGTCTCGAACTCAGCGTGGTCGAAGCCCCCTACCATGGAACGACCATCTACCGAATGGAACTGGGCAGTCTGTTCCGGCGGGACAGCCGGTGTCCTTACCTCAAGACGCTGGAGCTGTGTTGGGCCGGCGTCGACGACTGGCTGATTGTGGCGAGTCATCCGGACCACATCCGCCAGATCATCGATGCCCGACAGGCGCCGGCTTCCGACACGTTTGCGGCGACGGCGGCATTCGGCGCCATCGAGCGCCGCAACGGCGTGTCCAGCGTGGTCCTGGTCCGCCCGTCCCGTGCCGCCCGTGTGCTCCAATCCTGGATAGACTACTGCTCGGAGCAGGCGCCGCACGTCTTTAAGCCCCTCTGGTGGAAGCGGATGATGGTCCGGCGCGGCGGACGCCGCGTGGAGCTGGGCATCATCATTCGGGAAGGCGCTGAGCCGGGCCGGGTGGTCGTGGGGAACCCCGTTCTTCCCGAGATGCCCGCCGCCGGGCGCCTCAGGCCGGGGGACAAGATCTGCACCGTCGACGGCATCGTCCTCTCCGAAGATCGGCCCGAAGACGATCTCCGCGACTTCATCGCTCTGCGGGGGGGGAAGGGCGTGGTGCTGCGGGTGGAGCGCGATGGCAAACTGCTGGATGTCCGCATTCCGCTGTCGCCGCCCCCTCCCCTGCCGGTGGCTGCCGACATCGACCCCATTCGGTCGATCCGCCATCTGATCGGCCTGGGTCGCGGCCTGTCGGTCGGCGGATACGTCGCCTCGCATGCCGGAGCCCATCACTACAACGCGACGCTCGTCGTTCGTATGGATCGCGCCAACAGCGGAGGCAGATAACCAATCCGGTCGCCGCCGCGAAGTCACGGGTCTTTGAAGGAGGAGCACACAGCCATGGCGACGCGCCGCGCATTCCTGCAATCTTCGCTGATGTTTGGCACCTGTGCTGTCGGGGGATCTGGTGCCCCGGGCCGCGCCCTGGAGGACGAGCGAACCGCTGCGAAGAACCGCCGAGACATCGCCGACAAGATGACGCACGTCTACAAGGGCTCGCCGCCCGATCATTGTGTCTGCGATCAGGCATTACGTCGGCTGCCCGATGGAAGCTGGGCCATCATCTTCATGACCGGCGGCGATCACGAGCCGCGCAAGGCCAACTACATTGCCCTGTGCCGATCGAAGGATCAAGGCAAGACGTGGGGCAAGAAGCAAACCGTCCTGCGGCTCAAGGACCGCGCGTGTCTGCTGAGCGAGGTAATCGTCCACGGCGACGAGATCCAGATCATGGCCGTGACCCACGGCGGCTACTTCGAGGACTGGCGCAACGTCGTCTTGACCAGCAAGGACAACGGCAAGACCTGGGGCAACCCCGTGCCCTTTGCGCCACTGCCGCGAAGGACGTTCGTTCGGAACCTCTACCTCAGCACGTGGGGCGAGTGGATCCTCCCCTATCAATCCTACGACACGGCACCCGACCCGGCCGTTTCTCCGCTCAAGGATGGATCACACCGCCGCGCCCGCAACGGCGTGCTCATCAGCCGAGACGTGGGCAAGACGTGGACGCGATCGGCCGAGATCGGTCCCATCGCCGGTTGGGCAGAGAACAACGTCGTCGAGCTTCGGGACGGACGTCTGGTCATGCTGATCCGAGCCGACGGCCAGGGGTGTCTTTTGCGGAGCGTGTCGACCGACCGCGGGCGAACCTGGACCCCGCCAAAGCGGAGCAACATCCCCAACCCCGGCTCCAAGTTTCGACTCCACCGGCTCAGCACCGGACGCATCGTCCTGATCCACAACGCCAACGCCACGTGCGGCGTGCGGAATCCGCTGGCGATGTGGGCGTC
This sequence comes from uncultured Planctomycetales bacterium, assembly GCA_964390905.1. Taxonomy (GTDB): domain Bacteria; phylum Planctomycetota; class Phycisphaerae; order UBA1845; family JAFGLZ01; genus JAFGLZ01. Next base: position 3,867 of record CAYMLO010000208.1, on the reverse strand, counting down.
GGACGACGACATGGCCAGCTGGTTCTACAAGCGGGTCCTGGTGGACTTCCCCGGACAGCTCCAGTACCCCGACGGCTTCATCGACGAACAGACCGGCTACGTCCACTTCGCCTTCGACTACAACCGCCACGACCTGATCTACGTCGGGGCCAAGCTCCCGTAGCCCGCGAGCGGCGATTCGGCGCAGCCTGCTGGACGCACAGCGGCATGGTGCGCCACGTGATCAAGGCCCTCCGAGTGCAACTCAACGGGATCATCGTCGCCGATACCGTCTGACAGGACGTCAGATTCGGATGAGCCACAGCCTACGCCCCACCGGCGAGAATCGCGGCGCCAATAGCGTTCTCTTCTGAGGCAAGCCGGCGCCTCTCCGAAGGCCACCGGGGCACCTGCCTCTGTAATGAATTAGAAAATAATGATTTATAATTCCGACTGGACTTGGTGTTGAATCCTGGGCATTGGCCTTGACAGATTGTTGGACCTTTGCTATAAAGTTGGACTAATCAAACATTCCGCTGGTAGGGAGGTCTGGCTCGATGTCTGAGTCGTCTGCGATCAGTTCCACGCTCGAAGATTACCTGGAGGTCATCCTCCGGCTGTTGGCCGAGAAGGGATCGGCCCGGGTTCGGGATGTTGCCCGGGTCCTGTCCGTTCACAAATCCACGGTGACCGTGGCCCTCAGACGACTCGCCGAAAAAGGCCTGGTGAACTACCGTCCGTACGAGTTGGTGACCTTGACCGCTCAGGGCGAGGAGCTGGGACGAGAAGTCTATCGTCGCCATCGACTCATTCGTCGCTTCCTGACAGAGGTCCTTCTGGTCGATGAGGCCCAAGCCGAAGCCAACGCGTGTCGGATCGAACACGCGATCGACGCGGAGGTCCTTGATCGCCTGCTGAAGTTCACGCAGTTCGCGCGTCGCTGCCCACGAGCCGGAGTTGAGTTCCTTCGCGGTTTCGGGTACTTCTGTACTCACGGTGATGACAGCATCGCGGAATGCGAGCGTTGCATGGAACGCGGCTTGCAGGACCTCAAGGACAGGCCATCGTCGGCAACAGATGGCCCCGCTCCAGCCGGGAGGACCGAAGAGGCATAGGCCCATGCGTTCCCCAGATGCTCCCATCCTGGCATCCGGTCACACGGCTCATCGCCTGAGGCTGCCGAGGGGAATCCCCATGCTGTCATGGGGGCGGCAGAACCCTGCCGGGCTGCTCGCATTCGTCTGCTTTGTGTGCTCTTGTAGCGGCTTGTCATACGCCCTTCATCTTCAGGCAGAGGGACCCGAGCACGAATACGAAGCCGACGACTGCCCGATCTGCCACCAGTTGAGGGCCGGATGGACGGCCGTCGGCGAAGACACGCCAGCGCCAGTCCAATGCATGACGCTCGTCGAGATTCTCTGCCCGCACGCCAGCCAAGCCCCGCCGCCGTCAACCGCCAACGTGACCTCCATCCCCAGAGGGCCACCGTCTGTCGATCTCTAGCACCCGGTTCCGGCTCTTCCTTGGTAGGAGTCTCGGGGCCACGGCAAACCTGGCCGCAGACTGACGGGATACGGTTTTGTTGAGGTCAGAGCCCTACGGCGACGATCATCGTCGCTGGTTCTTGGCGGATTGACCAAGCGAGACGGTCATGTGCACAAAAGAGGAAACCAAGCAGACGCTCTTGGAGCTCTACGACGAGCTGTTGGAGCACGATGGCTTTGGTGACATGCGGATCGAGATCCGCATCATGAAGCGAAACCAGAAGGAAGTGATCATTCACTGTGGCAAGCAGTATCGTTTCGTCGTGGACTACGTGCCTGCGGCGAAAATGCAGCCTGGAAGGGAGGTGATGGCTCGATAGCGGAAACGACTTGGCGATGAACGCGGGCGTGAGGCCCGGTTCGGTGAGAGGTATTGTTCAACCGAGTTCAACGCCAGTGCCTGGCCCTGTGGGTGGGTAGCACTGAGTGGCAGTCCCTTAGGGGAGTAAGGAAAGGACTGATGATATCCTCAGTGAAGCCCATCTGTTGGGCCGTGTCGTATGTGTGTTCGCTTGCCCTTGTCTTGTGCTGTTCCTTCCTATCCGTCCCCACGGCGAGGGCGGCGACCGTTACGCTGAATCCCATATCAGACAACTGGATAAGTTCCTGTTCGTCCGGGAGCACGGCCAACTACGGCACCTCCACGGAGCTGCGTGTCCGGACGGCCGTGTGGTCCTGCGACGTAAAGAACTTCCGGACCCTTCTTCAGTTCGATCTGTCCGACCTACCTGAAGACCCCAACGAGATCGCCGAAGTCACACTCGGGCTCTACTTCTACACCTGGCACAACGGCGATCCCACCGGGCGCCTCTACGAGGTCTACCGTGTCATCAACCCCTGGTCCGAAACGGGCTCGACGTGGCAGTGTCGGGATGGACACAACGACCCGAATATCCGCGTCCGCTGGGACAGCTACCTGGCTGGCGTTCCCGCATATCAACCAGGCGGCGGCGACTTCGATGCGAACACCGTCTACGCATCGGCGGAAGTCCCGCCGGTTGGCAACTGGATGACGTGGGATGTGACGGACCTCGTGAAGGAATGGAGCGCCGGCTGTCACGACAATTTCGGCCTGATCATCAAAGATGCCAACGAATACGACGATCCAAACCTGGACTGGACCGACAGCCCGCTCGCCCAGTTCCGCAGCGTCGACTATTACAGTGATCCGTTCTGGCCTTACCTGGCGATCACACTCGTCGACTACACGCTTTCGATCACCGAGGTTCACGGCAACTACGGAGACGTCGTGCTTGATCCCGAACCCAACGACCCGAACACGCCGGTGACCTACCCGGCGTATACGCGCGTGACGCTGCAAGCGCAGCCCATCGAGGGCAAGTCCTTCAAGCACTGGGAACTCTACGACCCGAACTTCCCTGGTGATGCGAATCACGCGTCGGTGGATAGCAACCATTCGGTCACGATCGTGATGGACGCTGATCGCGAGGTAACGGCCGTCTTCAAATGCGGCAGCGGGGTCGACCTGGCTCTGCCCCTCGCAGGCACGATGCTGGCCCTTGCTGGTGCGGGGGCCCTGCGGTTCCGATCGGGGCGGGCCAGGATCGGTTCGGGCGGTCGAAGCGCCGCATCCAGGCATGATACATAGCTGGGCGTACCTCGGGCTCGGGCCGGGCCGGTCGGTCTGGCCCGAGCCCCAAGCCCAAGAGGAACTCCGTCATGTTTCCAATACCCGACACAGATTCCAACCGATGCCAGCGTGACGGGCGGATCGCATCGCATGCAGCCGCGACGGACCGATGCCCAGACGGGTTCCGGCAAGCCCGGAGCTCCCTGGGCCCTGGCTTTACGCTGGTTGAGCTGTTGGTGGTTGTCGCCATCGTCGCGCTGCTCATCTCGATCCTTCTGCCCGCGCTGAGTGCGGCTCGCGAGATCTCGAAGCGCACCGTATGCGGCTGCAACCTGCGCCAGATCGGCGCGGCGCTGACCGCGTACGCCGATGACCACGACGAGTGGTACCCGACGGCCGAGAAGGGGCCTTGCGGCGACGCAAGTGAGCCAAATGAATCCAATTGGTGGGAGAATCCAGACTTCCTGTCCTACCTCCTGCTGCGCCCCAAGCCCGAAGGACGATCCGTCGTGACCTGCCCGAGCGATCCCGAGCCTGACATGTGCGTCGATCAGAACACCGGCGCGGAGACGCCGAAGGACTCCTGGGCGAGCTACGCCGCCAATACGGCCTGTTTCGGCATGCGGCGGATGGCGGCCAAACGGGGGCGGCGGCGCAACCAGGTGCAGCGTCCGGTGGATACGCTGGGGTTCTGCGACGCGGCGCGGGACGAATACGCCCCGCACGTGGTAGGCTGGCAAGGCTGCGTCTGCA
>CAYMLO010000207.1:0-14033 GCA_964390905.1 uncultured Planctomycetales bacterium | reverse complement strand
TACTGGCAGACCCGGTCCGCCTATCCGAGGGCCGCCTAAAGTGTCACGCACCCGTGTTAGGTCACCTTATTATTTTTTCGTTGACATGTCTGGAGTGGGGGAGGTACGCTAGTGTCTTGAATTGAGTGGACGGGGCAGAGAGCGCCCATGCCGGGAGTCCCGAGGCGCCAGCCCGAGACGATCGCGTTGACTGATTCGATGAGCAGCCGAGGGGCGGAGTACGAAGGAAGGGCAATCCTGACGCTGAGCGCTTCGTACTTCCCTCCTCTGACCTCATCCTTCTCACAGGGCACCACCGAAATGGGAGCGTGGGGCAAATCACCGTCACGCTGGAAACCAACACGGCTCCGACGCTCCAGCCGCGCAGTCAACAACTGCAGTACCGCGTCATCGCCTTCAGCGTCGACGGCGAGACTGTCCCGAGCGTTAGACGGCGCTGCGGTTGTGGTCGACACGAAACCTGAGCCATGGCAAGGTACGGGAAGGAACGGAATAGACACAGACGTGAGGGAGCGTACGCCTCGGGACTCCTGCAACGGCGAGCCCCATGTCAGACCCATGGCACAACGGAATGTCCTTCCCGCGAACAAGGAGGGCAAGACAGTCGGCGGACCTACGTGGGGGGTGAGGAACTGTTCGGGGAGGTAGGATTGATGAGGGTCTCTGCAGCGAGTGCGGTCGCGCTGACGTTTACCGCGCAGTGCCATAGATACACGCGTGCCCATATAACATCGCTCAGGCGCCACTTCGAGTAAGTCTTCAGAACCAAGGGAGGAATGAGAAATGAGAGCCCCGAGTCTCGTCAGCGTAGTCTTCATGATAACAGCTCTCGGCGTCGCCGGCTCCGCGCGGGCCGGTACCACCTATTGGACAGATGACCACGGTTTCTGGGATGAACCCGGCAATTGGAGCAACGGCGTTCCGGAATCCGACGACGATGCGTTCATCAACAACGGGGGAAACGCGCAGATAAGATACGGAGCCGAATGTGACTGGCTATGTCTCGGATACGCCTCTGGTCAAAGCGGAACCGTTCAGATGTCGGCGGACGCAGGCGTCTCGCAGTTTTGGACACAGAGCATAGGCTACGGCGGCACAGGCACCTTTGTACAAAGCGGGGGCTTGAACGACGTGTACTGGGATGTCAGTCTCGCGGAGGGCGACGACGCATCCAGCGGAACATACAGTATCACAGGCGGGTGGCTGAAGGCCAAATACTTGAACGTCGGCTGGGTGGGGAGTGGCTGGCTGCAGGTCAACCATTCTGACGCTCAGATCGAGCTGTCTAGCGGACTGTACTTCGGGAGTGACAGCCGCTTGACGGCAGTGTCTGGAAGCACCATTCATATGGTTGGAGGTGCAGCTGCCCTAGGCTGCGCTGTGCAGAACTGGAATACCGATCCATATGATCTGAGCGGCTTGAGTAATCTGGCCATTGTCATAGAGAACGGCTACCCCGTGAGTACGTACGAAGTGGCGAGTGCTATCGACGGCGGATTTGCTGGGAACTTCTCCTTGGGAGAACTAACGATCGGAGGAACCGATGCTGGGAACACGCTGTTGGTCGACAGCGTTGACAACGGCAGAAGAGGTGCTGAAGGAAACGAATGCCTCTACACCCATTCGCTGATGATCAACAACGGATCGACCATCAACTTGGGCGGCTTTGGGCTCTATGTGGAAGGAGACGTCGAAGCCCAGTTGGATGGATGGATTGCCGACGGAAGGCTCTTTGACAGCACACTCCCGATGCTCGATGCGGTGTACGACCCCACCGGCGGCTGGACGGTTGTCGTCCCTGAGCCAGCAACGTCGTGGTTACTGATTCTTGGCGCGGCGCCCCTACTCCGGAGGAAGCGACAGTAGACGAGGGGAGCTAGGGTCAACTCTTGGCATCTGACACATCGGCTGGGAAGCTCTTTGGCTTTCGGGCGCGGGGGGTAGGTGCCGCGCGAATCCACCCGCGCGGGATAATTGGCGTCAGGACGCGCGTGATGAACGACCGACTACGGCCCAGCGCCTTCGATGTGCGCCTCGGTCAGCTCACCGAGAACTCCTTCTTCGCCTTGGCCAGAACCTTGTCCAGCGCCTTGCGCTTCTCGGCAGGCCAGTCCGGAGGCTCGTAGTTCTTGATGTTGTCTCGCCACAGCCCTTCGCAGGTGTCCAGGATGGACTTCTCGTCGCCTGACCAGCTTCCGAGCGCAGGGCTCTCCGTCAGGAACAGACGGGAGGCCCACAGCTCGCGACAGTGTCTTGCCGTGTGGTCGGTGCTCAGGAAATCCCCGCTCTGGCGAACGACGTCGCAGACCTCCGCAAAAGGCAGCCCTTCCTCATCCGTGGCGACCTCGCTCTGCAGAGCGAACTGCGACTTGCGGATCTCCATGTCCAGCATAAACTGGGCCGGCGAACCCGTGCCACCGTTGTTGAGCGTGCCCATGCCCGGGTACGGGATATCCGGCCGGCCGAGCAGTTTCGCGTATCGCCACTGGCCGTAGAAATTCTCGTAGACGGCCTGCAGCCCGGGGCGTTTGGCATGAGGGCTGAAGAACACCTCCACCCACAGATGCCCGCCCCACCAGGTGTCGAACAGGTCCTTCACGGCGAGATTGACGAGCGTGGGTTCGGGTCCCGTGGACGTACTGTTGGCCGTTCTCATGTCGGCCACCAGCGCGATGGCGCGGCCGCTGAGATCCGATTCGGGGTCCATCACGAAACACGCAACCATGCCCCCCAGGATCTCTGCCGCGGTGACGACGACGGCCCCGGCCGTCGTAACCGGCGTGGAGATCCCGATCGTCGGCATGCTGGCCACGTGATACCTGCCGATGCCCCTGTTGACCCTCTCCACGACGTCCTCGGCCGATCGCCGCTCCAGAATCAGCGGCGACGTGATGCACTCTGAACCGGCCAGGTAGCTCGCATCCCCGGGCCTCTCGGTGATAATCTCGCTGATTTCGGCAAGGTACTTGATGACGGCCGGGTCGATGGCCTCGATGCCGTCCACCTTGTCGGTGTACTGGAGTGCCAAAACCAGTGAGGCGATCCGTTCGATCTGTTGTGGGACGTCCTGCCGGTACCACGTACTGATGTAGCCGATCTCCGGGGTCGCCTGGGCGAACATCATCACGTCCGTGAAGATCCCCGTATCGACCGGAACGATCTCCTGTCGCACGTAGTCGTAATACGTCGTCGGACCGCAGTCGAACGCGGACATCAGCAACCTGGATTGCAGCAGGCGTCTCGTCTCCTCCTGCTTGGCGTTCCATATGATGTGGTGGGCCCAGTCAATACCACACTGGAAATGCAGCTCCTGATCCCTCGCGTCCTGCTCCTGCGTCTTCCTTTGAACCGAGGCCATTTCCTCGATCAGCTTGGCGGGAATCCTGATCCTGCCCGACGGAGCTTGCGTGCAGCCGCTGTCAACCAGTGCGGACGTGATCCGATCGCTCTCGATCTTCATCCCCACGTCCTGCAGTAGCTGGCAGGTGTTGTCCCTGAGACGCTCGCTCTCTGTTGCCGACAGCATGCTGTTTCCTCCACCTTGGCAGGCACAGCCTGCTACTGCCAACCGCACTCGTAGCCGGCCTCGTACATGGCCACGATGTTCTCGGGAGGACTCACGACCTGAAGGTTGTGGCAAGGCCCCAGGATGTATCCGCCCTTCGCGCCGAGGATGCGGATGTTGTCTTCGGCCTCCTTGCGCACGTCTTGCGGCGAGCCGGTGACCAGCGTGAACTGGTTGTCCATCGCGCCGTGGAAGCAAACCCGGTCGCCGAAATCCCGCACCAGCCCTTCGCGCTCCATGCCCTTGCATCGCCACTGCACGGGGTCCAGCACGTCGATGCCCACCTTCTCGATCATGTTGGGGACGTTGTCGCGCACCGCCCCGTCGCTGTGGTGGAAAGCGTAGGCGCCGGCTTCGTGCACCAGGTCGATCATGCGCTTCATACGCGGCAAGAAGAACGTCTCGATGTGCTCGAGCGATACGAGCAGGCCTTCCTGCGAGCCGACGTCCTCGGCGACCCAGGTCCAGACGACCATGCCCGGAATCTGTTCGTAGATGCGGCGCGCGTCCTCGTGGCACAGGTCGTAAAGCTTGTCCAGACAGGAGTGCACCATGTCCGGGTTGTCGTACAAATCGATGTACCCTTGCTCCACGCCGCGCAGCCATTTGTACGTGGCGAAGGGTTCGGAGATGCCGCCTCGAATCACACTGTCCTCGTTCCCCTTGACCTGCTCGGCGATGCCCGAGTAGTCCCACCAATCGGGACTGGGCCATCGGTAACCGGCCTCGATCTCCGCGACGCTGTTGAACTTGGCCAGAGGATGTCGCACGGCGTCGCGGTAATGACCGGTGCCGTAGTCGCTGTTCGCGTAGCCGATACCGAACACGTCCTCGTCCTCTGGGATCGGCGGCCCCACGTACCTGGGCGCCACGTCGACGACCGGATCGATGTGCAAGCGCTCGAACGCCTGGGACAGGTCCTCGAGGCCCAGGTACTCCAGCAGCCTGGCGGTGGCCTCGGGCGTGGCCCGGTAGTCCATGGGCACGCGGTCCGCCTTCTCACGATTGAGCGTGGCCCACCAGCGTTCGCGTGGGGTCATCGCCGTAGGTCTCCTTTCTCCCAGGTCAGTCCATCATCTCTCTGACGGCCTGCACGATGTCGGCCGGCTGCGGCAGGCAGGCGTCTTCCAGGGGCGGGCTGTAGGGCATGGGCGTGTTGAGGCCGCCCAGGACCCGCGGCGCCGCCCGCAGGAGGTCGAATCCCTCCTCCGTCACGCGTCGGATGATCTCTGCCCCGGCACCGCCCCGCCGGGGCGCCTCGTGGACCACCAGCAGGCGGTGAGTCTTCCGGACCGATGCCAGGATCGTCTCTGTGTCCAGGGGCACAAGGGACCGGGGGTCGACCACCTCGACGCTGATCTCGCCGTCCAGTTGCTCGGCCGCGTCCAAGGCCTTCTGGACGCCGATCGAGACGCCTACGACCGTCACGTCACTGCCCGGACGCTTGACGTCGGCCTTGCCCAGCGGCACAAGCCATTCGCCTTCCGGGCACTGCTGCTTGCTCGTCTGATGCAGCACCCGGTGTTGGATGTAGACGACCGGGCCGTCGTCCCGAATCGCGGACTTCATCAGTCCTTTGGCGTCGTAGGGGTCCGACGGCATGACGACCTTCAGCCCCGGCGCGTGGACAAACCAACTCTCGAGGCTGCCGCTGTGGTGACCGCCCTCGCGCGTGCCGGCTCCTGCCGGCGTGCGAATGACCAGGGGCACCTTGATCTGGCCGCCGGACATGAGGAAGACCTTCGCCGCCTGATTGACGATCGGGTCCATGCACACCCCGACGAAGTCGCAATACATGATCACGGCGATCGGGCGCAGGCCCGTCATGGCCGCACCCGCCGCCAGACCGACGAAGCCCGATTCCGAGATGGGTGTCTGCCAGATCCTCTGGGCCATGAACTGGTTCCACAGATCCTCACGATGGGTGACCGGACCGATGTCCTCGCCGATCGAGAACACCGTCTCGTCCCGCGCCATCTCCTCCCGGATCGCCTCGCTGATAGCTTGTGTGTAGATCAGTTCTCGCATCGACTTGCTTCCCTTGGATAGCAGCATCCTTCGGGACCCCTCACAGTCTCGTCCCGGAAACGACCGGCAGATCGTCGAAGCTCGGAAACGCGCTCGCCTTGGCGAATGCTACGGCGTCTTCGACCTCGGCGAGGGCCTCCTGCTCGATGGCCCTCTGCTCCTCGACCGTCATGACGCCGTCGTCCACGAGCTTGCGCTCGAACAGCGTGATGGGGTCCCTGGCGAGCCAGACCTTCAGTTCTTCGGGGTTGTTGTGTTGGCCCTGCATCGCGGCGCAGTGGCTCATGAAACGATAGGTCTTGCACTCGATGAGCGTCGGCCCGTCCCCCGCGCGGGCTCGGCTGACGGCCCTGGAGGCCGCTTCGTAGACGGCCAGCACGTCCTGGCCGTCCACGATCTCGCCGGGCATGCCGTAACCGGGCGCCTTGTCGGCGACATTGGGGATGGCCAGCGTGATCTCAGCCGATGTCGTGGCGGCATACAGGTTGTTCTCGCAGAGGAAGATGACCGGCAGGTCCCACAGCGAGGCCATGTTCAGCGATTCGTGGAACGTGCCCTGATTGCTCGCGCCGTCGCTGAAGAAGGCGACGGCCACTTGCTTCGTGCCGCGGTACTTGGCGGAGAAGGCCGCCCCCGTGGCCAGCGGGATCTGGGCACCGACGATACCGTTCCCGCCCAGCAGCCCAAGTTCCGGGCTGAACATATGCATCGAGCCGCCGCAGCCCTTGCTGTACCCCGTCTCTCGGCCCATGAGTTCAGCCATCATGGGCTTCAGGTCGGCGCCCTTGGCGATGCAATGGCCATGACCGCGGTGTGTGCTCGTAACATAGTCCCCCGGCTCGAGCGCCGCACAAGTGCCAACCTGGGTCGCCTCCTGACCGATGGACACGTGCACGGCCCCGGCGATTAACCCCTTGCTGGTAAAATCGTACGCATCGCCGGCGATATCCCCCTCCTTTAGAAAGCTCTCGTAGTCGTACAGGTCGACCAGCCGCTCCTCGAAATGGCGAATCCGGCGCATCAGACGCAGCATCTCGATGAGCTTTTCCCGATCGGGCATGGTCCTCCTCCTGGTCACTCGTAGGCCACCGGCTCGGTTCGGCCGCTCTTCGATGAACGCTCGGCCGCCTCCATCACGGCGATCGTTCGCCGGCCGTCCTCGCCGCTGACCGGCACAGGGCCGCCGCGCAGCAGGTGGTCGGCGATCTGGTTGTAGTAGGTCAGCCAGTCCGATTCCTTGTAGGAGATCTGCTTCGTCTGCCGCTGGTCCCCGTCGATCTCGACCATCTGGAAGCTGCCGCCGGACGGTCCGGCGATCTCGTCCTGATAGCCCACGTTCCCGCCGACACCCGTGTCGATGATACCGCCCCGCGTGCCCAGAATCCGCCACAGCGGCTTGCCCACGGCGGCGATGTATGAGAAGGTGACATCGGCCACGCAGCCGTTCGCAAACCGCAGGATGGCCCGGGCCTGGTCCTCCTGATCCACGTCGTGCCAGACCCGCTTGTGAAGAAAGCCGGTCACCCCTTCGACCCGATCACCGACCAGGTCGAGGACCCAGTCGATGGCGTGCGGACCCCAGTAGTAGAACGCACCGCCGCTCAGGGCCTTCTTGCTGTACCACCAATCGCGTGGCCTGGCAAACTCCCCGGACGCCAGCTCGATATGGAACACGTCGCCGATCTGCCCGCGCTGCACCACCTCCTTGATCGCGCGGAAGTTGCCGTCGCGGCGACGGGCGTGGAACACCGCCAGCATCCGGCCGTTCTGCCTGGCCGCGTCGATCATGGCGTCCGCCTCGGCAACGGTCAGGCACATGGCCTTGTCGACGACCACGTGCTTGCCGGCACCGAGACACTCGATCGTGATCGGCGCATGCGTGAAGTGCGGCGTGACCACACTGACCACGTCGATGTCCGCCCTAGCGAGCATCTCGGTCACGTTGCCATACGTCCCCAGCTGCGGAAACTCATCCTTCGCAGCCTTCAGGCGTTTGGCATCTTGGTCACAAACCGCCACCCACTCGAGGCCAGGCGCGGCATCGATCCAGCGCCCATGGGCCCTGCCAAAGATATGTGCCGCACCGTAGCCCACCACGGCAACTCGCACGGGCGCCTCGAGCCTCTCCCTGCGATGCGGATCAACGCTTAGCACCTGACGCTGCCCCTAACCGAACTGCCTCCGCTCCCCTTGCAGGCCGGTCCCCGGCGTTCTGCCGACGAAGCCCTCCTACCAAGATCCGTATGCGTCCGTCAACCTCGGGCATCTGCCGACCGAGTTGGCCGCCCATCTCTTCTTCATATGGGCCCTTGGATCGGACGTGCAGCCGAGGTGCGAGGGGCGAATGGGGCGAATAGGCGGCAAATGGCAAATCACCCGATGGCCCTGGCCAGCGATCCCTCGGCAGAGAACGTGGCAATCAGATAGACGTGATTGGTCGTCAGGCAAGAGCCCAGCACCTTCAACCCGAAGCGTTCCGAGTGCTGAGGGAGCAGGTCCAGGCAGACCTGTCGATCGTCATCGACGAAGAAGACGTCCTATCGGTTGTTCCCGCGCTGTGTGATGTGGTGCGGGCGGCCGGGCAACACGATTCGCGATAGCCGTGGCATCCCGGCATCCTACAGCCTGCCTCACGCGACGCCAATAAACAGGTGACTGTTCTGTGTCTACCACCTGTATAACGACAGAAGCCATTAGGCCGCATAGAGGTAAAATAAAAATTGGTCCATCACAATGGAATCCACTTGACGATTCAGAGAAGCGATGGTACTTACTAGGCAATAGGGGACAGTCACCTGTTATTTGCCGTCCCTGCCCCGCTCGCGTCGCCGCTTCTTCTTCCTCCCGCGTTTCGGGCGCCCCACCGGCAGCGGTCGCAGCCGCCGGCCCAAACGGCTCTCCAGTTTGCTCAGGAAGCGGTCGCTGCCCAGCGGACGGCCCCGATGCGTGCTCAGGCGTAACCGCGAGATCGACGCCTCGTCTTCCGGACGCTTCAGCTCGGCCCGCCACTTGCCGGGCGTCCATTTGCCCGCCCACGCATCCAGGTCCAGCAGTCCGCTCGCATCCGGGCTCCGTCATGTGGTGCGGGATTACGTGAATATGGTGCGTCCCCTGCGGTGCTTGCGGTGCCGTGGTGGTAGTGGTACCTGTGGCAACAAAACAGCCGGTGCCCTAAAAAAACCTCAGAGGGATTGCAGTTCTCGAAGCGCGTCGTTACCATGCGGGAGCTTTGTTGGTTTCTATGCGACGTTTTCGTCCGAGTACACGCCCACGTAGCGACTGAACGAATGCATCGAAGGACGAAGCGGCGCGCTGTGGAGCCTGCCGTCCCACGTCGGACCCTCTGAAACCCAGCAAAGCGGGCACGCGAAAGATGCGTCGCACGTCACATGCGTGCCCCGTTCGCTCCCGAGCAAGGAGGCACCGTAACGTCCGCTTCGTGGGACCCGTCGGGCGGCCAATGTGCGCTTCGAGAAGAGGTCCGCGCGACGGACCCACAGAACTCAAGCTGGAGGAATGATCATGTACCGTGTGATTTGGCAATACGGGACAGACCGAATGGGCCCGCTCGATTCCGACCTCGTGCCGGCGCGACCTCTTGCGCTGGCAGCTGGGGACAGTCTGTTTGCCGACCTTCCGCTGGTGGGCGAGGCGGAGCCGGTGTTTCCCAGGCCGCCACTGGCACTCCGGGCCGACTTGGTCGCGATGCCGGAGAGCTTCAGGCAAGACCCGCTCAACGATCTGGCCGGATACCATCACGCCTTTGTGGAGGGGTTGGAGGAGGCCAACCGCCTGCGCGAGCGCCTGCTCAACGAACCCGACGTGGTCTACGCCGAGATCCAGGGACGGCCGGAACCCCCGTTCATCGTAGATGAGGCCCGTCACAAGCGCGCAAGGATCGCTGAAACCCGGGTCGAGGCCCTGAGCCTGCACCCGGCCCCGACGAGCGGGTATGAGGATCTCCAGGTGTACCTCAATGCGGCTCCGGCTGGCATCGATGCGAAGTTTGCGTGGTTGCGGCCTGGTGGGCGTGGCCAGGACGTGACGATCGTGGACATCGAAAGCGGATGGAACTTCGGCCACGAAGATCTGAAGGAGAAGCAGATCGGGGTCATCCACGGCATTAACACGGACAGCGACCACGGTACGGCGGTCCTCGGCATCTACAGCGGCGACCACAACGCGTTCGGCGTGACGGGGATCGCGGCCAACGCCATCGCAGCGGCCGCGTCAGCCACCTACGACTTCGTGCACGGCAAATGGAACGCGGAGGCCGCCGTGATGTATGCCGCCGATCGGCTCCGCCCGGGAGACGTGGTCCTTCTGGAGATGCATGCCCCAGGCCCGAACGCAACGGGTCAAGGGCAGACGGGATTCATCCCCGTGGAGTACTGGCAGTCGGAGTTCGCGGCGATCCAGTACGCGGTGCAGCGCGGGGTCAACGTCGTGGAGGCGGGGGGCAACGGCGGCGAGGATCTTGACGATCCGGTGTACGACGACCGGTTCTCGCGCAGCAATCGCGACTCCGGTGCAATCCTTGTCGGAGGGGGCTCATCGGCGTTTCAGGCCGATGCCCGTTCGCGGATCTGGTGGTCGAACTACGGTTCGCGGCTCGACGTCCAGGGCTGGGGGGAAGACATCGTCACCACGGGTGGGAGATCTCGCCCGACCTACCACGATCTCCTCGATCATGCCGACCCTTCTCGATGCTACACCAAGAGCTTTGGGGGGACGTCGGGCGCCTCGCCAATCGTGGTTGGTGCGGTCGCTTGCATCACCGGTTGCCTCAGGGCGGCTGACAAGCCCGTCTTGTCTCCGGGCGAAATGCGGCGATTGCTGACGGAAACGGGAACGCCGCAGACCGATGGTGGCGATGGTGCGGCCTCGCAGCACATCGGGCCGCTACCGGACCTCAAAGCCGCCCTCGAGCAGCTGGGCATCTGAGCTTAACCGAGGGCATCAGGGCGCAGGACAACAGACCATGGCGCTTATCGCGATCGCTGGATCGCGTCGTCAGCGACTTGCTGGTCTTCCATTCAACAAAGGAGACACGACCCATGGCCAAGAAAACCAAAGCGAGAAAACGATTCAGTACCAAGCAGTTCGTTCTCAACTGCGTTCCGTCGGCCCGGATCGAAGACGACTGGACGTTCGAAGACGCGATCGAGTCGGGCGTCGTCAAGATCCCGTCGGCGCCACCCCCGAAGAAGGACCTCCGCGCGAACTGGTGGGCCATCAATAACCAAGGCGGGACGGGCGCCTGCGTGGGATTCGCAACAGCCTATGGCGTCCTGCGCTGGCACTACGTAACTGCGAAGAAGATCAAGAGGAAGGACCTGCCCTCCGCGCGCTTCATCTGGATGGCGAACAAGGAGACAGATGAGATCACAAGCTACCCGACGACGTTCATCGAGAAGGCGGGAACTCAGACCAAGCTCGCGCTGAATGTGGCAAGGCGGTTCGGCTGCGTCCTCGAGCAAGCCCTGCCCATGGTCGGGAGCCTCTCGATGATGTCTCGGGCGGCGTTCTACAGCAAGGCCGCCGAACTGAGGATCGCCAGCTACCACAACCTCGGGACGAGCCTGGACCAGTGGCGCCGGTGGATCGCATTCCAGGGGCCCATCCTCACGAGACTGGGCGTGGATAGAACATGGGATCAGGCGACGTCCACTGAAGGACACCTGCGCACCTATCGTCCGAACACGGTTCGAGGGGGGCACGCGGTCTGCCTGGTGGGGTACACCAAGGATTACTTCATCGTGCGGAATAGTTGGGATGTGACGTGGGGCGACTGCGGGTTCGGCTACGCGTCCAATGAGTACGCCACGGAAGCCTTCACGGAAGCCTATGGCGCAGTGTTGTGATCTGATCCGGTACCGTCTTGCCCATGGACCCTCACGGGCGAGACGCCTGTGCCACGGGGCGCGATACGCGAACGCGGCCGCTCAGTAGTTTGTGTGTACGCCGTCGGGTCGGTGGAAATGGGGGGGCTCGGTCATCTCGCCGGGGTATTGCCTGGCGGTTTCGGCGTTGAAGCGGACGCCGATGCCGGGTGCGGTGGGGACGGTCAGGCGCGTGCCGTCTAGATCGAACGCGGTGTCGAAGACGTCGGGGAGCATCGTCGCGGGGGGGTGGACGATCTCTTGCGGGCCGGCGTTGTTGCAGGCCAGGTCGAGGTGCAGCGACGTGGCCGTGCACACGGGCCCGAGCGGGTTGTGCAGCAGGAGCTGGACGTAGTGCGCCTCGGCCATGGCGGCGATCTTCTTGGCCTCGGTCACGCCGCCGGCGATGCAGACGTCGACGCGGGCGTAGTCGATCAGCTCGGCCTCGATGGCGTGGCGGAACTCCCACTTGCTCGACCACTGCTCGCCGGCCGCCAGGGGGACGTTGACGTGCTGCCGGATCTTGGCGTAGCCAGCCGGGTGCTCCGAGCGAATCGGGTCCTCGACGCAGAACAGGTCGAACGGCTCGGCCTGGCGACAGAACCAGATGGCCTCGGGCGGGTCCAGCCGGGCGTGCAGGTCGACCATCATCTCCATCTCATCGCCGACGGCCCGACGAACGGCGCGGATCTGGGCCACGAGCTGCCGCACCGCCTTGCGCGGCTCGAACACGTCGCCCTGACCGGTCGGGCCCATCCGAAAGTACTTGTGCCCGCGCTTCAGACACGCCTTGGCCAGATCGGCCACCGCATCGGGGTCGCCGACCGCGACCGCCCGATTCAGCACGTCGTCGGAGATGGCCTGCGCGCCCGGCGCCCCGATGGCCGTCAGGTAGCCGGGCTGGAGGAAACACTGCACGTAGTCGCGGCATCGCCCGCCGAGCAGCTCGTACACCGGCACGCCCAACGCCTGGCCCTTGATGTCCCACAAGGCGATGTCGATGCCCGAGACCGCCGAGCCGATCAGCCGGTCGGCCGGGTAGAACCCGCCGCGGAACATCCGCTGCCACAGATGCTCGATCCGCATCGGGTCCTCGCCGATCAGCCAGCGGCGGAGGTGCTCGACCGCCCCGGCGATCGCGTGCGATCGGCGTTGCAGCCCGGCCTCGCCCACGCCGGTCAACCCGGCGTCCGTGTCGACGACGACGATGACGAGCGTCCGGCCCGGGGCCTGAACGATGTGCGTCTGAATGTCGGTGATCTTCATGGGCAGTGTCTCAGCTCGACGGGCGCGGGGCCCGCAGCGGCCCGTCGTAGACCTGGGGGTTGAGCACGAATTCGGGCCGGCGGCCCTGAAGCACCGCCACGGCGTTCTCGACGGCACATTCGAAGACGGCGTTGACGCCCTCGATCGCCCGGTTGCCCAGATGCGGCGTACAGACGAAGTTCGGCAGGCCCAGCAGCGGGCTGTCCTTCGCGATGGGCGGGTCATCCATGGCCACACCGGCGATCCGATGCGACAGGAGGACGTCCTGCAGCGCGGCCTCGTCGACGAGTTCCTGCCGGGCGGTGTTGACCAGGTAGGCCGTCGGCTTCATCAGGGCGAACTGAGCGGCGCCGATGATGCCCTCGGTCTCGGGACAGATCCGCAAGTGCAGCGAGACGATGTCCGCAGTCTGCAGCAGCGTATCGAGCGCGACCAGCTCGACGGCGTGCTCTCGGACGAACGCGGCGTCCGGCTCGATCTCGGTGGCCAGGATCCGCATGTCGAACCCGCGCGCCCGGCGCGCGACGGCCTTGCCGATGTTGCCCAGGCCCACGATACCCAGCGTCTTGCCCCAGATCGCCGTGCCCATCCCGCGCTCGAATCGGCCGGTCTGCAGCAGACGATGGTGATAGGGAATCTGTCGCGCAACGGCGAAGATCAACCCCCACGTCATGTCCGCGACCACCTCCGCCCCCTCGCGGACCGGCGCGTTGGTCACGACGATGCCGCACTCGGTCGCCGCATCGATGTCGACGTATTCGTATCCGCTGGACGCGAGCGACAACGCCTGCAGCCTCGGACACGCCGTCATGTGGGTCGGCAGGATCGGCGTGGCCGCTGGCAGGACCGCCGCGTCCGCATCGGACAGGACGGCCTGCACCTCATCGGGCTTGAGATGCCGATACGACGGGTCGGCCACGATGTCGGCCGGCTGGTCGGCCAGCCACGCGTCGTAGTCGCCCGCCACGTCCAGGCAGGTGCCGTTCAGGATCAGGATCCGTCCCTTGTCGGTCACGCCTTCACCACGGTCTGTGTCTCACAGAACTCGATCAGCCCCTCGATGCCGCCCTCGCGGCCGAATCCCGACTGCTTCATCCCGCCGAACGGTGCTTCCGGGGTCGGCCCTGTGCCTGTGTTCAACCCGACGTGGCCGAAGCGCAATTGCGCGGCGCACCGTTCCGCCCGCGCCGCGTCGCGCGTGAACACATACGCCGCCAGGCCGTACCGCGTGTCGTTCGCCAGCGCCATGGCCTGCTCGTCCGTCTCGAAGGTCGCCACCGCGACCACCGGAC
>CAYMLO010000206.1:0-14123 GCA_964390905.1 uncultured Planctomycetales bacterium | reverse complement strand
CAACATCAACCCGTCGCAGCCGGGGTGGGTGGCGTTCTTCGCGTCGGCGGGTGCGTTGGCGGAGATCGGTCGTCCGTTCGGTCGCGTGCTGGGCGACATCAAGGACAAGGCCGTCCAGGCCGAGATCGCCGAGTTCCTCGAGCAGCACGATCCCGACGAGCGCGTCCGGGGCATGCGGGCCGCCCTGATGCTGAACGGCCAGCGGTACGGCGAGTTCGACGGGCCGAGCATGGGCATGTACACCGGGCACGTCGACCAGTCGCAGTGGATGGAGCAGTTCGGCGTGCACGTCTACCATCGCAGCCAGCTGACGCTGATGCAGAACGCCAAGGCCATCAAGGCTGACCGCGTCGAGGCGGGGCTGAAGTGGCTGGATCGGTACTGCGGCCAGATCCACTGGGACGAGAAGAAGCTCACGCCGGGACTGGACGGGACGCTCGCGCGGCAGGTCAGGATGTACCTGGCGATGAAGGACTTCTGCAAGGAGGAGGGCATCGATTTCTGTGGCCTGACGGGTCAGCTCGACATGACCGAGTACCCGGATCTTTGCATCGGCGACCTGCAGGAGGCGGTCCTGAACGACATCGCGGACTGGGAGGACAACCCCAAGGACCCCATCGTCTGTGCGACGGAGTGTGACAGCAACGGTGCGCTGACGATGCAGCTGATGCACCTGCTGACGGGCACGCCGGCGCTCTTCGCGGACCTGCGGCACTATCACGAGAAGTTGGGGTTGTACGACCTGGTCAACAGCGGCCAGCACGCGCCGTGGTTCGCCAAGCGGTCGAGCGATTTCCGGCGGAACTGGCGGGAGGTGCACCTCCGTCCGGCCAGCGACTTCTACTTCCGGGCGGGCGGCGGGAGCGTGCAGTTCTACGCCAGGCCCGCCGATTTGGTGACGTTCGGGCGGATCACGCGGACGGCCGGTCGGTTCCAGATGCACATGTTCACCGGTTCGTTCGTCAAGCTTGCTCATCGGACCGAAGAGCGTCTGGCCAAGCAGACGACGTACGAGTGGCCACACGCGTTCGCCAAATTCGACATTCCGCTCAAGACGCTGCGCGACAACTACAACAGCAACCACATTCACGCCATCATCGGCAACCACATCGCCGCGCTAACCGCGGCGAGCGAGGTGCTGGGCATCGAGGCGGTCGTGCTGAGCTGACGCGGGTGCGGGCGGGTGCCGCACCGCGGGGTCGATCCTAAACGCCGGACCCGGTATCAGGTCCGGCGTTTTGCTTCGGTACATCCAGATGCGAGAATGACCGAAGGATTCTCACCGAACCGGTCGTACTAGGGAGTGAGGCCTGGACATCCGACGGATCGAGGGGGCCCGATGGGGACGGCGAAAGACCAAGAGAAGGCCCTCGTTCGAAGGCTCGTCAGGATGGAGGGCGGCGCCTGGGAGGCGTTTTGTAGGGAATACGCCCGTCCGCTGCTCGGTTTCGTCGAGTGGTCGTTCGGGTGCAGCCGGGAGCAGGCCGAGGACGTGGTCCAGATGACGTTCGTTCGGTGCGTCAAGTCGATTCGAACCTTCAACCCCGCGATGGGGGGGCTGTTCGGCTGGCTCAAGGCGGTGGCTCGGAACGAGGCCCACACGTGTCTCCGGAAGGATCTGCGGAACCCGGCCGACGTGGCCTTGTCCGCCGTGCCGCCGCGCGTGGCCGACGAGATGCTCTCGACACTGGACAGTCGTTCGTTGCCCGACGCGTTGCTGGCCAGGAAGGACGTCCGGCTGGCGATCCAAGAGACGTTGATGCGGATGAACCCACGACATCGGGAGGTGCTGATCCTGAAGTACGTCGACGGCCTGAAGGTGGCAACGATTGCCTCGCGGCTTGGGTCGTCCGAGAAGGCGGTCGAGTCGCTCCTGTCGCGATCCAGGGAGTCGTTTAGGGGTCTGTTCCGGACCCGGATCCCCCAGGGGGATCCCGAAACGGCCGAGATGCCACAATGAGCGAGACCCAGCCCAACCCAGTGGGTGAAGAGAACGTCGAGCGGATGGTGACGGCGGCCCTGCCCGAGCCCAGGCCGGGGTTCGAGGACGAGCTGGTCGAGCGCGTGCTGTCTGAGGTGAATGGTGTGCGCGGCCGGCGCCGTGTTGCGGGCTTTCCCTGGAGGCGGGGGATCTTCGCTGCGTGTGCCGCGAGCGCGGCTGCAATCATCTGGGTCGTGGTGATGACGCAAGAGGAGACACCAGAGGCGACGCCGGAGATCGCGCGATCAGAGGCGGGCCGGATCAGGCCCGAGTACGGACTGGTTTCCCTGCGGAACGGGACGCCTGCGAGGATGGTCGACCAGGTCGAGGACCTGAGACCGGGGGAGTGGATCAGGACGCATTCGGGCAGCCGGGCGAGCATCGTCCTGCCCGACAAGAGCCGGTTGACCGTTCAACCGAGGACGCTGGTCCAGGTTGATGCCAGAGAGCATGGCGGCAAGGTGTCGTTGCAGGAGGGTTCGATTCGGGTCACGGCCACCGAGCAGCCGCCGGGCGAATCGTTGACCATCGAGGCCCCGGGGTCCAGGATTGAGGTGCTGGGGACCCGGCTGGACGTCCACGTGGTGCGGAAGCCCGACGGTCGCAAGCGGACGAGCGTTACGGTCCTGTCGGGCGAGGTGGCGCTGGAGTCAGGAGGCAAGCGGGTCCGCTTGCTGCCGAACATGGAAGGCATGGCCGAGGAGGGCAAACCGCCGGTCACGCGTTCGATCACCGTCGAGGTCAACGAGATGGCCCTGCTTCTCGAGAAGACCGATCGCCTGGCGGCCGAAGCCGACGTTTCGGCAGGGGCGCCGACCATCATCGATTTCAACGGCGATGCCACCGCCACGGTGTGGACGGTGGCCTCGATCGAGAACACGACGTCGGACAGTCTAAGAGAGCACCTGCTGACCCACGTGCCGCCCGGTTGTGAGATTGCGGCCTTTACGCGCGAGGGCGCGTCCCTGCCGGTCGACACCGAAGACGGGCGGTGGCGGATCGATCTGTCCCTTGTGCCCGTGCCGCCGGCGCAGACGCAGCAGGTGATCGTGAGGGTGACCAACGTCGAGGGATGGTTCGAGCGCAAGGGGAGGGGCAGTTTCGAATTCAGCAGACCCGAGAGTCCGAGCAAGGCCATCTGTCTGTGCCAGTTCCGTCTTCCGAGTTCCGCCGTCATCGAGGAGGCATTCCCCAAACCCATTGAGACGCGTCGGACACCGGCCAGGCTCGTCGTGACCATCGCGGCGACGTCGCAACACGAAACCCCTGTCGGCTTCTAGCAAAGCCGCTGCCAGAGGAGTGCGAGGACAATGCGCAATCGACGTGGACAGTACGGACTGATCGTGGGGCTTGTGGTGTCCTGCGGGGCAATGCTCGCCAGTGGGAAGGAAGGCGTCCTGTTGCGGTTCTCGACAGAGCAGGGCAGTGAGGCCAAGCCGGTCACGGTGACGGTCACGGGGAAGGTGACGGACGCCAAGACCGGCAAACCGATCGCCGAGGCGGTGGTCGACGGGCATATTCTGATCTGGCGGCACATGGGCCCGGAGGTGTACGCGAAGGCGCCCCGCAAGGTGACGCGATCGGACAAGAATGGGGCGTACAAGCTGACGTTCGTGACGCCGCTGACGACGGCCGGTGCCATGAAGGACAAAGACCATCTATGCGTCACCGCCAGCGCTTCGGGCTACGAGACGAGGCCCCAGTACGTCAAGCCCTATGTGACGAACGCGAAGACGGACTACACGGGTGTTGATTTCGCGCTGCATCGCGGAGAGCTCGTGAAGGGGAAGGTCATCGATGAGAGCGGCAAACCGATCGAAGGCGCGTTGCTCCGGGTGCAGGGCAGCGGCAACGGGAACTGGACGTACTTCGGTTCGCTGGGGCGTGCCCTGACGGACGAGCGCGGCGAGTTCGAGATCTGGTGCAGCACGGACCGGCAAGATGTCATGTACTGCAAGGACCCGTGGGTGCGCGTCAGCAAGCAGGGGTATGGCACGGGGTTCTTCTGGGACCTGCTGGAGAAGGACACCATGGGGTCGCTGACGATCCGGAAGGGGGGCACGATCGTCGGTAAGGTGGTGGATGCCAAAGGGAAGGGCGTTGCGAAGTGTCAGATCAGCGCCTGTGACACCCGGAACGACGTGATTGACCAGACGGCGACGGACGAGAATGGTCGGTACGAGCTGAAGGGGATTCCGGGGCCCGGAACCTACAAGCCATTCTATACGCGGCGGGCCGGGAGGTACGACCAGCGCTGGGGCAAAATGACGGTCACGGCGCGAACTCGCCCTGAGATGAACCTTCGGGATGTGCCTCAGTACCAGATCGCGGCCGAGGAGGGTAAAAGCGTCGTCGGGCCGGAGCTGGTCGTGGGCGGCGAGGCGGGGGTCTCGGGGAAGCTACTTCCCTCGAAGACGACGTTTGGCCTGAAGGGCCTGATGGTCCGACTCGATTACGACTGGGGACACATGGTGGAAGTGGATGCGGAAGGGCGGTTCAGCTTCAGGTTCGTGACGCCCGGCAAGCATCGGCTGACCGCGTACATGCCGACCAATCTGAGGGGCGATCGAGGCATCGGTCATACCGAGATCCACGTCAAGCCGGGCGAGCCGCTCAAGGGGATCGAGATCCAGTTGGAGACGTTGGCGGAGGTGCGAGCGCTGTACGTGGATGCAGACGGGAACCCGCTGTCAGGCATCACGGCCGGGGCGACGTGGGACCGGGGCGGACAAGGCTTCTGGACGGAGGGCACGGTGTCCGGCGAGGACGGCAGGGGGGTGGTGTATCTGTATCCGGACCAGCTGCAGTACGTGCGGGGATTCGACCGGGGCGATCGGTCCTTGGTCGCTGAGAACTATGAGGCCGTCAAGCCCAAGGCGGGAAGCGTCGTCGACAAGATACGGATCGTGATGGTCCCGACGGCCAAGATCCGCGGACGACTCGTCGACCAGGCCGGAGCGCCGCTGGTCGAGAAGCTGGCGATGTGTCAGCTCGAGTTCGCCGACGGGGTCAAGCAACCGAGGCGCCTCAAGACGGATTCGGCTGGACGGTTCGAGTATGCCAAGCTGGTGCCTGGCGTGGTGAGCCTGAAGATCGAGACCCATCCGCTGGAGTACTCGGGGGGCACGGCCAAGCCGATCTATGTCAAGCCGGGCCAGGACAAGGATCTCGGCGATGTGGTGTTGAAGCGGATCGCGTTCCGCAAGGTGTCCGGCAAGGTTGTTCCCAGCACGACCGTCACCGACGTAAAGGGGTTCAAGATCCGGGTCGGTCTGAAGAGATGGGAACCGATGGTGTCCACGGATGCCGAGGGAAGTTTCGTTTTGCCGAAGGTTCAACCGGGCAAGCAGCGACTGACGGCCTATCTGCCGTTCAACCTCCGGACGGACAGGGGCGTTGGCCATGTCCTCGTCGAAGTGAAGGACCGGGACGTCGAGAACGTGAAGTTGCCGCTGGAATCGCTGGCGAAGATCCACCTGCGGATCGAGGACGAGGGGGGCAAGCCCATCGAGGGCATCGCGGCGGCGGCGTGGTGGACGGAGAACCATTCCGGGGTCTTCACGGAGGGGACCAAGTCCGACAAGGAGGGCAAGGCCACGCTGTATCTGTACCCGGGCACGCTGCAATACGTCGGGGCTCATGACTGGGATCGCGTGTATCGCCTCAAGGACCACATCCGCGTCAGGCTCATGCCGGGCGAAATCAGGAAGGACGTGCGCGTCGTCGTGACCAAGTCGTCGGCCTCGAGCAGCGAGTGACCCGGCGTCGTCGGCACGCTGCTGCAGCGCAACATCCTGCCCAGCCAATCTCCTTCGCCAGGGCGGTTCCAGGACTGCCCTGGCGATTCTTGTTGCGCGAGGGGCGTCGCATCCTTTCTTCTGCCGAGTACTTGGCCCGAGAGGAAACTGGACGAGAAAAGGAAGCCAGCGTGACAAATCGGTGACATGCGTAGGGTACACTTCTGCTGGGAGGACGGGCCAAGCTTCGGTCCGAGAGCGAAGGAGAGTTAAGTGATGCGACGGACGAGACTTATCGCGGTTGTTATCGGAACACTGTTGGCGGTTGCGTCCGAGGGATGGGCCCGGGCCCCTCGCGTGATCAAGGCCGTGCCGGACAACGGCGATCAGAACGTCGATCCGTCACTCCGCGAGATCCGGGTCACGTTCGACCAGGACATGGTCGTGGGTGAGCACTACTCGTGGGTGGGCGGCGGGCCATCCTTTCCCAAGACGCGCGGCAAGCCGAAGTGGGTCGACGCCCGCACGTGCGTGCTGACCGTGCGTCTCGAGCCCAATCACGAGTACTGGCTGAGCATCAACAACAACACGTTCAGGAACTTCAGGAGCAAGCGGGGCGTGCCGGCCACGCCGTATCCGATCTCGTTTAGGACGGGATCGGGCAAGGGCGATGCCAAGGCTCAGCGCGGGCCCAGCCGCAGGCGAACCCGGAGTAGCAGGCGGAGCAGCAGGAGCAGCGGCAAGCGGAACGGCGACCGCCTGCTGTCGACGGAGCGCAGCGGCCAGAAGCTGACCGGGACGCTGCAGGACACGTTCGGCCGAGAGGTCCGTGGGAGCGACTACGTCGGCGTGCCGGTGTTGCTGTTGTCCGGGGCATGTTGGTGTGGCGGCTGCCAGCAGGACATGCACGCGTTCACGGCGCTGGCCGACAAGTACGGGCCCGACAAGCTGCAGTTGATCCGGTCGTCCGCGGGGGACAACGAGCTGGTCACGTTGGAGTTTCAGAAACACTACCGTTCGCAGGCCGTCCACCTGCTCGACGTGAATCGCGAGTTCGAGCGGCAGTTTCACCGCAACGGGTGGTCGTTCGTCATGCTGGTAGACAAGGCGGGACGCGTGGTCTGCAGGGCCAACAACTCGCTGGGAAGGCTGATGGGCGAGCTCGAGCCGTTTCTGAAGGACGTGACCGAATCCGACGCATCGGTGAAGCCCGTGATGTTGGACGGGGTCGCCTACGCGCCTGGAACGGCCAAGCGGAGCGCCGAGCTGGAAGGGGCGCGGCAGTGCGACCGATTCCCGGCGATCGCCTGCGGCGGCGACGGGCGGGTCCACGTCGTGTTCACCAGCAATCGCAACGGGAACAACGACGTGTTCATGCGGTCGTTCGACGGGGAGAACTGGAGCAAGGACCGGCCGATCGCGGCAAGCGACGCGGACGAGTTCGACGGCCACGTCGCGGTCGACGGTCAGGGCCGCATCTGGGCGAGCTGGACCAGCAACGCCGAGGCCGAGCAGTACAACATCTTCGCGGCCTGCCTTGCGGACGCCGGCGCGTCGGTCGAGCCGGTGCGGATCACGGACGCGGGCGACGACGCGATGCACGCGCGGCTGGCGAGCGACCGGGAAGCGGGCGTCTGGGTGACCTACTACAGGTGGCACAAGATGGGCAGCCTCTCTCGGGACAAGGAGGTGTACGTTCGCCGGCATGACGGGACGGACTGGTCGCAAGAAATCCGGGTCAGTCCGACGGACGTGCCCGACTACGAAGACCACACGGATCCGACGATCGCGTCTTGTGATCAGGGCGTCATCGTCTGTTGGAGCTGGGACTATCACCGGCCCAAGGGGTACACGCGCGACGCGCAGAACCCGACGGTGTTCATCCGACCCGTCGATCGGGATCTGAAGCTCGGCAAGATCCAGCATGCGAGTCTCGGCACGGGGTTCGACGCGGCGCCCTCGGTGGTCGTGGACGAGAAGGACCGGGTCTGGTGCGCGTGGGAGAGCCTGCAGTGGCACCGCCCGTCGGGGGCCAGCCGCAAGTGGCTGTGCGCGGGTTCGTGCGATTTGGCCGGCAGAAAGAGACCCGATGCCAAGAACGTGCGCGGCCCGCAGAGGAACATCTGCACGCCACGGCTGGCCGTGGGGCCCGACGGCGCCGTTGCGCTGGTCTGGGCCGAGTGCACGACCGCGAATCGATGGAGTCTGAAGCAGGCCACGTTCGAGGCCGCGCGGAATCGATGGTCCAGGGCACGGACGCTCGATTCGGCGGGGGCCCCGAGGTTCCCGGCCATCGCGTACGGTGCTGACGGCCATCTATGGGTCGCTTATTCGAAGGCGACCGAGGAGGGTCGCCAGATCGTCGCCAAGGATCTGGCCGCGCGCGGCCAATGAGCGCGCAACCGGGGGGATTGTCACGACATGCCGCCGACTGATCCAACTGTGGTGGATCGGGCGTTGGGTGTATCATCCGCAAAGGAGTCTCGAGTCATGAAGGGCAAGTTCGTCATTCCGTTGGTCGTGGGGGTGGTTCTGGGAACGGCATCGCTGGTCTGGTGCGAGTCGCCTTCGGTGCTGCTGGAGAAGGGGATCTACACCGAGCAGACGGTGGGGGATCTGACCAAGGCGATCGAGATCTACCAGAAGATCATCGCGGACGCGCGGGCGGCCCGTCCGGCCATTGCGCGGGCCTACCTCCGGTTGGGAGAGTGCCTGGCCAAGCAGGGGAAGCGCGAGGAGTCGATTGCGGCGTTCGAGGAGCTGATCGCCCGGTTTCCCGAGCAGAAGGGCCTGGTGGCCCGTGCCCGCAAGCACGTGCCGACCGTGCGGTTCCCTGAGATCGTCGGATGCCGCGTGAAGGAGACGTTGCGGCTGTTCGTTCGGCCCGAATCGGCGAAGGCCGGCCCGGGCGTTCCCAAGACGATCTGGCAGTTGAGTCACCTTCAGATCGCGTGGTCGGTGGACCCGAGGCTGGCCAAGGGCGTGCGAAGCTTCAGCGTGTCGGTTCGCCCCGAGAAGGTGGCGGCGGATGCCGTCCGTGATCACGTGTGGCGGGTCAGCGGAATCGGCGCGGACGTGCGCTCGGAGGTTTATGGGAAGTCATCAGCCAAGGTGGCCGTTCACGCCAAGCCGTTGAAGCCGGGCCGGTACGTCGTCACGGTTGGCGCCCACGATGCGTCTCGGGCGATCGGCAGCGCGACTGCGCTGCTGACCGTCAAGCCGCTGCAGTATGCCCAGATCACGATAGAGGACGTCCAGCCGGATGGGACGAAGACGGGCCGCTGCATCATACAGAATGTCAACCGGTTGGGACGTGCTTTGAAGACGACGGGGTTCGTTAACTCGGACTTCGTCAAGGTGAAACGGATGTACGACGACAAAGGGCGTCCCCTCAAGTTCACCACGAAGCACGAGGGCAGCCACTACCGGTACAAACTGGCGTTGAACGAGGCGGTTCCGGCCGGCGAGCATCTGGTCTACGCCTCGGAGGGCTCGGTGTTGGGTCTGGTCAAGCCCGTTCGGGGCGCCGAGGACGAGTTCGAGTACCGGATGGTCCACTATCCCGGCTCGGACGTGCCGACCCGACGCCTCGAGGTCTACCGCTTGCCGAAGGGGGCGGAGTTGCTGGAGACGACCCCGGCGGACATGGGACGGCGCGTTCGGGACGGGCGGATCGAGCTGTTCCAGGAGAAGGTTGTTCCTCCCAAGGGCAGCATCACGACGGTGTTCCGGTACCGGTTGAAGGGCGGAGAGCTGGCCTCGACGCAAGGGCCGAAACTCAATCCCGCGCCGTGGGCGGACGGCGAGCTGTTGAGGCTGAGCGTGAACACGAGCGCGGGCGGCGAGATGGGGACGTTGATCTACACGACCGACGCCGTCACGTCGGCAGGGAAGGAAGCGTGGAGAGTACAGTCCTACATGGTCATTCCGATGGCCAAGACGGAGCAGTATAGGTGCGTGGACGCCGAGCGTGCCAGCTTCAGGCCCATCACCGGCAGAACCAAGACCCAGCAGGGGGACTACCAGGCGACCTACGCGCCGGGAGAGGTCCAGTGGCAGGGGACGTCTGCGGGCAAGACGTCCTCGAAGCAGGTCAAGCTGGAGGGCGTCGCGTACGACAACGAGCAGGCGCTCTTCCTCATCCGACGGATGCCGTTGGCTGAGGACTACCGTGGGTCGTTCATGATCTTCGCGGTGCAGAACCCGGTCGTCCTCGAGTGCCGGATCGAGGTGACGGGCCGGGAGAAGATCACGGTCCCGGTCGGCACGTTCGACTGCTACGTCGTGGAGTTGGCCATATACTCGGGGAACATCAGCGCCCTGAAGCACACGCTGTGGTTCTCTGCGGACAAGCATCAGTACCTGGTGAAGTACGACGCCGGGTCCGCCACGATGACGCTGGCGGAGGCCCGGGTCCGCCAGAAGGGCAAGCCTGTCCAGTTCTGCGACGAGGAGCGGGGTCTGTCGCTGAGCGCTCCGGCCGGTTGGCACCTGTACAAACCTGCGAACCCAGGCCGATACAAGTTCAAGCTGCACCTATTGCCGCCGGAGCTGAAGGCGTGGTGTCAGCTCGCGGCCGATGAGGCAGGCACGCTGGTGACGTCCGCCCGGAAGGTCGCGGAGGGGGAGATCAAGGGCCTCGAGGGGGCCCTGAAGGGCTACACCGTTCGGGCGAACAGCTGGTCCGAGCAGAAGCGCTCGGGCATGCCGACTGCCACCTACGTCGCCGACTACCAGGACGAGGGAAAGGACATGGTCGAGTACCGCACGTATCTGCTCGGCAAGTCGATGGTCTACTGGTTCGTGTTCCGAATCGAGAAGGACCAGTTCGAGCAGAGCAAGGCGGCGTTCGATTCGATCGTCGCCAGTCTCAAGACCGGGTAGAGGCAGCCCGTGGAGACCCCCGAAGACAGCGTGCGAAGGCAGATCCCAGGTGTGCTGTGGATCGCGCTGGTGGGCATGGGCGTGACGTGCTGTATCACGGCCGTGCTGGCGGTCCGGGGGGAGGGTAGGTGGCTGGCGGCAACGGCTGGAAATGTGCTGTGCCTGTTCGGGTTGTCTCGGGGGCATCGGTGGGCTTACGTGGCCACGGTGTTTTTCTGCTCGGCGAACTTCCTGTACGCCTACGACAAGGGAGCGGATCGCCTGGTGCAGGCGCTGCTGTTGAACGGCGTGGTTCTCGGTCCGGTTCTGCTGTGCACCGGCTACTACTTTCCGAACGCCAGGCACCGACGCAGGATCGTGGGCGGCCTGGTGCTCGGCGCGGTCGCCGTTGCGTCGGTCGTCCATCACTATGTCCCGATGGGTCCGGCGACGTACCGTCGGCCGACGCTCGAGGCTACCCTCCCGGCCGGGATTCCGTTGGTGGTTCACGTCGCGTCCCCGCAGGGCAGCGTCTACGTCCGCCATGATCCGCCTCCGTCGGGGGGGGAGGCGGTGCGGGAGGATGAGGTGCGGTTCGTCTGCAGGGGCTCAGGACGGATGCGCGCCGAACGAGAGGGGGACACGTTTGTCGTCGGGGGCTCTGTAATCTCGATCTATGTCTCTCGCTGCCGGCCGATGACGATCGAGGCCCGCGGGGCCGCCTTCTTCCAGGTCGTCAAGCACCAGGCGGACGTGGCGTTGACGTTCAGCGGGGCCCATGTCGGCGTGCACGAGCTCCAGGGCGACCTCGAGATCCGCGGGGACGCGAAGTACGTCATGATCGTGTCGGGCAAAGGGAACGTGGACGCAGACGTGCTGACGCCGTATCTGGCGGTGATCGACCAAACGGCGGACCGTGTCTGTGTGCGCAGAGTGGCGTATGCCGACCTGTTTGACGTTCGGGCGGGGGACGTCCGTTTCGAACGGCTGGGACGCGGGCATCTCAGTCGGGGCAGATGCCGAACGGTGGCTGTCGAGAAGTGTGCGAAATGCTCTGTGTCTCATCTGAACACGGATGGGGACGACGTTGAGCCTGCCGCCGTCACCATCAAGGACTGTCAGGACTTCCGCCTGGATGACGTCAACGGACAGCTCGTCGTCAACGGCTGTCAGAAGGGGTATATGGACAACCTCCGTGGAGAGTATCGGGTGGAGGGGTGCTGGAGCATCTACGTGGGGAAGAACACACCAAAGGGCGTGATCAGGAATTGTCGCGACATGATCCTGTCGCTCGCGGCACGGGAGAAGGCCGTCACCGAGAACTGCACCCTCAGGTAGCGCATCGCCAGGAGACGCTGAGGTGGTCGGGCGCAACAAGATCGTCAGAGGCACGGGGCTGGGCCGGGAGGTCTGGCCGGTGCTGATGCTGCTGCTCCTGGCCGTCATCGTGCCGACGGGGTGTGTGCTGTGGTTCATGCGGGCGGCGATGCGCAACGAACGTCTGGCCGTGGCCCGGAAGCTCGAGGACGCCTACCGCGGCCACCTGCTCACCGCACGCGACCGGTTGGAGGCCCATTGGAGGGCCAAGATCGACGCGCTGACCGGCATCGACCCGAACGCTGCAGCGCCCGAGGTGTTCGCCCGCCTGGTCCGGGACGGTGCGGCGGATAGCGTGGTGGTCTACGACCGTGCCGGCCAGCTGCGCTATCCGCGCGATGTCCAGCCTGCTGCGGCCACGCAGGCGTCCGAGGCGGCAGGATGGGGGGAGGCCAGATCGCTGGAGTACGAGCGGCGCGATCCTATCGCGGCGGCTGCGGTTTATGCGAAGCTGGCCGAATCGGCGTCGACGCCCAGCGCCGCTGCCCGTGCCCTTCAGGCCCGGGCGCGGTGCCTTGCCAAGGCGGGTCAGACGCAGGGCGCGATCGAGGTCCTGACCCAGACGCTCGGGCAGGACAGGTACCGTAACGCCACCGACGCCTACGGTCGACTCATTCCCTTCGATGCGATGCTGCGCGCCTTGCAGCTCATGGGCGATCCAGCGAACGCCGATTTCGGCCGGCTGTCCGAACGGCTCCAGAAGCGCGTCGTCGACTATGGCGATCCTGCGGTTTGTGCCGGGCAGCGACGGTTCCTCATGAGGCAGTTGCAGGAGCTGCTGCCTGAACGTCCGCAGTTCCCCACGCTGGCTGCGGAGGATCTGGCGGCAGCGTACCTGGCGACCACGCCCGCGCCGCCTCCGGCCCAGCGTCTCGCCGCCGCCCCCATGCCAGGCGTGTGGCACCTGGCCCCGCCGAGCCGGACCGTCGTGGCCCTTTTCCGGGAAGACCGCCTCCTGTCCGAAATGCAGTTGACGGTCGGGCCGGTCGTTTCCCTCCCGGGCGCATCGCTCCGCATCCGCCCGCCGGCCGCTCCCCAGTCAGAGGTCGCACCGTTCCGCGCCGTGCCCGCCGGCCAGCACCTGCCGGAGTGGGAGCTGGCCTTGTATCTCGACGACCCGGACCCGTTCGCGTCCGCGGCCGAGGCGCAGATTACCGCCTATCTCTGGACGGGTGTGCTCGTCATTCTGGCCATTGCGATCCTGGCCCTGCTGGTCGCCCGTCACGTCGCCCGGCAGGTGAGAGTCACGCGGCTGAAGAACGAGCTGATCGCCACCGTCTCCCATGAGCTGAAGACGCCGCTGGCGTCGATGCGTGTGCTGGCCGACACGTTGCTAGCCGGCAAGGCCCGGGACGAGGGTCAGGCCCGCGAATACGTCGAGCTCATCGCCAAGGAGAACGCCCGCCTCAGCCGGCTGATCGACAACTTCCTGACGTTCTCCCGGATGGAGCGGAACAAGCGAAGCTTCGAATTCACGGACGTCCGCGTCGAGGAGATCACGTCCGCTGCGGTCGACACCGTCCGCGAGCGGTTCGCATCGCATGACTGCCGGTTGGACGTGGAGGTCGCGCCGGACCTGCCCGCGATCACGGGCGATCGGGACGCCCTCGTGACGGTGTTGATCAATCTGCTGGACAACGCCTACAAGTACTCGCAAGATGACAAGCACATTGTCCTTCGCGCCTACGCCGACGACGGGGCGTCCGGGGACGGCGGGCAGGTCTGCTTCGAGGTCGAGGACAACGGCATCGGCCTGTCGCGGCGGGCGGCCCGGCGGGTCTTCGATCGGTTCTACCAGGTCGATCAGACGCTCTCGCGGAAGGTCGGCGGGTGCGGGCTGGGATTGAGCATCGTCAAGTTCATCGTCGACGCGCACGGCGGCAGCGTCGACGTGACGAGTCAGCCCGGCCAGGGCAGCGTCTTTGCGATTAGGCTTCCCGCTTCCGATCTGGCCGCCGCAGGCTGACCGGAGGCGACCGTTCGGTGTGGTCATGCCCGGGGAAACGATCCTCATCATCGAAGACGATCCGACGATGCTGCGGGCTCTGAAGGACAACTTCGAGTTCGCCGACTACACGGTGAAGACGGTCGCCGATGGCAAGCAGGGCCTGGAGGCCGCCCTCAACGGCGATCCCGACCTGATCGTCCTGGACATCATGCTCCCC
>CAYMLO010000205.1:0-14133 GCA_964390905.1 uncultured Planctomycetales bacterium | reverse complement strand
CCAACCCGGCCTACCGATCGTGGGCGCCCTCCAAGGACACGACCGCGACGCAGGAGAACGGCGTGCTCAAGGTCGCCAGCGCCAAGCGCCCGGTCATCCAAACCGGGGAGGTCCCCAATGTCACGGGGCCGTTGCGGGTGAAGGTCCGGATGCGGTCGAGCGGGGGTCGCGAAGCCCGCGTCTATTGGGCGACGGACAAGCACCCGACCTTCGTGCGGGAACGGCACACCGCGTTCCACCCGACCCGCGACAACCAGTGGAAAGAGTACGGGGTCGACTTCGTCGCCGAGGGCGCGCTCCTTCGGCTCCGAATCGACCCGAGCATCACGCCCGGCCAGGCGGAGTTCGACTGGATCCGGCTCTGCACCCAAGACGGGCGCGTGCTCAAGGCCTGGGACATGGCCCCCGCCGATGACTGAGCGTCCAGAGTGGCTCCCTGCCGACGGATGCGTGACAGGTTCGGCGGGGTATTAGGGGGTGCCCCGCCCTCTTCGATGGCCGCGTCCCGCGGCCACTCGAAAAGGATGGGGCACCCCCTCGCCCAGACTGTCACGCGCCACCTGTCGACCGTCCTGAACATCGGTTGCTTGACCCCGTGATCGGGCAAGCAGATACTGATCGCCAAACACGTTGCCCTTCTGGAAGCGAAACCCCGCTGGACCGAAATCATGAAGACCATCATTGCCGCCACTGTTGCGATCGGGCTGGTCTCGTCGGCTCAAGCACTCGAGCTCGGCGCGGATGGGCCCGGTGGCCGTCCGAAGCCGTCTCCCGCGCGCCCCGCGTGGGTCAACGTGACCAAGAAGGCGGCCTTCAGTCCCCGGGACACGTCCGAGGACCTGGTCTTCGCCGGCAAGATGTGGCTGAGCAACGCGTTCTATCACGGCAACAAGCTGACCCGGGATCTGTGGTGCTCGAAGGACGGCGCGACGTGGACCCGCGTCAGCGCCGCCACGCCCTACGACGGCTACAGCGAGTTGGTCGCCTACGACAAGAAGATGTGGGCCATCAAGGGGAGCGTCTGGTCTTCGACCGACGGCGCGACGTGGAAGCGAATCGCCGAGCGCACGCCGTTCGGCGCACGAGGCTATGGCGAAGCGCTCGTCTTCAAAGACAAGATCTGGCAGCTGGGCAGCGGGGAGGACGTCTGGCATACCACGGACGGCGTCAATTGGACGCGCGTCATCGAGAAGGCCCCGTATGGAAAGCGGGCGGCGTCCGCGGTGGTGGCCTTCGACGGAAAGCTGTGGCTGATGGGCGGCAGGACCCCGGGCGCCAACACCCCCCCCGAGAAGGGCTACAAGAACATGACGACGCACAACGACGTCTGGTGCTCGGCCGACGGCGTGAAGTGGAAGCGGGTCCTGGCGCACGCGCCGTGGGCGCCGAGGCAGTGGTTCATCTCGAAGGTCTACCGGGACAGGATCTGGATCGTCGGCGGGCACGACAATGTGAACAGCGCCAACTTCGGCGACGTCTGGTACACGACGGACGGCAAGGAATGGCACGAGTTCGTCTCCAAGGCCACGTTCTCGCCGCGGCACGAGGTTACCTGTTACGTCTACGACGACAGCCTCTGGGTCGTCGCCGGAAACGCATGGCCCGTCCAGAACGACGTCTGGCGATTGACCTTGCCTGGATCCGGACCGAAGCGCGGGCGGTAGGATCCCCCGTCCCCTGAGGCAATCCCGAAACCGACGCGGGGGCACGCAATGTGCGTTCAGATCGCGGCCCGGTCGATGGATCGGTGAGGCAGACGGCGGTGCCGACGCGATCAAAGGACACCGTGCCAAGAGGATACTGAGTTGAACCTCCACTGGATCGACTGGGCGATCGTGCTGGGGATGCTGGTCTTCATCTTCGCGGTCGCCATCTCGACCAAGAAATACACGCAGAGCGTGGCGGACTTCCTGGCCGCCAACCGGTGCGCCGGACGCTACCTGCTGTGCATCGCCGAGGGCATGTCCGGCCTGGGCGCGATCAGCATCGTGGCCTACTTCGAGCTGTACTACGAGGCCGGCTTCACCGGGAGCTGGTGGGGAATGGTCCTGTGGCCCGTGGCGTTGCTCCTCACGCTGAGCGGCTGGGTGAGCTACCGCTATCGCGAGACGCGGGCCATGACGCTGGCCCAGTTCATCGAGCTGCGGTACAGCAAGCGACTCCGAATCTTCGCGGGCATCGTCGCGTGGACGGCCGGCGTGATCAACATGGGCATCTTCCCTTCGGTGGGCGCGCGGTTCTTCATCTACTTCTGCGGCCTGCCGGAGACCGTGCCGTGGCTGGGCGTCTCGACCTACGCGGCCATGATGATCCTCCTGCTGGTGATCTCGCTGGTGTTCGTCTTTCTGGGCGGACAGATCACCGTGATGATCACCGACTTCATCCAGGGCATGTTCGCCAACGTGGCCTTCCTGATCATCCTGTTCGTGATCTTCTGGATGTTCGACTGGGGCGAGATCATCTCGGTGCTCGAGACGGCGCCCCAGAACGCCTCACGGATCAACCCGTTCGAGGCCAGCGCCGTGGAGGGGTTCAACTTCTGGTACTTCGTGATCATGGCCGTCATCTCGGTCTACGCCTGGCGGGCGTGGCAGGGGTCGCAGGGCTACTTCTGCTCGGCCAAGTCGGCGCACGAGGCGAAGATGGCCGGCATTCTCGGCGAATGGCGGGGCATGGTCTTGTTCCTCGTGCTGATGCTGCTGCCCATCGGGGCCTGGGTGGTCATGCATCATCCCGACCAAACCGAGACCGCCGGGCAGGTGAGCCAGGCCCTGGAGGTCATCGACAACGAGCGAATCCAAAGACAGATGACCGTGCCGGTCGTGTTGGTCAAGACGCTGCCGGTGGGCGTGGCGGGCTTGTTGTGCGCGGTCATGCTGGCGGCCTTCATCTCGACGCACGACACCTACCTGCACTCGTGGGGCAGCATCTTCATCCAGGACGTCATCCTGCCGTTCCGCAAGAAGCCCTTCACGCCCAGGCAACACGTCTGGTTGCTGCGAGGCTCGATCACGTTCGTGGCCGTCTTCATCTTCCTGTGGAGCCTGCTGTTCAAGCAGACCGACTTCATCATCATGTTCTTCATGATGAGCGGCACGATCTACGTCGGGGGCGCGGGCTCCTGCATCGTTGGCGGGCTCTACTGGAAGCGAGGGTCCACGATCGGGGCGTGGTTGGCGTTGGGCATCGGCGTGGTCATGGGCGCCGGGTGTCTGGTCCTGACGCAGGTCTGGTCAAGCCACTTCTATCCGTGGATGGCCCACGACGCACCTGGGCTGTTGAACGCCCTGAAAACCGCCGTGGACTGGATCGCCCACCACGTGCCGGGCATCGACTGGCAGGTCGGCCCGGACGAGTTCCCCTTCAAGGGCCTGTGGATCCGCTTCTTTGCGGTCGTTCTGGCGATCGGTGCGTACGTCGTCAGCTCGCTGATCGTCTCGCACGTGCTCAAGCGACCCGCCTTCGACATGGACCGCCTCCTGCACCGCGGCCGGTACGCGCGGAAGGGCGAGCGGGGCGAGGACGTCCAGGTGCCCACCGGCTGGCGGGCCGTCCTGCCCAGCGAGGAGTTCACGTTCTGGGACAAGTGCATCTACTACGGGAAGCTCGGTTGGACGCTCGTCTGGATCGCCGTCTTCGTGATCGGCACGGTCTACGGCCTGTCTTGCGAGACGACCAACGAAGGCTGGGCCGTGTTCTGGTGGATCAACGTCACGATCACGGTCATCGTCGGCGTGGGCACGACGATCTGGTTCTTCTTCGGCGGCCTGCACGACATCAAGGACCTGTACAACACGCTGGGAACGCTCAAGCGAGACCACCGCGACGTGGGCATGGTCGTCTGCGGCCACGACCTCTCCGAAGAGCCGTACGAGCCGGTTCCGCAGGAAGCCGCCCCGCGAGAATGATGACGGCGTGGGCGTCAAGGAGACGCCCGCCCCGGACTGCTATCGCCGCCTGAAAGGCAAACACGTCAATGGCAAACCGAACGCGATCCGCCTGATTCTTGATCGTCCCGGACCCAATCTGTATCCTGCTGGATGGAGGACGAAGGCCGCGCACGTCGGCCGTCGCGCGGCGGGGTGCGCCGGTAGCTCAGTCGGATAGAGCATCGGATTTCTAATCCGAGGGTCGCGGGTT
Organism: uncultured Planctomycetales bacterium; assembly: GCA_964390905.1. Lineage (GTDB taxonomy): Bacteria > Planctomycetota > Phycisphaerae > UBA1845 > JAFGLZ01 > JAFGLZ01. The sequence continues at coordinate 9,993 of CAYMLO010000205.1, read as the reverse complement.
CGAGTCCCGCCCGGCGCGTTGTCACGAACGCCGCTTCATCAGGTTCGGCAACGACGATACACCAGACAACGCACGCCAAGCTGAAGCCAAGGCCCTGAAGTTGAAACGAGCGCTGGCACGGCGATCGAGGACGTGTTAGCCTCTCCAGACGCGAACGTGCAAGCTGGGACCAGGAAGGCCGTAGACGGCGTACCAAGAAGGAGCTCAGTCGTCATGAACAGCATATACCAGCTCCCAATCGTGCTTTCCGTGGTATTGGCCCTTCTCGGTGCGACGCCCTGCGTCGCGGCGGATGCGCCTGCCGGGCCCGTCAAGTTCGTCACGCACCGCGTCGGGGACTTCCGCAGCGAAGCGTGCTGCGTCGGGGATTTCGACAAGGACGGCAAGCTGGACATCGTGGCCGGGGCCTATCTGTACCTGGCGCCGGACTGGAAGCGGGCCGAGATTCGCAAGCTCGCCGGCAAGGTAGACGGCAAGGGCAAGGGTTACCATCACGACTTCATGAATCTCGCCATGGACGTGGACGGCGACGGGCTGCTCGACGTCGCGTCGTGCTTCTGGCACGAGAAGTCGATGGCGTGGTATCGCAACACCGGCGCCAAGGGCGGCCTGTGGCCAGAGACGATCATCGACACCAACGGCAACTTCGAATGCGGCGACCTGTGCGACCTCACCGGCAAGGACAAGCTGCACCATATCCTACCCCACGTCCAGCAGACGTTCTGGTACGAGCTCATTACCACCGGCGCCAAACGCGGGACGTTTGCCCGCCATCTCGTCTCGGACAAGAAGATGGAGTTCGGCGGCGGTACGGGCGACGTGAACGGCGATGGTCGGATCGACATCATCCGTCCCAACGCCTGGTTCGAGGCCCCAGCGGACCCGCGCTGCGGCAAGTGGAAGGAGCATCCCGTCGCCCTGGGCAACCGCAAGGAGGGTCAGGCGGAGCACACGCCGGAGATCCGCGTGTACGACGTCAACGGCGACGGGCTCAACGACCTGGTCACCAGTTCGGCACACCGGCACGGCATCTTCTGGTATGAGCAGGTGCGTGAGGGCGACGCCGCGCGGTTCAAGCAGCATCTCATCGACGACTCATGGAGCCAGGCCCATAGCATCACGCTGGCCGACATCGACGGCGACGGGATCCTCGACCTGGTCACCGGCAAGCGCTTCATGGCCCACAACGGCGGCGATCCGGACGCGTTCGGGCCCCTGGGCGTCTACTGGTATCAGCTCAAACGCAAGCCGAAAGTCACCTGGAAGCGGCACGTCATCTCCCTAAAGGAGGGCATCGGCTCAGGCCTGAACATCCCGGTCGTGGACCTTGATGCTGACGGCGACCTCGACGTCGTGGTCACGGGCAAGTGGGCCGGTCCGGTCTGGTTCGAGAACAAGCGCCTGGGCAAATAGCCACACTCCCCGCGCTGGGGTCCAAGATCGAATCCCCGAGATGGACGCCTTCTACCATCTCAGCGGGAGGCGTTTACGGAGGCGCGTCCCTCGGCCACAATGGCGCTGACGATGCCAAGCGGCTCGGCTGGGGCCGGGCTGCCTGACCGATCTGACGAAAGGGGCTTTCCATGTGCGCACACGACCATCATGCCGATTCCCACGACCGTCCAACCGATCGCGCCGCCGGTCCCGGAGGCTCCCTGGCAAGTATGAGCCGCAGGGGGTTTCTCGGCGGGCTTGGCGGCACCGCTGCGCTCGGCGGCCTGATGACGACGGAACAGGCACAAGCCCGTGCCGCTTCTGCCGGAGGAGCTTCGGGAACGAGGCTGCCGCCTGGCGCGCCACTCCGGGTCAAGCCGGTCCTGGGCTATCAGGTCTGTCAGCGAAGGGACAGAACCAGTTGGCGGAGCTATGGCGCCTTGCAGAGCCAAGCTGAGGTCGACGAGGAAGCCAAGAGGATCGAGCGCGAGTTGAAGCAGCTCTCGTCGCAAACAGACTTTCCCATCGACGTGCAACCTCTGGCGCTGGTCAACAACGCCCAGCAGGCCGCGAAGGTCGCGGGCAGCGATTGCGACGCATTCCTGGTTTATGCAGCAGGTGGACACGATCACCGATGGTATGCCTCCCTAGCTGCCGCCAAGCCGAACGTGATGTTCCTGCGGCATAGGTCCGGCCCCTACTACCTGTGGCATGAGATCGCCCACTGGCGGCTGCTCAGACACAGCGGCGATACGTTCACCGAGCCGAGCATGGACGTGGACGACATCGTGGTCGACGACTACGGCGAGGTGCTGTGGCGACTTCGTGCGCTCTACGGCCTGAAGAACGCCAAGGGCACGACCATGCTCGCCATCGGTGGGCTGCGTGCCTACAGCAGCCCCGGTCAGGAGCTTGGCCCGAAACATGCCAAGGAGGTTTGGGGCTACACGATCAAGAGCGTCACGGCGCGGGCGTTCGCCGAGCGGCTCGGCAAGGCGCGGGCGGACGAAGCGATCATGAAGGCCGTCGAGCGGCATGCGGATGAGCTCATCGCCCAGCCGAACGTCACGCTTCAGACGGACCGGCGATTCGTGGTCAACTCGTTTCTTGCACTGAAGGTCTGCAAGGATTTCATGAAAGAGGTGGGCGCAACGAACTTCGGGTTCGCCAACTGCATGGGCTCTGACATCGCGATGTTGGATACGCCGCCTTGCCTTGTGTTGAGCCTGGCGAACGACGAGGGCCTGACGGCGTACTGCCACACCGATCTGACGCATACGTTGCCGGGGGTCCTGTTACGTTGGATCGCCGGCAAGCCGACCTTCGTGTGCAACTCACACTTCCCCCACCACGGAATCTTCACCGTGGCGCACTGCGCGGCACCCCGAAAGATGAACGGCAAGGACCATGAACCCGCCAAGATCATGACGCACTTCGAGTCCGACTACGGCGCCGCCACGAAGGTCGCGTACACGAAGGGCCAGACGGTCAGTGTCATCGTCCCGAATCTGCACTGCACGAAGTGGATGGGGTTTCGGGGGAAGATCCTCGCCTCGCCGTCGCACCCGGCCTGTCGCTCACAGATCGACATCGAGGTCGACGGTAACTGGCGCCGGCTGCTGACCGAGATGGAAGGGTTCCACACGCAGGTCTGCTACGGCGATTACCTCCGGGAGGTCGGCTACGCCCTGAGGAAGCTCGGGAAGCTCGAGTGGACCAACATCAGCGAGAGCGCCTGATCGGTCGGCGGAGTGCGTCCCTTGCCGGGTCCGGTTCGGATGGGCGTATCGGCTACGTTGGCTACCCGCCCTCTCACTACCGCAAGACGAACCCGGAGAAGAGGGTCACCAGAGCGGCAATCGACAGCACGAAGATCAGCCACCACGTAACGACGCTGTTGTACCATCGCGTCCCCAGGCCGACGAAGATACTTCTGCCTCGCCAGCGAAAGCCCAGCGCGTCGGTGAGCTGCTCGGGCTTGGGTGGGCGCGTCGCCAGGCTGACGGTCGTACAGACGGCGACACAGAAGAGCCAGTTGATGATCGCCTGGTTGGCGTAGGGCGCGAGCCACGTTGGGTGGTCCGGGACGTAGTGGACGTAGAGCTTCATCGCGATTCCGAACGCAAACCCGCAGAACGCGGCCACCGTGGCGCCTGTGGCGTTGATTCGCCGCCACACCATCCCGAGCAGGAAAATGGCCGAAAACGGCGGAGCGAAGAACGCATAGAGTGTCTGGATGTAGATGAAGAGGCTGCCGCGGAGATGCTGGATGTGCCAACCGAGAACCATCGCGACGACCAGCACGACCGCAGACGTCAAGACGCCCACCCAGACGATCTGTTTCTCGCCTGCGTCCGGCCGGAAGAGCCGCTTGTAGAAGTCCAACGTGATGATGGTCGACGAGGAGTTCAGCACGGAGTTGACCGTAGACTGGATGGCACCGAACAGGGCAGCCAGGAAGAGCCCCCGCAGGCCGACCGGCACGAGCATCTGGAGCATCTGGACGTAGCCCTTGTCCGCCTCGGGCCGAACCTGGTCCCACGGGAGCTTGAGCACGTCGGGATACCGGGCGAACAGGATCAGACCCGGCACGACGATGATCAGGGGCAGAAGGGCCTGGATGAAACCCGCCAGGACGATCCCCATGCGCGCGTGGTACATGTTCTTCGCGCCGAGCACGCGCTGGATCATGAACTGGTTGAGGACGTTGTACCAGATGCTAATGGAGAAAACGCCAAGGACCAGGTTCGGCCAAGGCGTCATCTGATGGCTTGCAGGCTGGATCACCGACAGTCGGTCATACGTGTCGCGCCCGACGATCTGCGTGGCCGTTTGGCTAACGGCCTCCTTCCATATACCCGTCTCGGCCTTGTTCGCCTCGATCATGTTGGCGAAGCCACCCAAGAGGGTGCCGGTCTCGCCGCCCAGCATCTTGAGACCCAGGACGGTCACCATGACCCCGCCGATCAGCATCACGATGACGGTGACGAGATCCGTCCACGCCACCGAGCTCAATCCGCCGTAGATGGCCCAGATGCCGGAGACGACCCCGAGCAAGATGATGGCCAGCCACAGCGGCCAACCGAACAGGACTTGAAGCGCCAAGGCCCCGCCGTAGAGCACGGCCGCCAGGAAGGCCACGATATTGCTGACCACCGTAACGAGCGCGAAGAACTGTCGCAGCATCGGGTTGTATCGCCGTTCCAGGAACTCGGGCATGGTGAACACCCGCGACGCCAACAGGAACGGGATGAAGAACCAGATGATCAAGGAGAAGCTAAAGACGTTGCCCCAGCAGGCCATCGAGGTGCAGATGCCGTAGACGAAGGCGGCGCCAATCATCCCGATGAAGTGTTCCGTGCTGATGTTGGAGGCGATGAACGAGCCGCCGACGACGTACCAGGGCAGCGAACGGCCGGCGAGGAAGTAGTCATCTGAGCTGGCGCGTTCTCTTCGGCCTGCCAGGTACCCCACGAGCGACAGGATGACGAAGAACGCCCCGAATGCGGCGTAGTCCAGTGGCCCCATCGGGAATGTGCTCAGATCGCCCACGCCCCGGGTCTCCGCGGTCTCTTGACCGGTGGCAGTTCAATGCTGCGGACGCTTGCGTGCTGCGGCGGGGCTCACCGGTTGGACATTCGTCTCGGTTGGTGGGCCAGCAGCTTGTACACGCGCCCGCGCATCTTCATCGTCACGTCGCGGTCCGCCTCAATGGCCGCGACGACGCCCTGATTCAGTTGGAGGATGAAGCCACAGGTCTTGTCGAAGGTTGCATCCGGCTCGCCGTCGGCGTCAAGATCGATCCGGTCGCCGTAGCCACCCGCTGCTGTCCGCCCGACGTACACGCTGCCCTTTACCCTTCCCAACACGGACTCGAAGTCCGTTCCTGATAGACGGAGGCTCTCTTGGACCGCGTTGACAGGAGGGTCTGCTGCGCTGCGAGGGTAGACGAAGATGGTGACGGCACGCCCACCGGCGGTGGCACGGACTGAGCGAAGCCAGCCGTACGTGCTCTGTATCGGTTTGCCATCCGGCTCCAGCGCAGTCCTTGGCGCCGGAGCGATGAAATTCTGCGCGTCGCCATTCCCGATGGGGTCAGGATACGAGGTCGCCGCATGGCGCTTAGACTCGGACGTTCGCAGCTTCCTGCCGTCGTCTACTAGCAGGGGCAGCGTCACGCCGAACGCGATGTCTTGGACGCAACGCAGCCTCGTCAGGACCCCATCGGGTGTGATGACGAAATCGTGGGTGAAGACCGGGCCGCCCACGCCCGTCACGGGATGATAGAGAATCGAGCAGCGGACCAGGAGCGGGTGGACGAAATGGACCTCGAAGGTGCCGCGATAGTGTTGGGCCTTCTCGGCGATCCGCACCCACCGGCCTCGCTCCTTCCAGGTCGGACCGAACGTCAGGCCCCGACGGCTGTGCGGGTCGTAGACGCCATCGGATGGGCCAAGGCGACTCTCCCAGCCCACGCGCGAGAAACGCACCACCCCGAGCGGGGTCCAGCAGATGCCGTACTTGGGCACCGTGTCGCCGCGCAAGTTGGCGAAGACCTGCATGCCCCCCGCGTTTGCCACCGCGCTGCCGAATCGAGGGTCCATGGCCACGGCATAGCCGCCGATCTCCGTTGGCGCAGGGCGTTCTTCGATCTCAGTTCGTCGGCATGAGTGGGCCTCGGCCAGATGGGCCATCAGGGCGCCCGTGTAGTTGCCGATGTTGCTGGCCGGTTGGTAGCCGACGCGGTCTTCCGGCCGGAAGTGGTTCTTCGTGATCGAGATCATGCCCCGCCAACGGCCGGCCGGCCGATGCCATCGTTGGATGCTCCGGAGCCCCAACGCGGATGCGCGTCGGTACTGACCGGCGACCCACGCGTCGCCCTGCTTGGCCGCCCGCTCAGCCATCATCTCGAACGCAAGCAGATAGAGCACGTCGTTGAAGACGTGGTTGTCCGTCCGTCCGTTCGGCGGGCACTGGCCCGTGGGGTCTTGAAGCAGCAGCGCGGTTCGTGTGCCTCGCTCGACGTGCGTCCGAATCTCGTTGCAGGAGGGTCCGTCGTATCCCGACGCCACGAGGTCCAGAAGATTCACCCGTCCCACGGCCTCGACGGCGTGAGACTGCGGATCGCTGCTCCAATCCTGGTAGAGACCGTGGCGGTCCAACGCGATGCGTTGCCGCTGGGTCTGGTCTAGCCAGGCAGCTTCGATGAATTCCACTGCCCGGTCATGATGCACCAGGCCCGCTCGGCAGCGGAGCCACTCGCCCTTCATGGCGTACGTGCGCCAGTTGTTGATCTTCCTTGTGGGTCCTTCGATCACTTGGGCAAGCGGGGTCCGCAGCCGGCGACGCCAGCGCCCAAGGGTCTCGGTAGGCACGCGTTCGCCGTAGAGCGCCAAGGCGCGCGTCAACGGCGCGACGAAGAACTCGCCGTGTCGGTCTGGGATGGCGGCGTGGCCCTTGGCGACGCATCTGGTGGCGTGCTCCATGGCCTTGATGCCATGTTGGAGCAGATCCGTTGCCCGTCCTGCATCGAACAATGCCCCAACGGCGAAGGCGAAATACGGCGTGGCGTACTGGTGCTCACGTTTGAGCAGAGGGTCAACGATCGCACCGCGCTCGTCCTGGCAATGAGCCACGAATCGGCAGAGCGTCTCGACGACGTCGAGGTGGGAAGGCTTTGACGTGCCCAGCGGCTGCCACGGGTGGGCCGTGAGGTGGTACCGGACCGCCGGGGCGTCGGTCGGCAGACGCTCAGCCGAAGCGGACAGCAGCGCGGCATTGAGGACTAGCAGACGAAACATGACTTGCAGACGAGGCCTTCTCCCATGTTCGTTGGCAGGCTTACTCCGAGACCGGCTCTGGTTAGTCAGATGGGTCCGGCTCGGGCCGTCTCCTTCTCGGCCCCAGCTTGGAGACGAGCCTCGAAGCCTGTCACCCGCCCTGAGTTACGTGGCCGATTGAAGCATACTCGCTGCGCGGCAGGACGTGCAATCGGCTGACGCCGAGAACACCGCCACGGTGTTCTGGCTGCGCCCTACCGGCCCAACACGCGGATGTAGAGGGTTGACACGCCCAGGGCCTCGGTACAGGATGAGTTGGTTCCTTTGCGATCAGACCGATTCATGGAGAGGCCGAACATGACTGCAAACCAAACCCGGTGCGTGATTCTGTCCGTTCTGATCTGTCTTGCCCTTGGGATGGCCGTGACGCCGGCCCTGGGCGCGGAGCCGGCGAAGGACAAGGATGGATTCGTCAAGCTGTTCGACGGCAAGACGCTCAAAGGATGGGTGCAGCGGGGAGGGAAGGCGAAGTACGCGGTCAAGGACGGGTGTATCGTCGGATCGGCCGTCCTCAGGACGCCCAACAGCTTCCTGTGCACCAAGAAGGACTACGCCAACTTCATCCTCGAGCTCGAGTTCAAGGTCGACCCTGGGCTCAACTCCGGCGTGCAGATCCGGAGTCTCAGCAAGCCCGACTACAAGAAGGGCCGGGTCCATGGATATCAGGTCGAGATCGACCCATCCGCCCGCGCGTACTCCGGGGGCATCTACGACGAAGCCCGCCGCGGTTGGTTGAACGACCTCAAGGACAACGAGCCTGCGCGGAAGGCGTTCAAGCAAAAGGAATGGAACAAGTTCCGCATCATCGCTGACGGCAAGTCGATCAAGACGTGGATCAACGACGTCCCAGCCGCCGACCTCAAGGATGACATGACCCCCAAGGGCTTCATCGCGCTGCAGGTCCACGGGGTCAGGAACAAGGACCAGGAGGGCCTCACGGTGCGCTGGCGGAAGATCCGGATCAAGGAACTGCCGTAGCCGCCTGTGTGCCCCATCGCTTCAGTGGTAGGGAAGACGAGTTCCTCGCCGATTTGCGTCCCCCACCGCTGAAGCGATGGGGCACCCACCAGTGCCTTCCAACAGGAAACAGACCTACCGGAGACGGCGCCGGCGGACGCGGTGCCGTCTACGCCTACCCCTTGATGCCGCCGATCTGGATGCCGCGCATGAAGAACTTCTGGCCGATCAGAAACGCGATCAGCACGGGGATCACGTCGAGGACCGAACCGGCCATCAGCAGCGTGTAGAGCGTGCTGTACTCGCTCTGGAAGCTGCGGAGCAGCACGGGGACGGTCTTCATGTGGTCGTCGAAGGTGATGATAAGCGGCCAGATGTAGCCCCGCCAGGAACCGAGGAACGTGAAGATGCCCAACGTCGCCAGCGCGGGGATCGACAGCGGCAGGACGATGCGGGTGTAGACGCCGAAGGTGCTGCACCCGTCGATGCGGGCGGCCTCCTCGTAGTCGGTGGCGACGGTCCGGAAGAACTGCCGCAGCAGGAACGTGCCGTACGCGGTGAACATGCCAGGGACGGCCAGGGCGAAGTAGCTGTCGAGCCCCATCGGCCGACCGAGGTACGTGCCCTGCAGGCTGTAGAAGTTCGCGCCAAAGAAGTGCGTGCCGAGGAGCCAGTCGAGCAGGGCGGGCATCTTGGTGACCAGGATGAAGACCGGGATCATCGTGACCGCCCCGGGGATCATCAAGGTGGCCAGATAGGCGAAGAAGATCTTGTCGCGCCCGGGCCATTCCAGCCGCGCGAACGCGAACGCCGCCAGACTGCTCGTGGTCAGCACGCCGAGCACCTGACAGATCGAGATGATCAGCGAGTTGATGTACGCCCGGCCGAACGGGACGGCCCGCCAGGCCTTGGGGTAATTGTCCCACCGCAGATGGATCGGATAGCTGAGGGCGTCGGGGCGGACCCAGTGGCTGGCGAGCGGCGTCTGCTCGCCCTCGGCCAGGTCGATCTCTCGTTGCTCGCGGACCATGACGGCCACGGGGTCGGCCCGCCGCCAGACGATTCGGCCGTCAACTTCTTGCCGTACGACCTGCTTGCCGTCCCGCTGGACGAGCTGACGCGGCTCGACCTCGATCTGTTCGCCCGTCTCGGCCAGCCGGACGCGATGGCGGAGGATCACGACAGGGAGTCGCTTCCCGTCGATCTCCGCGAAGCGCTGCCGCGGCACCCACTGCGGCGGGTCGATGAAGACGTTATCCGACGACTTGAGCGACGTAGTCACCATCCAGTAGAACGGGAACAGCATGCCCAAGACCACGGTCGTCAGGAACAGGTAGGTCGACGCGATGGCGACCTTGTTCCAGACCCCATGCCGTCTGGGCCGTCGTGCGGTCAGCTTGTCTCGATCCTGGTCCATGGTCGTTCGACGGATCCGTGGACGGTCATCCGTAGTACGGGGTACCCCACCCCTCTCAGCCCCTCGCCCCCGGCGAGGGTCTGCGAGGGATGGGGCACCCACATCATTCGTAATGCACGTGCCGCTCGCCCACCTTCCAGTTGATGAGCGTGGCGATCAGAACAATGACGAACAGCGCCAGCGCGATCGCGGCAGCGTATCCCATCTCGTACCACTGGTACGCGTATTGATAGATGTAGTAGCTGATGGTCGTGGTGGCCCCGTCCGGCCCACCGTTGGTCATGACGTGGGCCATCGCGAACCCGCCCTGGAACCCGCCGATGATACCCATGATGAAGATGAAGA
>CAYMLO010000204.1:0-14151 GCA_964390905.1 uncultured Planctomycetales bacterium | reverse complement strand
CCGCTGATGAGGCAGAAGGGCATCTTCCCCATGCCGATGCTGATGTACCACGACGGCCAGAGGCTCTACGCAGGCGACCGGCTTGGCGGCGTGGTGGATCAGGTCCGGTTCCTGCTCAAGCACGGGGCCGCCAGCATCCAGGTCACCTCATTGATGCCGATGGTGGGCAGCAGACTCTACGAGTCCTTGTTCGACCAGGGGATCGTGGTCAGCCAGGTCGGGAGCAGCAAGGTGGTCGACCACCTCTACGACGGAAACCATGTTATCGCCTCGAGGCACGGTTCTCCGTTCCAGCGGCAAATCGATATCATTCGCGCGTACACGGCGTTCTACAACCCGATCAACTTCGCCAGGAAGCTGTGCCGGTTGGGCGATCCGATGTACCGGTTGGAGGCGCTCTTCCAGCTCACCGGCATGATCACCGTAACCAAGTCGATCGTCAGGATGCTGGGCTGGCTGAGCCAGTTGTGGTGGGGACCGATACGAACCTACCCGCGGGCGCCTCGGCCGGATTGGCTGATTGTCCCGGCCAAGGCGCGGAAAGGAGCCGGCCCCCGGCTATCGGCTTTCAGCCATCGGCCCTCAGCTTCTGCTTGCAGCCGTCCGCCATAGGGCCCCGACAGCCCCTGTGGGTGAAGCGCACTGTCACCATCAGGGCACGAACGGATGGGCGGCCCCAATGTCCGATTGGAGGTAGCGCATATGAGCAAATGGCAGACATCCCAGGAGGAGAGCTTACGGCGGCAGATGCATCAGGGGCAGGCAAGCGACAAGATGCGCGCAGAGATGGCAGAGTCCTGGCTTGTGAAGGAATGTCATTGCCTGGCTAACGCAATGAACATGGTGGGCAAGATCCTGCAAGATATCGAGCGCAAGCATCCCAAGCACTACGGACGGATCAAGCGACAGATGTATGACAGGTTCGGCCTGGCTGAAGCCGACCTGGAGCGATGCCTTCAGCAATGGGCCAAGAAGGAAGCCAACCGGTGAGAGAGTGAACTAACTAGCCCCGCCTTCTGTTGGTTCCCACAAGTTCCAAGACCACCCTTTTCGCGGTGCGACAGCAGTCTGAACGGGTGTGGACTGACTGAACCAGTTGTGGCGGGGACCGATACGAACTTACCCGCACGCGCCACGGCCGGTTTGGCTGATTGTTCCGGGCAAGGCGTGGAAGTCAATTGAGGCTAAGCTTGTTATGTCTTGCGACCTCGACCGTTACCGGCAGAGAGCCGCAGGCACGTCAGCATCTGATAACAGGGCACGAGAGGCTCACGATGAAGGCCATGCGAGTATTGGTTGCTGAAGGGGATGCCGCTACTCGACGATTCCTGAGGAAGGCCAGGGGGCGATGTAGTCTCGGTACGAGCCCCGCCCGTGAACTCGCCGTGCTTCTTGCCAGCCGATTCAATGACCGCAGACTCCTCGGCACGGCGTGCGCTATCTTGTGCTTCGTGGCGATGGGCTGTTCGCCTGCCATTCTGACCGTTGACGGACTCGTCTTGGTAAGAGGCCAGGAATCGATGCTGTTGGCCCAGCTGGAACGCGAGCCAGTGCTCGGCTTTAGAGACGGCATCGAGGACGTCTGGGTCCGCTTCTGCGTCGGCGGCCGCCAGGTTGCCGAGCAACTGACGGCAGATGCCGGTCGGGCTACCACCTTCTGTAGCCTCTCCCCCGCGATGGGAGCTAGGTTCGAGGCGAGTGCAGTTGTAGACGGGGGAACCGTGCGGGCCACCGGGTCGATCTTCGATTGGCGTGACGATCAGACCATCGTCGCGGTGGATATCGACGGAACGATCTCGAACACGGAATACGATGACCTCATCTTCGATGATGAGGACGAGGATTCAATGCCAGTCTCGAACTCCCGGGAGGCCCTGTCTGCACTGGCGAACGATTTTCACATCGTGTATCTGACGGCCCGACCCCGGTTCCTCCTCGAGAAGACGCGAGTATGGCTCGCCAGGCATGGATACCCGCATGGGCCCGTTGTCGCGGCGGGAGGTCTCCGTGACGCACTACGTCAAGGCAGCCTTAAGCGCGAGATGCTCGCAGGGCTTCGGCGGTCTTGGCCGAACCTGCTGATTGGGATCGGTGACAAGCACCGGGACGTCGTGGCCTATCAGACGAACGGGATGCTTCCTGTGGTCGTAACGACCAAGAACATCGCACGGAAGCGTCGAACTTGGCAGGTGGTTGTGCTGCCTGCCTGGGAGGATGTCTCCCAGCTCTTCGCGGCCAACCGTCGGGTCCTGTCCGACCCATCTGCGCTTGCTGACACGATCAACAGCCATCGCACTCAGAGGTTACTGGTGATTCCTCCGGAGGCACCTCTGGGCGGAGCAGAGAAACGGTAGCGCCACGCTGGAATTGAGGTGCCCGACCCTCACGTCGATGACCCGATCGGCACGGGCACCTTCCGCTACGAAGGCCTGCTGGCGGGATAGGCCAACATCCATACCCGCCAAACTCCTGTCCCTCTCTGGAGCTCAGTACTCGTCTGTTCACAGAGATTCGCGCGTTTCACCTTTCCGAGCTCGGTCTGTTGGGACGGCTGCTTTCTGGGCCTCGTTCGGGGGAAATCGCACGAAGCATCAACGAGAGCAATAAGTCAGATTCATTATCGACGGCGACCTCTCACGATTCATGCAGCGACTCACTCTGACGCACGTGGGCCGCTGGCACGCTCATCGGGATAGCTCCAATGCACGCAACCTGTATCAAGGGTGATTCAAGTCGCTTCCGGTGGCGTCAGACGAGTACTTCCTAACCCCAGGCTGCCACGTCCAGGGAAACGCCCTTCGGGCCAACCTTGGACGCGATGAATAAGCCTGACCCCGCTTCTCTAGAACGTGAAGGGAACGTAGCTGATCTCGACCGTGACTGTGATCGTGAAGTTGTCCTCGTCGTCTGCGTAGTGTTTCTTCTCGACGCGCACCCGCCATTGTGCGGCCGTCTTCTGGACTCCCACGGCCAGGCTGGGCGCCGTTGTGCTGAGCTTCGCTTCATAGTTGTGGAACGACGTCTCTTTCAGTTTCATCGGCAGGTAGCTCGCACCTCCCGGCGCGTTCCGCAACACGGCGTGGACCCTCACCTCGTCGTCTTCGTTGTTCTTCAGAGGGTTCAGGGTCTTGCTGGTTTGCACCTTGACGGTGAAGCGCGTCGTGGTCAGCGGCTGGGTGGTCTCGTCGAGATCGAAGTAGTGATCCAGCCGGTTCTTCTCGAACTTGAACGGGCCGAACGTCTGGGTCTTGCGGCCGTACTCGTCCGGGCGCGGGTCGAGCCACGAAGGGATACACGCGCTCAGCACCGACACGGCCACCGCCAGAACGATCAGCTTGGCATACGCCCGTGGAGGGAGTGAGGTCCGCATGGCCATGCTCCTTCGATCAATGCATGTTGAAGTCGCTGAGTTTCCTGCCCACTGACGCCGGGGGCCGAGACATTCAACGCAGCTGGAAATGCCCAAACCGACGAATCCAGCGTAGCCAAGGCTCTTTGGCTGTCAAGCAGTCTCGGCGTCGAATGCCCGCCCCCCTCTTAATCCGTCCACAAATCCCTTGAGGGCCACGGATTGCTGTGGTAGGATAGAGGTGTTCCCAGGTGGAGTGGGTTCGCGCATGCGCGTCTCGAGGCATTGCGGCCACGTCATGAGGGGTCGCCGGGCGCTCACCCTCGTCGAGTTGCTGGTGGTGGTCGCCATCATCGCCCTCTTGATTTCCCTGCTGTTGCCGTCGCTGAGCAAGGCCCACAAGCTCGCCCGCACGACGTTGTGCGCGTCGAGGCTCTCGGAGTTGGGTAAGGCGATGGCCCTGTATTCCGAGAGCAACGACGACACGCCCCCCTTCATCGGGCGAGGGTGGGAGGACCTCGACACGCAGGACGACGAGGAGTGGCCCATCGGCAGCGGCATCACCGTCGGCCAGCTCAAACGGTGGGAAACCTGGTGCGTGAACCAGCCGGCCGAAACGTGGTTCCTGCCTCAGGAGGAATGGCCCGCGGACGTCGGTGTCGAGCACGGATCGCTGTTTCGTTACACCCGCTTCGCAGACCTGTACCGATGCCCCGAGTTCCAGCGGATCTCCGACCAAAACCGGGCTCAGGACGCGTTCAACTACACGCGCACCATCCTGGGCAGGAAGTGGTACATCCGCAAGCACGATCCAGAGGCCGACGACTTCCCCAGCGAATTCGGCGCGCCCGGTCCGATCATGAAGACGAGCGAAATCTACTCGCCGGGCAAGATGTGGATGCTCCTTGACGAATGGTATCTCCGACACTGCGCGTCGCCCGACAACCTGTTCATGATGGGCCGCGAGCCCACGATTCCGGGCGGATGGATGGGCAACGACTGCATGAACTACTACCTGGGCGACGAGCTGGGCCGGTACCACGGCGCTCCCGCCCCGGGCCTGAGCGCCACCGGAGAGCCGATGGCCGTTCTCAGGGGACACGTCTGCCACTACGACAACCACGTCGAGCTCTGCCGTGACATCCTGCCGGGCCGATCCGTCGACCTGTCCGTGGGATGGGACGCGCTGCAGGAGCTGGTCGACTTCATGGTCGATCACCTCTTCGCTCAACGCGGCTTCGCCGTGGAATCGTCCCGGGTTGTGAAGAGCATTCCCCCCGACGCCAATTAGACCTGCTGGGTGCCCCTATGGAGTGCGGCGGCTTGACGCCGCTTTTCGACGTGAACCAGCGACCGCTGCCCAACTCGCTCCGCCAGTCGGGAAAGCGGCGTCAAGCCGCCGCACTCCAAGAACTGGGTCAGTCCCTGCTGAGCTCAGCCAGCCGGCGCCGCAGGATCTCCTGCTTGTCCTCGGGCATGTCCGGCTCGTCCAGCAGCTCTCGCACGCCGTCGGCGAGGAACTCGGCCGCGAAATCGCTCTCGTAGCACAGTTCCTCTCTGCTCCGCTGGTTGACGATCTGCAGGAAACCCTCGAACGCGTCGAAGTACGAGCCGTAGATGTGGAACGAGTCGGCCACATGCACGTACTCTCCACACGCCACACCGATTTGATCGGCCACGTGGCGTTGCAGCTCTGTGAAGGCGTACATGTTCATGAAGGCGGCCTTGAAGGCGTCGTTGCTCCGCATGTGGGCAACCATGTTCAACCGCGGCCCCCCCGCGCCGTCCTCGACCCGGAACCACAGCCGCTGCAGGCAGGCCGGGTCGTCGATGCCCAGGTCCTCCCACGCCTGCCAGGTCACCGCCTGGGCCCGGCGGGAGTGGCCGGCCTCGCGGAGCTTCTCGATCACCCCAGACATCTGGTCGATCTGCCCCACCCCGGGAACGTCATACTCGAACAGTCGCTGGTGATACGTGTACTGCCATTTGCCCTCGTCCGGATCGATCCAATGGTCGTGCACGCCGTGAAGGACCTCGTTGCGATACTTCTCCAGATCGTTGAGGCCGGCCGGGAACCCGCGGTGTATCCGCGGCTCGGCGAAGGGCTCGGTCACGTGGATGGTCGCCAAGACGTCGCGGCTCTCCGGATCTCCGGGCTTGTCGTACTCGGTACGGAATCGCGTGCCGTCGTACCAGCACCGGATGACCGCCTCCTGCCAGGCAAACGACAGCAATGGCTCGACGATGTGAATCGATTTCACGGGCCTGCCTCCATGCAAATCCCCCGGGGCGTGATTAGACCGGGCGCGGGGTCATCAATCAAGGTCCACCCGGAGCCTGGTGGCCGAACACGGCGGGAGCAGGTGCTCGAACCGGTTGCCGCTCGCGGTGATCGTGGCCTGCGTCGGCTCGATCGTCGTCGGCGACTCGAACGTGTTGTGCGCCTGCGGCGCGTCTGCGGTCAGGACCGTGCCCGACGCGCCCCGGATCGACGCCGATCCGATCAGACGGACATCTGCGATGCGCGGGTCCCCGAGATGTCGGTTGACCAGCGTGAGGGTCAGCGTCTGGGCCTGCTTCGAGACCGACCCGGTGACGGCCGGCGATCGCGTCGGATCGTCGTCGCGATCCGGGTACGCGCGGACTGCGTCGCTTTCCAGCTCGCTGAAGATCAGCGCCGCGCCCTGATGCTCACGGTACATGTGGTAGACGTGATAGGTCGGGGTCAGGATCAGCTTCTCGCCCTCGGTGAGGATCATCGCCTGGAGGACGTTGACGGTCTGGGCGATGTTGGCCATGACGACCTTGTCGGCGTGCCGGTTGAAGACGTCGAGGATCGTCGCGGCCACGATGGCGTCTCGCATCGTGTTCTGCTGATAGAGGGCGCCCGGCGTCGCGTCGGAATGCCATACGCCCCATTCGTCCACGATCAGCCCGACGCGGCGGTCAGGATCGTATCCGTCCATCGCCGCCCGCTGCTGACAGATCAGCCGCTCCATGCCGAGATACCGGCTGGTCAGGTCGTAGTAGTCGGGCTCAGCGAAGCGTGTGCTCGCACCGGCGCTGCCCTGGTAGAGGTGCGGGGCGAAGCCCTCGATCAGCCCCAGCTTGCCACCGAGCTTCTCGAAGAAGCGATGCGTCCAGTCCAAGTCGTTACCGCATGGCCCGCACGCAATCCGGTAGGGTCGCTCCGGCCCCAGGCCAACCGCGAACGTCGAGAACCGCTTGAATTCACTGCAGTAGTCGGTTGGATCGAGCGATCCGCCGCAGCCCCAGTTTTCGTTTCCGATGCCCCAGTAGCGGACCGCGTGCGGCTCAGCGACTCCACCGGCCTGCCGCTGCCGGACGAGCGTGGTGTCGGCGGTGGCGTTGCAGTACTCGATCCAGTCGCTCATCTCGGCGGGGGTGCCCGAGCCGACGTTGGCGCAGATGTACGGCTCAGCCCCGATCATCCTGCAGAACGCGATGAACTCATCGGTGCCGAACTGATTGGTCTCGACGACCTGGCCCCAGTGTCGGTTGATGCGTCGCGGCCGTTGATCGCGCGGACCCACCCCGTCTCGCCAGTGGTAGTCGTCGGCGAAGCATCCGCCCGGCCAGCGAAGCACCGGCGGGGCCAGCTCCCGTAACGCCGCCACCGTGTCGTTGCGAATCCCGTGCGTGTTGGCGATCTTCGAATCCGGGCCGACCCAGATTCCCTCATCAATACACCTGCCCAGGTGCTCGGCGAAATGGCCGTACAGGTTCCGGTGAATCGTCCCGAGCACCTGTTCCGGATACACGTTCAGCCGGCATGTCGTGCTTGCCATGGTGGTCCTCCCGCCAAGCCTCCGCTCGCGTCGCTCAATGACCCAGAACTCGGTCCGCGATCTTT
This sequence comes from uncultured Planctomycetales bacterium, assembly GCA_964390905.1. Classification (GTDB taxonomy): domain Bacteria; phylum Planctomycetota; class Phycisphaerae; order UBA1845; family JAFGLZ01; genus JAFGLZ01. The sequence continues at coordinate 6,928 of CAYMLO010000204.1, read as the reverse complement.
CGGACGCGACCGGCGAGCGTCTCGGCTGCAGACGCGTCAGCTGCCTCGGCGATGATCCGCATGATGGGTTCGGTGTTGCTCCCGCGGACGTGGACCCAGCCCTCGGGCCAGTCAATCCGGATTCCATCGGCGTCGTTGAGGGGCTCGTCGGCGTACGCGCGTCGGACCTCGTCCAGCACGTCCGCGATCCGCTCGCTGTCACACGGAAACTTCTGCTTGATCATGGCGAAGCGCGGGATCTCGTCGACGAGTTGACTGAGCGTCTTGCCGCTCGCCGCCAGCAGATCGAGCACCAGGCCGATCGCCGCGAAGCTGTCGCGTACGGGAACCACCCGCGGGTCGATCACGCCGCCATTGCCCTCGCCGCCGATGACGCATTGGTTCTCGATGACCGCGCGCGCGACGTGGGCCTCACCGACGGGCGTTCGGTACACTTTGCAGTCGCCGGCGGACCGCGCCACCTCGTCGATCATGCGAGACGTGGACAGATTGGCCGCGCACGGGCCCGGGCGGCTTGACAACACGTGTCGGGCCGCCAGCGCCAGCGTGTACTCCTCGCCGATGTAACCCCCCTTCTCGTCGACGAGGGCCAAGCGGTCCGCGTCCGGGTCCTGGGCCAGGCCGATGTGGGCGCCGTGCTGGCGGACCGCTTCGCACAGGCTCGTCAGGTTCTCGGCGGTCGGCTCGGCCTCGTGGGCGAACAGCCCGGTGGGCTCGGCATTGACGTGAACCACCTCGCAGCCCAATTGCACCAGCAGCATTGCGCCACCCGCGCCGCCGGCGCCGTTGATGCTGTCCAGGACCACACGGAACCGCTGTGCACGGATCCGATCCGCGTCGATGCCGGCCAGAACTGCCTCAACGTGGTGCTCGTGCGTGCCAGATTGGTGCGTGGCTTGCCCGGCGTGGACGGCATCGGTCAGCGCGAAGGCCTTGGTTTCGAAGATCTGCCGGATCCCACCGGCTTGCTCGGGGGGAAACGCCCAGCCATCCCCGGACAGGAACTTGATGCCGTTCCAGGCCTGCGGGTTGTGGCTGGCCGTGAGGACGACCCCCCCGGCCGCTTCGAGGCGGCGGACCATCAGTGCCACGCCGGGCGTGCTGACCACGCCCAGATCGAAGACCCGACACCCGCACCCGGCCAGCCCCCCTACCAGCGCACTTCTCAACATCGAACCGCTGGGACGGGTGTCACGGCCTAAGACCACAGGGGCCCCGGCGAGGTACGTGCCAAAGGCGCAACCGAAGTCGCAAGCAACCTGCGGGCTGAGCTCCTCTCCGACGATGCCGCGGATTCCCGAAACGCTGATGATGAGGGCCATCACGAAGGTCTCCTGTTCGAGTCGGCCCGGCGCCTCCCCGATACCCGATGGACAGCGCCCGTGCAACGGTCCGGGCGACGGATTCGCAGACGCTACGTGCATGAGAAAGGTGGTCGTCGCAGAAGCGTCATGGCGCTCGGCCCAGGGCCGCATGCGCATAAAGGAAGCGGGAACCCGCCGTGATTCCCGCTTGCCCTCTTCCCGACCTGACTTGGACAAGCCACTCTCGGGCGGAACGCCGCCCTTATCGGGCCAGCTGCTCCTCCAATCGTGACAGGAGCGCCGCCAGAGGCATCTCGTCCTTGCCGGTCGGGGTAAGCCAACAGACCGCGCCTTCTTCCTCGAGCACCCTCGCAATCCGTCTGCACGCCAGAATCACCGTGGAGTGATTCTTGTTTCCCATAAACCGGCCGATCTCCGGAAAGCTCATATCCGTATGCTTTCTCGCCAGATACATCGCGATAGCGCGTGCCAACGCGATCGTCCTTGCTTTCCGCGACGTGTGGAGATCGGCCGGGGACAGCCCGAAGAACGTTGCGACGACGCTTTCAATATCGCTCAGCTGAACGATGGGCGGCGTTCGGGTGAAATGCTCAGCCAGCGCGTGCTTGGCCAGCCCCATCGTGAGCGGCTGGCCGGCCACGTTGCCGAAGGCCGCCAACTTCAGCAACGCCCCCTCCAACTCGCGTACGTTCGTGTCGAGGTTCTCGGCCACGTATTCGATCACCGCGTCGGGCACCTTGCGCTTCATCCGCGCCGCTTGGCGCCGTAGGATCTCACACCGCGTCTCAAACTCGGGCGGGTCGATCTTGACCACCATGCCCGAGACGAAGCGGTTAACCAGTGAATCCGACAACTGACCGATCAGCTTCGGGTGCGAGTCGGAGGCCATCACCACCTGCTTACCCGCGGTATCGATGGCGTTGAAGGTGTGCAGGAACTCCTCCTGAGTCGCCTTCTTGTTGGCCAAGAAGTGCACGTCATCGATGACCAGGACCTCTAAATGTCGCAGCCGGTTGCGGAACTGGCCGAGTTCCGATTTCCGCAGGGCCGACAGGAACTGGTTGGTGAACTCCTCCCCGGACAAGTACGACCAATTCAGGTTCGACCGCCTCTCGAGCAACCCGTTGGCGATTCCCTGCAGCAGGTGCGTCTTGCCCAAACCGCACCCCCCGTGGATGAACAGGGGGTTGTAGTGGCAGCCGTCATCCGAGGCGATGCTCTGAGCTGCCGTGAACGCCATCCGATTGCTCGGGCCAACCACGAAGGTCTCCAGGCGTCCTCGCAGCGGCCGGACTTTCGCCAGCCGATCCTGCCGCCCGCCGACGCGCCGACCTCGGCCGGCGTCCCCGGAGACGACACGGGCTTGGTTGTCTAGCTGGCTCTTGCCGAGGTTTCCCATCAGCGAGGGGTTGACCGAGTAGGCCACCTGGACCTCCTTGCCAGTCACTTCCCGGACGGCCTCGGTGATCTGATCGGTGAAATGGTTTTCTATCCAGCCGCCAATGAAGGGGTTGGGCACCCCGACTTCGAGGTAGTCGTCGGTCAACGCGAAGCGGGTGGAGTTCTTGAGCCACAAGTTAAACCTTTGTGGCCCAAGCTTTTGCGCCACCCTGCCCCGAATCTTCACAACGATATCGCTCGCGGTTGAGTCCACAGCGTCTCCCTCCGCTCCAGACAGCGTCAAAAAGAATTTCGGGGTTAGATAGCCAGTCTTATTAAGTCGAAACCGTCGGTCGCCCGCTCAACCACCGATTCCCTCCTCCCTCGACGACCGACTTCCGCACCAGGTGTGGGGGATGTTAACACCGTGTGGGAGTAGGGTCAATGCCCTACCACCCGATTAAACTTGTCCACGCCGCTCCAACCCGTCTCACTAAGGGGGTTGCGAGCAGAAAAAAAAAGTCATACACGACTTGCTCACAGTGCCGAGGCCGGCGTGGACAGTCTGTGGATAACCTCGCCACCGCTTGCCGTTATCTCATCAGCCTTTAGGGGTTAGGACCCACGCCGTCCGTCGCATGGTCTCGGCAAAGTCGAAACGCCGATACAGCGCACACGCCGGTGTATTGGCCGCATCCACCGCCAATGTGAGGTACGCAAGGTTTGCCTGGAGTGTCACTTGCAGCGCGCGGCGTAACATCGCTTTTCCCAAACCCCTGCCACGCGCTTGGGGCGCGAGGCCCATGTAGACGAGTTCGAGTGCCGAACGATGCCTCACACGCGCCAGCAGCAGGCATCCAACGGGCCGGCCACAGTCCCGAAGTACAAACCACCGCTGAGGATCGAACTCGCCCGCATCCTTGTGTCCGGCGATGATATCCTCGATGTCCCGATGGCCGAACAACTGCGGGCAGTCCAGGCTCCCTTCATACGTGGACTGGATCACCTCTGCGAACAATCGATGGGTTGTCCGGTCGTAGCAGGTCCATGTCAGACCCGCTGGATCGGGCGTTGCCCGAACCGGAAGCGTGCTGGGGCGTTCAAGGTAGACGAGCTCGGCGAGCCGGTCGAAGCCCGCGACGGCCAGAAGGTGGTCGTCTGCGGGGGAATCGAGGGGGGCAAGGACATGGAAGAGACGCACGCCACGCTGCCTCCCCGCCCGAAGGAGACGGTCGAGCAGTTCGACCACCACGTCGCGGTGATGGGGGTTGATCTGCATCGACGGCACGAAGACCAGGGCGCTGCGACCGGGTGAATCCAAACAGATGACTGCAGCCATGATGGATCCTCCGTCCAGCGCCACGTATCGCGCATCGGGCGGCGAGGGCCGGTCCTGGAGGTAGCTCAGGAGGGCCTGGACTTGGCCCTCGAGCTCACGAGGCTGGGCCCCGGGCTGGTTGAGGACCGAAGTCAGGACCTCTGACATCTCATCCGGCCTGGCTGGACGAATCTCAGGCAAGCAAAGCTCCGATACTAAGAATAGGCTGCGCGCCCCGGCCGTAGGCGGCAGCGACTCTAGCAGTTTGCAGGGAGCGATTCAAACCGAAAGCCGCTGCGCCGTCTCGGACAAACGGCGGAGGGCGGCGGGACGCTTGACGAGGTCGCGTCAGCTTCACTAAGATCAAGTGGAGCGAGGCGACACGGAGAATCTGTTCCATGAAGTGCCAACGGTGCAAGAAAAACCCTGCGACCGTTCACCTGACCGACATCGTCAAGAACGAGAAGTACGAGAAGCATCTGTGCGACGAGTGCGCTCGCGAGGAGAACGTCACATTCAAGAGCCACACGCCCATCAACGAGCTTCTGGCCAGCTTCGTCATGCAGCAATCGGGCGCCCAGGAACTGGCGGAGCTGCAGTGCGACCAGTGCGGGATCACGTTCGTCGAGTTTCGCAACAACGGGCTGCTGGGGTGTCCGGCCGACTACGACGTATTCGAGGAGGCCCTCGTGCCGCTGCTCCAGCGGGCGCACGGTGAGGAGGCCACCCACCACGTGGGCAAGACGCCGAAGGGGCGTTCCGACGACGCAGGGAAACAGCGGAGGGAACTGATCCGCCTACGTCGGGAGCTGAACGAGGCGGTCGAGCGGGAGGACTATGAAACAGCCGCCTCGTTGCGCGATACGATCAGGACGCTGGAACTCTCATGAACATAGACGATTTGGCAAAGCGAGCTGGCGAGTGGCTGAGCGGCACCGGGCCGATGTCGGACATCGTCATCTCCTCGAGGATCCGGCTGGCCCGGAACGTAGCGGGGTTCCCGTTCCTGGGCAAGGCCACCGAAGGCCAGCGGGCCGAACTGCAGCGGATGCTTCGCGAACACATCGAGCAGCTCGGGCTGCCCGATCCCACCTTCTACGTCGACATCGAGGACACGGGCGAGCTGGACCGACGCGTGCTGGTGGAGCGACATTTGATCAGCCGCCAGCAGGCGGAGGGGGTCGGCAGCCGCGGGGTGGCGATCAGCAGCCGCGAGACGCTCGCCCTGATGGTCAACGAGGAGGACCATCTCCGCATCCAGGACCTGCGCAGCGGACTGCAGTTGGACGAACTGTGGCAGGAGATCAGCCGGGTCGACGACATGCTCGGGTCGCGGCTGGACTACGCGTTTCACAATCGGTACGGCTACTTGACGGCCTGCCCGACCAACGTGGGAACGGGCATCCGGGTGTCGGTGATGCTGCATCTGCCGGCGTTGCGCATGACGGGCGAGATGGAGCGTGTGATCCGGGCCGCTCGCGACATGCGCTTGGCCATCCGCGGGTTGTACGGTGAAGGCACCGAGGCGACGGGCGATTTCTACCAGGTCAGCAACCAGACGACGCTCGGGCGGAGCGAAGAGGAAATCATCGACGACTTCAAGCACATCGTCATCCCGAAGATCATCGACTACGAGAAGCAGGCCCGTCAGCTTCTGACGCAGGAGAAGGCGGTGATCCTGGATGACAAGATCTGGCGTGCCTACGGGCTGCTCAGCACGGCCCGGGCGCTCAGCACGGACGAGGCGCTGGCATTGCTGAGTCACCTCCGCATGGGCATCCACCTGGGCCGGATCGACCGGCTTGGCATGGACATGGTCAACGAGCTGTTCGTCCTGACCCAGCCCGCCCACCTGCAGAAGCTCCGCGGCGCAGACCTCGATGGGGAAGCGCGGAGCGCCGCGCGGGCTGAATACGTCCGACGGCGGTTGGGGGGGGAGAACTAGGGGCTAGGGTTCAGGGTTCAGGGGTCAGGGGTCAGGGGCCAGAGGTCGCAGGGCCACTCCACAGCGCGCGATGTGCCTACCTTGGGCGGTCCACTAATCACTAATGCGGCTGCCTCAGCTTCCGATTTGTGCCAGGATCTTGGTGAGCCAGATGATGGCCAGAACGCAAATCCAGGCGAGGATGAAGCCCAGCCACGTCTGCCTCTGGGGGGCGAAGACGGACCATCCGCAGAAGCCGCGCGTCTTCTCGTCGGCGACCGTCAGGGGCGGTCGCGCCGATTCGCGAGCCGCAGCGGCGTCGTCGACCGGTTTGGGCTCCTGGTCGGCCATCAGTGGCGATCTCCTTCATGCTGGATCTCGATGCCCTTGGCGCGGAGCTCGTCCTCGCGCCCGACGGGGGTGCTGATCAACGTGAAGAACTTCTGGATCTTCTCAGCCGGCTCGGGGGGGGTGATGAGGGTTACGACGATCCCGGCGAGGAAGCCCGCGGCGAGATAGAAGACGTAGGACCAGGCGGCGGCGCTGCCGACGGTGAAGGGCCAGAACGCCAGCGCGCCGTCGGTGTAGGGAGGAAGCGGAATCCACCCCCAGTCCTTGCTGGTGCCGATGAAAACGATCGACGCCACCAGGAACGCCGCCCACGCCCCGTAGCGGTTCGTCCGCCGCCACAGCAGCCCGAGCCAGAACGAGATGCCGATCAGCGCGCTAAGCTTCCAGAACAGCTCCAGGCCGTGGAACAGGTCCCTGAAGTAGAACGCCCAGGCCAAGCCAAACACCACCGCGAAAACCGACACGATGCGAATGACGAGCAGGTAGTGGCCTTGATCGCGGTCCTTGACGAGGTAGCGCTGGTAGACGTTTTGGGTGAACAGGGCCGACATGGCGATCATGAGCGAGTCGCAACTGGACATCATGGCGGCCATCATGCTGGCCAGCATCAGGCCGGTCAGGCCGAGGGGG
>CAYMLO010000203.1:0-14153 GCA_964390905.1 uncultured Planctomycetales bacterium | reverse complement strand
TCTGCCACCTGGCCAACATCGCCTACCGCACCGGCCGAACGCTCGACTTCGACCCCAAGACCGAACGCTTCATCGGCGACCCCGAATCCGACAAGCTGCTGACGCGAGACTACCGAAAGCCCTACGTCGTGCCTGAGGAGGTGTAGGCGCGAATGCAGGAGGAGAAAAGGGGACATTCTACTTTTTGATTGAGGTGGGCGGTTCTCCACGGCGCAGTGGTGTGCCATGCGGGTGGGGATTGCGTCGTCGGTCGCTGGTTCGGGTGGGCATCGGGACTTTGCGACGCCCCGGTTATGGAGCGGGCCGCGGACCAGCAGAAAAGTAGAATGTCCCCTTTTTCTTACCCTTTTTTTGAGTGGGCGTTGGGTCCCCGCCGCGCCTGGGTGCCGAGGCTAGCTTCATGTCGATGAAGTGTAAGCTTCTTGCTCTTCCTGTTCCGCTACGTTGTCCACCCGTCCATTGAAGCGGATCGGGGGGCGTGCTAGGTTGTAGGCGTTCCCGAAGACCTTGGCGGAGGAGGGAGAATGGCTGACATTAAGGGTGGGAAATCGTGCTGGGGTGCGTGCCTCGCGGTCTTCGCTGCTGTTGGTACCTGGGTGCTGTACCCCGCTCTTTCCCTTGGCCAGCAAGGCTATGGCACCTCGCACATCATTGCCCAGGCCGTCAATCCAGAGGGAATTGAGATCACTACCATTGAGGGCGTATCCACGGAGAGCGTCGAGTTCTTCGACGGTGACACATTCATCGGGTACGGCGCCGGCCCCGAAGAGTGCGGAACGTGGATATCACTTCCTGCGGGCGTGCACACAATCCGGGCTACGTTCAACGGAATGACTCGGCGCAAGGACGTGTATCTGCCAGCAGACGAGGTGACCGTTGTCACCTTCGTCTTTGAGAGGAAGGAAGTCGATCTGGTCTCCCACCTGAACTCGATAAGCGTGAGCGGGGCAGTCCAGCTCAGCGGCGCGTTTGCGTGCAGGGAGTCCAGGAGCAAACCACATTTCGATGGTACGAGCGATCGCATGGAGGCGTGGATAGAAGGGACGGGGGTGCACTATGCGCTTGCGGCCAACACTAACGCGTCGGGTAGGCCAGTTGCTGATGCTTTCGAGTATCAGGGCGACATGCGCGTCACACTCAACGCACAGGAATTCGTCTGGAGCGGCTGCGGAAGGGTTGCGCTGACCGAAGCCTGTACCACAAATCCTTGGTATAGCGGGGACTATTTCACCCATATGGCTGTAAGAACAACGGTTCTCCTCGAAGACCTCAGCACCCTCATGAAAGTCACTCCCGGTTTCTCAAGTTGGTACATACAAGGGAACATGACGGGCGATTACCCTCATCTCGTAGTGTCGAAACGTGGGCGAGCGGACCGGCCTGATTGGCCGTACTGGGATCGCGTTCACGTGGTCGACCTTCATGACACCACACTCATTGAGGTCCCGAATGAGGAGACATACACAGTCCACTGGTCAGAGCTCGGACAAGAGGGTGCGTCTGGGCACGTTAGCATAACCGACTGGGGACCCAAAGAGTGGGTGCTTGAGAGATACGGGACTCTCGAAAACCTGAAGCTGTCTTCTGTTCCCTACGATGTGGCGGGAACCGGGGTGAAGTGCCAGGGAGTTCGGGCACCGGTTGCCTCCTTCACGTATGAACCCGAGAGCCCCGTCGTGGGGCAGGAGATAGTATTCGACGCCTCATCCTCAACTGACCCAGACGGCGAGATCGTGAACTGCTACTGGGATCTTGGTGACGGTACCCCCCTCCTTGGCCAAGTCGTGAAGCACACTTACACTGCTCCCGGCGAGTACACCGTTACGCTGATTGTCGAAGATGACTCTGGGCTAACGGACAGTACTGACGAGACATTTCGGATGAATCGGCTCAATCGCTATGACGGAAACGAGTTCGTCAGCGTGTCGGAGGACGACATCGAGGCCGGCTATGTCGATCCGGCGAGAGTTACCGTGGTTCTCGTGCACGGGTGGAATCGCGACAGGCATCTATCTCTGAACAAACCCAGGCGCATTTGGACAGAGCTGGCGGAAGCGATATCGCAGCGCTCGCCTGGTACAAACATCCTTGCCTGGGATTGGATGTACGAGGCCAGATCCTCGACGCCGGTTTCGCCTCTGCCCGCCACAAACAAAGTAAGAACCCAGGGGCGTCTGCTGGCCGATGCGCTTGAGGCATTGTTCTCAGAGCACCTGACTGGTCGACCCGCGTTCCATCTGTTGGGGCACAGCCTGGGTGCGGCCGTCGTCAGCCATTGCGCCGCTTCCACCGTCTTGAACATTCGGCGGGTCACGCTGTGGGATGCGCCGGAGAACTGGCTGGCCCATTGTAGTGGTGGCAAGGTCTACTTAGACCCAGTGGTCTCACAACTGGCCGCCCGAATGATCGCTGTCGATAGCTACTACTCGGCGTATGGCGAACCGTACAGGGATGCCACACAGAATGTGGACCTGCGGGTTGCCGCAGAGCTGGTTTACGGTCTCCGGAGTGCGGGAGCTGTGTTTGGCGGTCCTCAACACGGTTACCCGATGGAGTGGTATCTAGAGACCATCTTGAACCCCACGTTCTCCCAGCTATACAGGGTCGAGCTAGGGTGGATATGGCGTGCGTTTCCCATGGACGGCCGCTATGCCGGGTGGCCGTGGAGCCGAGCGTGCAACGGCGCGTATCCCGCAAGCGAGGGCCACTGGTTCTCTCTCTTCTGCCTTGGCCGTGAGGAGGTCGGCAGAGCGCTCTATCCCGTGGACCCGGAGTGGGGTCCAGCGACTTCCGTGTCGACCCCGATTGCCGAAGTCGATCTCGCCACCGACGAGTGGGACACGTTCGGGAACGTGAGCCAGATACCCAACGGTATCCAACTGGCTGAGGGCTCCTCGGCGTCGGTTTCGCGCTCGCTTGACATCCCCGAGGAGGCCGACGGGTTCGATTTCGAGTACCTGTTCACGGAAGCGGGCGATGGCGACTTCTTGGCGCTTTACTGTGATGGCGTCTTGCTGTGGTCGGCGATCGGTGCGGACTTCGACGGAGACGATTACGTCACGACGCCGTTCGTGAATGTCTCTTTCGCCCAGGGCCAGACCGTCGAGATCAAGCTGGTCCTGGAATCCATGGGCGACGTCAACGCCGTGGCGCGCCTCAAGAACCTGCGGCTCCTCGCTCTGGTTCCTCCCGAGCAACAGTACTTGGAGGTGGTCGTGTGGGGGGACGGCACGGCGGTTCCGGAAACTGGGCTGTACGACTTCAACAGCACGGTTCATCTCGTTGCGTCAGCCAACGACGGGTGGGAGTTCGTCGGCTGGCATGGCGTCGATGCCCAAGACGCCAACACGGCCAGCGTCGCAATAGACAGGAATCGAATGGTGGTGGCCGAGTTCGCCGAAATCGCGCCCGATGGAGACGGACAGGGGGACGGGGGATGCGTCACTGCAGGCGCGCTCGCGTCCCTCGGGGTCTGCGGTGGACTGCTGCTCCTTGTCAGATCCCGCAGGGCAGGCCACAAGGACGGTCTCTAAGCAGAGCAGCGCCTTGGCGTGGGGGCACGGTGTCGTCGGTCGGGGGCCAAGGAACACCGTGCTCTTCCATTGTCTGCGGAGGTCGCTCGCCCCCGGCTGATGTGGTAGGCTTCGGAACAGGGAGAAGAGAAAAGGGAAGTGTGAAGAGGGAAGTGGGGAAGGGGGAGGCGAACGTGAAGAAGCCTCGCGTCTACGCCGATACCTCCGTCATTGGCGGCTGCCTCGATGAGGAGTTCGCGGCCGACAGCATGTCCCTGGTGCAGCGGGTTCGTGACGACAAGATGATCCTCTTGCTGTCGGACCTGCTGGCCGACGAGTTGGCCGCGGCGCCGAGGGAGCTGCAAGAGCTCTTGGCTGGGCTGCCGGCAGGTTCGGTCGAGCAGGTGTTGAGGGACGAGGAGTCCGAGCAACTCCGCGATGCCTACCTACGCGCGCGAGTCGTGGGTGCGAGTCACGCAGCGGATGCACACCATATTGCCCTGGCCACAGTGGCCCGCGCGGACCTGCTGGAACTTCAGGCACATCGTGCATTGGGAGAAGATCCGATGCTTCAATGCGGTGAACCTACAGCAAGGCTATCCATCGATCGAGATCCGCACCCCAAGGGAGGTCGTTTGAATGCGAACCGCGAAGCGATTTGACTGCATCGAGCTGAAGGACCAGATCCAGGCGAAGCTCGCAGCGGAATACCGGGGACTCAGAGACGAGGAGATTCGCGAGCGAACGCGGCAGAAGCTGGCGACGTCGGACAGTCCAGTTGCCTGGCTCTGGCGCAGCCTCTCTCAGCATGCCGACGACCCAGGCAAGTAGCATTGCAGGGATGCAAGAAGACCAAAGGAGCCAACCCATGACCCCTCGCCCTTGAATCCAGCTTCGTCAGATGGCGACTCCCTTGACGGTTCGCCACCAGCGGGCGAGCGGATCGTTCGATGTCTTGACCCATTCACGATGGCGACGGGCAAGCTCCTCCTCACCGACACGAGAGCGTTCTTCCGCCAGCTCGCCCTGGATGCGGTTCTTCATGGCGACGCAGTCGAAGGTCTTGGGCCTGGGGGTCGTTCACACCACGTCCTTGGGAGAGCGGACGTCGATCATTGGATACCCTTCCCGCAGGTTGACCCCGTTGAACAACCGGATCTTGTCGACGTGCACGATGTGTTTGAAGTTCCAACTGACGATCACGTCCGATCGGGCAACCGTCGCGCGATCCAGAAGCGATGCTCGGAGCACGTACGCGATCATGTTGACGATGCTCATTTCGTCCTCCAAGCCGAGACTTCGTGCGCGTGGATGGTGGCCGATAGGACCTCGAGCTAAGGATCGCGTGAGTCCTTTGTCATCAATGAGGACGAAGTTCTCGGGAGGGACACCCCCGCTTGATGATTCGGACCTTCCCGACGCGAACGTCCGCCCCCCCGCCGACCGAATGCACAACTGCGGCAGCTGCAACGACCGCCGAGACTCCGCTTGACGCTATGATGCCTGCTCCTTCTGCCAGACGCGCTCGACTCCCGTTAGCCGCCGAGAGTCTGCTTCAATGCCTTGAGGTACCCGGTGCCGTGCTTCTCCTCGGGCAGAAGGTAACAGCCTTCCGTCCACTCGTTCCACGCGTTCACAAAGACGGCCGGCGGGCGCTTCGGATCGCCGGCGACGAACTCGGCGGCCAGCCCGCAAAGGCGGCCGAAACGTTGGGGCGTGTTGCCCACGACCACGTGCGTGTACGGGTAGTTGGTCTTGGCGAAGGGGAATGGGACGTTCCGTTCGCATCGCGGGGTGACGTCCCAGCCCATCGTGACAACCGGACAGTACGGCAGCGACGTCTGCGCCATCCCTTTCCAACCGTCGACGTGGGCCGTGATCAGGTCGCCATATTCCTGCGTGAGGTCCGCGGACGTCTTGCCCGCCGACATGATGTTGTAGCTGGTGGTCGAGAGGAATCCGGCTCGCTGGCATTCAGGGACAAGCTTGGGGTCGGCCGTCATCGCGTTCCAGTGGAGCGGCGACAGCCCTGCTTGCTTGAGTTTGCCGTCGATGGCGGTCAGAAGCGACTTCGTCTTTTCGGCACCGCCCAATTGGCTGATGAAACGGCCAGGGGCGAAGATGCTGAAGAACAGCCGGCCTTCGACGGTCCAGTAATTGGGCTGGCGGAAGTAATGGTCAGTGCAGTAGTCGATGGCCCGAGCGAGATCGGCGGGGCTATGGCGTGACGGTAGCCACGAGTTCCAGGGCTTGTCATAGGGGGCGGGGAAGTAATCGGCCCAATCGTGGTTGGCCCACATGAGGGCGAACTTCAGGCGGTCGCGGTTCGGCGCCTTCAGAAAGCCGTTCTCGAGGGCCTCCTCCATGAGGCGCACGCCCGAGTACCAGTACCAGTCGAACAAGAACACGTCGATGCCGTGGTCGGCGGCCAGGTCGATCTCACGCTGCGACCACTTGGGGTCCGACTCGTCGAAGAAGCCCCACGAAGGGCGGAGGGGTTGGTAGTGACCTGGGAACCGAGTGATGGCGTCCTTGACGAGCTCCCATTCGCACCAGCCGTATCCGTGCCATGAGTCCATGTGGTCGTAACGGTGCCAGAGCGGGCAGTAGATGCCGATGACGTGCGGTCGAGCGCGACTGGACGCCGTTTTGGGCTCCGGGCTGGATGCTGGCGACGCGAGCGTCGGGAGATTGCCGGCCACTCCGAACACGGCTGCAGATTGCAGTATCCGACGACGATCGATGCATGGCTCGTCATGCGTCTTGCTCATCGGAATTGGACTCCTGTGAACCTGCTCAGCGGACGGAATCGAATTCTACTCGCACGGTCCGGGATAGCGAACCCAGAGCAGCAAGTCGGCAAGCGCGGGCTTCATGTTTGGGGACTTCTCGAGTATCACGTCAACTTGATTGACGCCCTTGCGAACGATCTGCAGACCAACCGGGTACGCAATCCAGGCGGAGGGTGTCGTCGCGCGCGTCAACGACCTGCCGTTGAGCTTCACGGCGATGTCTTCCGCCTTGGCCAACTCGTGCACTTCGACACACAGCTCGACGGTCGGGGCGTCTCGTTGGGGGCTCGATGGGAGGGTGTCCTCCCCGACCCGAAGCGCGATGGTCACGGGCTTCCTTGGGACGAGCGGCAGTGGGTGATCGGGCAGGATGGGCGGTCGATTGAACAATCTCAGCCCGTCGATGCCCCACGCCCTTGCTGTTCTTCCGGAGTTCGGTCTTGTCCACCTCTCGAAGGCGTCCGAGCACGAAGCGGGGACGCGCCTTCATGTCCAGGGCCGTTCGCCGGAAGAACGCGTAGGTGCCGATCTCGAGACAGGCGAGCAGATCCGGCTTGGCGTCGCCGTCCAGGTCGCCAATGCCATAGTACGGACCGTGCTTGGCGATGCCCTTCATGGACTCCCCGAAGCACGTCAGCTCAACCGGGGTGTGGAACTGAGGCTCGGTCTTCGTCCCCACGTTGCGGAAAACGGCCGGTGCGGTCTGGAGCGTTGGCCCCTGATTGAAGATCAGGTCCAGCAGGCCGTCGCCATCCCAGTCCGCCAGGAAGTACTGACCGGGCTGCCCCAAGCGGCTCGTGAAGGTCGTCCCGTCAGTCAGCCTGAGCGCGCCCTGCCTTCGCAGGCTCCGGTTCCCCTGTCCGTCGCGATACTGAACGAACAACGTCGCCTCGCGTGTCATGCCGTCCGACGTAATCATGTCCGGCAAGCCGTCGCCGGTTAGATCGCCAAACGCCGCGCGGCATCGCCAGTAGAACGGACTGAGCCTGTCCGGCACGCGCTTCTTCCACGTCTTCGTACCGGCCCCAAGCAAGTTGGCCGTTGCCCGGAGCGTTTCGCGCGTCTCCGGGTAGCCGTCGCAGACCACCTGACGACGCGGGCCGAACTTGGGTCGTTTTCGCGTGCCGGTGTTCCTGTACCAGAAGATGCGGTTCGTGATGTTCGGCAGCATCAGGTCGCCCCGTCCGTCGGCATCCCAGTCGATCAACACCGGGTGAGGGTAGCCCATGTTGTGGTGGTACTCCTCGAGCCCGGGGAACACACGGCTCATGAAGATGCGAATCGGCCTGCCTTCCGATAGAACGGGCTGCGGCAAACAGAAGCTCGGCCTGGCGTTCGTGCCCCCATTGATCAGGACTCGGACCCAACCGTGACCGTTCCCCGTCAGCAGATCCCAGTCGCCGTCGTCGTCCCAGTCGCAGGGGAATGGCGTCGCCTGATCGCCCAAGGTGACGACGGCCGAGTCGGACAGCGGATCAACGCGTTCGAAGCGCGGCTTGTCCTGGGCTCCCGACATCTGCCGGTAGAACGCGATGTCTCGGTAGTAGTTGTAGGAGACGAGCAGACCTCGCGGCTCTCCTTTGCCAACGGCGGCGACCAGGAACGCCTGCGGGACGTCGATGTCGGCGAGCATCTCGGGCGGGCCAAAGCGGGGGGGAACGCCGCCGACGCTCCTTCGCCACGCGACGCGGTTCTCCAGAAAAGGTCTCGGCGCGTCGGGGTCCCTGACAACGCACACGGCGTCGAGCGCGTTGTCACCGTCGATGTCATAGAAACATGGCCGACGGCCGGCGTCGAGCTTGACCGGGTCGGCGAGGCGAATCGGCCAGCCCTTCTGATTCGTATTCCTCAACCAGTAGCTCGATCGATCCGGGTGGACCTGCTGGTCGCGGTAGAACGCGCCGACGACGAAGTCGACCGCACCGTCCCGATCAAGATCGACCGCTCGCACCGGCCCCCACCAGCCCACGGGATGCTCGAGACGCCCGGCGGCGACAAACACGGGCATTCCTCCTGCGTCGCGCCGTCCCGCGTTGAGGTAGAGATGAATGGACTTGTCGGTGTTTCCCTTGCCGAAGAACTTGGGGCCGACCATGGACGTCTGGACAAGATCAGGACGTCCATCGCCGTTCAGGTCGACGACGTCGGCGTGTAGGTAGCCGCTGATGAAATGCTTGAAGTCGGTCCCGTCCGGATCGTCCACGTAGCGGACGCGAACCACATCGCCGAAGCGGAATGCGTCACTGCCGCCAGCGCGAGGGTAACAGAAGACGCCTCCCCAAGGCCAACCGGGTGCGTAGGCATAGCTCCAACATCCGACAAGGTCGCGCTTGCCGTCGCCTGTCAGGTCGACCAGTCGGCTGACGTACGGAAGCGCAAAGGGCCTAGGCTTGGCTGCGTTGTAGCGAAGCAGATCGCCGGTCCCGATCATCGGCGTGAATTTGGGCGGCAGCAGCGGCTGGCGTCGAGCTGCAGTCCGAAAGCGGATCTCGTATTCCGTGTGTGTGGGCTCTTCGATGACCCACTGCACACGCCCCTTGTCGCCGTAGGCGAAGTCCTCGGTCAGCGCGTGAGGAACGGCCTTTGCTGTCTTGCGGTCCACGACGCAGATCGAGCCCGGGTCCAGCACTCCCGGAAGACGGGCATCGCGAATCAACGCGGCGAAGTCGATCACCGGGTCCATCGGGAGCTTTGGGTACGGCACCGGCGACGTCACACTACACGTCAAGCCGTAGACGCGTCGCTGCGCCTCGCCGGTCGCGGATGCGACCAGCAGAGACGTCAAGATGCCAACGGTGCTCTTCAGGACAACGCCAGGCCGACAGTCGCTTGTCCTCTTCGTCATGGCAGTGGATACACGAAGGTCATCGAACACGAAAGACGCTGGCAGCCATGCAGCGGGTGCCGTCGAACTTGTTGCCGTCGGGTATTGTGTAGTAGTACGCGACGAAGATCTGCCCGTCCTCGAACTGACAGGCCACGGGATAGCCCAATTCACCCGATTCCCGGTCGAGGCGAATCGCGAACTCGTGCGACCAGGTCTTGCCGCCGTCACTGCTGAGCACGCCGCCGATACCTCTCGGCTGCCGCGTTCGTCCGAACAAGACGAGGATTCGCCCGTCCTGCAGCAGTATGGGCCACGGAGCGCGGTAACAGGGCCTTGCATACACGCCTTTCTCGTTGGGCCTAGCCGGATTTCGCCACACACCTCGTCCCTTGCCGGCGATGGGCAGCGGATCCGTCCAGGTCGCTCCGTCGTCCTTCGAAACACTCACGCACATGGCGTTCTGCACGTTCTTGACGGCGTAGCCGCGTCCGATATGCAGGTAGTAACAGTGGAGGTCGCCGTTGGGCATGCGGAGCATCCCCGGATAGGTGAACCGCCCTTCCGTGCGTCCGCGCGGAATAGCGCGCGTCAGGCCGAGGTCCTCCCAAGACAGGCCATTGTCGATCGATCGGTAGAGCACCGGACCGCTGTGCTTGGGCGCGCCGGGCATGTTCATCGCCATGGCGGCCAGTAGGGTCTTGCCGTCGGGCATCCGTAGGATCGGGTGGCAACTCTTGAGGAGGTCCCACCCCTTGTCGAAGGGATTCCAGAGGATCGTGGGGACCTTTTCCCACGTTCGACCGCGGTCTGGCGAGCGCAGCCCGAAGCAGAGGACCTTGCCGTGGCGTTCGGGCAACCACGTCCGCGCGAAGAAGAACAGCGAGTTCGGGTCGAACATGTCGATCTGCTGGCGCGGGGCGTCGGGCTGGAAGATGAAGGCCCGTTTGACGGCAGGCGGCGCGCTCTCCCTGTAGATGATGACGTCGTACTTCTTCGGCCAGGTCTTGCCGTAGTCGGTCGACCGCTGGAGGAGCTGAACGGCCCGACCGTGATATCCGCCGGGACCATGCTGGACGTCGGTCTTGACGGCGTAGTTGCACGGGGCATGGTTATGCCCGACAACAAGCTCGCCCTTGCCGTAGTATCGAAAGACCGTCTGGAGCGGGTGTCCGCAGTACGCCTTCTTGTCGTAGTGAATGACGCGGTGCTCAAGGTCGTAGATCTCAGGCCGCGGCGCGAGCGGTTCGACCTGCTCGCGGTTCATGTAGGCGGTCACGTCGGTCCCGGGCTGGACCAACGGGCCGGCGCAGGGCGCCGCATATGGAACGGTAGGCAGCGGCCCTTTTGTCCTTCCGGCGTGCTGTTCGATTTCTTCCTTGCTCAGGGCACGATCGTAGATGGCGAGCTCGTCGAAAACGCCGCAGACGGGATGCTCGAGCGATCGATCGACAGCGACGGTGAACCTGCTCGAGACCGGCGTAGGCGCCCACGTGAGCCTCTTGTCGAGGACGGGGACGCCGTCGCAGTAGATGCAAATGCCCCGCTGGCATTTCCAGGTCATGGCCAGGTGGATCCAGCGATCGGCCACCAACGTCGTGCGCTTGTCATAGAAGGCGCGGTATCCGATCGCATCGAACGTCGCGCCGAAGGCTCGGAGCTGTGGGAAGTAGGCTAGGAAGACGTCGTTGTTCTTGTCGTCGGCGTTGCCGCAGTCGACGATGGAGAGCGTCCTTTTCGACTTCAGCGACGCGGCCGCCGGTTTGATCCACAGCAGGATGGTCCCCGAGCCCGGGTTGACGTGGCGCTCGGTCGCGTAGGCGAGCTTGCTGCCCGTGCCGATACGGACGCCTTTGCCCACCCTTCCCTCGGCTGACGTCACGTTCTGAGAGACGACGGGCTCCGCTGGCCCGCAGGCATGCGTCGCCACGAGATCTGCGTCGAAGCTCTGATAGAAGCGGAGATTGGTTTCGGCTCGCGAGGGGTGCCCCATCGACAGCAGACAAACTGCCAGAACGCCACGACTCAGCGCGGTTCTCCGAGCAACGACCCAGTCAGTGCCTTTGCCCATTGCCTCGTTCTCCGTGTGCGTCGGATTGTACCCATCAAGAGCATTGCGGAGCCCCACTCCGAACCCGGAAGCGGAGCCTAACCATCCTGAGCTGCCCAGGCAAGCGACCATCGCGAGCCGACACGCTGAACGTCCGGCTCTTGGCATCGGTGCCCTCCTACGTGGATGCTTCCACCCGCCGTTGGATCCGGTACGATGTCCAGGGCTCATGTGAGGCATCCCACCACCTGGAGGGCCTTGGGATGACCTATGTCGTATCGCTGTTGATCGCGGCGGCCGCGCCGACCCCCAAGAAGCCTTGCGGCATCACCGGCGTGACGCGGGGACCGGCCGATCTGTCCGTGCCGCCGAATGTGGCGAGGGGCGAGACCTGGCGGTACGGACTCGGCACCGCGTACCAACTAGGCCCGACGATGGCCGGGCTGATCGTCAACATCCGGTTTGAAGGCAGTCCCTACGGCGATTTCGAGGTCGGCGACGACCTCTATCTCTTCGGCGACGTAGGGAAGATCGCCGCCCGCCCGCCGATCCCACTATCGCGGGCAACACGCATGGTGAACCCCAACACCTCCAAGCCAGTCATCATGGTCAAGTTCCCCATCATCGGGGGGGTCGTGCCGCTGGGCGCGCAGCGTCCGGACGGCTCGCCCCATCCCCACGCGGGAACGGGCTTTGGTATCGCCCAGGCCGAATCGTACCCGGCCGAATTCCGCGAGCGCTACGTTCGCGATCATACGACCTACCATTTTCGGGAGGACTACCAGTTCGCCTATGACGGCAAGACGTTTCGGACCGTCAGCAAGCGCGAGCGGCGGTCGTGGAAGACGCCCGACGGCTGGGAGATCATGGCGCCGGGGCTGACGCCTGCCATTCCGGACGGGGACGACCTGCTCTTCTCCATCAGCTGCCTGAAGGACCGGAACGAACTGAAGCGGTTCGGTCGTCACAGGCTGGTTGCAGGGGTGGCCCGATTTCGGTGCGATGAAGGGAAATGGCGCCCGGTGTCCTTCGTGCCCGTGACCGATCCGAATACGTGTTGGTTCGAGCCGAGCCTGATCCGGGACGTCGACCGCAGCCTGCTCTTCTCGGCCCGGGGCGGACGACGTGGGTCGTACGGCGACGTGCCGTTGTGGCGGTCGACGGACGGCGGCGAGACCTGGCAGCAGATGTTCTACCTCAAGCGGGCGCGCTCTGGCGCACCGATCTGTCTGAACCAGGCCGCCGACGGCTCGCCGTACATCGCCACGAATCGGCCCGGGCACGATCGGCGGATCCTCTGCCTGCATCCGGTTTCGTCCGACAGGTCCAAGCTGCTCGCCCCAATCGTCGCCCGAGACAGCCATGCGGAGTTCGGCCCGCCTCCGGGCAGCGATCGCTGGAAGGTCGATCACCCGATCGGTGCGACGCTACGACTGCGCGACGGCAAGTGGCACGGCATTGTGGTCTATCGGATCTTGGACCAGGGGGAGAATTACGGCAAGCCACCGACGCCGTACACGGGGTGCTACGTCGAGCACGTCCGCTCGCGAGGACCCGTCGTTGCACCGTGGCAGTTCTGACACCTGTCTTTCATCTACTGGTGATCAGCTTTGCGGCTGGGATTAGGAGACGCGAGCATGGAAGCTGCGAAGATCCAGGTGGTTCGCCGTCCGGAGAGGCTCCTCTCGGACGACAAGCGTGTGATCACACGCCATCTCGACTTCAGGAGCCCCAAGCGCATCCGGTCCGCCCTGAAGCGCATCGCGCGGCTGCATGATGACCAGATCCCCGCCTTGCTCGAACAATCCCGAGAGCGTTTCTGGGCACGTTACCGAGAGCTTGAGGTGGCCTTCTTGGAGAACGCAACCCACGCTTCCGATCCCAATGCTGTTGAGCTCGAGTACCCACTGCCTTGGGTACAGCCCTCGACTACATCGATCGCCGAGTGGTTATCGAACTTGGCACGCATGCTGAACCGATCCCGAACGAGGACTGTGCGATTCGACCGTTCGCAGCCGAACGTTCCCCCCGCTTCCTTGGGGATCCAAGCTGTTCGGTGACAACCGTCGTTGCCCGACGTACGTTCTTGGAAAAGGCCACTATCCTCTATGCCGAGTTCCACCGTTCGCTGGACAACCCGCCACTGCCAAGGTACTCGCGCCACTACGCCGACATTGCCGTCATGGCCTAGACGGTGGTCAAGGATGAGGCCCTCGTTGACCTCGGCCTGCTCTAAAACGTGTGCGTTCACAAGGATCGCCTCTATCACTGTGCCTGGACCCAATACATGCAGGCGAAGCCAGGCAGCTTCCACTTGCTTCCGCAAGACGAACGACTTCCCGACCTCCGCCGCGACTACCAATCGATGGGGGTCATGCTCTTCGGCGAGGCCTCGTTCTTTGATGACATCCTGAATCGGTTGGCTAGTCTGGGAGAAGAGATCAACGAGTGGCACTCCCGAATCGCCCGGATCACCGCCGCCAAGCGGGCGCTATGCGGTGCTGTGTGAATCGGTGCCTCCCGATCCCACCGGACATCATTTGCGGGGTCGATCCCGAGGTCCTCGAACACGCCCATCGCGAGGCCCTTGTCCAGCCCGAGCGGCCCTATGAGCCCTGAACACCAACACAACAGTTTCGATTTCGGTCTTGACCGGCCCGGGATCGCCGAAGTACGTTGCGCACAGGTGGTCCGTGGACGGCCCACGGACTCCGGGCGCGCCGGGATGACTCCGCGAAATGGGCCAAAGGCGTCTGACCGTCGGTGGAATTAGGCGCAATGGCGGGCCAATATGAGCCGCGAGGCGACTCCCGGCTCCCCCCATCCTCGGGCATGCGCCGCCGGTATCCGCGGAATCAAGATTCCTAGTCAGTGAGAGGATCATGATGGACCGTAGAGACTTCCTGAAGACGGCTGCGGTTTCGGCACCGTTGGTTGTATCGGCCAAGGTGCTTGGGCGTAACAAGCCGGGCGCC
>CAYMLO010000202.1:13099-14178 GCA_964390905.1 uncultured Planctomycetales bacterium | reverse complement strand
GTAGCCCAGACGACCCATGACCTCGAACGTCAGGAAGGCGAATGGCAGGCCGAGCAGCGCGATGCTCAGGCTGGCAATGCTCATGACGCCCAATCCGCCGAAGATGTGGTGCGTCGTACAGCCAGGGCCGACTCGGGTGCCGAAACCGAAGATGATGCCACCCAGCAGGGCTAGAAGCAGCATGCCCGGGGAGTACTTCATCCAGTTCCGGCTCTCGCCCTCCAACCGTCCGACCAGCCAAGCGGCGAGCAGTGCCCCGATGATCACCCAGTGGACGTTGGGCGGATACATCCGAGAGATCGTTTGCGTGTGGGTGACGTTGGCTTCGACCGTGGAGAACATCCACGCCAGCCCGGTCGTAACCATGATGAACTTCTTGAACACGAGGTAATGGATCACCTCACCAAGTCCGACCACCAGGCCCCCCAGTGCAAACGCCCATTGTCGTTTCAGGAATGAAGACTTGGTCTGCGTCATCGCGTGGCCTCCTATTCGAACAGCGCCGTTGCCTTCCGGGTCGCCCAACCCGTCACGACAGCATTGCCCTGCACGCTCCGCTCCCCCTCGAACGATCAAGCTTCGGTTGGCGCGAAGCCTGCCAGCACGGCCGTCATATCATCCGACTGCCGGCCGCCACCCACAGCCATCGCCCGTTCGAACAACCGGTCCAGTGTCGCTTCCACCGACAGGTTGCCGCTCGACGAGAGGATGTCGATGATCCCTTCGGCACCCAAGAAACTCCCGCCGGCACTGCGTGCTTCGGAAATCCCGTCGGTATAGAGCAGCAGACGATGGACGTCTTTCAGATCCGCGCGGGCCTTGGAGCCGTCGAGTTGCCGCGCTACGCCCAGCACTGGGCAGGTCGCGCCCAGTTCGCTGATCCGGCCGTTTCGGCGACGGACGAGCGGGGGAGGATGTCCTGCGTTCGCGTAGACCATTGTCTTTCGCCGAGGATCTACCGTTCCGACGAACAGGCTGGCGATCATCACGTGGAATCGCATTTCCTCGTTGAGGTCGCATAGCAGATCGTTGACCAGCGCGATCACGTCCAGGGGCGAGACGGCCTTTGGACCTGCTGT
>CAYMLO010000202.1:0-13089 GCA_964390905.1 uncultured Planctomycetales bacterium | reverse complement strand
CAAATATCAGGGACATCACGAGGGCCGAGAACACCTCGTGTCCGGTCACGTCACCGATGACCAGCGAGTATCGACCTTTCTCGGCAGCGACGAAGTCGTATAGATCACCACCGACGGCTTGGCTCATCTGATGTCTGGCCACGACGTGGGCGCCGCTGCAGCGCCGACAGATTCTCGGCAGCAACGCCGCCTGCACCTGCTTGGCCACCTCGGTCGGGGCAAACGAGCTTGGTTGCATCGTCTTCGACACCATCCTTGTGTCCTCCAGGCCACTCAGGCCAGTATGCGGGACTGCTGAGTCACGATTCCCTTCACCCGCATGTTGAGTTCTTCGGGATTCGGGGCCGCTTCACGTGCGGCCCCTGAATCGACGAGTTCTTGTTCCAGCAATGACACCAAGCTGTCCGTGAAGCTCTGCATCCCTTCGTCGCCACCTCGCACGACTTCGATCAGGTCGTTGTCCCGCTCCTCGGCAATGAGTTTTCGGACAGTGGGGGTCGAGACCATCACCTCGACCGCGGGCACCCGAGAGACCCCAGAAGCAATGGACGCTAGGAGCTTCTGGCACACGATGGCTTTCAGATTGAACACGAGGGACTGCCTCGCGAGTCGGTGTGATTCCTCAGGAAACAGGTCCAGCACCCGACTGATGGTCTGCGTGCTGCTGGCAGCATGAACGGTGCCGAACACCAGATGACCGGTTTCGGCAGCCTGGAGCGCTGCACGGAACGTCTCAGCGTCTCGCATCTCGCCGACCAGGACCACATCTGGGTCCTGACGCATCAGCGAACGCAGGGCGGACGGGAAGTCCTGAACGTTGATGCCAATCTCCCGCTGGTTGACCAGGGACCTCTTATCCTCGTACAGGAATTCGATGGGGTCCTCGAGGGTGACGATGTGGGCCGACCGTGTCCGATTGATATGCTCCAGCATCGACGCAATGGTCGTGCTTTTGCCGCTGCCGGTGATCCCCGCCAGCAGCACCAAGCCCTCGCGAGCTTCTGATATCGCTTCGATGACCGGAGGCAAGTGGAGCGCCTCAAACGAGGGAAGGTCGCGGACCACGTGTCGGGCTGCCAGAGAGAGGCCCGCCTGCTGGCGAAACACGTTGATGCGGAAGCGCTCGGCGCCACGGAAGTCGTAGGCTAAGTCAACTGCGCCGTCAGACAAGAGCTGTAGCCGCTGGTCCTCCGACAGGATGCCCAACACCATCTTCTCCAACTGATTGATCGGCAGCGCCTCTTCCTGGACGGTGCGGAGCTCCCCATCAACACGGATCCGTGCGGGGGAGCCGGCCTTGAGGTGGAGGTCTGACGCACCGAGCTTTACGACTCCGTGCAGGTAGCAGTCGAGTTCCTGACATCCTTGGCGAGGCCGGGCGTGGCGGACATGTTCGTTGCTCTGGCACGGGTCCGTCCGCTCATGCGCACTGCAACCCTCTGGCCTGTTCACTGCCTCCATGACGATCCTCCGAGATGCCCGGCCCCTCCGAACGGAAGAGGGGTCGACGCCGATTACGGCGTCGACCACCACACACCCTCTCCCAATTCGGATGCCGAGGGGGCCCTGCGGGCAATGGGACTGTTGGGCTGAGGCGTCACTGCTTGAGCTGCGGGACCTCGGACTTCCTGCCGATTTGCAGAGCAACCGGGGGTCGCCACGCCCAGACCAGATAGGGCCAGGACGATCGCAACGGGAAGCAGGGCCTTCCGCCTCCAAGCTCTCAGTCTTGCGAATCGAACACGTTTGGTTGGTTGTGAAGATGCGGTTTTCATAATTCAGTCCTCCGTTCGCGGCGATTGGTTTCTACCTCAGCGCTGAGCATGCCCCATGCCAATCGGGAGACGCCGGAGAGAATCTTACATAACCATTGTCCTTACAGCTTGTTATCTAGCTGTGGGTCGCCAGGAACTGACCGAGGCCGAGCCGACGGA
The DNA here is from genome assembly GCA_964390905.1 of uncultured Planctomycetales bacterium. Lineage (GTDB taxonomy): Bacteria > Planctomycetota > Phycisphaerae > UBA1845 > JAFGLZ01 > JAFGLZ01. The sequence goes on along the minus strand of CAYMLO010000202.1, from coordinate 11,155 downwards.
AAACTGTTCATGGTGGACATGGCTGTTCATTTGGTGTACACTAGTGTAAGGGAGGAGTACATCGATGGCCCTGCCCAAGACCAGTGACAGCAGTATGACAAAGGAGGATCTGCAAGTCATCCTAGACAGTCTGACGGAGGGTATCGTCATAATCGACGATGCCGGTTGCGTCGTGGGCATCAATCGGGCAGCCTGTGAGATCCTGGAAGTCGAACCGGGCCAGGCGGTTCAGGCCGGTTGTCCTTGCATCCTGGGCGAGGAGATCTGCGCTTCGGGATCTGTGCTGCGGACCTCGATCCGTGAGCGACGCGCCATCAAGAATTTCGAGACGCAGATCGAGGTGCCCTCGGGTCGCCGCAAGGTCTTATCGATGGATACGGCAGTGCTGCGGGGGGGCGGTGATGCGGCGCGCGGCGGTGTGGTGCTGCTTCGCGATGTGACAGAGCTTGCCGCGTTGAGGCGAGATGTCGGTCGCCAGAACCGCTTGCACAACATCGTGGGCAAGAGTAAGGCGATGCGGGAAGTCTTCCGCATGATCGAGGAACTCGCCGACTCCGAGGCAACCGTGCTGATCGAAGGTGAAACGGGGACCGGTAAGGAACTCGTTTCGCGAGCGATCCATCACCGCAGTGCGCGGGCCGCCGGCCCGTTCGTCGCCGTGAACTGCTCCGCATTGGCTGAGAGCGTTCTGGAAAGCGAGTTGTTTGGCCACGTCAAAGGCGCCTTTACGGGCGCGGTACGCGACAAGCGAGGGCGTTTCGAAGCGGCCGATGGCGGGACGATCTTCCTGGACGAGATCGGCGACGTGTCCACCGGGATCCAGCTCAAGCTCCTCCGTGTCCTCCAAGAACGAACCATCGAGCGCGTGGGTGGCGAGACGCCGATCCATGTGGACATCCGCGTCATCGCGGCAGCGAATCGACCTCTGGACGAGCTTGTCGCTGCGGGTCAGTTCCGGGAGGATTTGTACTATCGGTTGCGGGTGATTCCGATCCGACTGCCGCCCTTGCGCGAGCGTCGGGACGACATTCCCCTGCTCGCCCAGCACTTCGTTGACAGATTCAGGCAGAAAACCGGACGGCCGATCGAAGGCATCCGCCAGAAGGCGATGGGCCTCATGTTGGACTATCGCTGGCCAGGCAACGTGCGCGAACTCGAGAACGTCATCGAGTACGCGTTCGTCAAAGCAAGAGGGGCGCTTATCACCGAGCAACATCTCCCTCCCGAACTCCTCCAATGTGTTCTAGGCACGCGCCCTGTTGGGTTACCTCCCCAACAAGCGTCTCGTCCTGACCTGACGCCTGAGGCGGTACGCGACGCACTGAAACGCTCGGACTGGAACATCTCCAAAGCCGCCCGCCGCCTTCATATCAGCAGAACCACTCTGTACAAGCGTATGGCCGAGTTCGATCTTCGCGCCCCTGCAGAATAGGTGTTGCAGAGGGGTAGGCGGATTTTCCGACCATCCCTTTCATAGATCGCCATGATCTCATCATGCCGGCCGGCGCGGTTCAACGCGTCCACAAGCCACCCGCTGATGCAGTCGCGACGGTAGTCACGCTGAGCGTCGTTGCCTTGGTCCTTGCGTGTCGTCTGCAAACGTCGAGCCAATTCATCGGCCACCGCGGACCCGTCAGTGGGGAGGAATTCCCCTTCGAACACGATGTCCGCCGCGTCCCCAATAGCGTCATAGTCATCCTGCATACACGCATCGATGGCGAAGAGTGGCTTCTGCGGGGGCGGCAGAGTCGATCTGGTTACGGCCTCGAGAATGGTCGGGAAGCACTCGGCAACGGCTTGGGCCGTTTCGCCTTCATCGTGCGATTGTCCGATCTGCTCAATGCTGCGTTCGATGATCTCTCGCCCCAAGGGCACGAAGGCATGCGCTCTTCCGGCGGGCTTCCGACCTGTGGGTCGCAATGAGCTCGTCGTGCATAAAGGCCCGCACTTCCAGCAAGCCGCGCTGATCGAGCATATACGGTCGGGTCGGGTCTGGCGGCCTGGGCTCCCGCCGACGGTTCCGTCCTGACGAGCGTGCGACCTGTGGGCGCGACCCCCCAATCCTACCAGTTGGTCAGAAGGGCTCACGTGCCGGAGCTGGATCCTACGAGACGGTAGGGTCTCCGGAAGCCCTCCCGCCGGCGCCGATTCCTAAAATGTTTTTCTGAAAAAGCTTAGGGCCATCGGGCCGGTTGGCACGGACGGTGCTAGCGTTGGTCGGTTGGAGAACGTATGGCGTCTAGCGCCAGATCGAAAACATATAAGTTCTTTATTTGTTGATTTGCACGAATCCCGACCGGCGGGAAGCGTGCACGGGCCTTCTCGGGCAACTTGGAGGAATCGTGATGACGTTGAGTCGTGTGAATGCCAGCGCGGTGACGCGAACGCGGAATCGTGTGCCGCAACAGGACGTCGTGCCGTTCAGCGGCCTGTGCAATGAGTGTCTGGACGGGTGTATGAGTGGCTGCGAGGTGTGGAAATCATCCTTCCGCGGCCGGGAGGTGTTGTACCCGGCCAAGTTCGGCCAGGTTACCGCCGGGTGCGACAAGGACTACCCGGTGGATTACTCCCATCTGAACATCCATGGGACGGCCCTTGGTGCTTGGGGGGTCAGGCCGGATTCTGACTGGGCGACCTTCCCGGCGGTCGATGTCAGTACGGAGATCGGCTACATCCACAAGGTGCAGATGAAGGCGCCGCTCTTCACCGGCGCGCTGGGGTCGACGGATATCGCCCGTCTCAACTGGGACGGCATGGCGATCGGTGCGGCCTTGTCCGGGATCATCATCGTCATCGGTGAGAACGTCTGCGGGATGGACCCGGACGCCGAGATCGTCGACGGCAGGATCAAGCGATCGCCGGAGCTTGAGGGTCGCGTCCAACGATTCAAGGAGTTCTATGACGGTTACGGGGACGTGATCGTCCAGCACAACGTCGAGGACGGTCGGCTGGGAGTGCCCGAGTACGCCGTGCAGGAACTGGGGGTCAAGACGATCGAGATCAAGTGGGGGCAGGGCGCCAAGGACATCGGCGGCGAGGTCAAGCTGATGACGCTCGACCGGGCCAAACAGCTCAAGGATCGGGGCTACATCGTCCTGCCCGATCCGACGGTGAAGACCTCGGTCGGCGCTTACAAGGCGGGCGCGCTGACGGAATTCGAACGGCACAGTCGGCTCGGGATGGTCAACGAGGATGAGTTTTACGAGCGAGTCGAGTACCTTCGAAACATCGGAGCCGAGCGCGTGACGCTCAAGACCGGCGCCTATCGTCCGGCTGACTTGGCTCGGGCCATCAAGTTCTGCAGCGACACCAAGATCGACCTGCTGACGATCGACGGCGCCGGTGGCGGGACGGGCATGAGCCCCTGGCGCATGATGAACGAGTGGGGGATCCCGACGATCTATCTGCAAAGCTTAGCGCACCAGATGTGCACGCGCCTGGCCGAGCAGCGTCGCTTCGTGCCCGACCTTGCCATCGCGGGCGGCTTCAGCCTGGAGGATCACGTCTTCAAGGCCATCGCCCTGGGCGAGCCGTTCGTCAAGGCGGTTTGCATGGGCCGGGCCACCATGATCCCCGGGTTCATCGGCAAGAACATCGAGAACGCGATCAGAGAGGACAAGCTCCCCAAGAACATCGCCGAGTTCGGCACGACCCCCGACCAGATCTTCGTGATGTATGACGAGCTCAAAGAGAAGGTCGGCGCCGATACGATCAAGAAGCTGCCGCTCGGCGCCCTGGCGATGTACACCTTCGTCGACCGCATCTCGGTTGGTCTGCGTCAGCTCATGGCGGGTGAGCGCAAGTTCGCGCTGAAGTACCTGACCCGCGACGATCTGGTCAGCCTGACGGAGGAGTGCACGAAGGTCACGGGCATCCCCTACGTGATGGACTGTGACAGGGAGGAGATTGACAAGATCCTCGACTAGCGCTGGTTTGCTTTTGCACCTGGCAGTCCTGCCCCGTGCCCGACGCGATCGGGCGCGGGGCATTTCGCTTGGGGACTGTACGGGGATCGGCGAATGTCGTGGTTGAGGGACGAATCAACCCAGGTCTCTGGCACGGGCATGCAGTTCGTCGTAGGGGAAGAGCTGTCGGTAATCAATCAGTCCTGCCAGGGCGCCGGTGCGGTAAACGTGGATGCCCTGTTCTTCCAAGATCGCGACGGGATTCAACCCGCCGATGACGACCAGTCCCACGCGTCCTTCGCTGACGGGGATTTCGAGGAGGGGCTGTCCGGGCCAACCGGCCAGGAACACGCCGCCGAGGCCGACCGCATCCAGTTCCTTCGCCAGACCGATGACGCGTTCTCGGCTGTCGGCGGGGACTTCGCGGAAGCTGGCGCCGATCAGGCCGTTGCCTGTTTCGGTCGCGCCGACGTAGTCGGTCATGACGCTTCTGATGAAGACCTCCAGCGGGTCCAGGGTCGTGCCGTCGTAGTTGATGAACTCGACGAACCGCACCGGCTTTCTGTCGCGAAGCTCCAACAATCCGCCGAATCGAGAGTTGGTGGGAATGCCGTGCGCGACGAGCACGCCGTTCAAGGTGATTGAGCAGACCGTCCCGATTCCAAAAGCGCCGTCGGGAACTGCCATCTCGCCGACGTGCTGGCCGGGGCGCAGGAGCGCCACGAGTTTGCCCATGGCGTATCCGGCGCTGAAGACCCGTTCGATGAAGGGAATCGATCGCTCGAGATGATTCCTGTCGATGAGACTGACATTCAGCACGACGGTTCCGGTCTTGCTGGACAGGTCAAAGGTCATTCTGTAGGTCATCTGATCGATCTTGGCCGACAGATAGCCCACCTTCGCGAATGCCCTGGCGTTGGCGAGTTCCTTGGCGCCTCGTTCGGTGATCCGACGTCCGTGTCTGCCGAGGTTCTCGGTCAGGCCCGCTTGGTCCATGTCCAGGAGGTGGAAGCGGACCGTGCGCTCACTGATGTCGTGCCCCATTCCGGACAGGCGTTCGGTGATCTTGGTGCTGCCAACAGGCCCATCGGCCTCCCTTAGGATCCGCAGGATCGCAAGGCGTTTCTCTTCGGTCTTCTCCCTCATGGAAAGGAACACTACCAGGAAACGTGCCGGTTGTAAACCTCCGATGCGGCAAAACTGCCGGTAGGCCTTGGCAGGGGTGGCGTCACACCCCCCGGAATTCCGCCGGCAAGCGGCTGGGAGTCAGAACCAGATGGCCGATGTCGCGGCAGCCCCCCGGGGATTCTGCCGGGCTAGAGCGGCAAGTTTGCCGGTTCTAGCGCGAGAACCCGTTCTTTGGTCGACCGAAAAAGCCTCGATTGAATGAGAAAGCGCGCTGTTGCACTTGTGGCGTATCGCCGAATCACTATAATACCGGCAAGTAGGTGCCGCCTCGCCATCGTCGTGCGATGCACAAGGTCGAGTCGGCGGCGATGGGACGACCCAGCCCGTATGCTTGCCGGCTTGCCGTCGTTGGCACAGCCTTGGCAAGTGGCGGCCGATCAACCGGCGCCTGTCGGGGAGGTGTGGGATGCCCGCGTCGTGCTGAGGGCGGCAGAACCTGCGGCGCCGGCCGGGAGGAAACGCATGGAACTTGAATGGAACAGGCTCGACGAGATCCTGGAAGGGCGGGGCGGCGAAGGGTTCGATGTGATCGAAGTCCTCCAGGACATCCAGGGATCGTATGACTACCTGCCCGAAGAGGCGCTGCGTCGTGTTTCGGCGTCCTTCGGCCTGCCCCTCATTGAGGTCTTCCAGTTGGCGAGCTTTTACAAGGCGTTTAGCCTTGAGCCGCGCGGGCGCCACCTGGTGACCGCATGTCTTGGGACGGCCTGCCACGTTCGGGGGGGCAGTCGATTCCTTGATGAGATCCTCGGGCAGCTCGGGGTCCAACCGGGCGAGACCACAGAGGACGGGGCCTTCACCGTGGAGACGGTGAACTGTTTGGGGGCCTGCGCCTTGGCGCCTGTCGTCGTCGTCGATGGGACCTACTACGATCACATGACGCCCGCCAAGCTACGGCAGCTTCTCGAAGCAGTCCGCGCACAGGATCTGGAGGTGGTTGCAAGTGCCTAGACTGCCGAATGCTGCTGCCCTGGCCTCGCTCCGGAAGGAACTGAAGGAAGACGATCAAGCCTGGCCCATTCGCGTGACGTTGTCGTCGGGGACTTGTGGGCAGGCCTCCGGGTCGATTGCCGTCTTGAGGGCATTAGAGGAATCCCTTCAGGAAGAGGGCCTGACTGACAAGGTTCATCTTCGGGTGACCGGCTGCCATGGCTTCTGCCAGCAGGAGCCGCTCATGATCGTCGAGCCACCCGATGTGCTGTACTGCAGCGTCAAGCCGGAAGATGTGCCCGAGATCGTTACCGAGACCTTGGTGAAAGCAAACGTCGTCGAACGGCTCCTGTTTGCTGGTCCTGCATCGGATCGGCGCACCAGGCGGGAAGCCGACCTGCCCTTCTTCTCGAAGCAAGACCGTGACCTCATCGGCCAGAACCGGTTCATCGACCCTTGTGACATCCGCGACTACATCGCCCATGGGGGCTATTCGGCTTTGGCCGAAGTGCTCACGTCTGTGAGCCCGGAGGAAGTGATAGAGCAGGTCAAGGCTTCGGGGTTGCGCGGGCGTGGCGGAGGCGGATACCCGACGGGGAAGAAGTGGGAGCAGTGTCGGGCTGCGCCTGGGGATGCGCACTACGTCATCTGCAACGCTGACGAGGGCGATCCCGGTGCGTATATGGACCGCGGGCTTCTGGAGGGCAATCCCCATCTGATTCTCGAAGGCATGATGATCGGCGCGTACGCCATCGGTTCCCGGCAGGGCTACGTCTACGTTCGGAACGAATACCCGCTTGCCGTTTCGCACATCCACACGGCGATCGACCAGGCGCGTGAGTTCGGTTTGTTGGGGGAGGCGATCCTCGGCAGCGAGTTCAGTTTCGACGTTCGGGTCGCGCGAGGGGGAGGGGCGTTCGTCTGCGGCGAGTCCACGGCGTTGATGGCATCGTTGGAGGGCCACGTGGGCGAGCCCCGCCCGAAGGACGTCCATACTGTCGAGAGAGGGTACCGCGATCAGCCGACCAACCTGAACAACGTCGAGACTTGGGCCAACGTGCCGCGGATCATTCTGAATGGCCCCGATTGGTTCGCCGGCAAGGGGACCGACAAGAGCAAGGGCACGAAGATCTTCGCGTTGACGGGCCACGTGAAGAACACGGGGCTCGTCGAAGTCGAGATGGGGACGACGCTTCAAGAGATCATTTTCGACATCGGCGGCGGCCCCCAGAACGGCAAACAGATCAAGGCGGTACAGACCGGCGGGCCTTCGGGTGGCTGTCTGCCCGTTTCCCGGTTCTCGTTGCCGGTGGATTTCGAGGCCTTGGCCGAAGCAGGTTCGATGATGGGCTCGGGCGGCATGGTCGTCATGGACGACTCGGCCTGCATGGTCGACGTGGCCAGGTACTTCCTGAAGTTTCTGCAGGACGAGTCGTGCGGCAAGTGCGTGCCCTGCCGGATCGGCATCGATCGGATGCTCGAGATCCTGACCGACTTCGCCGAAGGACGCGGCACGCCAGAGCAGCTGGATCTCTTGGAGGACCTCGCGTGGACCGTCACGGTCGGTTCGCTCTGTGCCTTGGGCAAGACGGCTGCGAATCCGGTACTGTCGACGTTGCGCTACTTCCGGGACGAGTATGAAGCGCACATCAACGAGAAGCGCTGTCCGGCCGGTGTCTGCCGGGCCCTGGTACATTACCGGATTGACCCGGACTTGTGCGTCCAGTGCGGGGAGTGCATCGAGGCCTGTCCGCACGACGCCATCAGCGAGGACGGGGACCAGATCGAGATCGAAGACAGTCTCTGCCACAAGTGCGGGATCTGCCAGGAAATGTGCCCGAGCGAAGCGATCAGCAAGGCCTGAAGGTGACTCATGGCGAACATGGTGACCATAACGGTTGACGGCGCGACGATCCGGGTTCCGGAGGGAACCAGCGTTCTCGACGCAGCCCTGGAGGCGGGGATCTGCATCCCCAATTTGTGCCACATGCCCGGTGTCGAGCCCATCGGGGCGTGCCGCGTCTGCATCGTGGAGGTGGTGCAGGGCAATCGAAGGAAGATGACTGCTTCCTGCACGCTGGAGGCCCGAGAAGGCATGGTGGTCGAGGCGCATTCCGAGGCGGTTCTGCGGGCCCGGCGGAACATCGTGGAGCTGTTGTTGGCCGAGGCCCCGAATTCGCGAGCGATTCAAGACCTCGCCGCACGCGTCGGGGTGACCAAGTCGCGGTACCCGATGCGCAACAAGGACTGCGTCTTGTGCGGGCGTTGTGTCCGAGTCTGCGATGAAGTCTGGCAGTCCAGGTCGCTTGGCTTCGTGGGGCGGGGGAAGGACCGGCGTGTTGCCCTGCCATTCGATGAGCGTCCTGAGACGTGCAAGCGCTGCAACGCGTGTATCGATGTCTGCCCCATGACGATTACGCCGTGTCCCGGTCCAATGAAGGAGGGAGGCATCTGCGGGCTCTGTGAGTCCCAGGTGACCATGGTGGAGAACATCGGCGACACGTGCGTATGGTGCGAGTTGGGCAGAGGGTTTCAGTGTGCCAGATGGCAGCTGAGGGGACTGCTCGCTCCCGCGTAAGCGGGCTACGAACAACAGAAGGCGAAAACCAGCCATGGCAAGAAGGAGTGCGTCGTGAATCTTCAGCGACCTAATTCGAATGACGTTTCTCAGACGTCGAACCGGTCCCGGAGCGTGGTTCCGAGCTCCGGACTTTGCACGCGGTGTATCGACGGGTGCCGCGGCAACTGCGAGGTCTTTCAGGCAACGTTTCGCGGCAGAGAGGTCATCTATCCGGGCCCGTTTGGGGAAGTGACAGCCGGTGGAGACAAGGACTACCCGGTCGACTACTCCCATCTGAACATTCAGGGCTACGCGCTGGGGGGCGAGGGGCTGCCGGATGGGGTCGAGGCCAATCCGGACACGTGCACCTTTCCCGATGTCAACCTGGAAACCGCGTACGGCTGGGACAGGAAGGTCAAGATGCTGGCGCCGACGTTCACCGGCGCGCTCGGCTCGACCGACATCGCCCGCAAGAACTGGGAGCATTTCGCGGTCGGCGCGGCGATCAGCGGCGTGACGTGCGTCTGTGGCGAGAACGTCTGTGGGATCGACCCGGCCCTGGAGCTCGACGCGAACGGGAAGATCACGCTGGCGCCCGACATGGACCGGCGGATCGAGACGTACAAGCGCTACCATCGCGGGTACGGCGAGCTCCTCGTGCAGATGAACGTGGAGGATACGCGGCTGGGCGTGGCGGAGTACGTGGTCCAGAAGCATGGGCTGGAGACCATCGAGCTCAAGTGGGGGCAGGGCGCCAAGTGCATCGGGGGCGAGATCAAGGTGAATTCGCTCGAACGGGCGCTGGAGCTGCAGAAGCGCGGATACATCGTGACGCCCGATCCGTCTGATCCCGTCAGCCAGGCTGCGTTCGAGGATGGCGCCCTCAAGCAGTTCGAGCGTCACAGCCGGCTGGGTTTCATCGACGAGGAGGGATTCCTCGCCGAATGCGAGCGGCTGCGGAAGCTGGGCTTCAAGCGCATCACGCTCAAGACGGGCGCCTATGGTCTCCGCGAGCTGGCGATGGCGTTGAAGTGGGGCAGCAAGGCCCAGATCGACCTGCTGACCATCGACGGCGCCCCGGGCGGGACGGGGATGAGCCCGTGGCGGATGATGGAGGAGTGGGGCGTGCCGAGCATCTACCTGCACTCTGCCGCGGTCGAGTTCGCTGAGACGCTCGCCGCCAAGGGCGAGCGCGTACCTGACCTGGCCTTCGGAGGGGGGTTCAGTGCCGAGGACCACATCTTCAAGGCCTTGGCGTTAGGGGCGCCGTTCGCCAAGTCAGTGTGCATGGGACGGGCGTTGATGATCCCGGGCATGGTCGGCAAGAACGTCGTCGCCTGGATGAACAACGGCGGATTGCCCCGAACGGTCAGCCAGTATGGCAAGACGGTCGAAGAGATCTTCGTCTGTTGGGAGCAGGTGGCGGACCTCGTCGGCAGGGACGAGATGCCGAACATCCCGTTGGGGGCGATCGGCTTCTACTCCTACGTCGAGAAGCTCCGCGTGGGGCTCCAGCAGTTGATGGCCGGCGCCCGTCGCTTCAGCCTTCCGGCGATCCGGCGGGACGACTTGATGAGTCTGACCGAGGAGTGCGCGAAGGTGACGCGCATTCCCTTCGTGATGGACGCCTATCGCCAGGAAGCGATGGAAATCCTCAACGCCTGATCCTTGGTTCGGAGCCTTCCATCTGGTAAGCTACTGTAGGCGCCAACTCGGCGCTCGCACGAGCCCTCACCCTCGCGAAGGCAGGGGGTGAGGGCTTTTCTTGCAGGGGTTAGGGTTTAGGGTTCAGGGTTTGCGGTTCAGGGACCGGGATTCAAGGCTCTTACTCTGAGGCTCGGAGTGGAAGGCTGCCGCTCTGGGCGTTCATTTCGGTAAGGGGTTGACAGGACCACCTCCTGGGAGCTACAAGTGATGTTTCGTGCGAGCAGTCAGAGCGGCGCTTCGTGTAGGTAGCTAGGTAGTTGAGTTTCGCGCCTGCCGCTGGACCAAGTACCCCAAAGCACTTCCACAGCCCGCCAGAGAGGGTGAAGCTTCTGTCATTGCGGTTCTGGACCGGTCTGCTCGCAAAGAGAAGAGGGTAAGCTGATGCCCGAGCCCGTGTCACCGGACGTGATTGCGTTTGTCTGTCGCAACGCCATTCCGGAAGGCGAGCACTTGCCTCGTCAATGGCGTCAGGACGGGGTCCACGTTGTGGTCCGCGAGGTGCCCTGCAGCGGCAAGATGGACGGTCAGTACCTCTTCCACGCCCTCGAGGGAGGGGTGATGGGCCTTTGTGTGGTGGCGTGCCCGAAGGGCAGCTGCAGACTGGCCCAGGGCAACTACCGGGCTGAGATCCGGATTGGCACGGTTCGGCGGCTGCTTGCGGAGATTGGCATCGAGCCGGAACGGGCTGAACTGATAAACTGCTCGGCCGATGATACGGCCGAGCGTCTCGAAGGGTTGGTTCGGGGTGCGGTGGAGCGCTTCAGTGCGCTCGGCGAGAGCCCAATCAGAGCCGCGACCGTCAGGGAGCGGTCCTAGTGCTCTGTCTCCCGAGAATTGATGGACTGAAGTAGGCTTCTTTGCCGAT
>CAYMLO010000201.1:0-14264 GCA_964390905.1 uncultured Planctomycetales bacterium | reverse complement strand
AACACGGCCGGGGCGCTCAGCGCGATCTTCGATCTGGTCAAGCAGGCCAACACCGTCCTAGGCGGTGGGATGACGCGCGAAGACGCCCTCGCCATCGACGCGGCCTTCCGTCGGCTGGGCGGCGACGTGCTGGGGCTGGTCCTCGACCGCTATCCGGAGGAGGGCGCGGGCGGCGGCGAGCTGCTGGCGCCCGTTATGCAGATGCTAATCGATCTTCGGGCCGACGCCCGAAAGACCAAGAACTTCGAGCTGGCCGACACGATTCGCGACCGCCTCACCGCCTCCGGCATCACGTTGGAGGACAAGCCGGACGGCACGGCGTGGCGGCGGTCTTGAGTAGGTTGCGGGGATTCTGGGACAGTTGACACGGATTGGGTCCCCCACGGCTAAAGCCATGGGGCACCCATGGGAAACCTCCGGCAGACACACTGTTCGGTCTTTGATGCAAGCAGGTTGGCACGACAACTGCGGAACGCCGGAGCAGACCATGGGCGTGGGCCGATGCGTGATCGCGATCGTCGTGGTAGGCTGGGCCTTGGCGTTGACGTCGGGCTGTGCGTCGACGTCCGTCAACCAGGTCCGCTTGATCGGGTCAACGGCACTGGATCTATCCGGCAGCTACCCGAAGACCGTTGCCTTCGAGCGGGGCGGCTTCGCGGAGGCCGGCGGGGCCGGGTCGGCGATCCTCATCGGCCCGAACGCAGCCCTGCTGTTTGACTTCCGCGGCGCCCCCAACCGCTTCGAGCTGCTCCTCCGCCAGGGCACGCAATCGATCCTCTACAGGCGACTGGAACAGCGACCGGTGATGACGGGAGACGGCCAGCGGGTCCGACGCCCGGCGGGGGTTCACGTCGCATGGGAGGGCAACCGGCTGACCGGCAGCTTCGACGTCGTCGTCGGCCGGGAGGACCTGCGGGGGTTCGGCCCGGCGTTCGAGCACTATCCCAAGTACCTCCGCGTGGTCGGCGAGTTCTCCGTCCCCCGATGCCCCGAGCCCGTCGGCCCCACGACCCGACCCGCCTTCTGGGAACCCCCGTCAACGGTGACGGACGACCCCGGCCCCCCTGGCCTCGACGACATCGACGTCCACTGGCTCATGGACACCTTCGCCGCAGACATGCCGGCATTGGGCGAGACCGAGTAGACGGACTTCCGTCTTCGCCCTCCTCAAACAGGGATGCTCACGAGGGCAATGCCCATCAAGCCATCAGGGCCACCCGGGCGTCGACAGCTGGTTAGGCTCTCTGCCTCAGCCAGACGAACACCCCCAACACACCCAGCATCACCACGGCCAAGAGTGGCATGCCGCTGCCGCACTTGAACTTGGCCAGTACCTCGCGGTCCTGATCCATGATGAACGTGAGCGGGTTGTTGCTGTCGTGGAGGACATAGTTCGGGTCACCGGGGTAGTTCGGGTCGTAGATCTCCCACCGCCTGAACGATTTGCCCTCTGCGGCTTCGGCCGTCAGGCTAACGAGGGTGCCTGGTTCATAGGCAAAGGGCAGGCTCGCGTCATTCGGGTCAAGCTCCACGTGTCCGTACTCCTCCTGCTTCACCTGAAGGGTCAGCAAGTAGTAGTAAGGCGCCCCCGGATACTCGTCGGAGCCCATGTCGACCCCGCCTCCCTGCGGCATGACCCTGGGCTGCCCGTCAACGTCCGTCTGCCCCGAGTAGTCAAGGCTGGGATCACCCACGTCCCTGCAGGGCGAGCCAGGTGAGAGGTGGTAATGGTTGTCGTGCCAGGTGCTCAGATCGTCATCGGGGCCATCGGCGTCGGTGAACTGCGGGTCGGCGTCGATGCAGCCCTCGCCGAACCAGGGCTCGCCAGTCCCGTCTTGAACATCGCTATAGGTAACCGTGGCAATGCTGGGACCGGGGCTCCATATCTGGTCCGGGTCGTTCCCCCACAAAATGCTGTTCGCGACCTTCGCGCTGCAGCCACCGATGTGGTATAGCCCTCCTCCTGAACTCGCCAGGTTCCAAAGAACGCTGGAGTTGACGATGTCCGGGCTGCTGGTCACGAAACAGAGGATCCCGCCCCCGGACCCAGCTTCGTTCAGATCGATCGTGCAGTTGGTGATGCGCGGATCGCTGTTGTCGCAACACGCAATGCCCCCTCCGACGGTAGCTGCTGAATTGCCGCAGATCCTGCAGTTGCTGATGTTGGGATCGCCATTGTCGACGCAAGCGACGCCTCCTCCACACGCGGCTGAGTTGGCGCTGAGCGTGCAGTTGATGATCTTGGCGGTGTTGTTGGTTCCACAGCAGATGCCCCCACCAACCAGGGCGTCGTTTCCGCTTATCACACAGTTTCTGATTGTCGGATTGCTGGCGACGCAGGCAATCGCCCCCCCCCAACCATTGGGATCCTCGTCGTTCGCACCGGTGACGTGCCCATTGATGATGGTCAAGCCAGACACAATCGAGTTCGCGTCCTCGCCGTTGTGGAAGTAGAACCCACGGTGATTGTCGTAATTGGGATCGTTGGGATCATTCGGGTTGCACCTGATGACCGTCGCGGCAACGACATTGGGGTCGTCGGAGTCTTTACTTCGCACGATGATGGCCTTGCCCCCGAAGTCGATGTCGCGGTTGCCTTCCCCTGTGAAGGTCGCTGGGCTGAGGACAATCTCGTCGTTGGGATCTGAGCAGTCAATGGCGCCCTGTATCGTTCTGTGCCATGTGTCCTGTGTGATATTGTGAACGCGCTCAAGCGGGTCTAGGACAACTCGAAATCCGTGGTGCCAGTTCTTCTCGGTTGGCGCGTGCACAAACCTGGGCGCGGACTTGCAGTAATAGTCAGGGTCGACCCAGCATCCGCCACGATAGATACGACTCGGCTCCCCCCCCGTTGTCCAAGGGCTCCCATCACTGGGGGCACCCATGTAGTTGGGGTGCCAGGTGTCCTCACAGTACTCATGTACATTTCCCGCCATATCGTAAAGACCAAAGTCATTGGGAAGCCTGCCGCCTACCTCATGAGTGTGAGCATCACTGTTGCCCACATACCAGGCGTACAGGTCCAGATCGTTCGGGTCGTCGCCGAAATAGAACTTCGTGGTGCTCCCAGCCCGGCACGCATATTCCCATTCCGCCTCGCTGGGAAGGCGAATTCTGACATGGAGCTGGGTCGACAGTGCTTCGCAGAAAGCCGTGCAGTCGTTCCACGACAAGGTCTCAACAGGGCGACTAGGATAACCTGGCCACGTCGATGGGTTACTGCCCATCACCTGCTCGTACTGAGCCTGTGTTACCTCATACTTCCCGATGTAAAACGGCTGGTAGATTGTGACGGTGTGAACAGGAATTGCGTTTGGCACATCCACGTCCCCCATATCGAACTCGCCTGCGGGGACTTCGACCAACTCCATGTTGATACCACCACCCAGGTCTAGTGTGATCGTCTCAGGACCATCGGCAAAGGCCGTGAAGGAAACCAATGCCATCGTATAGAAAGCCACGAGCAGTACGATCTGTCTTCTCGTCATCATCGCTCTCCTTTCTGGTTGAGCGGTAACCGTGAACCCAACCACCATCACCTCGTTTCGCCTCCACTGATCTGCCAGACTCGTGTGAGAGCTGCGTGCGACGCCTTGCCGCCTCCTTGGCTGGCTTCTGGGCCAGCAGCCCCTGCCAGGAAGGACTGCTTGACTGCCTTGAGCGGATCACCATCGCTGCTGACGTCGATGGCTGCTTGGATGGCGATGTATTCACGGGACCCGTGACGGTCTATGGCCCAGGCGAAGACAACCACGATACAGCTCAGGATGGTAGCGACACCAACGCTGATCATGGTCGCACTGGGAGTAGGCTGGGCCATATCTCCCCTCTCTCCCAAACAGCGAGTGCATGAATAAAACGAGTCGGATGCCCAGAAGAATAGAATGTCTACCATCGATCGAGGGACAAGGCAAGACGTTCTTTAGCTCCAGAACTCCAGATCTCGCATGAGAAGGTGACACGGCGGGTGACGGATGGCATGGTCACGCAGGCGCGGACCATGCACCCGTCTCCCATTGCTAGAGCGACCATAGCGCTTGACGACGGGGGGATTGCACACGATGCTGCATTCTCCGGCCGGATCTCCGTGCGCTTGGGTACCTGAACGTGCGCGGAGGCGCCGGGCGAAAGCGTCTTCCATGCAGAATGCGGACTTCAGAAAACCGCCGGATATTGCAGCTCGTGGCCAAGGCGCGACTTGGCCGAGATGGTTGCGGTGGGTCGAGCGGGGGGTCATGATCCAGGCGTTCTGCTCGATCATTCCGGCCCATGTGCTCGGGTGGCCCGGTGCGGGGTATCGGTACTGGATGTACGTCAGTCTGGCGCTGCTTGTGGGCGTGACGATCCGGCGGATCGTCAGCCTCGAGCGGATGCGCCCAAGGCAACGGATCGAAGACCTTCGCGGCGACGCGGATCCCACACACCTGGACACGAACGAACGGGCGTAGCGATCGGGCCTGGCGTCCTTGACATGCGATCGACGCGCCCTGCCCGCCCGCAGAGGACTTGAACCGACGGGGGGCCATACCGCACACTATGAGGATACAAGGAGGGCGTCGGCGGCGAGAGCGCCGACGCATGCCGGTCAAATGGACGGACACTGACAGTGGAGGTCAGCTTGCGATGAGACCTATACGCTCGACGAGTGCGAGACGACGATCACGGTCGGTCGGACTGGCGTGTCTGACGGTCGGGGTGGTGCTGGGGATGGCCTGGCAGGACCCTGCCTCGCCCGCGCAGGCAGAGACCGCGACCCCCCAGACGAAACCGGCCAAGGACGAGACGACCATCGATCCGCCACTGTCCCCGGTGGAGATCATGCAAGAACTGATGAAGAAGCGGGTGTTCCGCCCTCCGATTCCCCCGAGCGACCCCGGCAGGGAGCCGATGGAGCCTCCCCCCGCGGCGACCACCGAGCCGGCCGTCAGCCCCGACCGGGCCGACCGCCCGTTGCGGCCGGACGGCTCGGTCATCGCCGATCGGATCGGCCGACTCATCCGCCGCCCCAAGGGTTGGTACTTCGTCTTCGAGAGCGAGGGCAAGGTCCTGCGCGAGCCCCCCATGCAGATCCTGCCCAACCGCGATCTGGAGATCATGGAGATCCAGTCAGCCAACGGCACCCGACCGGTGAAGTTCCGGGTCAGCGGCGAGGTCACCGTCTACCGCGGGGCCAACTACCTGTTGCTACGGAAAGTGCTGACCGTCCACGACCTGGGGAACCTCAAGTAGGACGCTTTGTGGGCGCCGGACGAACGGCGGCGTGGCATCAACTCGACGGGTCAGGCGAGTCGGCCGGCCCGCCCTTCTCGCCCCCGCATTCGTGCTGCGTTTCGTACTCGATGATCTTCCCGACGCGCCGCTGATGCCGGCCAGACTCGAAGGGCGTCGACATCCAGGCATCGACAATCCGCTGGATCAACGCCTCCCCCAACAGATCCGCCGCCAGGCACAGGACATTGGCGTCGTTGTGCCGGCGGGACATCTCGGCCGTCAGCTCATCGTGGCAGAGGGCAGCCCGGACGCCTCGGACCTTGTTGGCCACGATGGACATGCCCACGCCGCTGCCGCAGAACAGGATCGCTCGATCGACCCGCCCCTCCGAGACACTGCACGCAGCGGGGTATCCCGCGTCGGGGTAGTCATACATCTCGTTGTCGTCGTCGGGGCCGAAATGGGTCACTTCGTGTCCCTGGCCTTCCAGGATGCTCCTGACATGCTGCATGGCTGTTCGACCACGGTGATCGCACCCAAGCGCGATTCTCATAGCTCGATGTCCTCAAGATGGCGGCGGATCAGTTCCTCGATCCGCCTGGCCATGGGGCCGTACACGTCGGTGCCCCGACCGAAGGGGTCCTGCAGATCGGCCTGGGGGTCCAGCCTCCCGACCCTGGCGCGGGCGTCGGGCAGGAGCTGGGCCACCACGCTGAGGTGCTGGTCGGTCATGGCGAAGACGTAGTCGGCGGCGTTCAGGAGTTCCTGGGTCAGTGCCTGGGCCCGGTGTCCCGCAATGTCGACGCCTAGAGGCCGACAGGCCTCCACCGCCTCCGCCGAAGGCGGACTACCGCTCATGCCCAGCGTCCCGGCCGAACTGATAACGATCCCGCGATCGCCCAGCGCCTCGGGCCCGCAGCCCAGCCGCTCGGCTAGCAGTTTGCGACAGACGCCCTCGGCCATGGGGCTGCGACAAGTGTTCCCGGTGCAGACGAAGAGGAAGTTCGTCGTTAGCATCCGCCGGACCATCCGTTCATCCAACACGCCGACGCGGACGATCTCGCTGCCCCGCTCGTGAACCCGAACGATGGTCGAGGGTTTGGCGTACTGTGTCCGCCCGCCGTCCAGGATCAGATCGACCTGCCCGTCCAGGTATCCGGCGGCCTCCTTACCGCTAAGGGCTGGCGGTTCCCCGGCGGGGTTCGCGCTGGCCGCCACGACCGGGGCCTGAACGCCCGACAGAAGGTCGATCGCTGGCTTGGCATCGGGACAGCGCAACCCGATGGTGTTGTCGGAGTAAATGGCTCGATCCTGGCCCGGCGGCAGGTCCCCGACGACCGGAGCCGCCTGCGGATCGGGCACGGAGAAGATCAGCGTCAGCGGACCGGGCCAGCCCTTCTTGGCCAGCAGGCGCCCCTCTGACGGCGGCGAGGGAACGTACCGCTTCAGATCCTCCGGCCGACCGACATGGACCGTGAAGGGCTTGGTCGGCGGACGGCGCTTGACCTCACGAAGCCGATCGACCGCCTCGGGCAAGGCCGCGTTGGCCGCCAGTCCATAGACGGTCTCCGTCGGAAACGCCACGAGCCCCCCGGCGTTGAGCACCTCCAGACCCTTGCGGATCGCGCCCGTGTATCCCCGGCCGCCATCCACCTTGAGCGTTTCCGTCGCCATCTGGCAAGAAGACCTCCTCGTTGATTATGGACCCCCGCGCAGGGGGGGTCAAGCTGAGCCGCGCCCGGCAAACGGGATACGCCCTTTCCCGGATTGATTCTGGGCCCTGCCTGGCCCACCATGTGAGCTCCTATTCGCCGCGGTTGAACACTGCAGGATCTGCAAGGAGACGCCCATGGCGGCAATGATGATAGTGGCGACCATCCTGGCTGCGTCCGCCCAGGCCGACGCGACGCCTTCGTTGACGATCGCCACGAACGGCGCGAGCGACTATCAGATCGTCGTGCCCGACGCACCCCGTCCCGTGCACTCATACGCCGCGAAGGAGCTGCAGCATTTCCTGGCCGAGATGTCCGGCGTGACGCTACCGATCGTCCACGAGGGACAGGCCGCTGCGAAGCGCCCCGCGTTTCTGATCGGCCAGACAAGACGACAGGGCCGGACGCTGTGCAAGATCGGGCCCGACGGCGTGTCGATCTCCTTCGCTGGCCGTGACGTCCTGCTGCGGGGATTCGGCGACCGAGGCGATCTGTACAGCGTGTACGTCCTGCTGGAGCGGTTCTGCGGCGTGCGGTTCCTCGCGCACGATTGCACCATCGTACCGAAGCGAAGGTGCGTCACGCTGCCCGCCAAGGGCTATGCCCACACGCCGCCCTTCATGTACCGCGAGACGCTCTACTACGACAGCTTCCCCAAGCAAATCGCCGCACGACAACGCCTCAACGGACCCGCAACCCAGTGCGACGAGACGGTCGGCGGCAAGATCGCCTTCCACCCGTACGTCCACAGCTTCTGTCAGCTCGTGCCGCCCGAGAGGTACTTCAAGGACCATCCTGAGTACTTCAGCCTCGTCGGCGGCAAGCGCACCAACAAGACGATCCACGGGCAGCTCTGCCTGACGAATCCCGACGTCCTGAAGATCGCCACCGCTCAGGTCCTCAAATGGATCGAGGACCATCCGGACGTGCCCATCATCGACGTCTCGCAGAACGACGGCAACGGGGCATGCGAATGCGCCAAGTGCGCGGCCGTGGTCAAGGAGGAGGGCAGCCAGCACGGTCCGATCCTGCGGTTCGTCAACGCCATCGCCGACGTCGTCGCGCAGAAGCACCCGAACAAGTGGGTCGAGACGCTCGCCTACGCCTACTCGACCAAGCCGCCGTCCAAAACGCGACCGCGCAAGAACGTCATCATCCGCCTGTGTCATGCCGGCTGCTTCTTCCACGGGTTCGAGAAGTGCGGGCTGGGCGCGAACCACGCCAACTACATCGACCAGTGGAGCAAGCTGACCCGGCGCATCTTCATCTGGCATTACGCGACGAACTTCGCCCACTACCTGGCGCCCTGTCAGAACCTCTGCGGTCTGGCGGCGGACCTGAAGTTCTACGCCGCCCACGGCGTCAACGGCGTGATGGTGCAGGCGAACTACCAGGGCCCTGGCGGCGAGCTCGCCGAGCTGCGACAGTACCTCGCCGCTCAACTGATGTGGGACCCCCGCCGCGACCCGGGCGAGATCCGGCGGGAATTCTGCAACGGCTACTACGGCCCGGCGGCCGGCGACGTGCTCGCGTACCTGGCCCTGACAGACGAGTCCGCCAAGAAGCCGGACGTCCACGCCTTCGCCGCGTGGGACCCGAAGGGCACGGTCGCGTCGTCGTTCGTGGCCCAGGGAATCGAGATCCTGACCCGCGCCCAGACCCGCGCCCAGACCCCCGAGATCGCCAACCGCGTCGCCAAGCTGTTCCTGCCGTTGTGGTACATGCAGCTCACGTATCCGGGGAGCTACGGCCTGGACGCCAGCGACGCAGCCCGAACGCTGCAGGCGTTCAAAGCCGTCGTCGAGGCCAACAAGATCACGCACGTCCGCGAGGGCGGCCCGAACATGGCGGGCTGGATCGACCAGATGGCAGCCAGATACCAGAAGCTGCCCGAGGCGGTGGTCTACGATTTCTGCTCAAACATGGGCCGGGCCAAACGCGAGAACTGCCTCGACTGGCGAACGGAGACCGTCAAGAAGGACGGACGAGCGCAACTGAGCATCTTCCACCACCCCCCTGCCAAGGGTCCCGGCGATGCGACGTTCGAGGTCTCACTGCCCCCCGTCAAGCCGGGTCAGAAGCTGCTGCTCCGTTTCGCCACGGCCTTCACGGGGCCGACGCAGGACGGCGTGCGCTTCGCGATCCTCATTGACGGCAAGGAGCAATGGACGACGACCCAGAAGACGCTCCCGCCGGTGGATCACACATTGGACCTGACCGCGCACGCCGGCAGGAAGATCCGGCTGACCCTCCGCGTCGATGCGCTGGCCAACGGGGCCCACGACTGGGCCAACTGGGTCCGCCCCCAGATCCTGATGGAGAAGTGAACGTCCGCGCTCACCAGGCCGGGCGGAGGCCGGCCGCGTGCACCTCGTCCGTTCGGAAGGTCACCGTTTCACATCGACCGATCGGGAACGGACACGTCGGCCACTCGGAGACGACCCTGTACGTCCCCTGCCAGTCCGCGGGAATGGGAAGCGAGCACGCGCTGAGACACCATCGGCCCAGCTCCCACGAACCGAGCCCGCTGGTGCCGTACGTTAGTCTCGGCTTGAGCACCGTTCGGCCTGTCTGGTCGATGACGTTGACCCGACGGGGCAGGAGGCGACCCGGCCCGGTCCACACCTTTATGACGTGTCTGCCCGCACAGTCGACCAGCCCGACGCCGACCCCGATGCGTCTTGTTGCCCTTCTCTTCTTCGGGCCGCGCCAGGTGTCGTAGGAGACCTTCAGCGTCAGCGGCGGGCCGAGCCGAGGCGACGTCGTCTGACCCGCCTTGATCTCGACGGTGGCCTTCGGTTCGAGGCTCAGACACCAGAACCCCGGCTCGGGCTTGGACCGGCGGGCACGGCTGCGGGGCCTCGCCGGTCTGCTGGACGCACGCGCCGGCCGAAGATCCTGGCCTTTGCCGTAGACGTACGACGCAATCGAATACCGACCGACGGGCAGCTCGACCGGCCCGTCGCTGCCCCGCACCACCGTCGCGAACGCCGGGCCAATCAGCTGCGCTCGCTCGACCTGGGCCGGGATGCTCAGCGTGCCCGTCTCGGGCTTGACCGGCGTGGCCCGCACCGACCGGCCGTCCGGCGCAACGGTCAGCTCGTAGAATCGCCCCTCGACACGAATGAAGCGGGTCAGAAGCCGGCTCTCGGGCCCCACGGCACGCGGATCGAGGGCCGGCTTGTCGAATCGCCCATTTGCGTCGAGGTCCAACAGGAGCCGACAGCCCCTCGAAACGGTCGGGACCTGACCGAACCCCCGCGTGTACACCAGCGCGACGCCACGGTCGTACCGACCCGTCGACTCAAAGGGACACAAGGCCACGCGGACCCGCCTGTCACCGAATGGCATCTCGGCCATCATGCAGGTCGCGAGCGTCCAGAACAGCGACACCCGCCCGTCTGCATGCTGGACCCGCAGCTCGGTCCAGCAGACAGACGTTCCTTCCCGCCCCGTCCACACGAGCGGATGGATCTTGGCCGTGCACACGGTCGGTGTGTGTTGCACGACGCTCACGGCCCCCGCGGCGCGGCTGATGTCGTAACACTCGTCCGACTCGAACCGACCGTTGCCGTTCTTGTCGACGTAGAGGCGATCGTACCGCTTCTGCTCGGCGCTCGACTTGGTCAAGATCACCTGGCGCTTCTCGTGCGGGGCGTTCGGCGGCCAGAAGGCCGCACCGATGGCCTCGACGCCCTCCGCGCCAGACGGGACGTCGTCCGTCGGCTTGGGCGTGTCGGCCCAACTCGACCGCAGACCCGTGACCTCCTTGGGAAGGAGCTGGGGCTTGAACGTCACCGTCGCCGGACCGGTCCGATCGGCACGATCCGCCTCAGCGCGTCCGACCGCACCGCCCGCGCCCAGCACGATCGCCCCGACAGCCAGAATGATGGCACGTCCTCTCATCGCCGCCCCCCCCTTCTTGCACACCGAACCGAGACGGACGCAACTGGACGTGCGCACCTGGCCTTTCGGAACGTCGACGGTCGCCGGTCGGGCCCGACCGACCTTGAACGGAGCGTCCGGCCACTCCGGGATGATCTTGTACGTGCCGTCAGAACCTTCGGGTACTCGCCACGAGCACACGCAGACAAAGCCTCACCCGTACTCGAAGGATTCATTCAGGACGGTCTTGCCGGCCTGGTCGACGATCTTGAACCGCGGCGGAGGCGGGCGCTTCCCGTAGGCGTCTTGTAGGCCACGAACACGCCTGCCCGCACCGTCGAAAAGCGACAGCGAGATCGACATCTCGTGCCCCGGCGACCCGGGCACAGACACCAAAGCGTCCGTTGGTCGGGCCGGCTCGCACGTGACACGCATCTCGAACGGCGGCCCCACCCGCAACGGATCCGCATGATCGGGCTTCACGTCGATGACGCCGTCGGGCGTCCGACCGCCCACCCATACCTTCACCCCGTTCGTGCGATAGATGCAGGCGTCGACCGAGTACCGCCCCGCCGGCAGTTCGGCGCGCTGGTCCTGATTCGTGACGAAGACCGCAAACTCCGGCCCCGTCAGCGTCGCCGACTCGACGTCGGCCGGCAACGCGAGCGTGCCCACCCTCGCCGTAGACGGCGTAATCCGGACCGACCGACCGTCCGCCGCGACCTTGACGTCGTAGTACGCCCCCTCGAACCGGATCAGCCGCGTCAGCCATCGGTGCTCCGGTCTGACGTAGAACGGCCGGAGGTCGTCAAACCGCCCGTTCCCGTCGATATCCAGCAGGAGCTGACAGGCCTCCGGGATGATCGGCGGGGCCTCACCGTCGGGCGCGACGCTCTTGGGCAGCTCGACGCGCCGATCGAACCGGCCGGTGAGATTCCCCCAGATGCCTAGCCGTACGGTCCGGCCGCCAAGCGTGACCCGCCCGTGCGCCCACGTGATGTCGCTGACGGCGGCGCGGAGACCATACTTGCCCGACTGGTACACCCTCAGCGTGACCCAGCACGGGGACCGGGATGTCCCCGGCCTGGGAGTCAGCTTCACCGCGTGGACCTCGGTCCAGATCCTCCCCGGGATGATGCTCTCTGAACGAACCAAGCCGCCCGACCGGGTCAGATCGAAGCACTCCGATGCCACGAGCCGCCCGTTGCCGTCGGCGTCGACGTACAGCCGGTCCCAGAATCGGCCATGCGTGCCAGACCGGGTCGCCACCACCTCATACCGAGCGTCTGCGTCCCGGCCAAGCAGGATCGCCGAGCCCATCATGTCGGCCCCCTCGACCCCGAGCGGGCGCGTCTCGACGGGCTGCAGCTCGAGCGTCTTGCGGGCCAGGTACGTCAGCGACCCGTCGACGGGCAGCGGCTGAACCTCGAGCGGAAAGACCCGACCGGGCACGCCCCCTCCCTTGGCCTGATCAGCAGACGCCGATCGCGCGCCAGCCGCCAGTACCCAGACACAAACGCCGACGCTTAGCGCCCTCATCACCGCGCCTCCCTGCGCCCAGTGTGAATGCACTGTCCCCACGCGTCAACCCAAGGGGGATCGTTGATGCCTACTTCGCCGGGATCCGCAGCGTCGTCACGGTTGGCTTGCCGATCTTGAACGGACAAGCCGGCCAGGCAGGGATGATCTTGCAGGTGCCTTTCACGTCGTCGGGTACTCGCCACGAGTACGAGCAGGTGAAGCCTCACCCATAGCGGAAGGACGCGTCCAGGACCGTCTCGCCCCCCTGATCGACGATCTTGAGCCGCGGCGCCGGGGGCCGGTTGCCCCCCGAGCTCCGGCAATCGGAAATCGCTCTGCCCACACAATCCGTCAGCTTGATGCGGAAGCGCACCTGGCTCGGCCTCCGCGTGGCGTCTCGGCTCGAGAACGACGGTCGGGAGACCACCTCCAGTCCCAACGGGGCTCCGACGCGAAACGTGTTCGTCTGATCGGCCTTGACCTCGAACACCCCCCGGGCCGACCCGCTGCTCGCGCGAAGCCTCGCGCCGTCCTTAGTGTACCGGTATTGGAGGACCTCATACCGACCCGCCGGCAGCTCGATCTCCTTGTCGTCGCTGACGACGATGGCGGCCATCTCCGGCCCGACCACCGAGGCCGACTCGATCCCGTCCGGGATCTTCAGCTTGCCCACCTTCGGTTTGGCCGACGCGATCCGAATCGACTCGCCGCCCGGCGCAACGCTCAGCGCGTAGTAGACGCCCCTGGACCGCACCAGCCGCGTCAGCCACCGGTTCTCGAGCCCCATGTCCTGCAGGCTCAGGCGGTCGAACTGGCCGTTCCCGCTGGCGTCCAGGAGGAGCTGACACCCCACGCGAACGCCGCCCTCATCATCGCCGCTGGTCAGCTGCACCCCTCGGCCTAACGGGACCAGATCCCGAGAAACGCTGCAGATGCCCAGCAACGTCTTTCTGTCGCCGAACGCCACCTCGCCCATCGCGCAAGTAATGGGGGCACAGCCGAGATGGCCCATCGGGCCGTACTGAATCGCCCGCAACGCGAACCAATGGGGCGAAGCGGGCGCGTCCTTCCCGCCCACCAGCTTCACCGGGCAGATCATGCAGTAGTGGTTGTTCGCGCTCGACCGCTCCACCCGCACCGGGTCCTTGGTCCGGCTGATGTCGTAGCATTCGTCCGGGTCGAACCGCTTGTTGCCGTTGGCGTCGATGTACAGCCGATCGCAACGCTTGAGCTTGTCGTCGCTCTTGACGAGCACAGCCTGACGCCGGCCCAGGCCGATCTGCGAGAAGTCCAAATCCAAGCCTCTCCCCACCACGCCCTCGATCCCGGGCAGTACGTCCTCGACCGCCTCGAGGCCTTGATACGAAAACCTCAGCCGCTGACGATTCGCATCGGGCAACGGCTGGCGCTTGAGCGGGAACACCTTGCCCCCCTCACCGGGCGGCTCGGCCGCAGCCAGCCCCACGGATCCGCACAGCCCGCAGATCAGAACCGCCGTCACCAGTGTCATGGTCATGGCCTTCATCTCACTGCCTCCTGATCTGTCTGCATTGTACCGGCAAGCACCTGGCACGGACCACCCCGCGCTGCCGCGCCCGTCGGACAGGTCACGCGCAGACCAAGGACGCCCGTCGACGCCTGCTTCTTGCCTGCGACGCGGAGGCGAATCGGCTTGACCGGACTGATCTGGAACGGCCGGAACGGCCACTGCGGGATGATCTCGACGGTGCCCTTCAGATGTTCGGGTACTCGCCACGAGTACGAGCAGGTGAAGCCTCAGCCATACTCGAACGCGCCCGTGTGGACGGTCTTGCCCGCCTGGTCGACGATCTTGAGCCCGGGCGCCGGCGGCCGCTTGTTCTTGGACGTTCGGACGTCGTAGATCTGCCTCCCTGCGTTGTCGAGCACCTCCAGGTTCAGCCGGACGGTCCACAG
>CAYMLO010000200.1:0-14426 GCA_964390905.1 uncultured Planctomycetales bacterium | reverse complement strand
CTGGATTCAGACCCACAACATCATTACCGGAGGCCGCTCTAGGCGCAAGAGCCTACAAGTTGTTATAAGGAAGGGCCTTACGGAAGAAGCGGCTTGGCTTCATGCCATTCGGGTCTGGCACCTTTTACGGTGCGAGCGAGGCGCAGCCGAGCCGCACGAAAGAAGGTGCCTGACCCCGTCGCACTGGCTTGCCTCGGATATTCCTGTATGTGCATCGCCAGCGGTTCGGGTATCCTACACGGAACAAGCCGGCGCCACCTGGCGCGGTGCACATCTCGCAACACTCACATCATCCGGAAGGAGAAGATCATGTCACCTCGTCGATCCGATCTCCAACCGAGCACACTTCTGACCGTTCTTTCGGTTTTCGCTCCGCTGCTGGCTGGGTGCCTCTTGTGGCCAGGGGGTCAAGGGGAGAGGGAGCTGGAGAAGCGGCGCGATCGCATCCGCAAGTACTTCGAGGAGCGACAGAGCCAAAGAGACATCGTCGCCACGACGGTGACCGAGTCCGGCCAGACGATCGATTGGATTCGGCCTGAGTCTCAGACCAGCAGCGGGATCATCGAGGACCCTCCTGACGACGCAGGGGATACCGCAGCGCCCGAGGACGGCCAGCAAGCACAGGAGCCCAACGAGACTGCGCCTGGAGACGTCGGGGAGGATCAGCCCGCGCTGACCGAGGTCCAGGTCCAACCGAACGCACAAGGCCCGAAGGGGACCGTCCCGGTGGTTCGGTTCGACGTCGAGGCCTACCTCGCCGCCGTCGACATCCCGCCGGAGGATCCCGCAGATGTGCTCAAGAAGATGCCGCCGCCGTCGCCCGCGTCGAATGACCGGTACTACGTCGCGTGGCATCGCTTCGGAACCTTCTACGGCTCCGCCGGCAGGATCAACATCTGGAATACGACGGGCCCGGTGAACAACGAAACGTCCATTGCCCAGGTGGCCGTCATCCGAGGCACCCCCATGCAGGCGATCGAAGCCGGCAAGATCGAGAACCAGAGCCTCAACGGCAACCTACGTCCCCACTTCTTCACCTACTTCCGCACCAACGGGACCGTGAGCGGCGACTGGGTGGCCGGGTACAACACGCTCGTGGACGGCTGGATCCAGTACAGCTCTACGGTAGCGCCCGGCATGTCCCTCGTGCCCTGGGAGAGCACGGAGGGGGGCAACCAGTACTCCCTCGACGTCGAGGTGAGAATCCATCTGGGGAATTGGTGGGTCAAGGCCGCCGGCGAGTGGGCCGGATACTATCCAAAGTACAAGGAGAGCGATCCTGCCGAGGGAACGCTCTTCTCGGCCAGCGGGATTCGCGACCAGGCGGATCGACTGGACTGGTACGGTGAGATCTACGATTCGGCGGCCCCCGCGGCGACCTCGACGGACATGGGAAGTGGCGACTTCGCCGAGGACTGGTGGCAGCACGCGGCCTACTTCAGGAACATGACCTTCTTCTGGGCACCGACGACCTACTGGTGGTGGGATTCGGGCACGATCACGCCAACGGACGCAGCCTGCTACAACGTGCACGGCCCGCATTACAGCTCGGAGGACGCGTGGCGAAACTGGTTCTTCTACGGCGGCCCCGGCGACGAAGCGCCGGGGTGTGACTGAAACCGCGCGTCAAAACGCGTGGGCAACTTCAGGTCCGCCGTCTCCGGACCAAGCGCAAGTAGGGCTTGTAGACCAGATTACGGTAGGCGGCACTGCTGGCCAGTCGCCAGCGGTTCGCCAAGCCGATACCCCCGGCGCGGACCTGCGCTTCTGCGTCCCGCTCAAGCTTGTCTGGGCCGCCGTATTCGTTCGCCTGCCTTGGCCAGATCTCCTTGACGGCGAAGTCGTAGAGTTTGATGTCCAACTCATTGCTCGCACGGATCTCGTCTTGGTACTTGTCAAGATGCTCGAGGTTGCGCTGGTGCACATCGTCGGGGATCGGGAACGTGGGACGACCCACGAGTTTCCGCCTGAGCTGTCGGGGGGACAAGACCGAGGGGCTCCGACGTTGCGTAGCTGTATTCTTGGGCTCGGGGTAACCGATGTCGAAGTCCTCCAGGCCCAACCGATGTCTGAGCAGCAGTAGCGACTCGTCGAACCGGCCCTGGAGACCCACACATACCATCCGCGTCGCGAGGATCTCCATGGCTGCGTCCAGGTTTAGCTCTCCAGCCAAGTGGCGGACCATTGCGTCGTTTCGGATGTATGTCTGGAGCCATGCGGGGAAGTCGATTTGCCTGCCTATGAATTCTACCTCGTGTAGGTACTGCGAGCGGAAGCGGCTCACGGGCTCTCGCAGTATTGTGTGCCAGACCAGTCGATCCTGAAATTCCTCGAAGTCCGTGCAAGGGTGCAGGTAGTGGCCCGAGATGCTCCGAACGGCAGGATATAGCTTCATATCGGCGCGCAGGTCTTGCGGCCCGTAGAAATAGGGCTTCACGCGAGGCCCATCATGGACGACCTCGCGCCGCCCTACGTCGACATGGCTCATCCCGAAGTGTCGGCGCATGAGATAGACGATGGTGGTGCCGGCGGTCTTCGGAAGGTGGCAGAATGCAACGATATCTCCTGGGGTAGCCTCATCCGGCATCGAACGGCTCCTCCCACAAAAGCGCGTTGTGCGTCAAGGTTGCAGCGTTCTACTCCTTAGTGGAGCGGTCTCTCCCGTTTGTTCTCTCTGAGAGGGTCGTTTCGCTCTGGGCCGCGCCGTGGCAGCCGGTCACGGACATCGTGGGTCCCAGGCTCCCATCCCAACATCGGTCAGGGACCTCGGCCCGACGCGGTCCCACGAGAACACGATAGGCGCCCCATCTATCCATGAACGGCTCGCTCCCGTCAAGTGCGCACGTTCGTCGGCGGATAGGCTCGTTTCGGAGAATAACAGGTCAGATCGGTCTTTACCGGAACGCCCCGAAGTGTGCTTTGCATACGACCCCCTTTTATCTTCGGCAAGAGACGCTCGACCCCTTTAACGCACATCGGGCCAATCGGGCTCCGTCAGGCGGCGGCGGCGGAGCATGTCTTGGTAGGCGGGGGCGGGGTCGGGGTAGGTGTTCTTCTCGGGGAGGTCCCACTTGATGAAAAGCTTGGCGTTGTCTTCGTCGTTGTACTGGTGGACGTCGTCCATCTTTCGGTCGTCCATCAGCTCGTCGTGGTAGACGATGGCCTGGCGGCAGCCGATGACCTTCAAGCCCAGCTTGATCTGCACGGCGAGCGAGATGTCGGGGTCCCACGCGCAGGCGCGGAACCGCCGATCCAGGAAGCCGAGCTGCTCCATCAGCTCGCGGCGCATCAGGCCGAAGTTGGCGTAGGGGTAGGTGCGAACGTTGTAGAAGTGAAACGCCTGGCCGTCGCGGATCACCTCGTCGAGGCGGTTCCACTTCTGGCGCATGTTGTGGTAGAAGCCGACGATGCCGACGTCGCTCAGGTCGGGGCGTTGGATGAAAGCCAGGGCGGCCTCCAGACTGCCCGGCAGATAGTAGGCGTCGTCGTTGATCCAGGCGAGGTGCGTGCCCGTCGCCGCGCGGAATCCCCTGTCGTGGGCGGTGATCGAACCCTCGGGCTTATCCTCGAGGATGACCTTCAGGCCCTCGCAGTCCTTGCAGTCGCCCAGCCATTCGCGCGTGCCGTCGGTGCTGCCGCCCTCGACGACGATGACCTCCTTGTCGACGCAGGTGTTGCGGTAGAGGAGCTTGAGGCACCGCTGGAGCAGAGCCTTGCGGTTATACGTCGGGATGATGATGCTGACGGTGGGCTGCGGCATCGCGGCGCGTCCTCCGTGCGCTAAAGGGGTCGGGAGTTCTTTACCGGAACGGCCCAGAGGGTGCTTCGCACAAAAGACTCCTGACCCCTTTAACGCACCTGTCGGCGCGGGTCAATCCTTGTCGGGGGCGTACCATTCGTCGAGGAAGGCCCGCCACTGTGACGGACTGCTGATCCGCACGGCGGCGTCGCGGACCTTGAGCGCGTGGGGATGCAGCTGAGCATAGCTGATCGCAAACTTCCGCATGATCCGGCAGCCCCGGCGCTCGCCGTGGAGGTCGATGATCCAGGCCAGATGCTGTACGAGCGTCCGTCCTTGCTCCGAGACATCGGGTGACGGCGGCAGGGGCTTGCCCGCCAAGAGCGCCCGGCAGTCGCGGAAGATCCACGGATTGCCGATGCACCCGCGTGCCAGCGTCACGCCGTCCACGCTTGTTTGCTCCAGCATCCGGCCGACGTCCTCCGCGCAGAACAAATCGCCGCTGCCCAGGATCACACGATCGCCCACGTGCTTCTTGACGTGGGCCAGCAGGTCCCATCGGCTGGGTCCGACGTAGCGCTGCTTAACCGTCCGCGGATGGACGATGGCCGCGTCGATGCCGATCTCGAACGCCCCGTGCAGGATCTCGAAGAAACGGCGCTCGCTTTCGTCGGTGTCATCCAGACCGGTGCGGAGCTTGACCGTGACGGGGCAACGACCTGCCACCGCGTCGCGGACGCTGCGAACGATCGCCAGTGCAGTCTCGGGCCGGCTCAACAAGGCGCCGCCGCGCCCGCGAGCCAGCACCTTGCGGACCGGGCACGCGAAGTTGAGGTCGACGCAATCGTAGCCCGCGTGCGCCATCGCGTCGGCGGCCTGCGCGATACTGTCCGGCTCGGACCCCATGAGTTGCCCGCCGACGGGATGGTCATCCGGCGCGACATTGAGGATGCGTCGTTGATGCTTGCCGGGCCTCAGGGCGAGCTGGTCGAGCACGACCTCGTCGAACGTGAAGTCCGCCCCGTGCAGCCGAGCGACCCGTCGCATCGCCAGGTCGCTGTAGCCGCTCAGCGCCGCCTGGACGACCGGGAAATCGAGCTCGAGCCGACCGATCCGCAACATGCTGTGCACCTTCGCGACCGGGCTGTCATTTCATCTCGAGCACGGTCGGCACGAGGCTGTCCAACGTCAGATCCGGCAGCCGGACCAGATCATGCCACTTGGGACGGACTCCGCCCGCCGGGGTTCCCGTGAATCTCGGGACGTATTCGATGCTGAGCCTGCGCGTCGGCGCCCGCAGGATGTCGGCGTTGACGCGCGTCTTGGCCAGCCACTCATACGTCGGCCGGGGTATCTTGCCGTCGCGGCGGAGGATGCCGAACCCGTAGTCGTCGATCGTGTGGCCGGCTGGGAGACGGGCGGTTTGCCTGATCTTGCCGTCGTCGTCACGCTCGTTGTGGGCGTGGAGCTGATACGGCAGGATCTTCTGATAGAGGCGATGCTTGGCGTTCCACTCGATGCAGGCCTTCCATTGCTCCAGGTGCAGCTCATCGAAGGTGGCTGCGTCGTCCTTCGCCGGCGTCTGCGCGTGGGGATACCCCCAAGCGCCGACGATGTTGCCGGCGTCGATGCCGAATTCGGTGTTCCAGAGCGGCTTGTCCACATCGCCGTGGGCCCGCATGATCTCGCGGAGGATCCGGCCACGCTCGACGAACGACCACAAGACAGGCACGCCGTAGGTGTGCAGGTTCATGATGTCGAAGAACGCGCGTCCACCGGCCTCATAGATGCCCTCGGGGAACTCGCGGAAGTCGCTCATCCCGCCGGTGAGGACCCAGGCTTTGGGGTTGGCCGCCTTGATCACCGGATAGGCCTGTTTCAGCATCTCGGCGTAGAGGTGACCGCGACGTCGCATCGGCACGTCCTTCTGCTGGGCGCCGAAGATCTTGGTAAACGCGACGTCCATCTCGTTGAACAGCTCCCAGTACAGGACCGACGGATACCGCCGGACCATCGCGCCGACGAAGCAGCTGAAGCGAGCATAGGCCTCGGCGCGGCGTTCGTACCGATCCAGCTCGCCGGGCGGGGCGTGAACCACGAGCAGCAGGGCAATGCCGTTCGCCTTGGCCCGGGCGACAAGCTCGTCAAATGCCTTCAGGCGTTCCGCATCGCACTGGCCCGCCTTGCCGGACTCGATCCGGTTCCAGTAGAGCGTCACGCGGACCAGTCGTATCCCGAGCTGCTTGATCAGGTTGATGTGCTCCTGACTCAGGCCATGCGAGCCGATGCCCAACTCCGGTCGTGCATCCCAGATGACCACCTGCCCGGCAGATCGCTGCCAGACGACGTGGTCTGTCGCCGAGGCAGGCTGGGTTGACGAGGTGGACCCCGGCGCGCCCGTCGCAAGCACGGCCGCCAGCGGGGTAATCACCGTCAAGATCAGCGACATGGTCCGTCCTCCGTGCGCGGCCTGGCAGGAGGAACGCGCATTGGGACCCGTGGTATCGGGGCCCGGGGTCGGGTGCAAGCGAATTCCCGTGCGTGTCCGCCATCGGTCGTGTCGGCTCTTGTCGCGCGCTTGCCTTCGGCGGTTCGGTTCGGGACAATGCTGATTCGACCCTTCGGTCGTCTGATGCGGTCGGAACGGTTCGGCCGGAATCGAGGGTCGCCCCGGCAACACGGCGGGTCAAGGGAGACGTGATTCATGAACGAGCGATCGAACTCAGAAGTAACGAGGCGACGGTTCCTGCAGGGCGCGGCGGCTGCGGGGATCGGATCGGTGGCAGGCGGCCTGGCGGCCGATGTGAACGCGGCCGAGACGACCTTTCCCACCAATCCGCTGGGGCGAACGAAGCTCCAGGTGACCAAGGTCAGTTACGGCTCGCTCCACACGGCCGGCGGCAGGGGCGGGGCGGTGCTCAAGTCGGTCGTCCAGGCCGGCGTCAACATGGTGCACAACTCCTCGACCTATACCGGCGGAAACGCGATTCGCGCGATGGGCAAGGTCTTCGCCGCCAACCCCGGCATGCGCGACAAGCTGGTGCTCTGCCTCAAGGGCAAGCGCGACGATCTCGAGCCCGAGCTGGACGAGATGCTCACGGCCTTGCACACCGATCACGTCGACATCTACCTGCCGACGCTGCACAACCCGGATCCTGCCCGCCTCGATCAGCTCCGGAAGCTCCACGATGCGCTCAAGAAGAAGGGCAAGATCAAGTTCGCGGGTTTCGTCTGTCACGGCGCCCTCAATGACGTGTTCGAGATGGTGCTGGCCAAGGCGCCGGGTTACTTCGACGCGGCGCTGCTGACGACGCAGCCGATCCTGGCGGCCAAGTACGCCAACGGTGGGGACATTCCCAAACACATCAACAAGAAGCAGCTCGCCAAGTTCAAGGACGAGGGGCCTCGCTATGTGGAGAACCTGGGCAAGCTCAAGAAGCAGGGCCTGGGCGTGATCTCCATGAAGAGCAACGCCCGCGAGGCCATGAAGGCCGGGACGAGAGTTTTCCAGGCGCACTGCAAGACGCTGCTGGCTGCAGGCTGCGACACGGTGCTCTACACGTTCGGCGCGATTCAGGAAGTCCACACGCTCAAGCAGCTCGACCTGCGCACGACCGCGATGACGCCGCGGGAGCGTCGGCTGGCCGATGACTTCCACCGCCGCTGGGCCGGTGCGTGCCTGATGTGCAACCGGTGCACGAACAGCTGTCCGCAGGGCATCCCGGTGAACGACTTGATGCGGATCCGGATGTATCACGAGCAGGGATACGACTGCAACTACGCGCTCCATACGTATCGCGACCTGCCCGGGGACCTGCCGGCGCTGGCGTCGCGCTGCGGCGATTGCACCGCCTGCAGCAACGCCTGTCCGGTGGGGCTGGCCAGTGCAGACAAGGTTCGGCAGGTGACGTCGCTGTTTTCGTAGTCGATCCGCGTTCGTCGTCTGGACGTGTGATCGGAAAGGTGACTCGGGGGACCGGGCATGGCCCGCGCCGCCAGCATCACGACGGACATGTTCGACTACACGTTCGGCCCGACGCGGCCCGAGAAGTTCGCGTTGCTGCGCCGGGTGGGGTTTCGGTACGTGCATTGGTGCGACGACTGGGACAACGAGCGGCTCTACAGCCGGCGCGACATGGACGATCTGGCCGAGACGCTGGCGGATGCGGGGCTACAGTGCATCGACGTGCACGGGACGGCCACGCGACGTGCGCGGATCGACGCGCCCGACGCCGAGGGTCGGGCGCTCTATCTGCAATTGCTGAAGAACCGAATCACGTTCTGTGCAGCCGTCGGCGGGGACGCCGTCGTGGTGCATCCCCCCGGCGAGGGCCGGACGGGCTTTGTGGGCCGGGATCGGCTGCGACGAACCGCGGAGGCCTTCAACGCGATGCGGAAGCTGTGCGAAAAGAGGGGCGTTCGGCTGGCCGTCGAGAACATGGGCAACCGCAGCGGTTACAGCGCCAAGATCGTCGAGTGGTTCCTTGACGGATACCCATGGGATTTCGTCGGGTGGTGTTTCGACTCGGGGCACAGTCACCAGGCCGGCGATTTCGGCCATCTGCAAGGCCTCGGTGACCGGCTGATCGCGCTACACCTCCACGACAACCACGGCGAGAAGGACGAACACCAGCCGCCGTTCTTCGGCACGATCGACTGGGCGAGGACGATGGCGTGGATCAAGCAGACCGGATACGCCAAGCCCATCAACTTCGAGATCACGCATCGCACGCAGTTGTTTGACGGGACGATGCAACAGTATGCACGCTACGCCCGCCGGGCGGTCGTCAAGGCGATGTCCCTCTTCAAGTGACAGCAGTCTCGTCGGACCCACCGGGAGCCGGCGGCACGACCGGAAACCCCGCCCCGCTGATCTGCGCGGTCGGTGGTTCGGAGGATGCCCGCCAGACCATGAACCCGCCGGTCAGGATCGAGACGGCCAGGCAGGCCAGCCCAGGAGCGGTACGGGCCAGACACAGGTATCCGATGCCGAACAGGCCCGTGTAGATGCAGATCACGCCAGCGAACCAACCCACCCATCCAACGATCGCCCGCTCGCCCTGCACGTCGGGGCAACTCCTGGCGATGGGGCCCCACCAGCCGCCGGGACGAACGCGGCGGTAGAAGCTCTGGAGATGCTCGGCGGGCGCGGGCTCGGTCCGTAGCGTCACGATGACCCAGGCCGCCGTGCAGACCAGGATGACCACGAGCAGCCGAATCGCGAAAGCATCCTTGGAGTAGAACCACTCCAGCTGCGGCATGATCGGCTCGGTCCAGACCCAGACTTGCCACGAGAGCAATGGATTGGCGAGGAAGCCCGGGGTGCGAATGAGCTCGACCCAATGCAGGCCGTTGGCGATGACCAACGAGCTGGCCAGCGCCGTGATCTCTGACCAGGGATTGACCCGCCACCAGAACCACCGCAGCAGCCCGACGAAGCCCGCGCCCGACGTCAGGACCATCAGATAGATCCAGGCGCTCGCGATGCTCTTGCTCTTCCAGGCGGCCAGCGCGCCGAGCAGGATGAGCAGCAGCATCGCCACACGAGAGGCGTTGACGTAGTGGCGCTGGGAGGCGTCGCGGTTGATGAACCGCTTGTATAGATCGTTGATCAGATACGAGCCTCCCCAATTCAGTTGGGTGTCGATGGTGCTCATGAAGGCGGCCAGCAGCGATGCGACCATCAACCCGCGAAGGCCGACGGGCAGGAACCTCGCCATCATCCGCGGGTAGCCCAGTTCCGGGTCCTCGCCCGCCGCAAGCGGGAAGTAGGCCAGCGACGCGAGCCCCACGATGATCCACGGCCAGGGGCGCAGGACGTAGTGGGCGAAGTTGAACCAGAGCATGGCCAGAACCGAGTCCTTCTCGCTTCGCGTAGCGAAGAGCCGCTGCACGATGTAGCCGCCGCCCTGCCCGCCGCCCCACCACTGGAGGGTGACCTGGATGACGAACGTAATCAATGCGAGCTTGCCGGCCGTCTCCCAGTTAGGAACCATGTCGAAGATCTTCAGGTCGACGCTCGGCGCAGCGGCAACCTGGTCGACCATCCCCGCCGGTCCGCCCATCTTCCACAGGACGATCCCGGCCAGCGCGATCGAGCCGGTCATGGCCATGATGAACTGGATCAGGTCGGTCATCACCACGCCCCAGAAGCCCGACAGCACGGTATAGCCCACGGCCAGGATGACCAGCACGGCGATGCTCGTGACCTTTGGCCAGCCGAGCATCACCTCGCAGATCTTGACCATGGCCAGCATGACCCAGCCCATGATGATGCAGTTGCTCAACACCCCGCCGTAGACGCTCATGAACCCGCGGAGGGCAGAGGCGGGGCGGCCCTTGTACCGCAGCTCGATGAACTCCATATCCGTCAGGATGCCCGCGCGTCGCCAGAGCCGTGCGTAGAAGAACACGCAGAGCATGCCCCCCATCAGCGCGTTCCACCACAGCCAGTTGTAGTAGATGCCCTCGGAACGGATGAAGCCCGAGACGGCCAGCGGGGTGTCGGCGGCGAAGGTGGTGGCGACCATCGACGTGCCCGCCAGCCACCAGGGCAGGTTTCGCCCGGCCACGAAGAACTCGCTCATGTTCCGGCTGGCCCGCTTCGAGAAGTAGATCCCGATCGCGAACGCCAGGACGCAGTAGCCTACGATGAATGCCCAGTCGACGTAGTGGAGCTGCATATCGGCGGCGAGGATGAGCATGTAGCAGGTCCCTCTCCCACAAATGCCGTGCCGGGATTATAGGGGGTCGGGGCTGGTGCGCTAATGGGTTCGGTCTGCGAATCAGAAACGGAAGGTGCCAAAATGGCAACGTGCCCGCGCGGACACGAGCGTTCGACGGTACACTGGCGGAAGGCTGTCTGCCAAACGGAGGCCTGACGATGCCGGGATCGCTGAAGGGGTACTTGAGCTGGATCGGCAGGGGGATCGCATCCGTTGTCATCGTCGCGCTCGTCGCTGGTGGGTGCGAGGGGGACGGCAACGCTGTGCCGGCGGTCTCGGATGAGCGAACGCCGGTGGCCGAGGCCGATCTGGCGGACGCCTGGACGCGGGGAGACGTGACGTCGTTTGCGCTCGTCGCGACGACCGGGCCGCATCGCGTCAGCGACCACGCCCTCGAGAAGCTACGCGAGGTCATGACCGACCAGGCGGGTCTGGACGTCAACGTGGTGGCCGGCCAGGACACGGGCCTCGCCGCCCAGGGCGTGCTGGACGCCAAGGAGGTAAGCGAGGCCGGCTGGGCGCAGATTCCCGCGGGAAACGAACCGGCGGCCGTGCTCGTCGTCGTCCAGAACACCGACCACGGCAAGGCGACGTTCGGATTCATCAGATACCGGCGCGGGGGGCAGCGAACGACGGCCGTCATCGTGCTTCATCGCGGCCCTATGTCAAAGTTCGCCGTCGGCCCGATTTCACGCGAGACCATCGAGGCGACCGTGCTCGTACACGAGGTCGGGCATTGGCTGGGCGTCCCGGCCCGAGACCATCACCGCTCGGCCGCCAGCACGTCCCACTGCACCCACGCCCGGTGCGTGATGTTCAAGGGGATTAAGCAGAATCCCGTCGGGGCCGTCTTGGCGAACCTGCGCACGGGGATCCCGCTGCGATTCTGTCCCGACTGCGCCGAGGAGTTGGCCGAGATGCGCAGACGACGGCAGGCGCAGCGCCCGTGAGTCTCACCTGCACATTTCCCCCGTGAAATAAAGGGGGTCCCTCTTGGAGTGCGGCGGCTTGATGGATCAGCCCAATGGGTCTCCGGCGAATCGGTCGCGCGTCGGGTCGGCGTCGTTGTCCATGACTTCCAGCAAGCGTCGGTGCATTTGGCGGACGGTCTTGGCCTGGCCCCGGTCGGCGGCGAGATTGTGGTCTTCATCCGGATCGTTCTTCAGGTCATAGAGGGCCACGACCCGGGGCTTGGGACGGTAGACGTACTTGTAGCGCTCGGTACGCAGCATCCGGGCGACCTCGGCCCGCTGGCAGAAAGCGTAGTCGCGCCAGCGGAGATCGCGGCCCTCCAGCAACGGGCGCGTCGACCGGCCGTGGATCTTGCCCGGCACGGGCACGCCGGCGTAGTCGAGGATCGTCGGCATCAGGTCGATCTGGCTGACCGGCTGCTTGACGACCGTGCCCGGCCGGATCCGCCCGGGCAAACGCATCAACAGCGGGATCCGAACGAGGTCGTCGTAGAAGCTGAAGATCGATTTGCCGATGCAGCCATGAGCGCCGACCATGTCGCCGTGGTCGGAAGTGAACACGACCAGCGTGTTGTCTGCGAGCTTCAGGTCGTCGAGCTTCTTGAGGATGCGGCCCAGTTGGTCGTCGATATACTTAACCATGCCATGGTAGATCGCGGCGTACTCGCGGATGCCTTCGGGGCCCATGATGTCGCCGAGTCGCTTGCTGGGGCCGCGTTGGTCCCACTGGGGAACGTCAGGGCTGCCGGGCAGCTTGACCTTGCTGCGGTCGACCATGCTGTAGTACGGCTCGGGCATGACCCACAGGTCGTGCGGGGGGCTCCAGGAGGCGGTGATCATGAAATTCTCGCCGGCGTGCTTGTCGATCAGCCTGAGCACCTGATTGGTGATCTGCGTCTCGGGCAGCAGCTCCGGCGGCACGACGCTGCGGCCGATGATGGAGATGTAGGCGACGCGGTTCTTGGGGATCGCGTGAAACGCATGGTAGCCCTTCTCGACGACAGGGATCATCTCGACGGGCCGGCCCAGGTACTTGCCCGGACTCGGGTGGTTGGCGAATTTCGCGGCGGGCAGATGTCCTGCCAAGAAGTCACGATACTGCCTGGGTGTCTTGCTGGCGTACGTCCACGACTCGTAGCAGCCGAAGTCGCCCTTGTCACCCAGATGCCATTTGCCGCGGTGCTTCGTGGCGTAGCCGCGCTTGTGCAGAAGCGTCTCGGTGTTGCCGAACGCGTCTGGCTTTAAGGGATGCTGGTTGGATCGGCCGGGGCTGACGTTTCTCAGGATGCCGTGCGTGTGCGGGTAGACGCCGGTGATGATCGACGCCCGCGACGGCGAGCAGTAGGGGGTCACGCAGGTCGCGTTGGTGAAGCAGGCCCCCTCCCGGCCAATGCGATCCATGTGCGGCGTCGTGATGTAGCGGTTGCCGGTGCAAGAGAGCGAACGGTAGTGCTGCTCATCAGTCATCATGAACAGCACGTTCAGGCCATCGGGGCGCTTCTGGCGCGTGGCGCACTGAACGGCGGCGGGTCCGGCGGCGAGGGCGGCACCCGTGGCTTGAATCATCTGACGGCGCGTGAGTTCTCTTGGCATTGCAGATTGTCCTCAGTTTCAGGGATCGCGCCCTTGATGGCGCAACACGAACCGCTGCTTGCAGTGCGGCGGCTTGACGCCGCTTTCCAAGCTCGCGGAGCGAGCGCCGGCGCTGCTAGGGGTTCGAGGCAGAAAGCGGCGTCAAGCCGCCGCAGTCCAAACGCGGCGCGCCCCTGCGGCGCCGTGCAAGGCCCGATCATCGGACTGTCGCGACGCTCACCCCCTGGGGGATGAGAACCGCAGAACCTTCGGCGCGACCAGCCTCGCGAAGTCCGCATACGCCAGCCTGAGCAGCTCGGTGTGGGAGCCCGCGCTAAAGGCGATCTCCTCATCATCGGCCAAGCTCTCAGACACAAGCACGTCCATCCCATAGAGGTTGCCGAAGGGCGGCATGGCGCCGACCTCGCAACCGGGAAACGCGTCTGCGAACTCCTCCTCGCGTGCCAGCTCCACCGCGGTGGCGCCGGTGGCCGCCTTCAGCAGATCGAAGTCGACCTTGTAGGAAGCGGGCAGCACGGCCATGGCCATCTTGCCGTCGAGCTTCACCATGACCGTCTTGGCCAACTCCTTGCCGGGAATGTGCGCCGAGGCCGCTATCCCTTGAGCGGTGTAGGCCGGCGAGTGACTGATGATCACGTACTTGATGTTGTTCTCGTCCAGGAAGTCCCTCAG
The DNA here is from genome assembly GCA_964390905.1 of uncultured Planctomycetales bacterium. Classification (GTDB taxonomy): domain Bacteria; phylum Planctomycetota; class Phycisphaerae; order UBA1845; family JAFGLZ01; genus JAFGLZ01. Next base: position 726 of record CAYMLO010000200.1, on the reverse strand, counting down.
TTTCGTAAGTGGCATGGCGACCTCCTTTTGTGCCAGCGCAAAACTGCGCCCCTGCGGTGCTAACCCCCGTCATGGACCCACCTTCCTGTATTCGACGATCAGCGACCCGGGTCGCTCGTCAATTTCGGCCCTGTAGTGCAGCAGATCGGCACCCTTGACGCGAACGGGGCGCGACGGCTCGTAGGTGTGGGACTCCGTGACGTCATAGTCGGCGGCAGGATCGACCTCGTGCAGCGCGCAGGCGAAGGCGGTGTAAGGCGACCGATGCCTGCGAAAGGCCACGATCATCCCGTCGCTCTTGTCTGGCCGGTGATACTGCATGACGCACCAGTCGCGGGCGCTCGTCGTGATCCCGGCGAGGGGGTAGAAGTTGCCGAAGTAGTACTTGCGGATGCGCTTGCCCTCGGCGATTGCCCGCTTGAGCAGGTCGCGCGGGTAGTCGGCCGGGCGGCAGTCCTCGCAGAACGAGATGCCCGCGTTGAAGCCGCTTCGGAACCAATAGGGGGTGGCGCCCATCATACCGCTGGTGTGGAAGGGAAGGTATCGGCTCAGCCCAGCCGTCATCACCTGGTTTCGGATGGCGGCCTCGTCGAAGTCGTGCTGGCTGAGCGGGCCGATCGTGCCGTCCGTCCGCCACAGCGGGATCGACCGCGAGCAGGTCTCCAGATCGATCCGCATCCCGCCGCTGGCGCAGTTGTCGATGGACAAGTCGGGAAAGGCGGCCAG
>CAYMLO010000199.1:0-14514 GCA_964390905.1 uncultured Planctomycetales bacterium | reverse complement strand
AACGTGCCGTCGCGCTAGGTCGTGACCAGATCCCAATGCCGAACGGCTATCGAACCGGGCAGCGGGCCTTTGCGCTCTGGGCAGACACCCTCCGCGACACAGAGCATCTCGGTCAGGCCCGGTGGCACGCCAACGTGGTGGGCCATCTCAATAAGTATCGACGCAGTGCCGTTGCGTACCTGCGAGCGATGGCCGAGCGGCATTCGGAGAAGACGGCTTCTCATCTGAAGGCCGCGGCCAATTCGTACGAAAAGGTCCTGGGCGAACTCAAGAGGGCCGACACTAGCGAAGATGCCTTGATCGAGTCGAAGCAAGGTCGTGAGGCGCTGGCCAGGCTCGCCGAACGCATCGCAGCCTTAGAGGTCCAGGCCATCGCGGAGATCGAGAAGGCCTTGGTTGCAGAAGGTATTGAGGTGGAGGCCCCGAAAGCGGCTGCCGAGACGTCAGCACGGCCCGTCGTCGGCGCCAAGCAACTACAAGGGCTCGAGCAGAAGCGGATGTGGGTGACGCATATCGGTTGCCTGATCGGTTGCGCAGAGTATCTGAAGATGGACGCGTCACCCGGGTGGATCTGGGGTGCGAGCGGGCACGCCTTCGCGCTGAACGTCCACGAGGTGATCTGTCCCAGCGGTCCGACCGCCTGGCCGGCCGAGAAGTGCGATCGGCTGGCCGCGAACGTTGGCGTCCAGATCGAGGACCTTCGCGCGCACAAGCGAGACGAGGACTTCGCCAAGAAACAGGCGGAGATCTGGGCCAAGACGCGCCAGGCCATCGACGCAGGGCTCCCGTGCTTCGGATGGGAGTTGGGTGTGCCCGACTGGTACGTCATCACCGGCTACGACGCGGACGGGCACTACCTCTTCACTGAGTTCGACGGCAAGCCCGCCAAGAAGGACTACACAAAGCTCGGCGACAGCAAAATCGGCGTGGCATGCGTGCTCGTCGTCAAGCCGGGCAAGGCCAAACCCGATCGCACCGCCGTGCGCGAGGCGCTCGTATTCGCCCTCGACCACGCGGCCGGCAAGCACTCGCACGACGTCTGGCACACAGGCCTGTCCGGCTACGACACCTGGGTTAAGGCCCTACAGGACGACAAACGCGTCAAGGAGGAGGAAGTCATCGGCTTCGGCCACGCCTACAACGCCGCCTGCTGGGCGGAGTGCCGCAAGCACGCGGTGGCGTTCCTCGAAGAGGCCAAGAAGCGCCTCGATGACAAGAGACTGTCTCCGCAGTTCGACGAGGCCATCAAGCACTACAAGATCGTCTCTGCGAGCCTCGACGCCGTGGCCAAGGCCTTCCCGTTCAACGTCCGCGACCAGAAGCGCATGCGCGAACGGATCAAGGATGCTGCAAGACGCGCCAAGGCAATCAAGACGCTCCAGACCGCGCGGGAAGCCGAACGGGCCGGCCTCAAGGCGCTGGCGCGCATCGCCGTTTCGCTTGGGGCAAAGGGCGTGGACCCCGACGCTGTTGGCGCGCAGGCCGCGCCGAGCGCTCGGTCCAGCCGCCGATCGCAGGTTGTGCTGAAAGACGTTGTCAAGGCGTTCAAGGACGCACAGAAGGTCGCCAGCCACCAAGACGTGAGCCGTCCGACAAAGGTCTATCCACAGCCCAGCGCCTACTTGTACACGCACTACGTCTGCATGCGAGCGGCCGGCTGGGACGACGTCGATTTTGATAGGCTGGCAGCGGTGTCGGGTTCCTCAGCGCTGTTCGCCTACGATCCCACGACGCTCATGCCGAAGTACGCGAACCTGCACATCGACATCGATCGGCGGATCACCGAAGTGACCGGCTTCGGGTTCGAATGGGTCAAGTTCACAGACGCCGAGGACGCCTGGCGGATCATCACCGAGACGATCGACTCGGGACGGCCTGTCAAGGCGCCGCACTACGAGGACGCAATCTTCGCCGGCTACCAGAACGCCGACCGACCCGAGGACCGCAAGATCCTCGCGATGGGCGATCCGTTCCCGGACCTGGAGGCCTGGTGGAGCTGGAAGGAGTTCGGCGACTGGGAAAAGGCGGCCGGCACGTGGAACAGGCGCCAGCTGGGCCGCCATACGAAGCGCGTTCGCAAGACGGCCGCCAAGACCGTGGCCATCCGCGTGTTGCGCGATCTCGTGACGTGGTCCGGCAAACCGCCCGCAGCGGTGACGAAGGCCTTTCCGAAGGCGACGTTCGGCCTGGCGGGCATCGACGCCTACGCCAGGGACGTCGGTGATTTCAGGAAGAAACCGGAGAAGTACTTCAAGGACACGTCCTGGTGCGGCTGCCACGGGATCAACCCGCAGTGGACGGTGCGCAACGCGACGGCCGTCTACCTGGAAAGGCTGGCTGGCACGACGACGTTCGGCAAGAAGGTCAATGAGCATCTCGCCGCGGCGGCGAAGCAGTACCAGGCCACATACGCAGGATGGCAGGCGTTCTACCAGCAACTCGGCCACGGCGCCCCCAAGGACGCATGGAACACCAAGACACGCCGCACAGCCGGTGCCGCGGCGGTTCGAGAAGCCCTCGAGCACGAGAAGGCAGGCGTCCAAGAGATCCGGCTGGCGCTGGCGGCCGCGGGGGTCAAGGTTGCCTCTGCGTCCACCAAGAGGTAATGATTCTGCCCAGCGAACTGCAGGCGGCAACCCGTAGCGGCTTGCTCAGGCAGAGAATCGCTATGGCATCATCAGACGAACCCACGGCCGCCGCGTGCTCGCGCCAAACGTGCGACGGGTGTGAGATCCGGGGCAAGCTGCTCTGCGTCCACACCCCGCGCGACGTGGTGGACTTCTACGTCCTGGTCATCGCCTACATGATCCCCTTCCTGGCCGGCATGATCATGGGTGGGTTCTGGACGGGCCTGTGGGTGTGGGTCGGGCTGGCCGTGGTGTTCTTTGGCTACGTCGAGGCGCGGGTGCTGTGTCGCCACTGCCCCCACTACGCCGAAGAAGGATTCCTGCTCAAGTGCCACGCCAACTGGGGCCTGCCGAAGATTCCCAAGCTCGACCCACGTCCCATGAGTCGAGCCGAGAGCGTCGTGCTCCTGCTGTTCTTCGGCGCGCTCTTTCTCTACTACCTTCCCTTCTTCATCGTCGGCGGTCAGTGGCTGCTCCTGGCCATCACGACGTCAGCCCTGGTCTGCGCGCTCTGGACAGTGCTGCGCACGAAGTGCACACGCTGTTACCATCTCTCGTGCCCGCTCAATCGCGTGCCCGAAGCGGTCAGGGAGGCGTTCTTTCGGAACTACCCCGCCTTCGCCGAAGCGCGACACGCCAGACAGAACCAGGATGGAAGCACGTAGCGTCCGACCAGGCGATGCGGCGGGGATTATCGCTCGGGCGGCGGCATATCCAGTTTCCGCTGCAATGCAGGGACGTCGATCTGGCGGACGGGCACGCCGGCCTTGGCGGCCATGGCGGCACCGACGCCGGCCGCGTGGCCCAGCGAAATCATCGTGCGCGACAGACGGCAACTCGACGCGGCGATGTGGCTGAAGCTCGCGCCCCGACACGCCACCAGCAGGTTGCTCCATCCCTTCGGGACCAGGCAGCGATAGGGAATCCCGTACGGACCGGCCAGCTCCCCGTGCACGCGGCGCCCCCCGGCACCGTGCACGTCCATGGAATGGTCGGCGATGGCGATGAGGTCGGGATGACGTTGCTTCTTGATGCCCGCCAGCAGGTCGTGCTGCGTCAGGACGTATTCGCCCACCACGCGATAGCTCTCCCGGATGCCCAGCATCGGCGCGACGCTGTGGAGTTCATAGCCTTCGAACGCGGGATGGGCCTGGAGCCAACGCCAATGCGCCTGCACAATCCGCCTGCACCTCGCGAGCGCCTCGTCGTATCCCAAATCGATCAGCGCCCGACCCGGCAACATCGGCAGCGGGTTGACGATCCGATCGCCGTTGGGCAGGCCGCTGACGTGCGCCGTCTTCGGCCATCGCTTGACGGGCGGCTGGGGGGGCGCTTGTCGGACGGGATGGTCGCTCTTGCGAATGCGGTAGCACAGCGAGATGGCGTTCAGCGTCTTGCCCGGCTGGTCTGGCGCCGACTGCTCGCCGAACCGCTCCGCCGATTCGGGACCGAGCATGGTCTGGCACCGAACTGCCCTGCAGAGGTGCGCCCCACCGGTACAGTCGATGTAGACCCTCGCGCGAATATGGTACGTAGCGCCGTCATCCGACACGGCCTTGATCGACGCCACCCGCTTGTCCTCGGTCTGGGCTTCCACGAAACGAGTCCGCAGCATGATGCGACACTTGCCCGTTTCGGTCAGCATATCCGAGACAACCTTGCAGAACGCCGCCGGCTCGAACACCATCGCCCGCCACTTCGTCCGGTTGACGCCCGCGCGCCGCAGCGTCTCCTCGTACGTCAACCCCGGGGTGACGAGCCACAAGCCGAACGGACGCCGGCCACCCTCACACTTGTGATGGCTGACGATCCCGACCGCGTTCGGCATCTTGGCGAGCCGGTCGTAGATCTCTCGTGCAACGGCGTTGCCCGGGCCGGGCTCCCAGTTGCAGACGTACGCGGACGTGCTCGTCCCGCCGAGCTGAGACTGGCGCTCGATCAGGATGACGTCTGCCCCCGCACGGGTGGCCCCGATGGCCGCACCGACCCCCCCGCTGCCCCCACCGACGATGCAGACGTCTGCTCGCAGCTCACCGCCCTCTGCAGCGACGAAGCGGGAGCCGACGCATGTCACGACAAACGGGAACATCCAGCAGCAGACTCCATGTGCGTTCATGCCCCACTCCAAGTGCGGCGTCGGACGCCTGCGTCCCACGTCAGCGAGTCTCACCTTCCGGCCCATAGCGCTTCAGCAAGCGCGCCTTCTGGTCGGGGTGCTTCTTGAGCTCCGCAATCCGAGCGGCGAGCGCCTCGAAGTACGCTTGGTTGCGATCGAAATCTTCCGCGTCCATCTTGCTCATGATCAGCTTGATGAGGCCCTTGCGGTCCGTCGGTAGGCCGGTCATCCAGCTCGAGTCGAACAAGGAACGCCCCTGCTTCGCGCCCTTGACGCGACCCGCCAACTGATCCCGCGCACGGTAGTAATCCGCCACCCGCCGATCGATGAACGCCGCACGCTCCCCCTGTGGGGTCCGGTGATAGGCGCTCGCCTCTTGGGTGAACAGGCTGTAGCCCACGTCCCACAGGGCTTCCCGGCAGATCTCCTTCTCGGCAACCGTCATCCGACGCGTCGCACTGACCACCGCATCACACCGGGCGGGATCCTCGCAGGCCTCGAGCAAGCGCGTCATGAACGCTTGGCGTTCGCCCACCGGCAAGGACGCCAGCCCCTTGGCATGCCCCAAGAAACGCGTGATCTCCTTCGGCGATGCCGTCGCCGGGTCCGGCATGGGGACCCCCAGGATCCACACATACAGGAGGTATCCGCCGACGACGACCCCCACCGCACCCAATAGCCCGATCAGACCGATCGTCAGGTGCCGTCTGCGCCGGTCGCCGCCTGACCGGCCCGAAGGCTCTTGCGAAACGTCCGAACTCGAAGGAAGCCCAGAATCCATGACCTCTACCAGAAGAAACATGTTACCTGGCCAGTCCCGACGATCGCCCCGCGCGGGCCCGACCGCAAGCCGAACGGGATCACGCCCTACCGCCCCGCCGCCACCGACGGGAAGCGATCCGTCATCACGTTCGGCAGAAACATCGCGTTGACGTATTCATCCTGGAACTCGGGCACGGTGTTCAGCTCGATGACCGTCGGCGCCGCGGCGATGTCGGCGAACGCCTGCCACGCCTCGCCGTCCACCAACCCCGTCACGGCCCCGGCCAACGACCCGTTGCCCAAAACGCGGTAGCGCTCGAGCGGCAGGTCCGGGAGCAACCCGATCTCGATCGCGTTTCGCAAATCGACGTGCCGGGCGAACCCGCCAGCCAGACAGATCAAATCCAGCTCGTCCGCGGACAACCCCGCCTGCTGCAACAGGATGGTCAGGCCCGCGTACATCGCCGCCTTCGCCTGGAGTAGCACCGCCACGTCCCGCTCGTCGACGGCGATGTCCGCCTGGCCGTCTTCGGTCTGCTCGCGGTTGACGACGACATACTCGAGGCAACTTCCGTGATCCGTCGGGATCTCACGCAAGCGGCCCTGGCGCTGAACCTTGTCCCTGTTGAAGCGCCCCGTCTCGTCCATCAACCCCACGCGACGGGCCTCGGCGATCACGTCGATCAGCCCGCTGCCGCAGATGCCGACCGGCCGCGCATCGCCGATCACGGTGACCTCCGCCGCCAACGTCTCGGGATCGATCCGAACGTGCTCGATCGCGCCCGTGCTCGCCCGCATCCCGCATCGGATGCGTCCCCCCTCAAACGCCGGCCCCGCCGCCGTCGCGGTCGCCAGGATCCGCTTGCGGTCGCATACGGCGATCTCGCCGTTCGTGCCCAGATCCACCACCACCGCCCGCCGGTCTCCGTCGGCCACACCGGCCACGTGAATGTCGGCGGTCACGTCCCCTCCGACGTATGCGCTGATGGACGGAACCACATCCACCAGACCGACCGCGTTGATGCCCACACCCACCGTCCGGGCCCGGAATGTCCCGGGCGCGTTCGCCGCCGGTTGAAACGGAATCCCCCCCATGTTCTTCGGATCGACCCCCAACAGCAGGTGCGCCATAATCGTGTTGCCAGAGACCACCATCCGCGAGATGTCCCGCGCCGCGATCCCCGCGTCGCTGCACAACAGCCGGAGCAGTCGGTTGATCGTCCCGTCCACGATCAGTCGCTGCAGCTCCTCGAGCCCACCAGGCTGCTGGGCGTACACGATCCGGCTGGCCACGTCATCCGCACGCTGAACTTGCTGGTTGTAGCAACTCGCAACGCCAAGCAGCCGGCCCGTCGCCAGATCCACCACGCTGCAGACCACCGTCGTGGTGCCGATGTCGACGGCGGCCCCGTACAGCCGCAACGACGTGTCGCCGGCCTCCACGTCGATCATCTCCCACAGGCCGTCCCGCAGCGCGAGCGTCACGGTCACCTTGTACTCGGCCTCAGCCAACACGCTCGGGAGCTTCCGAAGGACCTCCACGGTGGCCCTCGCGCCGGTCTCCAGTTGGCTGCCGTTTCGCAACCCCCGGCAGATCCGCTCGAAGTCCCCCACCGAATCCGCCATCGTCGGCGGCGTCAGCTCGAGGTAGACCTTCTGCGCCGCCGGGCGGATCTGGAGCGCCTGCGCCAGATCGTAATCCACCACGATCTGCTCGCCCGCCTCCACCAGCGATCGACGCGGCACGGCGACTTGCCAATCCGCGGACAGGATCCGCGTTTGACAGCCAAGCACACGCCGCTTCCTCCCATCTTTCGAGACCACGATCCGTTCACCGCCGCACTGGAAGACACCCTCGATCAGATCGACGGCGCACCCCCCACACGTCCCCTGCTGCGCACAGCTCGTGTCCAGCATGATCCCCGCCGCGTCCGCCGCCTCGGCGATCGAAGCCCCATCGGGCACCTCGACCCCGACCCGATGCTTCGGCAGCGTAAATGTCCCCTTCAACCCCATGACGTCCCCTTCATCGTCCTCGCCGTCAGAATGCCCTCGCTCCGCGGCATTTCTCAATGCCAGCGGAGGGCCCGGGTCGGGCCTGGCGTCGTCCGCTCATCGTCGACGCCCTTCCCTCCATAGGCTCGCAACACGAACTCGGTAATCCCCTGGCCTCGCAACGCCTCACGGAACTCTAGCGGATCACGCGGCTTGAGCCAGCTTCCCATCGACCCGGGCCCCTCGAGCTTGTATCCAGCCCGACGAACCAGGTTCGCCTCCCACGATGGCTTGGCCCGCACCACGTCGACCATCTGTAGCGTGTAGGCCACGGCGACCTCCGTCTGGCGGACCGGCCCGACCTTCTTGGCGTCCACCACCTGTCGGCCGGCCTCGGTCACCTCCATCGTACAGTCCGTGATCTCGACGAGCAGCATCATCTGCGCGCCGCACCTTCCCCCGACCCGGGCCGCGTTCTCCGGACGACGCAAATCCAGCCAAACCGTCGCAGACTGCTTCAGTGCCTTGTCCAGATCCCGTCGCTTGACCACCATGAACCTGCCACTCCGCTGCAGGCCCTCCTCAAGCTCCTCTCGGACCCGCTCGGCCAGCTTGGGCAGGTAATGACAGGCCGTCTTGAATCCCGGGATCTCCTGGCGCTCGACACGCTTGTGTTGGTCACGGACCTCCCGCCTGAACGCCTTGAAGTCATCCCGACGTCCCGTATGCTCCACGAGCACGCCGACATGGACCGCAGCTCCCAGCGGCTTGGCCGGCGGCGAAGCAGGCAGGGGATCCGCCCACCATTCAAACGGCGGCGCCTGACCGGCACGATGGCATCCCCCCGCCATCGCCGCAATGCCCAGCAATACACGGCCTGCAAGCAACTGCGCGCTGCGTGGAGGGCCGTCGTAAGACGCCGCCGAAAGGAATCCAGGGCCTCGCATCTGTGCGTGCTCCAACAGCGTTGTCCCCGGCCTGCCTTGCCCATCCGTCGGGCGTCCCACCCAGCAATGCTGTCAGGCCGACCCGAACCGTCCTGCCACCGTCGTGCCGCAGTCCGGGCACGCATTCTCTTGCAGCCGGCACGCCGACACGTAGAACCCGCGACGTTCCACCAGTCGAGCCCCGCACGACGGACAGTACGTGTGCTCCGTCTCGCCGACCAGGCCGGGCAAGTTGCCCGAGTAGACATGCTTCAGCCCCGCCGCCTTGCCGTGTTCGTACGCCCGTGCCAGCGTCGCCGGCGGCGTCGCGCCAGGCTCGGTCACCTTGTACATGGGACGATACGCCGTGCAATGCCACGGGATGTCCGGTGAGACCGACGCGATGAAATTCGCCGTCCGACGCAACTCGTCGTCACTGTCGTTGAATTCCGGCACGACCAGTGTGATCACCTCGATCCAGAAGCCCATCGCGTGCGCCTGCCGGATCGTCTCGGTCACCGCCTCGAATCGCCCCCCCAACTCCTTGTACTTATCAGCGTCGAAGCACTTCAGGTCGATGTTGAACAGCTCCATGTGCGGCCGGAGGTACGCCAGCACCTCAGGCGTTCCGTGTCCGTTGCTGACGTACCCGCACAGGATCCCCTCCGCAGACGCGAGTCGGAAGATCTCCATCGACCATTCGCTCGTGATCAGCGGCTCGTTGTACGTGCTCGTGATGATGGGCACGCGGTTGTCGAGGGCGGCCTGGACGATCTGCTCGGGCGTACAGAACTGGCTGGGGGGGGTCCCGGCTCGATCGTCCCGCAACGCCTGACTGGTCACCCAATTCTGGCAGAACCTGCAGTGGAAGTTACAGCCCAGCATGCCATACGACAGCGCCTCGCGACCGGGCAGGACGTGGTAGAAGGGCTTCTTTTCGATCGGATCCACTGCCAAGCCAGACACGTACCCCCCCGGGACGCGCAACCGCCCGTCCGCGTTGTACCGAACCAAGCACCTTCCGGACTTTCCAGGCCGAATATGACACCGGTGTCCACAGACAGCACAGTGGACCGACCCGTCCGCCTCCGCACACACGAGTTCCGCGGCGGCGTCGATCGTGTGCTCCTGCAGAATCTCTCGGAGTGTTGTCCGCCCTTTCATGGTGCCCGTCTCTGTACCTCCGCAGCCAGGCCCAACGTCTGCGATTATACCGCCTGCCCGGGCTGAAGCGCAACCAACCGTCTTCGGTTCCCCTAGCGCCGGCCGGATCGCACGGTTGCCATCGGCCTGAGGGCCCGAGCCGCGCCATCGGCCGGACGAGAGAACCCGCACATGTTATCGGTCGTCAGGACGCCCCGCACACCGCGGGCGCAAAAAAAACGCGTCCGGGGTCGACCGGACGCGTATGCACACCGACGACTGTCGCTACCGATGGGGTTATCCGCTCAGCAGGGACAGAACGTTTGCGGGGATGTTGTTGGCCACCTGCAGGGTCATCATCGAGCTCTGGACGAGAATCTGGGCCCTGGACATGGCGGCCACTTCCGACGCGTACTCTGTGTCTCGGATGGCCGACTCGCTGGCCTTGAGGTTCTCATACGTCACCTGCAGAGAGCGGATATTGGGCTCGATCTGATCCTTCTGCACGCCTCCCAATCGGCCGCTCAGAAAGGCCACCTGCATGATGGCCTTCTTGACGATGGACTCGGCGTTTGCGTAGGCCCCGCCCTCAACCGAATTCTCCTCACCGCTTCGGATGCTCCGCAGCAGCCCGATCTCCGAATCACCCAAGCTGGATGTCCCAATCTGGGGGATTCCCACGTTGACCTGAGCATTGCTGTTGACGTCGGGCCCGACCTGGAATCGCGCGCCTCCCCCCGTGATCCCGAACAGCGTCGAGGCCCCCTCCGTGGTGGCGAAGGTAGAGGACAGGAAGAACGCGACATCCAATCCCCGGTTTCGGAGCTGCACCTCCAGCCCGTCCGCCGCCCCTGGCTGCCCGTTGATCAGCACGGTGGGGTCCCGACCGTGGTCGATCGTCTCGGTCTCGCCTCCGTTCATGGTGAAGGTCCCGCTCAGGGTCTCCACGCTCACGAACGCATCGGAACCGTAGTTCGTGCTCCACAGGTCCAGGCGGGCGCCGCTCGTCGTGGCTGAGACACCCGTCAGGTCCGCGAAGGCGTTGATGCTCTGTGCGATTTCCCCGACGGTGGTGCTGCCGGCGAAGCTGAAGGTCTCTGTACCGCGCAGCCCGCCGATTTCGATGCTGATGCCGTTGTTCTCGGCCAGCCCGGAGCCGCTGAAGTACATGTTCGCCGTCTGGGCTGACTGGGCCACTTCTACGGTCACGGACACCGTGCTCGCGTCATTGGGCAACCGGGCGCCGTAGATGCCCACGCTGGTCAGCTTGCTCGAGTCCAGACTGGACACGGCGTATGACAGAGCACCGTTGAGCAGTTTCTTGCCGTTGAACTGGGTCGTGTTGGCGATGCGGTCGATGCTCTCCAGGATCGAGTCGATCTGCAGCTGATTCGCCGCGATCTCATCCTCACCCAGCGCACCCTCGTTGGCCGAATCGTCAATGAGCCCACGGAGATCGAGCAGCAGGCTCGACATCTCCCCCAAGGCCGCATCGACCGTCGACAGGAGGTTCAGGGCCCGGCTGCTGTTCTCGATGGCCTGATCGACGCCGCGGATCTCGGAGCGCAGTGTCTCTGAGGCAATCAAGCCCGCGGGATCGTCCCTGCCGCTGTTGATGCGCAGACCGGTCGCCAACCGATGCATCGATTGGGTGAGGTCCGCCTGATTGGACAACAGCTGGTGCGTCGCCTGGAGTGAGTTGATGTTGGAGTTGATGCGAGTCATTGCATCCTCCCTGACGTCTGGGGCGTGGTGTCCGTAGCACGCCCGTCGATACGCAGCCTTGCGTATCGCGCCGCCCGGCCCGAACGGGCTCGGGTCTTAACGCCGCCTCAGCAACCGGCTCCACCGGGAGGGATCAAACGGCGCCGCTCACCACCGGATCCGAGGATCCATCGCAGCAAGCGAAACGGAAAGGGCCAGCGGATCCATGCCAGCCACGACCATCCTTGGCCGCCCGGGACCCGTCTGACTCGACTTCGACAAGGTCCGGACGGTACGAGCGCCTCTTACCCGCTCACCCCGCCGCCATCCTACAGAGGCGGCATTGGGGTATTCGGACGTTGTCCCGGGGGTGCTTTAGCTAATTCTTTTGGTGGAAGCACTTAGGTCTTGTTATGGGACCTTATCCAAGGACCGAGCGGCCCCCGGCATGGCCCGTTTCTGACGCGGCCGAGGGTCGGCACGGCCCCCCGGCACGTCCCTGGACAGCGCCCAACGAGAAGAAGCCGGGCCTGGTCGATCGCCTTACGAATCGGCCAGGCCCGGCCTGTGTGTTCTACGTGGATGACGCCCGACGCGATGCCACCTCTGCCACTAACCAAGCAGCGTCAGGATGTTCTGCGGAATCGCGTTCGCCATCTGCAACGTCATCGTCGACGTCTGCATCAGGATCTGCTGCCGCGTCAGGTTGCTCGTCTCCCACGCGTAGTCGGTTTCGCGAATCGCCGACTCAGCCGCCGCTGTGTTCTCGAAGGCGACGTTCAGCGCGTTGATGGTCGAGCTCAGGGTCGATTGCTGGAAGGCCCCGATCCGACCCCGCAGCGAGGAGACCTCGCCCTGGGCAGAGCGGATGATCCGCTGGGCCGTCGAGAAGTTCCTCGCCGTCATCTGGTTGGTCTGACCACTGCCCAGCGTGCTCAGCCGGCCGATCTCGGGGTCCCCCAACGAGCTGGTGGCCATGTTGGCGATCCCGAGTCCCTCGTAGCCCGTCAACCCCAGGTCAGGGGCCAAACTGAAGGTGGCTCCGCCTCCCGTGACACCGAACGTGTACGTCCCGGTACCGGTGTTGGCGGCCTCGAGGACCGAGACGGTGGCGTTAAGTGCGGACGACCTCACGGTGCCGCTCAGACCATCCGTCACCGCGTCGGTGCCGTTGACGCGAAGCCCGATGTCCTGTCCGTAGTCCTGCGTGACCGAGGCACCATCCGCATCCTCGGGGTCCCACGCCGAGTCGCCTGAGACCTTCGTGACGGACACGAACTGATCGCTGCCGTAGCCGACGCTGTTGAGCAGCAGGCCCACCGAACCTGACGCCGCCGCCGACACGCCGGTCAGCTCCTTTGAAGCGTTGATGGCCGTGACCATGTCCGCGATGCTCGTGGCACTTGCGAAGCTGAACCGGTCCGTGCCGTAGTTCCCCGTCACCTCGATCGTCAACGAGCCGTTGGCCCCGCCACCCGCGCGCGTCGAGGACCAGATCAGGCCTCCCGTCTGGGCGGACGCCGTCTTCTCGACCACGACCTGGCGGGTCTCGTTCGGCACCAGCTTGGCGCCCAGAATCTGGATGCGAGACAGCGTCGAACCGCCCGTGCCAGACAGTGTGTAATCCAGCCGGCCGTTCAAGAGCTTCTCGCCCTTGAACGTAACCGACGACGCGATCCGGTCGATCGAGGCGAGGATCGAATCAATCTGAAGCTGGTTGGCCGCGACCTCCTCGTCGTTCAGCGCCGCTTCGTTCGCGGACCGGTCCACCAGGTCCTCCAAGTCGAGCAGCAGCGAGCTGATCTCACCCAGGGAGGCCTCCGTGACGCCAAGCATGTGATCCGCTGCGCGCGCGTTCTCGATGGCTGCGCTGATGGCTTTCTTCTCCGACCGCATCGTCTCCGACGCAATCAGTCCCGCCGGATCGTCGCGACCGGTATTGATCCGGAGCCCCGTGCTCAGGCGATGAAGCGAGCGATTCACGCCCTGCTGATTGGTGTTCAGGACGCGCGCTGCAATCAAGGACTGGACGTTCGTATTGATTCTGCTCACGGCTGGTGCCTCCTAGGGCTACCCGAGGCGGTCGTTGTCCGAGGGCCCGTCGTCCACAGCGAGCACTCGGGTGTTCTGCTGATCGCCTCGAAGACGCCGTCCCGAAACGGGTCCGGGGCGACGCAGTTCGATTCCATGTCGTTTCGTTCTACGAAACTACGGCGGAACCGCCACTACTGCGGTTCACGAGCAACGGGCTGTCCACCTTGCACATGGCCGGCTGGCGGATCCTCGTCCGTGATGGGCGTTGCGCCAACGATCATCGATGATCTCCGGACCGATCCGGCCCGGGTTGCCGCAACTGTCCCCCCGTGCGACAGAGCGTGGATCGGCCGCTGTCGGAATCGGCTTTAGCTCTTTCGGACCTCGCACGGACTGCTGAGAACCGTGCCGGTGCTTCCAGGGGTTGCGTTGACGGAGGCCGACGAATGTCGGCTCGATGCGGCGAGATTACCGGACAGGCGCGTGCGTCTTCGATTCGACCTCAGAACTGCGCTTCGGCGGAGGGTTCAATAACAAAAAGACGAACGGACCGCGTCCCAGTCACACGGCCCGTTCGGGAGGATTTCACAGTCTACGACGTCGGCTCGACCGGGGGGCCGGAGGACCCCACCCGTTTGCCTAGCCGCCCAACAGCGCCAACACGTTCTGTGGCGTCGTGTTGGCGATGGACAATACGCTGTTGGCTGCGGCCACCAGGATCTGCGCCCGCGTCAACCGGCTCGTCTCCTCGGCGAAGTCGGTGTCGCGAATGGCCGACTCCGAGGAGGTCAGGTTCTCGAAGGTGATCTGCAGCTGGTTCACGTTCGTCTGAAGCGTGTTGCGCTCGAACGCGCCCAGCCGCCCTCGGGTGACCGAGACCTGTCGAATCGCCTCGTTGACGATGTTCTGGGAGGTAAGGTCCTCCCCGCCGGCGACCAACGAGTACTCTCCGCCGGTCACGATCTGCGAGAGGAAGCCAATGCCCTGGGTGCCCAGTCGGTTCGCCGCCATGGACTGAATGCCGATGTTCACCTGTAGGTTCGTGTTCACGTCTGGCCCCACCTGGAAGAGCATGCCGCCGCCAGTAATCGCGAAGCTCGTGGTGCCCACGCCGAAGTTGTCGTCCAGCGTGAGATCGATGTCGAGCGTGGCCGTGTTCAGGATCAGATTCAGGCCTCTGCCGATGCTGTCCGCCCCATTGATGGTG
>CAYMLO010000198.1:0-14538 GCA_964390905.1 uncultured Planctomycetales bacterium | reverse complement strand
GTCCCACATCTTGTAGAGCCCCTCGACACACCGGATTTCGGCAATGCCCGTGCGATCGGGCGCAGCTGCGTCGAGCTTCTGCCAGCAGGGCAGGGCGTGCGTGGCGTAGTCGATTCGCAGGCAATCGATCCCCCACGCCTGGATGGCCGTCGTCATGAACCGGGTGATGTGCTTGCGGGCCTCGGGCAAGCCGAGGTTGTACAGGCTGAGCAGGCCGATGGGGTTGTCGGCGGCCTTGATGACCCACTCCGGGTGCTCCTTGGCCATCAGCGTGCCGTCGGTGATGCGTTCGGGCTCCGCCCACAGCAGGAAACGCATCCCCTCGGCGTGCGCGGCGTCGCTGATCGCCCTCGGCCCGCCCGGGAAGCGTTTCGTGTTGACCGCGCGGTCGATGGGGAAGACGTAGTTGCCGATCGTCGGGAAGTCGTCTCTCCCGTAGTAGGCGTCGAGCCAGAAGACCTCGAACCCGAGGCCCTTGATGGCCTCCAGGTGTGACAGCACGGACGCTTCGGTTCCCTTGTCCAGTTCGTAGAATGCGGTGCTCAGGTGGGCGATCGGCGGGGTGACCGGCTTGCCCCGCACCTTCGGTACGACATGGGACAGCATCGTCTGTCGAAACAGGTTGTAGCCGCGAAACGGATCCTCCCCGGACCAGTGCAGCAGCAGGATTCGCGGGCTGCGGATGGCCTCGCCGGGCCGGAGCTTCAGACGCATGTGCTGCATGCCGGCCTTGATCCGCACAACCCCCTGGACGTGTTCCACCGAAGCGACCCACTGGCCCGACCAGCCGATGGCGGCAACAACCCCGCCGCGGTGCCACGACAGATTGAAGAACGGGCAAGCGCCCAGCGACGGTCTGCCGTGCTGCGGAGCGAACTCGATCCGCTTTCCAGCCGGCAGCGGCTCATCGAACGGTTGCCAGTCCTGGGCGGCCGCAGCGCTGCCGTGGAGTCGGTGCAGCACGGGCTGCGTGTCGAGCGCAGGGCTGACCGCAACGTCGACGGCCTTCACCTGCTCGAGGATGGGCGTATCCTGCGTGCCCTTGTTGGTGAAGTAGAGCGTCCAGTCCGCGCCCGCCGTGTCGGTGTAGATCGTGCAGACCGCGCGGACCTCCAAGCCCGTCTTGGGATCGGTCAGCGTCAACGTCCGCCGGCGCTTCGTGGGGTCGATCTCCTCGTCGCGGACTGTTCGTTGCCAGTCGTTGATGAACGCCGAGGAGCGTTCACCTCCGTAAACGAACGAGAAAGGTAGCCCCGTCCCCAGGGCCGACTGCCTGGCCAGATCATCCAACCACACCTCCGTGCCGTCCTGCAGGACCACGCGGGCGTCGGCCCAGTCGGCCTGGTCCCATCCCCGCCCGTCGCCGCCGTCGTTGACGACCAGATCGAAACAGGTCGCCCCCTCGAGAGGCACATCGATGGATTGCACCTTGCCGGTCGGACGAATCACGGGCGTGGCAAAGACATCCTTGCCGCCGACGGCGACATGCATCGTGACGGAAGCCCTGGTGTTGTCGACGTTGCGGTCCAGCCCGATGTCGGCCAGGAGCGTCGCGGCCGGTACGGCCGGTGACACCCGCATGACGCTGCGGGCGTTGACGCCGATCCCGCGTTGGTAGGTCCGATCGCCCAACCGGAGCGGCCCGCCGAACGCACAGCGCCCGACCTTCGTGTCGCCCGGGCCGTCCTCGTGCACCACCGTCAAACGATGACGCATTCTCGATGGATCCGGCGCCTCGGCGAAAGCCCGTTCGGCCCAGCGACGGTTGAGTTCCGCCTCTGCCTGGACGGCCGATGCACCGGTCGCATCCATCGGTTGGGAGCACATGATCAGCAGCACCAGCTCTACGCTTCCGATCGGGCGTCTCGACATCATCATCTCCGTTTCCGAGATCGCCGCAAGCTCCCCGGCAGGAGATAGTAGCCAAACCACACAACGTCGTCGAGCAGGAGCATCCTCGCTCGGGGGCTCGACGGTCCGTCAGGCTAACCGGTCGTTCGTGTTGTCCTGCAGTTATCCTCGATGCGTCCCATGGTGCTTCCTGCGATCTCTGCGGTCTGCTGTTTGCCTGCTGGAACCGACTGCGTGTCGCCAGACGAGAAGACCGTCCCCGGTCACCTGTTGACGCCAAGCCCGCGCTTCTTGTAGACGTACGCGTTCTCTTGTAGACAGAACTATGCTCATTCGATCGGGAGGATGGTGCTGTGTCCAGACATGCCAAGCCAGTCCGGATCATGGTGATGGGTGCATGTGTGATCTTCACAACCGGCGTCGCTGCTGCCGCAGCCTCCGCATCCGGAGACGGAAATGCGTGGGCCGTAGATTTCCGGTACGCGCCGGCGTGGTGGCAGACGTCGATCTGTCTGCCGGACGACTGGCAGAAGACGCTGGTCGGCCAGGACGGCGGCCTGCTGTACGACTACCGCGGTCCGCACGACGGGTTCAAGACCAAGATCACAGCCGGGATGGCGGGCGGGACCGATTGGGTCCGCCAGCAACTCCACTCGCCCCGCGTGCCTATCGTTCGGACGGTCTCGCGACGCCGCACCATCGAAGTCGTCACCGAAGCGTTCGCGATTGCGCCGCGGATCGGCGGAGACGAGGCGTGGCCCGATCGGCCGATCGTCATAGAACGCATCGGGAACACAACAGGGCTGGCGGGGTGGGCGGCGCCCAAGATCGTGTGCGACCCCGCGTTTCGGAACATCGCCGTGGGGTGGAAGGAAGCGGTGAGCTACCGATTCCATGCCGACAAGAAAAGCCGCTACACCGTGGTCTTCGGCCTGTGCGAAGGCCATCACACCGCGTCAGGACATCGGGTGCTGCACCTTCAGATCGAGGGCAAGACCCGCCACACGGTGGACATGATCAAGACAAAGGGCCGGAACGTGCCGGCCGCTTTCGCCTTCGACGCGCGCGACGAGAATGGCGATGGGTGGATTGACCTCGCCGTGTCGGCCGCCGAGGCATCCTCCGACAAGAACACGATCCTGAACGCCCTGTGGGTGTTCGAGGAGGGCAAGGCGCCGCCTTCGGACAAACTGATTGCCGGGCCGTGCCCGAAATCCGCCCTGGGCTACGTTGATTGTGGGGGAACGACGGACGCGTCCGGGCCGCCGCGGCATGACATCGTCATCGCCCGGCTCGTCAACAAGGGGAAGATCGGCGCGATCGTGGTCCCGTCCCTGACGATCCAGAGCGAGCTGGCCGTCGAAGCCAACCCCGCAAAGCGCCAGGTCCGCATTGGGTCCCGAACGACGCTGTCGACCGCCGGGGCGTTCAGTGCAGCTACGCAGGCGGCTGGGACGCTCGTGCTCCATCTCCGTCAGGTGGAGATCGATCCGGGCAAGTCGCGGGCCGTCGCCTTCTGCATCGCCAGAGGCGAGACCGCCAAGCCCATCCCGATCAAGCTCGCCCAGGCCGAGCGCTATCGTGACAAGGCTGAGCAGTACTGGCTGAAGGCCGACCTACCCTACGATCGTATCACCGTGCCCGACGCCGGCGTGCAGGCGCTGGTGGACGCGAGCATCCGCAACATCTACCAGGCCCGCGAGATCAAGGGCGGCCTGCCTGCCTTCCAGGTCGGCCCGACGTGTTACCGTGGGCTCTGGGTCGTCGACGGATCGTTCCTGATGGAGGCGGTCACGTTCCTCGGCCGCATCGAAGAGGCCCGCAACGGCATCAAGTACCTGCTCGGCTTCCAGCGGGACGATGGCGGCATCATGATCATCGACGGTCACTGGAAGGAAACGGGCATCACGTTGTGGGCCGTCACGCGCCACGCCCGGCTGACCGGGGACAAGTCGTGGCTGAACGGGGTCTGGTCGAACATCGAACGGGGCGTTGCCTACATCCGGCAGATGCGGAAGACCGCTTCGGCCAAGGCGAGCGCCCCCAACGCCGGCCTGATCCCCGATGGGTTTAGCGACGGGGGACTGGGCGGCAAAGCCGCCGAGTACACGAACGTGTACTGGACGATGGCGGGCATGCGGTCTACCGTCGACGCCGCCCGCTGGCTGGGCAAGACCCAACAGGCCGACGACTGGCAACGCGAATACGATGATTTCTGCAAGACGTTTCGCCGTGCCGCCCAGCGCGACACCCGCAAGGACGCCCACGCAAATCGCTACGTGCCGATCCGCATGGTTGGCGCAGAGAAGGTGGCGCCGCAGAGGGCGCAGTGGGCGTTTCTGCATGCCGTCTTCCCGGGCAAGGTCTTCCCCGCGGACGATCCGCTGGTCCGCGGCAACCTGGCGATGCTGAAAGCCGTCGAGTGTGAGGGGCTTGTCTTCGGGACAGGCTGGCTGTCCAAGGGGATCTGGAATTACTTCGCGTCGTTTTATGGCCATGCATGGCTGTGGACGCGACAGGGACAGAAAGCCAGCCAGATCCTGTATGCCTTCGCCAACCACGCCTCGCCAATGCTCGCCTGGCGGGAAGAGCAGATGCCCGTCGGTAAGGGCAGCAAGACCTGTGGGGACATGCCGCACAACTGGGCGAGCGCCGAGTTCATTCGCCTGGTGCGACACCTGCTGGTTCTGGAACGTGGCGACGCCCTGCACCTGTTTGAGGGTATGCCGGCCAAGTGGGCCCGGCCGAACGCCGTGACGAAGCTGAAGGGCATCGTCACGACGTTCGGGCCGATGTCGCTCGAGCTGCGTGTGGCCGGCGATGGGAAGATCGCACAGTTGCACGTGGACCCGCCGAAGCGGTCCCGTCCGGCTCGGATTGTCGTCCACTTGGACGGCTGGTCCGGGAGGACGGGTTTGATCGACGTGTCCCCGGCGGGGCCGTGCGATCAGCGCATCGAGCTAAGTCCTGGTGCTGCGAAGTGAGCGAGTGCTTGCCCTTGTCGACGAGCCAGGGGCGATCAGCAGAGGGGACGGTTTCCATGAAGAGGTCCATGGAGGGTCTGCATCCGCCGAGATCCGCGGCGATCGTCGGACTGACGATCGGTCTGATGCTCGGCTCTGTGGCAGTTGGCGCAACTGGCTCGGCGCGCGGCGTCAGCGTCTGGCTACCCAAGGAAACGCTCCCGGCCAAGATGGGCCTGGTGAAGACCCAGGAATGGCGTGCGGTTCCGCTCGACGATCTGCCGCGTTCGGTTCGCGGTAATCCGGTGATGGCCAGCGAAACGGTTCTGGCGTCGTTTGAGGCGGAGACGGGTGCCGTGGGCCTGTACTCCCGGGTAGGTGATCGCCTCCAGAAGCGGGGCGTTGCCGTACTGGAGCCGACGTGCCGACCGGCGACCTACCGACTCGTCCCAGGTGACGCGCGGACCGGCCCGGGGGTGGAGATCCACGCGCCGTCCCGGAAGGGATCGGCGCAGACGAAGCCGGCCTGCACCGTCTACCTGAACCAGGCAGGAATCTTCGAGTTCCGGCCCGGTCGATCGGCGCGCCTGACCATCAAGGACAGTCAGCTCGCCTACGGAATCGTGCCTTCCTACGTCGGTGTGGATCTGGTGTTCGATCCGCGCGACCACGTTGACGCCGACCGCCTGCATGTGCCATCGATGAACCTGTTTGTGGGCCTGGTGGCGGGAGGCGACTGCATGATGGTGGCGACGTGGCCGGCGGGCGATCAATCCACGAAGCTCGGGCTGACGACGGAGGGGGCCAGAAGGACAATCGGCCGCTTCACGATC
The DNA here is from genome assembly GCA_964390905.1 of uncultured Planctomycetales bacterium. Lineage (GTDB taxonomy): Bacteria > Planctomycetota > Phycisphaerae > UBA1845 > JAFGLZ01 > JAFGLZ01. The sequence goes on along the minus strand of CAYMLO010000198.1, from coordinate 8,891 downwards.
GACCCGTCGGGCGGGAGTGTCTACCTGTCCTACCTGACATGCCCGGGCATCTGGCACGCCGAGGAGCTGAAGGACACCCACCTGGAACGGGACACCGAGATCGGCTGGAAGCGTCCCTTCGATGCCAGGTGGATCGGTCGCTTCTTCATAGGCCCCGAACGGATCCACTACCCGTTCTACTTCAGGCACGGCAAGAAGAAGGTGTGGGGCCGGTGCATACGAGGCTGGTACCACTATCCGCTCTGGTTCGAGAAGGACAAGACGACGATCCACTTCGAGAAGAAGTTCCCACCCGAAGGGGAGCTGCTGATCTATCACCTGGAGAGACAATCCGCTCCGGCCCCGGACTCCACAGGTGTGTTGAGCCCGGTCGCGGTCATGCGACGGGCGCTGGGCGCCGACGTGGCTGACAAGCTGCTTGACCTGGACGGGATCGAGCCACGCGCCGTGCTCGAGCACGGCAACGCCGTCTGCGCGATGACAGATCAGTTGACACAGATCTTCAAGGCCGGTCAGGAGGTGAAGGAGCGATCGAAGGTGACACGGCTGGCCGACGACGTCGCCACGTTCATCACCAGGATCCGCGAGCGGGCGTACGAGTTCGACGAATTCGCCAGGCGACTCAAGGCGTTCCTCAAGGCGCAGACCCTGACGGATCCGACGTTTAGTAGGGAGGCCTTCGCAGTCATCATCCGGAGGATCACGGAGATCGAGCGTCTTTTGAAAGGCGCGATGCCCCGCGTGTCTCTGGAGGAGGTCCGGGGCTGGACGGATCAGATCAAGGCGCTGAGCAGCGAAGTCCGCGAGGGGAACAAGGAGAAGTGCATCGCGCTGGGTTTCAAGTGCAGGTCCATCGCATCGACGCAGGATGACCTGGTCCGGGGCCTGAGCATCCGTGCGATCGGCATCATGGAGGCCGCCGCAAGGGCGGGGGTGGTCTCGCCGGAGCGCGTGAAGCTGGCAGAGCGGATCATCGTTGATGCCCGGCGCGTGCTGAGGCATCCGACGTGTTGGGAGCCCAGCAGGGCCAACGTGCCCAAGGCGGACCCGGGGAGGGACTGATGATCGGATTGGCGCGGAAAACACTGGAGCCGTGTGCTGTGCTGCTTGCGGCGATCGCTGTCGTGGCGGGCTTCTGTTCGTGTCAGAAGCGTCCCGAGGGAACCGCGACACCAGGGGGGCAAGCGCAGGTCGCGGGCCAGATCACCACGCCGACGGGGATGGAGATGGTACGGGTCCCGGCGGGCAGTCTCGCCATGGGGAACGACGGCGAAATCGATGCCAAGCCCGTTCACCAGGTGTCGGTGAGCGCCTTCTACATGAGCAAGCATGAGGTGACCCAACAGGTCTATGAGAAGGTCATGGGCAAGAATCCTTCCAAGTGGCAGGGCGAGACGAACCCGGTAGAACGCGTGAGCTGGCTGGACGCGGTCCGGTTCTGCAACGCGCTGTCGGACAAGGAAGGGCTCCGCCCGTGCTACGACGCGAAGACAGGGGCGTGTGATTTCGAGGCAGACGGATACCGGCTGCCCACGGAAGCCGAGTGGGAATATGCCTGTCGGTCCGGGACGACGACGAACTACCACTTCGGTCGAAACGACGCGGACCTCGAGCGCTACGGATGGTTCCAGGACAACGCCATGGGCCAGCCCCACCCCGTGGGAAAGAAGCGTCCGAACGCGTTCGGACTGTGCGACATGTCGGGGAACGTCCGCGAGTGGTGCAATGACTGGTACCAGGTGGACGGCTACAAGCAGGACGCGTCGGGACCCGTCACAGATCCGCGCGGGCCCGCGAAGGGCCAAAAGAAGGTCCTGCGAGGCGGGGCCTGGTCGGTAACGGCCAAGAGTTGCACCAGCTGGGCGCGGTACTGCGACGATCCCGGTTTCACGGACGCGTGTCTCGTGCAGGACGACTGCGGGTTTCGATGCGTCAGACGGACCACAACGGCCCCCCGCTGAAACGACCACAAGGTTGGAGACAGACCGCATGACGAGAGCTCCCCATCTGCCAACCATGCTCGCGTCCCTCCTGGTGACGGTTGGGGTGACGTGCGGGCAGACCGATTCGTCTATTCGGAACCCAGGATTCGAAACGGACGCTGACGGCGACGGCCTGCCGGACAGTTGGTCGTTTTCGTGGCGACGCACGCACCACGGCGACGCCGAACGCGGCGTCGAGAAACGTCAGCCCGACTGGGCCTGGGACAAGCAGGTCAGGCACTCGGGCGCGGCAAGCGTGCGCTGCGGCGTGTCCCGGCCCGTAGACGACGGCATCTGGACGCAGGAGAACGTGCCGCTGCCGGAGGGGGCGAGATACCTCAAGCTGACGGCCTGGTGTCGAGCCAGGGACGTCAAGGCCGGCACCGGCAACGTCGCCGTCGTCTTCTTGGGTGAGAAGAAGAAGTGGCTTGGCGCCAACTACAGCGCCATCACCGTCGTGAAGGACTGCGATTGGACGCAGCACACCGGGTATGCGGAGGTGCCCAAAGGGACCCAGCGCATGCGCATCCGCTGCTGGGTCAACTTCCGTTACAGCGGCACGGGGACGTTCTGGTTCGATGACCTGGGGATGACACCGACCGACAAGATGGTCAAACCCAAGACCCTCTACGTCGACGAGACCCCACCACCCAAGGCGACCGCTGAGGAGCAGTCCTGCGGGTTCATGGTGTTCTCGCGGAATGCCCTTCGCGTGCTGTTCCCCAACGTAGTGCCGACGGCGGCGGAGCGAATCCAGGCGTTGTCCCTTGCGGCCTGTCGGGGGGAGGCGGAGCCTGCCGTGCTGGCGGTTCGGGCGTTGCGGCACCTGGCGGACGTGCGGGTCACGGTCAGCGACTTGAGGGGTGGGGCCGGTATCATCCCAGCCGGGGCGGCGGATGTCCGTTCGGTCCGCTTTCACCCCAAGCAGGGACAGGGCCGCTGGGGGCCCTTCAACGAAACGCTGATGGACGTGCCGTTGCTTCTGGAGAAGCGGGATCAGCTGGCGATCCCCGCGAATCGGAATCAGCCGTTCTGGCTGACCGTTCACGTTCCCCAAACTGCACGACCGGGCAAATATGAAGGCACGGTATCCGTCGCCGCAGCCGGCACGCCCGGTGCGACGCTGCCCTTCGTGGTCGAGGTCCATCCATTCGAGCTCGCCAAACCGCAAGGCATTACCTTCGCGATGTACACGAGGATGCGAACGGAACGGGCGTGGATCCGTGAGACCTTCGCGGACATGCGCTCGCACGGCATGACCAGCGTCGCGCTCTGCGGCAACTCGGGCCTCGCCGTGACCGTGGAAGATGGCCGCGTGGTAATCGACTGGAACGGCGAAAGCCCCCTTGAGCGCAACATGGACGAGTACGTCCGCGCCGGCTTCGCCGAGCCGATGGTCTGGCTCATGGGCGGCGACATCCCGAAGGCCTGTCAGCGGATCGCCCCGTTCACAAGCGATGGGTTCGCCCGCGCGTATCGGCAGGTCATCACGGAGATCGTCGCGCACCAGAAGCGCGTCGGCTGGCCCGAGATCATCTACCAGCCGATCGACGAGCCGTTCGAGCACACCAAACGAATGTCCCGGGCGGTCCGTCTGCTACGGTTGCTCAAGTCGATCCCGGGCCTGCGAACGGAAGAGGACGGGATGAACGGCCACTGGGAGAACTTCACCGACGAGGTCTACCGGCTGACCGACGTCATCGTCCTTCACGACGGCCCGACGCTGCATCGCGGACAGCTCGACATGCCCGAGTGGTGGCAGTTCCACACCAAGGCGGTCGCCGACGGAAAGCGAATCTGGTTCTACAACATCGATCTGACGGCGTGGCATCCCGAGCCGGTGCGGTTCATGACGGGGTTCGGACTGTGGAAGTCGAAGGCCACCGGCGTGATCGAGTGGGCGTACATGTGGCCGGTGAAGGAGAGCGACCCCGGTGCGGTCTACAGCCAGCCCAAGGCTCTGCTGTATCGATTTCCGCGGGCGCCAGGAGAGAGCGGCGGGCCGACGCTCGGATACGAGGCCGTTCGAGAGGGCGGGGACGACTACCGGTACCTGCTGACACTGCATCAGCTCGTGCGCAGGGCTGAGTCATCGGTAAAGCCGGCAGTGGCCCGGGCGGCCAAGGAGATCTGGCGTCCGATCCAGGCCAAGCTCGACGCCGCCAGCTTCGAGGGATGCAAGGGCCGGGCCGCACAGGGAAACTGGACTGGTCGCTGTGAGATCTTGCCGGATGGCAACCGCGCGGTCCGCGGCGACCACAAGATCGCCAACAACTGGCCGTTCGACGACTACGATGCCCTAAGGCGGCAGATCGCCGATGGCATCATCCGTTTGCGGGCTGCCCTGGGCGATTGAAGGCGGCTATTCCCGTCTGATGCCGCCCTTCTTCTTGACCGGATCGCGGACGGGATACTGCAGGCCCCATACCATGGGGATGTCGTCCTGAAATTCGCGGACGGTCTTCCGGAGACGTCGGACCACGCCCGGATGCTCGGCCGCGACAGAACGTGCCTCCTTCGCGTCGTTGTCAAGGTCGTACAACTCGGGCGTCGCCAGCGGCTTGTTCCGACGGCCCACGTGTAGTTTCCATCGGCCGTCGCGGATCGCGGTGACGTTGTCGAGGTAGATCCAGACGAACGGCCTGCGGCGCTTGAACTCGCCTCGACCGCTCAGCAGCGACCAGATGTCCTGCCCGTCGTAGACACGGTCCTTGGGAAGCTGTCCGCCGCCGAGTCGGACCAGCGTCGGGAAGATGTCATAGGCGATGGCGGGCGTGTCCACCACCGTGCCCGCCGGGATCTTGCCCGGCCAACGCGCGACGAGCGGGACGCGAAGCCCGCCCTCGTAGGAATCCCGGATCCTGCCTCGAAGGCCTCCCGTGCTGCCGAACTTGCCCATCGGCCCGTTGTCGCTGGAGAACATCACGAGCGTGTTGTCAGTCAGCCCGAGCCGGTCCAGGGCGTCGAGCAACCGGCCCACGTGCTGGTCCATGTACTCAAGCGCGTCGGCGTAAATGGACCGCCCCGGCGTGCGATGCTTCGCCGGCAGGTTCAGGGGCGGGTGCGGGATGGTGTGCGAGTAGTACAGGAAGAAAGGACGGCTCTTGTTCGCATTGATGAACTTGATGGCCTCGGACGTGAGCCGTTCTGTCACGTCTTGGACCTTGTCGCCGGGCAGTTCGGCAACGATGTCGTTGTCCCGGTACAGAATCGTGGGGCGCATGTCCATGCTGTAGGGCAGGCCGAAGTACGTGTCGAAGCCGTGCTGGCAGGGCAAGAACTCCCGCCGATCGCCCAGGTGCCACTTGCCGATTGCAGCGGTGGCGTAGCCCTGCTTCCGCAGCGCGTCTCCCAACGTAATCTCGTCAGCCGGCAGCCCGGTCGGCCCGTCGGGGCGGAGGACGTCGACGATGCCCACGCGGAAGGGCTGACGGCCCGTCAGCAACGCCGCACGCGACGGGCTACAGACCGTGTGGGCGATGTAGTACTGCGTGAACCGCGCGCCGTCTCGGGCGAGCCCATCGATCACGGGGGTCTTGATCCGTTGGTTGCCGTAGATGCCGAGGTCGCCATAGGCGAGATTGTCCGCCCAGATCCAGACGATGTTCGGCTTGTGCGTCTCAGCCGCCGCCTGCGACGGCGCGCACGAGGCCCACATCGAGACGATCGGCAGGGCCAGCCCGGATCTGACCAGGCTCTGGACCCCACACAACCCGCTCGGTCGTTCCCACGCTCCACCAGTTGACAGGATCTTCATCTGGATGTCCTCCGCACGAAACACCCGGCAGCGTCCACGATCTGCCCGTGTCCGTCAAGCGATTGTACCTGCCCTGTTCGAAGGCCGATCGGAGGTTTCGGTCTGGCCAACGAACCTGGTATCCTGTTGCCGGCGCGGAGGTACGGCGCAATCATCTCGACGAGGATGCCGGCCCTGCGGCTCAATGGAGGTGTGATGATGACGATGAACACGACGATGGTTCTGGTGCTGGGGCTTCTCGTTGCAGGAGCGGGCCTGAGCCGCGCGCCTGCCGAGGTCACGATCGCCGAGAACGGGGTGAGCCAGGCGGTCGTGGTGGTCGCACCCGAGGCCACCGACCCGGAGAAGCACGCCGCCGCCGAACTGGCGAGCTTCCTGAAGCAGATCACGGGCAGGCAGTTCGAGGTGGCCAGCAAAGGCCAGCCGGGCAAGAGCCGGCTCCTAGTCGGACCCGACGCCGCCGCCTCGCTGAAGACAGAGGAGACTGCGAGCCTGGGAGCGGAAGGGATCATCATTCGGACGGCCGGCAAGGACCTGATCCTGTCGGGCGGTCGGCCAAGAGGAACGCTGTACGCCGTCTACACGTTTCTGGAAGACCACGTCGGCTGCCGATGGTGGTCGTCGAAGGTCAGCACGATTCCCAAGAAACCGACGCTGAGGGTGGGCGAGCTGAGCATTCGATACGTCCCGCCGCTCGAGTACCGCGAGGCATTCTGGTTTGACGCGTTCGACGCCGACTGGGCCGTCCGCAACAAGTCCAATGGCCATCGGGTGCAAGCTGACGCCAAGCGCGGCGGCAAGCACGTCTATCAGGGATTCGTGCACACGTTCTATCCGCTGATCCCGCCGGGCAAGTACTTCAAGGACCATCCGGAGTGGTTCAGCGAGATCGGCGGGAAGCGGCAACACGATCGCAAGCAGTTGTGTCTGACGAACGAGGAGATGCGTAAAGAATTGGTCAAGAACCTCAAGGCACAGCTTCGCAAGAACCCGACGGCCACCATCGCATCGGTGTCTCAGAACGACTGGCACGGCTACTGTCAGTGCGCCAAGTGCCGGGCCGTCGACCAGGAAGAGGGCAGCCCGTCCGGCTTGATGCTTCGGTTCGTCAACGCGGTCGCGGCCGACATCGAAGCGGAGTTCCCGCACGTGGCGATCAGCACGTTGGCCTATCAGTACACGCGCAAGCCGCCAAAGATCACCAAGCCGCGATCCAACGTCATCGTGCGGCTATGCAGCATCGAATGCTCGTTCAGCAAGCCGCTGGCGGACGAGCGAAACAAGAAGTTCCGCGACGATATCGTGGGGTGGTCGAAGATCTGCAACCGGATGTACATTTGGGACTACACGACGAACTTCAGACACTACGTGCTGCCGCACCCCAACCTCCGCGTGCTGGGGCCGAACATCAAGTTCTTCGTCGAGCACGGCGTGAAGGGCATCTTCGAGCAGGGGGCCTATCAGTCGTACGGGTCGGAGATGGCCGAGCTGCGAGCCTGGGTCCTGGCGAAGATGCTGTGGAATCCGTCGCTGGACAGTCAGAAGCTGATCGACGGGTTCATCGACGGCTACTACGGGCCGGCCGGCACGCATGTCCGTGCGTACCTGAAGCTGACCCACGACGCGGTCGACGCGAGCGGAGACCGCCTTGGCTGCTTCTCTCCTGCGACGGCGGGGTTCTTGTCTCCCCAGACGCTTCGGGACGGGATGAAGCTGTTGGAAAAGGCGGAGGAAGCGGCCGGCAACGACCAGGCGCTTCGCCACCGGGTCCAGGTGGCCCAGATGCCAATCTTGTACGCGTTTCTCGTGCAATGGGATCAACTGCGCGAGCAGGCCAGAACGGACGGGGTGGAATGGCCCGTGGCGGAGACGGACAAGGCCGTCTACGAACGGTTCATGCGAATCGCCAAGGCGGCCAACGTGACGAAGGTCGCCGAAGGACGCACGATCGACTGGCTCAAGACCGTGATGAATCGGCCCAAGCGGAAGCCCTGTGGCCCGCCGCCGGGCTGCGAGGGCCTGCCGAAGGACCGGTGGGTCGATCTACAGGACTCTGGGTTCCGACTGGCCCGGGAGAGCTGGGCCAAGCTGACCGCCGATCCGAAGGCATCGGATGGCGTAGCCTCGCGGATGCCGTCGAACCACTTCGAATGGGCAACGTCCCGTCCCCTCGGCGTGAAGCTAGTTCAGCAAGCCGTCGGCAAACCGCTACAGTGCATGCTCTCGATCCGCGTCGAGGCCACGGGCAAGGAGGGCGGAGCATTCACGTGCGGGATCTATGATCCAGAGCACCGAAAGGGCGTTGCTCACCTCGCGGTCTCTGCCGCACAAATCACCGATGACGAGTACCATGCTTACGATTTGGGCGCCCACAAGCTCACGCCTCACATGTACGTCTGGGTCGCGCCGGCCAAGAACGAAAAGAACATCAAGGCGGTCTGGGTAGATCGGATGTGGCTGGTGGTCAAGGAGGACGCGCCCAAGCAGCAGTGACGGCTGCACAACACGGCGCGCGTCTCGGCGGTGACGCTGTCGCCCTGTACTCGTTAGTCGACCGCCGTGACGAGCTCTCGTACGACTTCCTTCACCGTACCCTCGGCGGTTTGGGCCATGCGCAGGCATTGCGGCGCGGCCAGGATCGCGTAGACGGACCGCGGCCACGCCACAATGTCCCGACAACCTTCTGGGGCAAGCGGCCGCAGCATTGCATCTACGGGATCGAGCAGGAGCGTGAAACGCGGCGCGACCAGGCCTATCAGGTCGGGCAGGTCGAAGTCCTTCAGCGCACCGTTGACCCAGAAGTAGTCGCGCGCTGTGTAGATCTGCGATCCGACGATGAGCTTGTAGGACGGCACGGTCCGGACGCACACCACGCCGGTAGGCCTGTCGTCGAAGGCTGCTGCCGTCAACGCCCACACGCCCCCCAGTCCCTCGCCAACCAGCATGACCGGACGATTCAACAGGTCCCGCCGGCCTGCAAGATAGTCGGTCGCACGGATCACGTCGTAGGCCTGCATCGCCACCATCGTCGTATCCAGGTGAGCAGCCTGGACGGCGCAGGAATCGAAGCGGAATTGCGCAGCATCGTATCGGGTCAGCGGCGAGAGCGAAGCGCGAATGCGCGGGTCCGTCTCACCCGCCCCACGAACGTC
>CAYMLO010000197.1:0-14739 GCA_964390905.1 uncultured Planctomycetales bacterium | reverse complement strand
ACTATCGGCCAGAAACCCCCGACCACCAAAATCAATTGTGGTCGGGTACTAGGGGGCCGCTGCACATCAAGATCCTCGTTCATTATAGCATTCGCCGGCCGCTTCGCGATGCGCCTCTTCCTGCATAGCATTCTCGGTAGGCATAGCTTCGTCAGTGGTAGGGTGCGTCTTGACGCACCTTCGATCGACAGAAACCGCGTCGGACAGAATGGCGCGTCAAGACGCACCCTACGCACCTCAGATCTTGACCTCCGGCACGGTCCACGGCTTGCGGTAGAAGCCCTTGACCAACTCATTGGCCTTTGCGTTGTCCTTGAAGCACTCGTTCTTGGGGTCGAGCTCGAGCCAGGGGCCTAGCGTGGCGGTGTCGGGGTAGATGTCGTGGGCCTTCAGGTGGACCAGGAGGCGGTCGTACATCTCGGCGAAGAGCGGGGCCTGGCTGACCGCGGCCTTCGCTTCGGCGGCCGGGGCGGGCTTGCCCAGGCGGACCGAGACGTTGCCGGCGTGGCAGATGGCCGTCGAGATGTGGCCCTCCAGCACGTCGGCGTTGAGGTCCTCGCGCTTGCCGCTGCGGACGGCCTTGACGAAGTTCTGGTAGTGATCCTCGCCGCCTTTGAACTGCTTGATCCGCTTGCCGTCCTTGTCGAAGACCAGGCCGCTGCGCATCATGACGTAGCCGCCCTCGCAGTTGACGCAGACGTCGGTTCGCACGCCGCGGAACGTGGGCGGCTTCTTCGAACCCTTGGCTTCGGTCAGGTTGTGGACCTCGTAGAGGATGGGCACCTCGGGGTAGTCGTAGTAGATGATCTGCGTGTTGGGCACGTCACCGGCGTCGTTGAAGACGAACCGGCCGCCGATGCTGATGACCCGCCGCGGGAGCTGCGTGATGCCCATCAGCCAGCGGGCGACGTCGATCTCGTGGACGCCCTGGTTGCACGATTCGCCGTCACCCTTGTCCCACGTGAAGCTGCAGTCGTACTGGATCCGGTTGCGGTAGATCGGATCCTTGCGGGCCGGCCCGCACCACAGCTCGTAGTCCAAGGTCTCGGGGATGGACAACGGCGTGTCGCGTTTGCCGATCGGCGTCCGCGGCTTGTTGGCGAAGCACGTGATGTACTTGATCTTGCCCAGCTGGCCGTCCCGGATGTACTTCATCGTCTGGTGGACGGTTCGTTGCGAACGGCTCTGCGTGCCGACTTGGACCAGTCGGTTGTACTTGCGGGCGGCGTTGACCATCTGCCGCCCTTCCCAGATGAAATGCCCGAGGGGCTTCTCGCAGTAGACGTGCTTGCCGGCCTGGCAGGCCCAGATCGTCTGGAGCGAGTGCCAGTACTGCATCGTGCCGATACAGACCACGTCGAGGTCCGTCTTCTCGAGCATCTTGCGCATGTCGATGTACGCATCGGCCTTGTACCCGTACTTCTTGGCCACGTCGGCGGCGGCCTTGTCGAGCCGCACGCGGTCGGGATCGCAGATCGCCGCGATCCGCACGCCCTTGATCTTGGCCATGCGCGGGATGTGCGAATATGCCCCCCGGTTGCCCAGGCCGACGACGCCGACGCGGATCTGATCGTTGGCGCCCAGGACGCGGGAACTGGTGGCGAACGGAAAGGCAACGGCAGCGCCGGCGGTCGCCGAACGCTTCACGAACTCTCGACGCGTGATCGACATGCGGATCCTCCTTGTATCGAAACGAGAACCTACACATGGTACGGCAAGCCGCCGAGGCGTGCCACTCCCTGGGCGCGTGGGCCCTGTAACGTGGCACGGGCGTCTCGCCCGTGGAGGCTCATGGGCAGGATGCCCATGCTACGGGGGGCAATACACCAACGCGTTCGGCTCCGGTGCTCGCGACGCGTGTTGCCGTGCGGAGACGACGTACACCTTGCCCTCCAGCGGCTCGAACGCGTCGCGCAGGCCCTCGAGGTCACGGGCCTCAGGTAGGTGCAGGCGGAGGGACTTCCCGTTCAGATAGGGCGCGCGGAACGCCACGTCGGCCTTCCGCGGCAGGTAGTTGACCGCCACGACGTAGATCTCCTCGCCGACGCGGAGCGTTCGACAGCGGACCTGGGCGCTCAACGGCGTCGCCACGGGCGACTCGATCACGTCGCCTTTGGACACGAGTTGCGTCAACCTGGCCCCCTCCGTCATGGCCTGGAGGAACGGCCCGTGCCGACGAGGATCGGACGCGATGTACTGATATGTGAAGGAGAACGTCACCGCCGACGCGCCCTCCACCACACACTGGTAGACGTAGTTGAGTGCGAGTCGTCCCGACGGGTGCAAGTCCTCCTTCCTATAGGGTCCAAAGGCAACGCCGATCTCGCGCCAGTCGAAGCATTGTGGCGCGCCCCAGACGGTCCGCCGGCCGCGCGCCGTCTCCACGAGCTTGCCCAGGAACTTCCCGTACGTGCCGGAGGCCCAGTAGGGCAACGGATAGTGATTCATCGTCTGGATGTCGGTGGCGGACATCAGATCGGGGTAGTGCGGGTACGAACCGCTGCCGAGGTAGACGATCATCTGAGGATGGTAGGGATCCTTCGCCCGGGCCTGCTCATAGGCTGCTCGAAGACGCTCGGGCGTCCGGTTGTGCAGCATCGGTTCGTTGTCCATGTACCACAGCAGGAGTTTTCGGTACTTCTGGTCGCGCAACGTCTCACGCACCTTATGTGCTGGCCACTCGTCGCTGCGGGCCCAGCCGTTGATGTCCGGGCGGGTGAACCGCAGCTTGCTCGTCTTGTCGGTATTGCAGGCAACCGTCGTGTTCGCGCCCGTTGCTTCAATCTGCGGCCCCTCCGCCCCGACGCAGCCGAATGGGAAGAATGGCTTGCCTTCCACCTCTAACAGACAGTTCCGGTGGTAGAGCATCTTGACCGCGGACGCAAAAAGCGGCTCTTTGCGAAAGGTGAGTGTCCTGGCGTAGCTAGGCTTGCCCCCCTGCATGAAGGCGACCTCGAGCTTGTGTGTGCCCGGTTGGAGCTCGGCGATGGGGACCTGCGCGAATCGAGCCCGGTCGCCCGTCAGCGCCGGCGACAGCTCCGCGCCGTTCAGTTTGAGGCGGACGGTCGCCTGGCGAAGCGATGCATCGGCGTATCGCAGTCGCAGAAGGACGTTTGGCTCGGATGTGTAGTAATTCTTGTCCGGCAGAATCTCGACGCGCTCGTCGTGCAGCAGGCGAATGAAGCGACGACGCAGCAGGGAGCCGTCGACCGGATCCGTGAGGGTCACGATGATCCGACCGGCGCCTTCATCGCGGGCGTGATAGGGGATTGGCACGCGCAGACCCTCCCCCGCGATCGAGACATCGGCGAACCGATGCTCCGTGCGATGGCCGTTCGTGTCGATCGCGTCCACCAGGACGTTGACGTTGGCCGCCGTCTCGGGTAGCTCGGCGATGCCCAGCAGGAGTTCGTTCGAGCCAAACCGAATCGGCCTGCCTCCCGGAACGAGCGCCGTCCGGAAGAGGTCGCCGCGGACGCTGTGACGGAAGTAGACGTTGGCCATCAGCTCGAAGGGGATGAGGGGCCCGGCAACGGCGACGAGGGTCCCTCGTCCGACGTCCTGCATCAGCAGATAGGCGTGTCCGCCGTCGTCCTTCGCCAGAGGCGCGTACTGCGGCGCGAACGACGCGAAGCGGACGCCCCCCGGCGGAAGCTTGTTGATGAGGACCGGGGTGGCCAGCAGTCCGCTGCCCTCGTTGTCCAGCCACCGTTGCCTCATGCCGAACTTCCGCTCGCCCTCGCACGCGAAGGCGGGGTTGTGGCGGGCAAGCCAGTCGATGCCCCTTGCGCTCGCCGCGTTGAGTACGATCAGGATCCCACCGTTGCGCACGAAGCGCTCGAAGGCCGGGGCGGCAGCGGCAAGCCCCTTCGGATTCGCGCCGGGCGCTCCGGGCAGAACGACGATGACCTTGCAGAAGGACAGGGCACGCGACCACCGTTTGGGCTGTCTTGCGTCGAAGCGGAGAGTCGGCAACTGATGCGCGCTGGCCAGTTGCTCGATCATCCCTGAAACGAACGCCGACAACCCGCCTCCGTGTACCAAACCGAAACGCGGCAGGTACTGAGCGATGTGGGGCTCATTGAACAGGACGGGCTGGCCCGTGCGATTGCCCTTGAGGCCCTCACGGACCGCGGTGGCAAACGCCGTCGATGAGCCGTTTGGCGGGTAGATGTGGAAGTCGTCGGCCTTGCGACGCCAGAGCGCATCCGTTGCGGTCAGCAGGAATCCCACCTTTCTGCGGTCAACGTCGGCGATCTCGTTCTGCACGTCGTTCGGACCGTAGTAGTCCAGCGGAAGCCGGGCGACGGGTTGGAGGCGCACGCCGGCCTTGGCCCAATCCGACGCCAGGAACGGCAGCATCCGCCCGACGCTGGTTCGCTCGAACTCGGAGAGGACCGCGGGAGGCGGGACGTGGCCGACGGCGGTGGCCCGGACGACGCCGCGGTAGAACCACGTGTCCCAGAAGCCGTAGACCCCCAATTCCATGCCCGGCAGCGTGGACTGGGCGGCCTTGACCACCTTGGCCATCTCTTCTTCGACGAGTTCGGAGAGAAACGCATAGTACGCCGCGCCGTTGCCGGGCCTTCGGACCCAAGCGACGCGGGCGCCTGGGTCCATCTTCAGGAGCTTCTCGCTGCCGTTGTGTCGGGCCTTGACGAACGCGTGCCAGCACAGGTCGCTGAAGCAGTAAACCTGGTTGTACTCGTTGCCGCTCAGCGTGGCCTGGTAGTCAAACAGCGCCCCCGCCAATCCGTATTGCTTTCCCAACTGGCCGATGCGTTGGACGCGGGGCAGGACGACCCGCTCCCAGTACTTGCCGTCGCCGGGCGAGACACAGGGGCGCATGCAGGTGATCCCTTCGACGCCCCTCACGAAGCTGCCCTTCGCCCCGGTGTAGTCCCTTGGTCCGAACAGCCGGACGGCCAGCAGACAGCGCAGCCCGTGCTGCTTTGCGCGCTTCCCCCAACGGGCGACCGATTTGACGAAGGAACGCTCATCCAGATCGGCCTGACGGCGGTAGTCGATGACGAGCGTGTTGATCCCGGTTCCGACGAACGCCCTGACCAGCGAGTTGGGTGCATCGGGATGGAGCTCAACGCCGCGCAACGGCTCCGCAACGCCCGGTTCCGACCCGAACAACACAATCACCGCCAGGAGACTCACGACATGCCAGCGTCTCATCGGACCATCCTCACGAAGACCAACAGCACCAAGAGAGATGGTACCGCTCGTCCGAAGCCGAACCCATGGCCGGACGAGCGTGAGGACAAGATCCGACAACCCCGGACAGTGACTGACACGCAGAACTCGACACGAAGCAACGTGCGGAGGTCGAACGGGAACCGCGTCAAGCCTCAGAACTCCCGGAGGGGATTCACGCCAAGCCGACTTTCCACGAGAGCCGTCGCTCCCTGCCTATCTCTGGCCTGTCTACTTGTTGACCTGGCGGACGAGCTTGTGGACGGTCTTGACGACCCGTTCCTCCACGTCACCGGCCCATCGGACGGCCGGGTGCCCGTATTCGTAGAGGAAGGACCCGCCTTCGTAGCCGCCTTCTTCCCATACGCGACGGGACGGAATGTAGGCGACCAGATCGTTGGCGTAGCCGCAGACCCACGTGTTCGGGCCAAATTCCTTCTTGAACCGGAGCGAGAAGTCCACGACGGCCTCGCCGCCTAGCGCGATCAGCAGGAGCTCGTCGCCCAGCTTCCACACCTGGACCGGATAGGGATAGGACCGCCGGAACGATTCGCCGTCGTCCAGCTTCTTGAGGATCCGCCTGGCCCAGCGAGCGTAGAGGGCGTTCTTGCTCTTGACCCCGGCCTGCAGCTCCTGGCGAGAGACGTTCTTCTCATAGGGGAGCTCGACGAACGCGAAGGCCGTCTTCAGGCCCGGCCCCACCGGCGTCAGGGACCGCTCGAGGACCTCCTCGACCCCCTCTGCGAGCATGCGGCCGTACTGCTCGCAGAACTCGACCTTGCGACGCGGGATCGGGTTCTGATCGCCGCCGCAGCCGGTAATGAACATGGCCGTCGTGCCGGGATGGCCTTTCTCCAGGGCAATCTGGGCGAAGCCCGGGTAGTCGCCGCACCACTTCGTGAAGCTCAGCGTCGTCGGGTGGCAGGCATACCCGAACAGCAGGGCCGTCAGCCGACCGCCCTTGTCATGCACGGTCAGCACCGGTACGTCGTGGTCCACGGGCCCTTTCAGCGCGGTGCCGCTTGCCCGAAGGGCCGGGACGTCGGCCTCCGGGTTGTTGCGTCGGTTGACGGCGAACGTGGCGATCCCTCGGCCCAGGGTGAGCTTCGCCGGCGAGAGCGCCGCCAGCGCCTCGGCCACCGCGTCGGCCGCCTTGGTTTCGACAAGATCGGAGTACTCGGCCACCAGTGCGGTCTGCTCGGCGTCGATCGGGTAGTAGTCGACCAGGTCCTCACGGAGCCGCGGCCCGCAGTGGTTGTGGGAGAACGTGAACATCACCTGCGACCGATCCAGGCCGAAGCGCGATTTCACCTTCTTGACCATGCTCTCGTACATGACCTTGGGGATGCCCATATGGTCAGTGGTTACCATCACCGCCCGATGCCCGCGCGCGTCTTCCAATGCGAGCACCTTCATCCAGAGGTCGTGGAGCTTCCCATCGGGTGCACGCTTGGACCCGTAGCCCGCCAGCCAGACCGGCTTCTCGGGTGTGATGACGACCCGGGACGTCCCGACCTTCCAGTTCATCTTCTCACCTCTGGCGTCGCCCGCACACATCGCCAGGCACAGCAGGATCACGTAGAGCCGAATCGAGGCTCCGTTCAACATCGCCATGGTCGACGCTCCGAATCAGGCGGCCGCTTCTGTCGTCCGGCCGCCGCCGACAATCAGCCTACCGCACGCGCGGTATACCTGTCCAACGTACATCCACCTTCACGGTCAAACGGACTCGTGGCGAATACCATGGGCTATCGGAGGGCACCGAGACAATGCCAGCGCCGTCTAGGGATTCTTCGCGTTTGCGATGGGTGGCGTGGCTGCGGCATTGCCTTGGCCCAGGACGAAGCGGCGGTACCAGGCGACGGCGAGACACGTCAGCGGGATGGCCAGGACGAGCCCGAGGAAACCGAGCAGCTTGCCCCAGATGAAGACGCCCAACAGCAGCGTCACGGGGCGCAGGCCCGTCTGTCGGCCCATGATCCAGGGGACCAACAGCGCGTCCTGGATGAGCTGCACGACGGCGAAGACCAGTAGGACCAGGGCGATGGACCACGCCACGCTCGACCCATGCTCGACCGCCCGGATGACGGCGAGCAACAGGGCCGGCACGAGGCCCACCGTTTGAAGATAGGGAACCATGTTGAGCACGCCGATGGCCAGCCCCAGCAGGATGCCCATCCGCAAGTCGATCAGCCAGAAGCCCGTCGCAAACAGGACGCCGACCGTCGCGGCCACGATGAACTGACCGCGGAAATACAGCCGCATCGCCGACGAGAACTCCTCCACGAAGCCGACGATCCAGCCGCGGTACTTGGGCGGCAAGTAGCTCCGCCATTCTCCGGACAGCCGGGCGTAGTCGATCGACACGAAGACCAGATACAGAAGGACGATGATCAGCACGCTGAAGCCCAGCAGGAAGCTCAGCACCCCTGTCACCAGGCTCCACAGGCCCGGCGCGATCCGCTTGGCCGCCTGAACGGTCAGTGCTTCGTAGTCAGTGTTGACAATCCTCTCCTTGAGCGAGAGCAGGAAGCGCCTGACCAGCTCGTTCTTTTGGGCCGTGACGTAGGCGTCGAATCGGGCGCTTAACGTCCTGGCATCGGGGAGTTCCGGCGCGCCCGCCTCCGTCCGCTTGACCAGTTGCCCGAACTCCGCCAACTCGCCGCTGATCAGCGGAACCATGACGATCACGAGTCCCACCAGGACGACCAGGCAGGTGATGACGGTGATCAGCGTGGCTGCCGTGCGACTGCGTATCTTGCGTTCGACGACTGAGACGATGGGGTTGATCAGATACGCCAGAAGCACGGCGACCGCAAACGGGATCAGCACATTGGACAAGAACCGCAGCAGCCACAGCAGTCCGATCACCACACCCGCGCCGATCAGCATGCGGACGACGCGGTCCAGATCGTACCGCGGTTGAGATGAATCGTCGTCGGGCATCAATCGCGCATTGAACAGGCTGCAAACGGGTTTGGCAATCCCGAAACCGCGGTCAGTAGTCGGCGTGGTCCCGGGCCAGGTCTTGCCAGAACCGGTAGGTGTCCCAGCTCACCGTCGGGGGGACGGAGTGGTCCGAACAGTGGAGGTACCCGCCGTCGACCTTGGCGGCCTCGATCTTGGTGACGACCTCCTGCTCGATCTGGCTGCGGTCGCCCCGGGCCAGGACGTCCATGTCGATGTTGCCGAACAGGGCGATGTCCCGACCGTACTGGCGCTTGTAGACCCGCACGTCGTTGCCGCATCGGGCCTCGAGCGGCTGGACGCAGTCAATGCCCGCCTCGATGAGCAGCGGGATGAAGTCGCGGACCAACCCGTCGCAGTGAAAGACGATAGGCAGGTCGTGCCGGTCGCACCAGGCCTTGATGCGGCGATGGTGCTCGAGGAACAGACGGCGGTGGACGGCAGGCGAGTACAACATCCCGTTCTTGTAGCACAGGTCGGACCACAGCCAGAGGCAGGAGAACTTCCCACCGGCCGCCAGATGCCGCTCGGCCTGCTCGAGGCCGAAGTCGGTCGCGCAGGCGACGATGTCTTCGACGAAGGCCGGGTCCATCAGCATCCATTCCAGGCAGTTCTCGTGGCCCAGTAGTCTCAACGCAAACCAGATGGGTTCCGTGACGGTCAGGTAGTGAAACGCCCCGGCTTCGTGAGCGTCCTGCGAGGCCTGGATGACATCATCGGACACCGGGAACCGGTCCGGGTCGAGCCGGTGTCGATGGCGTTTCCAGTCGTCGTAGGTCCTGATGGCGAACGCCAGCTGAAGCGGCGTAGCGTAATGATCCTTCCAGATCTTGGTCGTCACGCCGTTCGCGTCGACCTCGACCTTGTACGCGTCGGTTTCCTCGATTACGCGGACCTTGAAACCCAGGTCAGCGGGCAGCCACGCACCCGTGACGGTGTCGAGGCCAAGGGCGTCTTCGACGGCGGTGTCCGCCGGCAGCCCCTCGGTCTGCCATCGCTCGACCGCCTCGGGCCAGGGGAAGCCGGACGTCAGGGGGATTCGGTCGGGAACATTGCGTCTCAGCGCGGTTCGGAAGCGTTCGGCAGCCGTCATCCTGGGTCTCCCGAGGGGCCCCGGCGCGACGAGGCGATCCAATCCAAGGGACTATACCGTCAAACAACCCGCCATGCATTCTTGCATTCGCGCCGAGCCCGGGGAGAATGGGACCCGCGCGATCGACCCGCCGCGACGGTCGATTGCCGGCAAACGTCCAGCCGAGGGGGTAACCCGATGGCCAAACGCACGTACGATCTCGTCTCGCTGGAAGGCGTGGATGCCCGGGACATCCCGACGCTCCTGAGCCTGCAGGGCTTGATCAACCGCACCGGTCCACGTCTGTACCTGCTACCCACCCCCGACGGCCCCGAGCATCACTGGGTGCGTTGGTATGCGGACTACGGGCTCGAGGGCGCCGAGATGTCCGTGGACCGAGCGATCACGACGCATGCCCGGCGGGCCAAGGGATACGTCGTCTACGACCCCAAGCTCCCCGACAGTGTCAACGTCGCCGTGTGCCTGGCGGGCGTTCGGGACGGCGTGGTGTGTCCACCCGCCGGCGTCGCGCAGCTCGCCAAGCTCGGCCTGAAGTGCATCGAGGATCTGGCTGGCAGGTGGCCCGACAAGTTGGCCGCCTATCGTTGGGCCATCGACCACGTGATGCGCGACTGCGACACGTCCGTCCTGGCCAACTATGAGCAACCTGCGGCCGCCAAACCCAGACCCACGATGGATTTCCTCGTGGCCCGGCGAGGCTTCTGCATGGGCTTGACCGTCGACGACGCCGACTTCCCCGACGAAGCAGCGTTGTGGCATCGCGTGCAGTCCGACGCGCCCGACCACGCCATGATGCTGGGTTGGCATACGAAGTCGGACAGCGAGGCGACGCACGTCTACTTCGGCAGCCGGCACAACGTCTGGGTCTACTGCGCCGGCGCGTGGAACATGTCGTTCCACCAACACGTGCAGGCCCGCAAGACCTACGCTCAGCCCCATTGCGAAACGTCTGCGTGCGACCCCCAAGCCCGCTACGTGACCATCACGCTGTCGGACGGCGACTCGTGGCACTCGATGGCGGACGTCCAGAAGAAGTTCTGGCTGCATCCCCGTCGGGGCCAGGTGCCGTTGGGTTGGGAGATCGCCCCCGTGTTCGCCAAGGTCGCGCCGGCCGTTCTGGAGTACTACTACGAATCACGGACCCCCAACGACTATCTGGTCTGCGGCCCGTCGGGCATCGGCTACAACTACCTGAGCGGTTTCGGAGACTGGCAGGGCTTTCTCCGCCGCACCGCCGAGGCGATGAGGGCCACGTCGCTGCGCACGATTTGGACCATCAACCGCGTCGTCCGACACCTGCCGGGCGGCGTGATCGAACACCGCCTCAAGGACGGCCCGATCCGCTACACCCGCCAGCAGATGGAGGCGTTCGGCGGGATCAAGGACGAAAAGGGGGCAGACTGGGTCGATCCCGAGATGGTCGCCCGCTACGTCCGCGGCATCCCACAGGCGCTGGGCTTCTATCAGGGCTGGGAGCGGATCCCGGGCGAGGGCCCGCGCTGGGTCGAGGGCAAGCTGTGGTGCCCGACGGCCGCCCTCGTCCGCGATGACGTCAAAGGCACGCTCACCGAGTTCGAGCGGGCCGCAGCCGACCAGCCTCGCCCGGCGTTTCTGGCCGGTCACGTCAACTGCTACAAGGCCGACATGGACGTGGTGATCGACGTGATCCAACGCCTCGAGACCGACGGCTACACCGTCGTCCGACCTGACGAGTTCCTCCGCCTGGCCGAGGACGCCTACGCGAAGGGCCTTGGCGGCGGGTCTGACGACAAGCCTACTTGAAGATCGCCCGCGGCTGACCGATGACCCACTCGCCGTGACCGTCGAGGAACAGGATGTTCAGCCCGCTCTTGTGCTTGCGGGTGTGGGGGAAGGGAGCCTTCTTTCGGAAGAAGTCGCTGAGGACCCAGTACTGACCGCCGCGCTCGCTCTGCAGCGCGCACGGCGTCTCCGGATCGCTGGGCTGCAGCGGCTTGGGATTCCCATAGTCGCGAAGCCAGCGCGGGCGGAACGAATCCATCGACTCGTCGTACTTGCTGTGGTTGGTGCTCCGCCACTCGCTACGGTCCTTCATGCTCCAATAGAAGTAGCTGATGTTGCCCAGCTCGCGGTTCTCCTCCGTGTCGATGACCGACGTGCTCTCGCCCACGGGGGGATAGTCGGTGGTGTTCTGGGCGGAGAACTCCATCGAGTGAGCTTGCGGGCAGTACATCGCCTTCATCAGCAAGCCGCCTTGCCGCTTGGCGTTGATGGCCTCGATCAGCTTGAGATGCGGGTTGATCTCGTAGTCCACCAACGGGTACCAGCCGTTCCGCTCCTGGGCGTAGATCTCGATGGCCATGTGGATCTGGTGCATGTTGCTGCGACAACTCACCTCATATGACTGCGCCCGGGCCGTCCTTAGGGAAGGGACCAAAATGGTGATCAGCAACCCGATGATGGCCAGCACCACCAACAGCTCGATGAGCGTGAATCCGTGACGAGACATCGGCGCCCTCCTGCCGTTGCGTTTGCCCAGCAATTCGTTTCGCCTGTTTGACCTGAGGTGTACTGTACCGGTCCGCTAGTGCTTTGACCAGGCATTCGTTCGGCACAGGCCAGATCAATGTCACGTTCACGTTCCTTGACACCCTGGCGCGAGCGCCCCATGATCCCCGCCAGAACGATGTCTGGCAGGACGCCGCCAACCGAGCGTGGATCGTCGGCCGACCGACGCGAGGCTTCGGGGCAAGACGATGCCCCTCCGACCAACGCCCGACCGGCACGACAGGACGGGGGTGGCGTCCGGAGGGGCGTGATCCGGGCGGTTCTCTGGCTGGGCAACGTACACCGCCGAGCCCTGGCGGCCTACTTCGCCATCATCGGCCCGCAAGCTGCGTACCGCGTCACCGAGGTGTTGGCCAGGTTGTTGTATCGGTTGCTGACGCCCGCTCGCGCGCTGGGCGAGGCCCAATGCCGGGCAGCCCTGTGCCATCGGGTCGATCCCGCAGCGATCCCCCGCATCGCCGAGCAGTCGTTCGTCCACCGCATCTGGAACCTGACGGACCTCATGCTGTCCGAGCGGCTACTTCACCCCAACACATACCATCGGTATGGGGGCCGAGTCCCCGAGCCGGACCTCGGCCGGTTGCTGGACGCCCAGCGGCGTGGGCAAGCCGCCATCCTGCTGACGGGCTACTATGGCAGTTTCGATCTGCTGCCGGTCTTCCTGGGGTACAACGGCATCCGGGCCGGTGTGGTGTATCGGCGGCATGCCAACGTCGGGTTCGACACGTATCGGCGGGCGATCCGCGGGCGCGGCGGCTGCGAGCTGATCCCCGTGGACCGGGCCGTCGAACGCCTCGGTCAGATCCTCGATACCGGCGGAACGGTGGCCATCGTGGCGGACCATCATGCCGACCGTGGCGGGATGCCCGTCTCGTTCCTGGGCCTGCCGACGATGGCGATGCGATCGGTCGGGCTGTTGGCATGGCGTTACCAGGCTGACATCGTCGTGGCCGGCATCCGGCGGATCGGCAACGCGTTCCACTTCGAGATCGAGACGGCCGACGTCGTGGATCACCGCGAGTGGGAGGGGGCGGACGATCCGGTGAGCTTCATCACCGAGCGCTACCTGCGCGGGTTGGAGAAGATCATCCTCGGCGATCCGACGCAGTATCTGTGGGGGTACGCCCGATGGGGCAGGGATTTCGCCCGCCGGCTGATCACCGACGCGCAGACAATCATCCCCCCTCCTGACGAAACCGGTTGCTAGCGCGATCTCATGTCACCCGGTCTCGCCCGGACACAGCGCGCGATGCTGCTTCGTCGCAAGCGACGTCAGCTGCCGTCGGAGGCATCGGCGATCACGGCGGCCAGATCGAATGCCGCCCAGACGATGTCCTCCGTCCTGCCAAAGGCCTTCTCTGTCAACGGCACTCCGAGCAGGAACGCGACCAGACCCGCCATGTACAGACGCGGTTTGTCAAAGCCCATGTGCGCCTCCTTCCGTGTCAGCATCACAGCAACGCCAGCGGCGTGTCGCCCGCGGCCATACGCGTTCATTAAGTATACCCTTCCACCGGTCTGATGCAAACCGGGTCACTGGATTGCATAGTCGGGGATCTGGTCGTGCCAGATTGCAGGACGCCCTGTGTCGATTTGCGGATTGCCCTGGATCACGCCACTACTCTCTGGGCCATGCGAACCACATGCAAGGCCTGGCATGCGAGGGTAGGACCCGGCAGCGGTGCCCAATGGGCTTGACGTACGACGCCTGACGTGGCAGTAAGCCATAAGGCGCCCCAAGACGCCCTGGCTGCAGGAGCCCCAGTGAGTCCGAACGATTCTACCCCCAACCGCGAACCGGACCCGATCCCAGCGCCTTGCGCGGATCAGGCATCAGGGACCAATGGAGAACCCGAAACGGTCACCACAAAGAGATGGCCGGTCATCGCAACGCTGGTGACGTCATGGCTGATACCGGCGACGACGGCCCGGCGCACGGAGCATGTATCGCTTGGAAAGGCATACGGCATTCACTGGCTCGTTGTGCTGCTGACGACCGGAGTGGTGTTCGTCCTCGGCAGCGTCGCGGCAGCCAACTATGGCCGAGGGAGCATACGCCGCGTCCTGGCGGAAGGCTCGAATCTTCTCGATGAGATCAGCGACGATATCGCTCAGAATCCCTCGACGTCCATCGCCGTCATCGCAGGGATCGTGGTCGGCATCGAGCTGCTATTCATCGGCCTGGCGTTGCTCGCGACGCCGTGGGGCGCCCGGGACGAGCCGATGCGATCCAGCGTCGTCAACGCCCTGAGGCGAACGTGGCTCCAGACACCGCACTTATTGCCGGCCGCGGTCCTGATCGGGGCGTGCCTGATCGGTGTGAGCGCTGCGGTCATCAGCTGGCGCAGTAGCCACCGCACGCCGGACGTGCGAATCCCGAACCCGCCACCGCCCCCGACGAACCAGCCCCCCTCGTCACAGGCGTGGAAGGACTACGAGGAGGCCTATAAGGTCCACCAAGAACAGCGCCACAAGGGCGTTGCGCTCTGGCACGCGTACCATCGCGGTCGCCCCTGGTACGTCAATTACGACGGGGAAGTGATGACGTATAGCTGCTTCGCGGTGGCCACCTGGTTTCTGTGGGCATTGTTTCGCAGCGTCGGGGCCCGCCGGGCGGGCCCGCCGATCGAACGCCCACCCCTGTGCGAGAGCTGCGGCTACAATCTGACGGCTGCCCCTCTGGACGGTCGATGTTCGGAGTGCGGCCAGCCGGTCGCGATGTCGCTGGGTCCGGACGTGCGACCGGGCGTGGCGTGGCAACGACGGCACGAGATCGGCCTATGGCGGGCAGGGCGGCAGTGTGCGGAGGGCGCCGTCTTCCGTCCGACATCGTTCGGTCGGCAGATCCAACTGTCCGCCGACGGTTCGGATCACCGACGATTTCTGGTTCTCCACATCCCGCTGTTCTTCCTCGTCGGGGCGTTCGGCAT
>CAYMLO010000196.1:0-14928 GCA_964390905.1 uncultured Planctomycetales bacterium | reverse complement strand
CATGAGTCCTCCGATGAATCGCCGTAGTTTCCTCCGAGCGAGTGCGTTGGGCGCGGGCGTGCTGGCGCTGCGCCGTTCGCCGAGCTTCGCCGCGGAGTTCGCCGACGTCAGGAAACGCGTTGGCCTGATCGGCAGCGGCTGGTATGGGAAGTGCGATCTCTGGCGGCTGGTCCAGCTGGCCCCGGTCCAGATCGTGTCGATTTGCGACGTGGACCGGCGAATGCTCGCCGAGGCGGCCGACATAGCCGCCGCCCGCCAGGTCTCGAAGACCAGGCCCCGCACCTACGCCGATTACCGCCAGATGCTCAAGGAAAAGGACCTGGACATCGTGCTCATCGCCACGCCCGACCACTGGCATGCGCTGCCCATGATCGAGGCGGTCAAGGCGGGGGCCGATGTCTACGTGCAAAAGCCGACCAGCGTGGACGTGATCGAGAGTCAGGCCATGCTGACGGCCGCTCGAAAATACCGTCGGGTCGTGCAGGTGGGCACGCAGCGGCGCAGCACCCCGCACCTGATCGAGGCCCGCGACCGCATCCTCCGCGAGGGCAAACTGGGCACCGTCTCACACGTCGATATCTGCTGCTACTATCGCATGCGCGCCCGGAAGGACCCGCCGGATGAGGCCCCGCCCGAGTCCCTCGACTACGACATGTGGACCGGCCCGGCGCCCATGCGGCCCTACTACAAGGGGAAGCATCCCCGTGGCTGGCGCGCGTACATGGAGTACGGCAACGGGATCATGGGCGACATGGGCATTCACATGCTCGACATGGTCCGTTGGATGATGGGCCTCGGCTGGCCGAAGCGCATCACCTCGGCCGGCGGCATCCTGGTCAACAAGACCAGCAAGGTGAACACTCCCGATACCCAGACGGCCATCTTCGACTACGACAACCTGCAGGTCGTGTGGAATCATCGCACGTGGGGAGACGGGGTCGACCCCGAGTACCCCTGGAGCGCCACGTTCTACGGCGAAAAGGGCACGCTCAAGGCCAGCGTCCACAAGTACGACTACACCCCTCGAGGCAAGAAGACACCCGCCGCGTCGGGCACGCCGCTTTACGAATACGACACCTACCCCGAGGACAAGACCGAAAAAGGCCTCGAACAACACTGCGCCTCGGCCATTCGCTGGCACATGAAGGACTTCCTTCGGAGCATCGCCCGGCGTGGCCGCCCCGTCGCCGACATCGAGCAGGGCTGCATCTCCAGCATCTCCTGCATCCTGGCCAACCTGTCCATGCAGCTGGGCCGAACGCTGGCCTACGATCCGGCCAAAGGGCTGGTCCCAGGCGACGACGAGGCCAACCGCCTCCTGCGCCGGGCCTATCGCGCCCCGTGGGCGCATCCGGAGCCGGACAAGGTCTGATGCCGTAACGAGCTGCCGTGACGGACGCGTCGTTGATACGCAAGACATCATCCGGACGCATGAATGCTGGCGGGTCCACGCCTGATGGAGGTGCAGCGATATGGCTCGTGTGTGGGTGTCCCTTTGCCCCGTGGCGGGACTGCTTTGTGTATTCGCCGGCGCCAAGGCGGCGGGACAGACTGAATCCGTTCCGCAAGGCGGCGAACTGAAGTGGCAGAACGCGTCTCTGAGTGTCACGTGGCGGGCGGGCACGGCCTCCCTGGCGTTGACGAACACCAAGACGGGCGATCTTGTGCCAATCCCCATCGGAATCGGTCCGCTGGACTTCGATGCGGGGGTTGTGCCGGGGCTCTGTCGGCGACCCGGCAGGCCGACGCTCACCAACAACGACAGTGGACAGACCTGGCGGTTCGTCTGTCCTGAGGTGAGCGTCCCCAACTCACCTGCCAAGCTTCGCGGCGAGGTGCGTTTCGAGCTTGACACCTCGACCCCGTGGATACGGAAGCGGGCTTCGGTCGAGCTCGCCGGCGGGGACAGGCCGCTCCTGTTGAAGCGCGTTGAGATCGATACGCTACGACTAGAAGGTCAAGACCCTCGCCAGCCGTTCGGGGGATGGCAAAGCTACCCGGTGCTCGGCAAGTCTTTCTTCTGTGGCGTGGCGTTCCCGGTCGCCAACGCTTCGGTGAAGGGGGACACCGTCCGGCTGTCTTACAGGCCAGGTCGTCGTCTCGCGCCAGGCGCCAAGTGCGATATCTGGCCGGCCGTCTATGGCGTGTCCGCTGCCGGTCAGAGCCGGGCGCTGTTCGAGTCATACATCGCCTCGCTGCGACCCGCTTCCCCGGGTCTTCACATCCAGTACAACACGTGGTGGAGCGCCCGGGGTGCGCTCAAAGAGCAGGACATGCTCCAACTCGTCGAGACACTCCGAGCCAACTTCCACGAGCCCTTCGGCGCGCGGCTAGACGCCTTCTGCCTCGATCTGGGCTGGACGAATCGGCGGAGCATCTGGAAGATCGACCCGCGCTGTTTTCCTCGAGGCTTCACAAACCTGACCAGGGCCCTGCACGAGATGGATTGCCGACTGTCGCTGTGGGTCTCGCCGAGCAGTGTCTATCCGCCGGCCCAAGACAACCACTGGGCCGAGAAGAACGGATACGAGACATGCGACTACGTCAGGGGACATCGCCGCGCCTGTCTGGGGGGAGACAAGTACCAGCGGGCGTTCAAGGAATCGCTCGTCGATCTGACCCGCCGCTACAGGATCGATCACTTCAAATTCGACGGCTATGTACCGACGTGCCCGCGGAAGGACCATGGTCACGAAGCGGGCGAACTCTCGGCCGAGAAGACGGCGCTGGGCATGATCGACATCTTCCAGGCCGTCCGCGAAGCGAACCCCAACGTATGGTTCGAGGCGACATGCTTTGGGTTTTGTCCCAGCCCGTGGTGGCTGGCCTATGTCAACACGGTGATCGGCACGTACGGCGACGATGCACCCAGGGGACGAGTTCCCTGTCCGGTCTACCGCGAGAGCTACACGACCGCGCGAGATTTCTTCAACCTCCGGGGAACCAAGGACGTTCTCGTACCGATCTGCGCGCAAGAGGTGCTCGGGATCGTTCACCAGACGCCCGAACCGTTTCAGAACGACGCGGTGGTCACGATCTTGCGCGGGCACGATTTCGTACCGCTCTACGTCAATCCGAAGTACATGGACGCGAGGCGATGGCGTTTCCTGGCCAGGCTCTGTACCTGGGCCAGGAAGAATGTGTCCTTGCTCAAGACCACGAAGGCAGTGCGCTTCGGCGACTGGGCCGACGACGCGAAATCCGGCAACTGGGGGCAGCCATTGCCGCGCGACCCCTATGGATATGCGCACTTCGAGAAGGGCCATGGACTCGTGATGCTCCGCAACCCCTGGGTCCGGCCGAGACACGTTCGGCTTTCGCTGGATGCGTCAATCGGATGCCCCAACCTGCTTGGAAACGTCTCGGCGGTCTGCCTTTACCCGTGCTACGGAACGGTCCGTCAGAAGGTTTCTCACGGCGATCATCTGGACGTCAGGCTGGCGCCCTACGAGACGAAGCTGCTGGCGTTCGGCGGGCATTCAGACGCGCAGGTCCTTCCCGATCCGTCGTCCGACCTATTCGCTGCAGTGGCCGAGTTCGACGTCAGGGAGGCTGACGGCCAGGTACAGATCAGGACTCGTGTCTCCGGTACAGACCGGATCAAGCAGCTCTGGGTGCTGTACGAGTCAGGATCGCCTTTGATGGCACCCTACTGCGAACTCGAGGCGAACGGGTCGTCCATCAAGGCCCAGATCCAAGAGTCGGGCAATGGGTGGCGGGCGAGCGGTCGCAGTTGCATCGAACGTTGGGTCTGGCTGGTTGCGGATCTTCCCGCGGGCGCATCGGCCGTTCGGGCCGACCTCGAAATCCTCGACGGCAGCCAGCTCTCGGCATGGGTGGTTTCGGCCAAGCAGGTGCTGGACGACGCGGACGACATCAGGCCGATACCGCCCCCCGAGGTCAGCTACCTCGATGCGATCCGAGTACTGGCGCCCGTTCCGCTCAAGCTGGATGATCGCGCGAGGCTAACGAATCTGGCGCTCGCCCGGCATGGCTCCGAAGCAACCGCCTCGTCGAAATGGGGACCCGAGTACGACGCAAGTCAGAGCATCGACGGCAAGCCGGCCACACGATGGAACAGCGCGGCGGGCGACAAGGGCGGCGCATGGCTCGAGATCGACTTCGGTGCCGCTCGGACCATCAAGGAGGTGCGGTTCCAGGAGGCCGCGGGTGGCAGGATCACCCGGTACGCCATTCAGTCCTGGCAGGGCGACGGCTGGCAGGACATCCTGACCACGTCGAAGCCAGCCACTAGAACCAAGGTCCGCCATCGCTTCCCGCCGTTAATCACGACGAAGGTTCGGCTGCTAATCGGCTCGGCCACGGAGGTGCCCACCTTGTACGAGTTCGAGGTCTACGGGAAGCTCTGAGCGCGGCAAGGGCACGCGCAAGGCCAGCGTCCACAAGTACGACTACTACCCCCGGGGCAAGAAGGCACCGGCCGCCCCGTGGGCGCATCCGGAGCCGGACAAGGTCTGATGCCGTAACGAACTGCCGTGGCGGGCGCGCCCTTCATGCGGAGAACATGATCCACACGTATGAATGCTGGCGGCCCCGCGTCTGCCATGAACGTTGCAGCTCGGGCGCATCGCCAAGGCTCGCCGAAATCCGATGGTTGGACAATTGGGTGTTTTGGGCCCGTGTCTTACGGTCACTCGGCGACCTCCCCGGGCCGCTTGAGTGCCTTGACGAGCATTGAGGCCTGGGCCGCCGACCACTGCTCCAGGAGGTCGACTTGCGTCCGTTCGAGTTTGCCGGCGGCGATGTTGGCCTTTGCCTTCTCCTTCAACCGTTCCTTTTCGGCTCGCATGGACCGTTCCATCGCCTCCCACCGCGGGGTTTGGGCTGGGCAGTTCTTGCCCAACTTGTAGGCCGAGCCGTCGACCAGACACGCCGGGGCGCGGCCTTGCCCCATCAGCACCGGGAAGGCTACGGCGCGGACCGGCAGCGTAATCCACGCGCACGTGAACAGGTCGGGGCGATCCGGGTCGATCTCGACGGTCAGCCCCGCGATGGAGTTCTGGGTAAGTAGGGGCCGGCCGCGCGAAATGTTGTGAAACAAGTGGAAGTCGACCGCCTCGGCCTCGCGCAAACGCCGGGCGGCCGCACACTTGTTGAATCGGCTGAAGTACGCCTTCTGTGTATGGACCTTCGAGACCACGTGGCGCGAGTTGTTGCACACCTCGAGGACGACCCCCTTGCGGTCGACGAACAACCAGTGGCTTCCGTTGACCTTGCCGCCCGAGTAGTACCCCTTCGCCACGAAGTCCTCGATGATGGCGAGGGCCTCGGCGCAGCTCGACGCCCGTTCGGCGATGTACCGGAGGATGGAGCCGGCCATCAGGCCACGGTATTGCGGCGCGGCCTTCTCGAGGTGCAGCGTGGAGGAGTCCTTCTTCTTGTCGGCCGGGTAGTCCCCCGAACCGGCCAGCCCCTTTTCGTTGACCATCATGGAGCATCTGATCCGGCTCGCATCCGTCACGGCGATGAACTTGTTGATCCCCGCCAGCGAGCTTTCCACGATGGGCGTCGCCTGGGGCCGATCGGCGTTGTCGCGGGTCTTGTGAAACAGAATGGCGCCGTCCCGGGCATGTTTGGGCGAGGTCGCGTACGAGGTGCACTCATGCAGGAACCGTTTGCGCGACTGTCCGTCGATGAAGGCGACGTACAAGTCTTCGTCCACGCCGGCCGCACGGGCGGTCGCTCTGGCTTCCACGAGCCAGTGCGGGGCGATCTTCTCGGCGATCCGAGCGTAGGCCGCCGAACGTTCGATGAGCGTCTTGTTCGATATGCCCGCTTTAGCGGCCGGCTTGAGGTACTGGGCCTCCATGTCGCGAGGGATGATCTTCTTGTTCATCCTCCCCCACATCGTGCCGATCTGCTCGGGCGTACCGGCCAGGTGAATCATGTTCGTCTCGGTCGCGAAGGCAAACGGCGCAGTCAGTACAACAGCGGCCAGCAGCGTGACGTTTCGCATCATGAGAGCTTCTCTAATAGAACTCGCGGTCACGAGTCGTTCTTTTCTTCCGGATGACAATCTTCCGGCCGAGACAGGTATCTGCCCGCTGGAATCGGTTTGAACAAGTGTCTTCATGGTGGGAAGGTTGCGCAACGCTCCAGTTCAGCGGCGGCGCGGAGCGCCGTTTTCTGCAACCGGTTGTTGGCCAATCGATGTCTACTTCGGAACTTCACTCAGAGGGATCCCCATCGCCTTGGCTACCCCCTCACCGTAGGCTCGGTCAGCCTTCAAGCAGTTTTCAATGTGACGTATCTTGATCTCCTTGGGCGCGTCACCCATGGCGCGCGCCGTGTTCTCAAAGAGAACCTTCTGTTGCTCGGGGCTCATCATTCGGAATAGAGCGCCGGGTTGGGAGTAATAGTCATCATCGTCCTCGCGGTGGCTCCAGTGGTCTGCCGCGCCCTCGAGATTGAGCGGCGGTTCGCGGAAATCGGGTTGTTCCTGCCACTCTCCGTAACTGTTGGGTTCGTAGCCGAGGGTCCCGCCGTAGTTGTCGTCCACCCGCATGGTGCCATCGCGATGGTAGCCGTGAACCGGACAGCGAGCGCGATTGACCGGGATCAGCTGGTGGTTGACACCCAGGCGATAGCGCTGCGCATCGCCGTAGGAGAAGAGCCTGCCCTGCAGCATCTTGTCGGGGGAGAATCCGATGCCGGGCACGATGTTGGCAGGGTTGAATGCAGATTGCTCGACCTCGGCAAAGTAGTTCTCCGGATTCCGGTTCAGTTCGAGCACGCCCACGTCGATGAGCGGGTAGTCCGCATGCGGCCAGACCTTGGTCAGGTCAAAGGGGTTGAAGGGGAACTTGGCGGCTTCCTGCTCCGGCATCACCTGGATCTTCATGTTCCACTTGGGGAAATCGCCCTTCTCGATGCTCTCGAAGAGGTCCCGCTGGTGGCTCTCCCGATCCTTGCCGATGATGGCTTCGGCTTCCTCGTCGGTGAGATTCTTGATTCCCTGCTGGGTCTTCAGATGGAACTTGACCCAGAACCGCTCGCCTTTGGCGTTGATCAGGCTGAAGGTGTGGCTGCCATAGCCGTTCATGTGGCGGTAGGAGTAGGGGATGCCCCGGTCGCTCATGGTGATGGTGACCTGGTGCAGCGCCTCGGGAAGTGAGGTCCAGAAGTCCCAATTATTGCGGGCGCTGCGCATGTTGGTCTTAGGGTCTCGCTTCACGGCGTGGTTGAGATCCGGGAACTTGAGCGGGTCGCGCAGGAAGAACACCGGCGTGTTGTTGCCCACCAGGTCCCAGTTGCCCTCCTCGGTGTAGAACTTGATCGCGAAACCCCGGATGTCTCGCTCGGCATCGGCCGCGCCCCGCTCGCCGGCGACCGTCGAGAGCCGCACAAACACATCGGTCTTCTTGCCGACCGCAGAGAAGATCCTTGCCTTGGTGTATTGGGTGATGTCATGGGTGACGGTAAACGTGCCGTAGGCGCCAGAGCCCTTGGCATGCATGCGGCGTTCCGGGATGACCTCCCGGTCGAAATGAGCGAGTTTCTCCAAGAACCACACATCTTGGAGCAGCATCGGTCCGCGTGGCCCCGCGGTCATGACATTCTGATTGTCAGGGACGGGAGCCCCACCAGCGCTGGTCAACGTCTTCTTTTTGTCTTTCACGGGACGCATCTCCCTTCGGGCTTGACTTGGTTCAGCCAACTAGTGATTACACTGACCCGCATAGGCTGCGAGGTCGCATGTTCCTGACCGTCTGAGTCGTCTCCGCGTTCTCTCCCGAGGGCCCGATACGCCCAACTGGCGTAACGACCATTTCGGGGCATCCTACCACATGAGGTGCGTCTTCGAAACCACGTACGCACTCACGAACGAATCCGGTCGCATCCTGGCCCTGCAGCGATTCTACCGGATTGCCTGGACACGGGCTGCGCCGATCCTCGAGAAGCGCGCAAGTCCCTGTGAGTGAACGAGGATGGCGTCCTCGGAAAGGACAAGAACCCTAGGCTCCCAATGATGGGTTCTTGCGTTCGCAGGGAGAGGGACTTACGGTGCGCCTACCAGGAAGCTTGCGTCTTGAGCCCGGTAGATGGAGATGCGCTATGCCAACGCAAGGAGCGATTGGATCGAGTGGTCGAGTGTTTCTCTCTGCGCTCGTGGCGATCAGCATGATGGCCATGTGCAGCGAGGGGATGGCCGAGCAACGGGGCGCCGAGCACCTGGTCGTGGCCGACGCGGGGCGGTCGGCGTTCACCATCGTGGTGGCCGAGGACGCCTCACCATCCACGCGATATGGGGCGGCCGAGTTGCAGCGATTCCTCGAGCAGATGACCGGCGTCGAGCTGCCGATTCGCGATGACAAGGGGCCTGTGGCTGACCACGAGATCATCCTGAGCGCCAGCGCGCACCTTCGCCAACTCGGCGTCGCGATCGACTTCGGCAAACTGGGTGACGAGGGCTACGTCATCCGGACCGTCGGGCCGCACCTGGTGATCGCGGGGGGACAGTTGCGGGGGAATCTGTACGGCGTCTACGGGCTCCTCGAGGATCACCTGGGGTGTCGGTGGTTCACGCCGGCGGTGAGTCGCATCCCGAAGCGAGAACGTTTGGTAATTCCGGTCCTGAATGAGACCAAGCGGCCGGCCTTGGAGTACCGGGAGCCATTCGTCATGGATTGCTTCGATGGCGACTGGTGCGCTCGAAACCGCGTGAACAGCAGCACGGCCAGGCTGGAGGTCCGACATGGCGGCAAGGTACGCTTCGGCAGGGGGATGTTCGTTCACACGTTCAACGTACTTGTTCCACCGGACAGACACTTCGATGCGCATCCGGAGTACTTCTCCGAAATCGACGGCAAGCGTGTCAAAGACCACACGCAGCTGTGCTGCACCAATCAAGACGTCGTCGCCCTTTGCACCGACCAGATGCGCAAGCGCATGCGCGCGGATCCCGAGGCGTTCGTGTTCTCCCTCTCGCAGAACGACTGGGCCAACTACTGCGAGTGTCCGAAATGCCAGGCCTTGGCGAAACGAGAGGGTTCCCAGATGGGGCCGGTGCTCGATCTGGTGAACCGAGTGGCCAAGGCGTTGGAGAAGGAATTCCCGGGCAAGGCCATCGAGACGCTGGCCTACCAGTACACGCGCAAGCCGCCCAAGACCATGCGGCCCAGGCCAAACGTGATCGTCCGGCTTTGCAGCATCGAGTGTTGCTTCATGCATCCCTTGGCGACCTGCGACCAAGACACGAATCGGTCGTTCGTTCGCGACTTGCAAGGCTGGGCGAAAGTGGCGAACCGCCTGTGGGTCTGGGATTACGTCACGAGCTTCGCGGATTACCTGGTGCCGTTCCCGAATCTGCGCGTTCGAGACGACAACATCCGCCTCTTCGTGCGCAACAACGTGACCGGCATCTTCGAGCAGGACGTCTACACGACGCTGAACGGGGAACTGTCCATGCTGAGCGGGTACCTCGGGGCCAAGCTGCTGTGGGACGCTAGCTACGACGAGGACCGGGCCATCAACGAGTTCTTAGAAGGGGTCTACGGAAAGGCGGCCGGGCCGATCCGCAAGTACATCGATCTGATGCACGACGTTGTAGAGGAGCAGAACGTGCACGCTGGCATCTGGGTCGATTCAAGGTCGGCGCCGTACCTGACTGACGCGTTGCTGACCCAGGCCAGCGCCCTGTGGGACAAAGCCGAGAAGGCGGTGGCGGACGATCCGGGGGCCGCCGAGCGGGTCCGATTCGCCCGACTCTCGGTCGACTACGCGATCCTCGAGCGCCAGCGGGGCCCGGGTGGGACGGGCCAGTTCGTCGTCGACCACCAGCGCTTTGGGGTGACGATACGCCCGGCGTACAGACAGCGCCTCAAGCGTTTCTTTGATGCTGCGCGCCGTGCCAACATCACGTGGCTCAACGAAGGGCGCCTCAACCTCGACCAACACCAGGCCAGGATGAAGCAGGAGTTGTCCAGTGAGGCGTTGACGTTCGTGCCCCTCGAGCCGGTCCGAGTCTCCGATGCGGCTCCGGGGATCGAGTACGCCTGTTTCGAAGGGAAGTGGAAGCAGCTGCCCGACTTCGGCACGCTGACGCCCGTCCGCAAGGGGATTGCCGACCGGATCGATTTGGGCAACCGTGCGCAAGATCAGTTCTTCGCGCTTCGCTTCAGGGGATATCTGAACGTTCCGCGCGACGGCGTCTACACGTTCTTCGTCAGCTCCAATGACGGCAGCCAGTTGCTGATCGGCTCAAGGCGGGTCGTCGACAACGACGGCCTCCACACCGCCAAGAAGGTCGGCGGATTCGTGGCGCTCAAGGCCGGGCTGCACCCGATGGAGGTGAGGTACTTCCAGGAGGGCGGCACGACGCAGCTCAACGTGACCTACGATGGGCCGGGCATCTCCGAACGGGCCATCGAACCATCGAGGCTATACCACTGTAAGGGCAAGTGACGCGCAACGCTCGACGCCCTGCGAGCATGCCGTCATCGAAGGTTTGCCGGGGAGGACCTGCATCATGGACATCAAGCCACCGAGCGACCAGCCTGCCATCCGAATCATCATGCAGCCGAGAGACACGAACCCGGAAGGGTCGATCTTCGGCGGCGTGATCCTCTCGCTGATCGACCAGGCCTCGGTCGTCGAGGCGCTGCGACAGTCACGGAAGCGATACGTGACCAAGGCCATGGACGCCGTCGAGTTCCACAGGCCCGTCTACGTGGGCGACATTGTCACGCTGTGGGCCGAGACCGTTCGCATCGGCAAGACGTCGATCTGCGTGCACGTCGAGGTCCACGCCCACGCCCGGGGCAGCGACACCAGTCGAAACGTGACCGAGGCCAACGTGACGCTGGTGGCCGTCGACGACGAAAGACGGCCCATACCGATCTTTGACGAATGAATGATTGGCCGCTGCCCGAACCCGCCCGGGTGGGCGGCAATCCGAACGGCCACACCGACCGGCTCAAGGGCCTGACAATACTGACAATAGGACAATACAAGGCAATAGGAGCAATAGGGGACAGTCACCTATTTCTCTGTCTACCCCGTTCTCCCGGTGGCTTCTTCTTCGTTTTCCTTTTCGGGCGCCCGACAGGCAGGGGACGCAATCGCCGGCCCAGGCGACGCTCAAGCTTGCTGAGGAAGCTGTCACTGCCTAGAGGACGCCCTCGATGCGTGCTCAGGCGTAGTCGTGAGGTCAACGCCGCATCCTGCGGACTCGTCAGCTCGGCCCGCCACTTGCGGGCCGTCCACTGCCGAGCCCACGCCTCCAGGTCCAGCAAGCCGCTCGCGTCCGGCTCGCCGGTGTGTGCGGCCGCGCTCGACCACGGGTAGTCCCATGCCAGCCGGACCACCTTGGCCCGAACGGGATTTCGCTCCACGTAACACATCGCACAGCATAGGTGCACGTCATCAAGCGCACACGAGTAGAACCGGTTCTGCCAGAGATGGCCGCTTCGCCGGTGAAGCCTGTTGACGTACTGCGTGTAGCGGAAGTGGGTCCGGCCTACGGCCTTGGCCAGCGAGTCCTCGCTCGACGGCGTGGCGATCAGATGGACGTGGTTGGTCATGAGGCAGTAACCCACGACCTGCAGGCCAAAGCGTTCGGCGTGCTGGTGAAGCAACGCGAGGTACACGCGTCGATCGTCGTCGACGAAGAAGACGTCCTGTCGGTTGTTGCCGCGCTGCGTGATGTGGTGCGGAACACCGGGCAGCACGATTCGGGCCAAGCGAGGCATGCCCACATCCTAACCCCGACCCCAGACATGTCAAGAAATAGGTGACTGTCCCCTATTGTTATTGTTTTGTATATTGTAGGACCGTGGTCATGACAAGGCCGAGTGCGGTTGGGGGCGAATCACCTCCGCGATTGAGGACTTCGTTGTCTTGGACGACGACACCACACACATCCTACACCAAGGGGAACTCTTGGTTGCGCAATCGGTTCGCACCCCCAGCCGCAGCGCCTCTCGGATTAGTGACGGTCGCTACAGTCATCGTCATCTCGAGCTCGGTCTTTTCGGCCTTGACGTCGGACTTCTCCGTGGCGGAGGGCGGGCCAAACACTCGGATGCCCGCCTCACAGCTCGCCCCTATCCATTGAGAACCCAGCCCTTGCGATAGCTGCGGCTGAGCAGGTCGTTGCCCTTGGCGCTGTTGGTCACGCGACCGGCGGCCCCGTCGTAGGCGAGCTTCTCGCCCGTACGATAGGCGACCAGACCCAGGAGCATCATCTCGATCATCTTGCCGGCGTAGTCGAAGTCGCAGGAGGTTTTCAGGTTGCCTTTGCAGGCATGGATCCATTCCTTCTGGAAGTGACCCATCGGCGGGATCACCTTGTCCTTGGAGCGTGGCTTGTAGTAGGTCATGTCGGCGCCCGCGCCGTGGGGGAGGATCATGCGGGTCCAGAAATCGGCGACGATCCAGCCCCGGTTGCCCTCGAACAGGGCGCCGTGACCGATCTTATTCAGGTCGATGTACGGCTTGGGCGATTTCGGCATGGCCCCGCCCTGATACCAACTCACGCTGATCGCGGGGCGCCAGTCATTGGCGGGAATGCCGAACGCGGTCCTCAGCTCGACCGGCGTGACCTCGGGGTTGTACTTCTCGCCCTCCGCCTCGGCCGAGGTCGGGCGGCCGGCATCGATCGCGTTCCAGACCAGGTCCATGGTATGGCTGCCCATGTCGCCGATCTGGCCGCTGCCGAAGTCCCAGTACATGTTCCAGCTCAGGCAGTTGGCGCCGGGCTTTCCGCTGAAGTACTTCGGGCTGTAGGGGTGATGGGGCGATGGCCCGATCCACAAGTCGTAGTGGAGCGTCTTGGGCGGCGTGCCTTCGGCGGGCGGGTAGCCCTTCCGGCGGATCTGGCGATTGCCCCAGGCAGAGGCGCTCTTCAGTTCGCCGATGGCGCCGTCCTTGACGAGTTCTCGCAGGCGGTTGAAGTTCGGATCGGCGTGGCGTTGCGTGCCGACCTGCGTGGCCAGCTTTCCCTTGTTCTTGAGATACGTGGCGCGGACCATCCGGGCCTCTTCCACGCTGTTGGCCAGCGGCTTCTCGCAGTAGACGTGCAGGCCGCGGTTCATCGCCCACGTGGCGACGAAGGCGTGCGTGTGGTCCGTCGTGCAACAGACCACGGCGTCCAGGCCCTTGTGCTCGAGACACTTGCGCCAGTCCACGTAGTGCTTGGCTTTCGGGAACTTCTTGGCCGCATGGGCCAGGTGGGTCTCGTCCACGTCGCACAGGGCCACCACGTTCTCGCTCGACATCGGGTCAAAGAGCCATCGGCACCGCCCCCCTGCGCCGATGAGTGCGAGATTCAGCTTGTTGCTGGGGGCGTTGGCTCCCACCAGCGTGCCGCTCGGAAGAATGAGCAATCCGGCTCCTGTGGTTGTGCATTTCAGGAAGTCGCGTCGTCGCATGACCTAGGTCTCCTTTCGCTCATCGGGTTCTTGCTTTCTCCGTGAGTCTGACGAACAGGGAATTCGATTCGGCGTGGCCTCCGGGAGCAGGGCATGTCGACCTTCAGGTCCCGGCATCAGATGGTTCAGTTTCACGGTCACATCTCAGGATGCAGTTTCAGTGCCAGGCGGCGGAAGTTCTTCACGCGATGGAACGTTACCAGATCGCTGTCGTGCTGATCGGGGGCATCCCGGGACGTGCGCGACAGGATCAGCAGATCATCGCCGTCAACCAGAGGCGCCGCATAGTGGAACGACTGCAAGGGATTCGTCGACATGGCAATGCAGCCGGCCTGGAACCAATTCAGCGCATCCAGACTGTACATCAACATCAGGAACCGGCGCTCGTTGCCGGGCGTCTGACGAAAGCCCTTGGCCACAAGCTTCTTGCCCCACGCAACGTCCTGGGTGTTGGTCGGAAGGTTGACCGGGCTCCAGAACAGATCCGACACCTTGTCGTGGATGATGAAGAACTTGCACTGGCCGCCGGGCATCGGGTGGAACTGAACGAACCGACAGTCCAGATTCTTGCCATCGTCCTTCACGTCGCATACGGCACACATGTTCGCGGTGGCCAGACGATCGATGCGAACGCGGCTGAGCACGTGGAGCTTGCCGCGAAAAGAGACCACGTTGGGCTCCAGCCACCGGTTGTCGCGTTTATGTAGGTTGCGT
This sequence comes from uncultured Planctomycetales bacterium, assembly GCA_964390905.1. Lineage (GTDB taxonomy): Bacteria > Planctomycetota > Phycisphaerae > UBA1845 > JAFGLZ01 > JAFGLZ01. Next base: position 823 of record CAYMLO010000196.1, on the reverse strand, counting down.
TTGAGTGTCTCGGGAATTCCCGGGAACCTGACCGGCTTCGAGACGCGCCAGGAAGCCGGATCGAGCAGGTCACGGGAAAGATCGCCGGCAACCACTGCGTGTGCGCCCACCCAAGCTCGCGTCTTGGGATCGCGCACGTCGAAAGCCCGGTACAGATGTCCGTTCGCAATGGCATAGCCGGTCGGGGCGTTCCAATAGCAGCCCTTGATCACCGGGACGGGCTTGAGCCAGGTCTGGCCATCGTCGTCCGATCGCGTGACGACGATGTCCATCGGAGACCGCCCGTTGCCAAGCAGGTATAGCTTGCCGTTGTGGACAAAGGGCATTCCGTCCTCAACGTCCAACGGTGGCAAGCGCTCCCAGGTCTGGCCATTGTCGCGGCTGCGGGCCAAGTGAAAGCTCTCCTTCAGCTTTGAGCCCCTGGCCTGCCGGAAGGTGAAGGTTGCCAGCAGGCCCCCGCCGGGAAGATGGGTCAGCGCGCAATCGTCGGTGCGCAATCCGGGTGACGGAACCCTGGCGACGACCACATACTCTTGCGCCAGCGGCTTGGCGTACTGGGTCGCCCCCGCATCAGGGCGCGCGTGAACGCTTGAAGCCCTAATGTTCTGTTCGTCTGCGCTTGCCTGAGGCGGATTCACAGGCGAGCCAACGCCGAGTAGTCCGCCACCCAGAACACTTGACGCGGTGATAATGAGAACGAGTTCCGTTTTGATCGGACAACTCCTCTCCTACTGGATCCGCGCTCCCCTAGTCCTCTAGCTCTCTGACCCAGATGTTGCGGAACAGGACGGGGTTGCCGTGGTCCTGAAGCTCGATCGGGCCC
>CAYMLO010000195.1:0-14960 GCA_964390905.1 uncultured Planctomycetales bacterium | reverse complement strand
CCTGGCGTCCCAGGAAGCCCGTGAACCAGAAAAAGTAAGCCTGACCCCCTTTTCCTCCCCCTTTTCCTCCAAGACGATCCTTCACCTGGCTGACCTGTCGGAGACTGTCGAGGTCCAGGAGGCGCTGGTCCAGCCCATGCCTGTCCCCACCTAGCGCTCCGTCCTAGATAGGGGAGAAGGCGGTCGGTGGGATCGCCCGGCGGGACGCCTACGTAGGAATGAATCCCTCAAGCGGTGGGTTCTTCCCGCGAACGGAGTAGATCATCCCCAGGAACCAGTTGAGCACGTGCCAGAGCTGGGACTCCGGGTCGGTGAATCCGAAGAAGTCGGGCGGCTGTTCGTTGCGGGTGGGCATCGGGTCGATCACCAATGCCGCATGGCCGTCGTAGTACGCCGCCGTGCCGCGCTTGATCTTGGGGACGGGTGTTCCGTCGGGGTACTCAGGACACCCCGTGTCGACCTCGCTGCCGTGGTACTGGCCGACCAGACTGCCCAACGGGTAGAACATGCAGTCAGACGCCATCCACCCACCCGGCACGAAGACGGATGTTGGTGGCGAGAACCCAGCTGGACCTGCGGCGATATGCGTATCCCACTTCTCCTCGCCGAGGATCCACGCGGCGGACGGCGCGTAGACCGCGCTGATCTTGACGATCGGGCCACAAGCGCCGAAGTCGCTGCCCGAGTACCACGGCGAGCCCGGCTGTCCTTCGGCTTCATCCCAGAGGTAGTACTTCCGGCCGGCGATCGACCGGCAGTAGTTGAACGTGTCCTGCGATTTGCCCGTGATCCGCTGAAAATCGGGACACCGGTACATGTCGTCGAAGCGCGTGTAGCGGTACAGAGAACCGTTGCGGACACTGGCGTGGGGATCTGGCCAGTCCTCCTGAGCCAAGCCCCAGTAGTCCGGCATGTCCGGCATGATCCAGTCTTCCCACCTGGCCCAGAGCTCGATGCTGATGGGGTTGTCGTCCGGCCAGGTCCCGCCGCCGATGACGTTGTCGTGGTCTTCCCAGCCTCGTCCCATGAAGGGCGGGGTCTCCTCGTGGTCTTCTGCATACAGCAGGAGCGCCTTGCAGAGCTGAGAGATCCGCGAGGCGCACACCGTCGCGCGGGCCTGGGCGCGCGCCTTGCTCAACGACGGCAGGAGGATCGAGATCAACAGCGCGATGATGGCCACGACGACCAGCAGTTCGATCAGGGTGAACGCTGAACGCGGCCGGCGTGTCCGGCCGACGGGCCCTGCAATAACGTTGCTCTGATTGGCCATCTCGGTATCTCGCTTCAAGATCTGCCCCAACCTTACAACAGCCGCCGCTTCTCCGATGTGCCCTCCTGAACGCTACCAAATTATACGCAAGCGGTCCACCGAGTCCAGAGACTACGTGCGACGGCGGGCGTGGGCGGGGTCATTCAGTCCGAAGGGCCGGAGGCCCGACGGAACATAGCCCAGGGCGAGCGACCCGAGCCCTGGGAAACGTAGCGCGCAGATCGCAAGCCCCCGGACGGGGGCGGCGGAGCGCTTCGGCGTCGGCCCGGTCCGCCGTGGCATTTCCGTCGCCCCCCATCCGGGGGCTACGTTTGCTGCGCCAGAAGTCCCAGGGCTCGCGTCGCTCGCCCTGGGCTACCGTCCGCCGCCCCCGTTGGGGGCTTGCGCCTACTCGTGTGGCGGTCAGACTTCGGATTCGTATGGGGGTAGGCCCGACCCATGACGAAACAAGCCGGCGCGGAACCTTCGTTCCACACCGGCTTGTCGTTTGGATCTTTACCGACCCCGCGGGCCAGACGCGAGACGATCCGTCCGTCCCGACAGGGCCTGGCGGCAGTGACGACGCGCTACTTGAGGCGTCGGATCATCACGGCCACGGCCAGCGCCAGGAGCGTCATGGCGATGAACGGTGGCAGGTTGCTGCCGCATTTGAACTTCGCTTCAACGTGCTTGTCTCCATTCATCGTCAGCGTGAGCACGGCGTTGCTGTCGATGGTGGCGAGGCCCGTGTCGGGATAATCGTTGGGATCGTCCCAGATCCGCCACTCCTTGAGGATCTTGCCGTCGATGGGCGTCGCCGTCAGGACGATCTCCTGGCCGTCGGCGAACTTCGGCCAGATCCGTGGCCAGTCGGGATCGACCTCGACCGTCCCCCAGTCCACCTTGTCGGTCGTCACCGTCAGCGTTCGAGCGACGCCGCCCACGCCCTCTAACGTCACCGTTCCCTTGATGAACAGCAGGTCGCCCGGGTTTCCGATCTCCATGCCCCACTCCAGGTGGGCGTCGGCGCCGTTGTTGCCGATCTTGATCTGCCACGGTGCGAACGGATCGGACCAGTCGATGTCCGCGTCGATGTCCCAGTCGACGCCGTTGGTCGTCGCCCGGAACGACCAGAAGAACAGGATCTCGGAGTTGAGGATCCCTTGCCCGTTGACCAGCGTGCACGTCCGGGCGTAGTTCGGGTCGTTGGGGTCGTTGTAGTTCGGGTCGTTGGGGTCGCCCTCGTCGTTGGGATCGGGCGCGTCACTGGCGTCCTCGGCGTCGTTGGGATCCGGCCACATGTTGGGGTCCAGGTTCCAGTCGTTGGGGTCCTGATACCACAGGTCGAAGTCATAGGCCTGGAAGTTCCCGGCGTCGATGTAGGCCTCGATCACCCCCGGGTAGAAGATAAACGCCAAGTCGCTGCTGCTGATGGCGCCCATTGTGCCCAGGACGCAAGTTCCGCTGTTCGGGTCATCCATGTAGATCGTCATGTAGCCGGCCAGGTTGGCATCGCCGATGATGCTCCCAAGCTGCAACACGACATTCGAGTTGGCGTCGTCCAAAACATAGATGTACTCTGTTCCCGGCTCCTGAACGGCCCAGCCAAGCGTCGTCGTGCCCAGCAGGATAACACCGGCCAAGGCCAGCACTCCTCCCGTCCGTCTCGTTAACATCATCCTACGCTCCTTTCATGTTTGTCTTGGCAGCCCTAAGCCTATGCAAGGGCCTCCCACACAACCGCACTCCCCCTTCGTCCGGGTGGACCGACCATCCCGAGCGCAACCTACTAGGAATCCTGCAGCCATCCTTAGTCTCGATCCCCTACCTCCTTTCCCCCGCACGCGTCCTTGTCGTTTATGCTCATCCCCCCGCCATACCTTCGCCGCTTCCTTAGCTCCTCACTTCGGCGCGCCCCTCCCCCTCACCGAGAAGATGTGATGGCATAGGTACCTGATGATCTCGTTGAGCGAGCCATAGATGTCGCTTTCGCTCCTTTCTCGTACGCCCGCCCACCACTGTCGTTGAATCGCGGCGTGCCCGTCGTAGTAGCACACTGAGCCCTGCTTCACGACGAAGCTATCGCGCTTGAACGGGTCTGCCAGCGGGTCGGGGAAGTACTCGTTCTGCTTGGGCGAACCGTGATACCGCCCAAGTTCGTCCCCCAACGGGTAGTGTATGCAGTCATTGGCCATCCACCCCCCCGGCACAAATGCCTCGGCGGGCGGCGAGTGCTCCTCGTAGGGGGCCCCGATGTGGCGTTCCCACCACTCGTCGAACATCATGATTGCTTCCGCCGGCGCGTAGGCCTGGCTGATCTTCATGATCGGCCCCGGTGCCCCGAAGAAGCTTCCGCCCCACCACTCCGGCTCGGGGTCGTCTCGAAGAAACATGCAGATATCCCCGCCGATGATCCACCTGCGTCCGAGGACGGTTCGTGCGTAGTTGAAGCTGCTCTGCGACTTGCCCGCGATTCGTTCGAAGTCCGGACACCGGTACAGGTTCTCGAACCGGGTGTACTTAAACAGCATGCCCGTCTTGGGGCCCACCCCGGCGGCGTCCCAGTCCTCTTCGTCGAGCGTCCCGTTCCACAACTCCTCGGGGTGTTGGCTTAGCCAGGTCTCGAGCGTAGCCCACTCCCATTCGCTCCTGGTTGGGAGGTCGCCCGGAGCCTCGGAACTGACCAAGTCCTTCGACGGCTCATCATCGTTACGGACATCCTCCCAGCCGAGCCCCATGAACGGCGGCGTCTCGTCGTAGTCGTCTGCGTACAGCAGGATTGCCTTGGTGATCTGCGCAATCCGCGTACCGCAGACCGTGGCGCGGGCCTGGGCGCGCGCCCTGCCCAGTGACGGCAGGAGAATGGAGATCAACAGTGCGATAATGGCCACGACGACCAACAGCTCGATCAGCGTGAACGCCGCACGCGGCCGACAGGTCCGGCGAACCCTCCCCGTCGAGGCGTTGCTCCGCTTAGACATCTGACGCTCTCCTGTCAAGATCTGCCCCAACCGCCGCCATCCTCTCAGCCCGACGCGAAGTCTCGCGCGGCCGGAGATGTGAAAGCTAGACTGGACCGAGGACCTCAGCCCCCGGCATCCGAGCACGTCCCTGACATGTACTACCGACGCGCACGCCCGATACCACTCCCCAGGACCGGCGCGCGCCATCACTTCCTCCGTACACTACGCTCCACCGTACCTCATTATATCCAGGCCTCCCAGCGAGTCCATGGCACACATGTGCCATTTCACCTTGGGCCAGAAGGATACATAAGAGTGTGACACTATGAAACTTACGCTTCCGCCGCCCCTCGCGTGTTGGTGGGGGGTGAGGGTGTGGGGCAGTTCTGTCACGGAGGGGTGGGTGCTCCGTCGCGCGGGCTCGCTGCAGTCTCCGCGTCCCGAACGGACGACTGAGAGTAGCCCAGGACCTCCATGCCCCGTGAGGGGCCAAGGACCGTAGCCGCGGGTGGCGCCCGCCGAAGGCGGGCCAAAACCCGTGGTTGCGAGTGCCCAGAACCGCTCAGTCCCGACAGGGGCGTCGGAGGGTCGTGTTGCCTCGTTCCACAGACGTCGTTCGTCGCAGACGATTCGACATGCGATCGATCGGTCCATGACCTCCTCCGCCCGCTTCGGGGCGGGTGGTTTGTTGTGCGTTCTGGCAACCACGGGTTCCGCTCACCTGCGGCGAGCCCCACCCGCGGCTACGGTCCTGTGCCCCGTTGGGGCAGCACGTGTCTTGGGATGGCCTGGCAAGAGATGCGCAAGGGGTGCTCGGTGCGGTTACAACCCAAAGATCGCATGCACCCGCAAGTGCCCGGGGGCCCCGCGGAGTGACAGGACACACTCGCGCCCACCGGGAGGTGCCAACGCAGAGCTTCGGCCGCACTTCCTTCCGACCGCCGCGCTCTATCGCCGAGATGCCTCGTTCCGAGATCGTCGGCGCCGGGTGCGCGAGACCTTCACCGTGATCAACGTCGCGCAGACGCCCCCGACCATTGCTCCCAGCAGGGGGTTTCCGCTTGCACAGGCGAAGGCCGCCCCGACCTCCCGGTCGTATTCGATGAGCAGGTGGAGGGGGTTGTTGCTGTCCTGACGCGCGTAGTTGGCGTCGCCGGGGTACCTTGGGTCGTAGATCACCCACGCGGCGAACCGTTTGCCGTCGCTGGGGATGCCCGTCAGCGTCACGACGGTTCCTTCCGGATAGCGTTCCAGGTTCGGGTCGATCTCAATCGAGCCCCACGTGCCATGGCCTTGGCCCTCGTTCCACGTGGTCAGCGTGTAGGTGTCGGGCTGGTCGGCCGTCACGGCGTACCTCAGGCAGTCGAACGTCGTGTCGTAGTAGGCAATCGCCGGCAGGCCGTTGGGATCGATCGCGTGCGAGTGGTATTCCCCCTTGTCGGCGTGCCCAAAGACCTTCCTGGCGTCGACCTCCCGAACCTGCCAGACCCCGTCACATGGGAATTTCGGGTCCACCGGGTCGTTGGGGTCGTTCGGGTCGAGCCACATGTACAGCAGCGGCCAGATCGCGTCTCCCCCGTCCTCCACCCAGGCCCGAAAGCTGATCCCCGGATTGCTGTCGAAGCGATATGCGAGTATCGCTTCGCGTTCGGTCGGGAGCATGCCAGTAGGGATTGAGTAGGCCACGCCGTAGTCCCACCACTCCCCGGGATCCTTCCACGCGTACCAGATCCTCGAGAGGGGGTCCATATGCGTTGGGAAGAAGGCAATCCCCGGAACCCCGTTGGCATCGAAGGCAAGCGAAGTCGGTGTTCCCCAGTATCCAGGACCCCACTTACACGGATCGGCCACCTCCTCGAAAGGCCAATCCGAGCAGGGGTCAAGGGGGACCCACGGCTCGTGCCACGCATAGGACACCCATTGTTCGTCTTCGTCGTCGCTGAGGTGGATGTAGGAGCATGAGGGCCAACCATTCCCGTCAATGGCTAGAGATGCGTAGGGGCCGTTGATCCCCCAGCCTGCCTCCATTGTCACGACCCCCAGCGACCAGAGTCCTCCGGGGTCACCAGGAACATCGGGCGCGGCGCAGAGAGTAGCGGTCAGCAGCAACGCAAACACATCGAAGACAACCCAAGCCCTGCCCTGGGCGAAACATAATCTCACGCGCTCCATGGAGGTCGCGGCCAGAAGACCCCAGCCGATGGGCTCCAGGAGTTCCTGATTGAGTCGCTTGTAATGCCATCCCGCAGCATCCTGCCACCTGAAATACCACTCGCAACCCCCGAAAGTCAGCTGTCCCATCGGATGTGCGATGGCGGGATACCCGTTCGACTGGAACGCGAGCGAGAGGCCGCCAAGGCCATGGAGGTCGTTTTCAGGGATATTGGGGTCCACTACGACGACGCTCTTGTGCCACACGCCGTCGGGGTGGTTGGGGTCGTTCGAATCAAACCTGGCCAGCATCAGGCTATTGGCATCGAGGTAGGCAATGGCGGGGTCTCCGTTCGGGTCGAACGCCAATGAGCACCACTCCCCGACCCCCGGGACACCGGCGTCGACGACTGTCCGGTGCCAATAGGGGGGATCCGCTTGAGCGGGCCCAGTCAGCGCGAGCACGGCAACAACACACAGAACCAGACTGGGGACGTTCGTCGGCTTCATCACTCATGCCTCCTTTGTCGATTGGGCGTTATCGGACCTCGCTCTTCGCGTCGGCACAGGCCATTTTGATTATTCGTGACCCGGGAATGTTGGCACCAGTCAACTTATGTCGGGCCATGAGGCCCCAAGGTGTATTTCTCAGGGGAGCTGATGGAATTGTACGTCCCGTTGGTCACCCTCGACAAGGGGCGCCGCCAGAATATCTGGCGATGGGTGCTGACAGTGCAGGCTTCAGGCGTCAGGCCACGGGGCTGGCGCGACGAATCAGAAGCGAACCCCTGCCCCCTGAAGCCTGAGGTCTGAGGCCTGAAGCCTAGCATCTACGGCGACCCGCGACTTCACGGTTGACCGACCGCTACGCTTCCGCCAGCCCCTCCCGGATGGCGAACCGGGCCAGTTCGACGCGGTCGTGGATGTCGAGCTTGTGCATCAGGCTGTAGGTGTGTCGGTTGACGGTGTTGACGCTCAGGTGCATGGTCAGGGCGATTTCCTGCTTGGGCATGCCCCGGGCCAGGTAGCGGAGGACCTCCATCTCCCGGGCGGTCAGCGTGGACGCACGGGTGTGTCGCTCGGCGGCCAGCCGGGGCCCCTCCAGGTCGGCCACGATGCGGGACGCCACCTCCGGGGAGTAGTAGGCCGCTCCCGATGCCACCGTCCGCACCGCCTTGATCAGCGAGCTGGGCGGCTCGCTCTTGGTGACGTAACCGGACGCCCCCACCGAAAGCGCTTGCTCGATGTACTGGTCGTGGAAAAAGGCGCTCAGGAAGATGATCCGCGTATCGGGACACCGCGCCCCGATCGTCCGGGCGGCGTCGAAGCAGAGCAGGCCGGGCATGTCGATGTCCATCAGCAGGATGTCCGGACTGAGCTGGATGGCCTGCGCAACGGCCTCCTCGGCGTTGCTCACGCTCGCCAGGACCTTCATGTCCGGCTCCGATCCGAGACACGCCTCGAGCATCACGCGGAACATCGCGTGGTCGTCCGCCAGCAGAATGGCGATCGGCTTGGGCATCATCGGCCCTCCTGCCCGGCTCTGACATCGAGGACCTGGCGAACGAGTCTGCAGAGCTCGGGCATGGTGAAGGGCCTGTAGAGCTGCACGGTCCGGTCGCCAAGACGGGTCCCCGAGGCCGCGTCGGCGCCGGCCGAGATGATGATGACGGGGATCCGGCCCGCTTCGGCTCGGAGGCGGTCGAGGCCGTCCTGGCCTCTTTGCACGGGCAGGTCTTGATCCAGAATGAGCAGCCCGACGTCGTCCCGGTGTTCCTCGTAGCGGGCGATGGCCGAGCTGCCGTCGCCGGCCTGGACGACCTCGTACCCGCAGGCCCGGAGCGCAGAGACCATGATCTCGCGGAGCAGCCGGTGTCCCTCGGCCAGCAAGATCACACCGGTCGGTTCTGGAGCCGCCGCGGGCATTGCCTCAGGAGACGCCACCTTCGCCCCCGGTTCGATGCACGGCAGGAGGATCGCGAACGTGGATCCCTTGCCCACTTCGGATCGGACGCCCACTCGGCCGCCGTGGTCTTCGACGATGCCGTGCACGATCGACAGGCCCAACCCGGCGCCCTGCCCCCGCTGCTTGGTCGTGAAGAACGGTTCGAAGACGCGCGATCTGACCTCGGGCGACATCCCCACACCGGTGTCGCTGACCTCGATCCGTGCCCAGCCCGGCGCCGGGTCCGCGCCGCCCGGCAGGTCGATCGCGTCGTCTGGGTTCGCTTGGCAGACCGAGACGTGCAATCTCCCGCCGTTGGGCATGGCGTCGCGGGCGTTGATGAGGAGGTTGAGGATGACCTGCTGTAGCTGCGTGCTGTCGGCCCGGACCCACAGCGGCGCTTCGCAGGACGCGTCCACCTCCGATGCGATCGAGGCCGGGAGCATGCGACGCAGCAGCCGGGTCGAATCCTCGACGAGGGCGGAGAGGTTGACCGATTCTCTGGCGGTGGGCACGCTGCGACTGAACGTGAGCAGGGACTTGGCGACGTCCATCGCCTGCAGGCCGGCCTGCTCGATGGCGTCCAGCACCTCGGCGATCGCGCTGTCCGCGGGCGTCAGCCGCTTGGCTCGGTCCGCGTGCCCCAAGACAACGGCCAGCAGATTGCTGAAGTCATGCGCGATGCCCGCAGAGAGTTGGCCCACCGCCTCCATCTTCTGGGCCTGGTGAAGCTGCTCCTGAAGCTCCGCCCGCTCGGCCTCCGCGCGTTTGCGTTCGCTGATGTCGCGCGTGATCCCCAGCAGCCCGACGGGGCAGCCGTCCGAATCGCGAAGCAGGCTTGTCTTGACCTCCGTCCAGACCGTGCCCCCGTCCTTGCGGGTCACCTCGAGCTCCAGCGTCCACGACTGGAGGGGGTCCACCTCCTCGGACAGCCTGTCGCGGGGGGGCAGTTCCTCGAAGGTCGCGATGGCACGCTTGTACGACGCGGGCACGAGCATCTCGTCCAGCGTCTGCGCCATTGCCTCCCGGACGCTGTGCCCTCGCAGGCGGGTGGTCGACGGGCTGATGTAAGTGAACCGCAGGTCCAGGTCCGTCGTCCAGATGACGTCCGTCACGTTCTCGGCGAGCAGCCGGTAGCGACGCTCGCTCTCCCGCAGCGCCTCCTCCGTCCGTCGGTGCTCGGCGATCTCGCGCTGGAGCTGTCTGTTGGCCGCCGTCAGCTCGGCCGTTCGCTCCTGAACCCGCATCTCCAGCTCGTCGCGGGCCCGTCGCAGCGCCTCCTCCGCCCGCTTGCGCTCCGTGATGTCACGAAGGATCCCCTGGACGCTGACGGGGCGTCCCGCCTCGCTGATCAGACAACTGCTGACCTCGACCCAGACGTGCGAGCCGTCCTTGGCCAGCGTCAGCAGCTCATACGGTTCGGTATACGTGATGCCGTGCAGTTTCTTGCCGAGGTTCTCCATGGCGATGGGAACGTACTCGGGCGCGACCATGTCGCTGATGTCCAGCCGAACGAACTCGTCCATGGGGTAGCCGTACGTCCGGACGGTCGCCGGGTTGGCCGACGTGAAGTTGCCCTCCAGGTCGTGCGTGTAGATCATGTCGTTGGCGTTTTCGAAGATCCGCCTGTACTTGACCTCGCTCTCCCTCAGCGACCGCTCGGTCCGCTCATGTTCGGCCTCAGCGGACTCCAGTTCGCGCAACCGTGCACGGAGCGTCTCGAGCTCGGCGATCAGTTCTGCCTTCGTCTTGCCGGCATCATTCATGGCTCGGCCCTCCCCAACTCCAGTATCGCACGACCGGCGGATTTGGGGAAGTGACGGGCTGTACGGGGGGCTGCGTGGCGACATCCAAATGACCGTGCGTGGGTCGGCACCGTCGTGGCACGGGCGTCTCGCCCGTGATCCATGGGCAAGATGCCCATGCTACGGGGTCGTCGTAGACCTGGCGCCTGATCTCGAACGGTCACTTAGACGATCACGCCCTGTGAGCGGAGCGTGCTCTGCAAGGCTTCCGTCTTGACCTGCCGCGTTGTCTGTTTGCCCTTGACGGCGAGCGCGGCGGCGGTGCCGACGGCTTGTCCGGTGGCGATGCCCGTGCCCATGACGCGCGTGGCGCTGTAGGCCTCGTGCGTCGCGCCGAGCATCCGGCCGGCCAGCAACAGGTTGTCGAGGCCGACGGCAACGAGCGCCCGGTAGGGGATATCGAAGTACGTGTTCTTCTTCGGTCGGTGTTCGTCGAGGTCCCAGCCGATCGTCCCCGGCGTGACTGAATGCAGGTCGAGGTAGAACGCCCCGCGCGCGACGACGTCGTCGAAGCGGACCTCGTGACGGACATCGTCGGCGACGATCGTGTAGTCGGCCTTGATGCGCCGGCCCTCCCGCGGCCAGATCTGTTCGCCGATCGAGCCGAGGTACGCGTCCGACATCGCCTTGGTGTTGGCCTTGAGGTAACGGAAGATCTCCCAGCCGATCGCCCGGCCCCGACGTTCCATGCGCGAATAAGCCACCGGGTCGGCAAAGTCGCCCCATTGGCGGGCGATCGAGCACCACAGCTCCGCCCGGTGCTTGCCCTCCGCGTAGCGCCGACCGATCACGGCAGGTCGGATGTCCTTGGGGATCTTGCCGTCCTGCCAGGCCTGCCGGAGCAGCTTGTTGAGATTCTCGCCCGTGTTCGGCTTGACGTCCGCGACCATGTAGCTCAGCGTGGCCGGCTGCATCTTGCCGTCAGCGTCTCTGCCGACTTGGAACGCCGCCCCCGCCGCCGCGCTGAGATCCCCATCGCCCGACCCGTCGACGAACATCTTGCCGGTCACCTCGATCCGCACGGTTCGGTAGATCAGCTCGACCGACGTGATCCGCTGCCCCGTCCTCTTGGCGGCATGGAAGTGCGTCCCGTAGAGCACGTCCACGCCGTAGTCCTCGAGGATCTGATCGAAGATGATCTTGGCCGGTTCGTGGTCCCAGTGCGGACCGAGCGCGGCCCCGTGCTTGACCAGTCTTTGGTGATACTCGCAGGCCAGGCCCTGGACGATCCAGTGCTTGGGGTCGTGGAACTCGGCGGCGTGGATGCGGCGATGATCGACCAGCCCGGCGATGTGGGTCACCATCCCGGCCGTGAACGCTCCGCCGCCGTAAGGGTACCGCTCGACGAGCAGCGTCTTGGCGCCGTTCTTCGCGGCCGCCAGCGCCGCCGTCATCCCCGCCATGCCGCCCCCGACCACCACGACGTCGTAGTTCATCTTCATCGTCGGATCCTTCTGTACGCGATCTGATCGCTCAGATGCGACCGCGTCGGCGGTGCGCGTCAGATGTAGTGATCCTGCTCCAAGCGCCGCCGCTCCCGCGACGCCGCCCACGAACTCCCGCCGGCTCAATCCGTGATTTGCCATGGTCGTGTTCCTCGCGATCGAACGTCCTAAGGGCCGATCCGCCAGATCGTCCCGGAGGCGGCGTCGGCAGACTTCCAGGGGGCGTGGTTGGCCAAGCCTACATAGCATACCCCGTTGGCGATCTCCATCGAATTCGGCAGGGCCGGCACGGTGAAGCTCGCCAGGCGCGTCCAGGATCGCAGATCGCCCGACGCGTGGATCTCACCGCCGAAGGCATTCGGCTTGTCGGTGCGCTTCTGCCCGGTAAGCACGTAGCACATGCCGCCACGGACAACGATATCGCGGGCGTGCGCGTTTGAAAAGTGCTCAATGATGACGGCGCCTCGCTCGAGATCCGCCAGGTAGAGCAGGGGGCGAGCAGGCTCCCGCTCGAAGCGCCAGGTTGTGTAGACGGCGCCCCTTCTGAACCGATCGAGACGATGGATCCAGCACCCGCGAGGGATCTTGTGGCCTGGCAGGGGGGGCACGAGGAGTCGCTCGAGTCGGCCGTTCGTATACGTGTAGAACCCCACCCGATCATACTGAGGCGAGATCAGCAGGACGTCCTTCACGGGCACGAGCAGGCGGAGCCGCCCATTCTCGAGCACCCGGCCGCAACGCTGCCATGTCTTGCCGCCGTCCCCCGACTCAAACAGGGCGGCGCCTGCTTGGGTGTAGGCCGTAACGTAGAGCTTGCCCTCGTGTGCCGCCGCGTCAAACACATGAATCCCCTTGGGGACCGTGTGGTGCTTCGTCCACTTCCTCCCGGCTTCTGCATACAGATTGCCGAACGTCGAGTTGGCCGGTTCCTCGATCGTTGAATCGACCCCGGGCACGAGAAGCTCACCTGCGTAGTCGCGGAAGATGTTGACCGATTCATCATCGACCGTGAACTCCTTGGCGAAGGTCGCTTGATCGCCGTTCTGGGCGGGATCGAACGACCAGAGGTCGATGGGGCCCCGGTTCCTGTTCCCATCGCCGACGCCGACGTAGATGCGACCGTCGTAGAGATGCAGGTCGTGGACGCTGCGGGCCTGGCAGTCGGGCATGTCGTCTTCGGGGAATTGTCGCCGGGCCGGGTCGCGGATCTTCACGGCTCGGGTCAGCAGCTTCGGTGCGTCCTTCACCGTTGTCTTCAGCACAACGTCCCGACTTGGCATCACCACGAAGGGCTCGCGGCTTGGGGCCCCGTACCGCGCGATGGAGCGACGCCGGCCATCGGGGCCCACCACGGCCAGCCGTATTTCATACTGGCCCACGCCGACGTCCTTGGGCGGGATCTTCAGTGAGAGTTGTACTGGCCTGAACGGGACATCGGTGTGCCACACGACGGCATCGGTGCCCCACCGAACCAACTCGGTCCTGAGGCCGTATGCCGAGACGTCTCGGGCGGACGCGGCGGCCCGTTCGGCCTGCTCAGACAACTCGAACCACGCTGACGCACCGGGATTCACGGAGACCTCCACGCCGACCGGGTCCTCGCCAAGCGCAAAGTGTGTGCCCAGGTTCATCTCCGTCCAACGCGTGGCCAGCTCCTCCAGGATGTCGGTGGAGGTCGGCCAGGGCCGGACGAGACTGGCAACGAACCGACCTGACTCGACGCGCGCATAGTAGCGCCTTTGTGGGCAGGTCGCTGCCAGCGCCGGCACGCCGACCTCGAGGGTATATCGACCTGGGGCGAGCTTCTCGATTCGCCTCGCGCGCCGATGAATCGCCAGGCCAAGGGCCGGATAGGCGTCCGTGTGAAGCGTCTCGGCGTCCAAGATCACTGGCTTGGTAGCCAGACCGGCATCGGCCGGACGATCGAAGTCAGTCGCGCCGAACCGACAGCTCAGCTCGAGACGCGTATCGCATGGGGGCGAATCGAGCGTCGTGACAACGGCCGCCTCGAGCCATTGGGGATCCCATCTGGGCACCACGCATGCACCGATCACGCCGACATAGGGTCGAGGCCAGTTACTCTTGAAGGTCGGGTCCGCCCGGCCGAAGTTGGATGGGCAGCCGGTGTTGCTGGGTCGGAGCCACGAGTAAGTCTGCCCGAATCCCGGCTTGGACTCTACTTCAACCGAATCCGAATCACGGACGAAGATCTGAAACCCAATCGGACGGGCAAACCGTTCCCGCCGCAGGCCCTTCATCAGGCACCCGTACGGCAGGCGCAGCTCCATCTCGTATCCCCCGTCGATGAGCCTGCCGGCCAGGACAATACGCCCCATCTCGCGGTGTTGATACTTGTACAGCCGCCATCGCAACCGTTTGCTGTCGCCTGGCGGCGCCGCGATGAGAAAGTCGTAAGCGCCTTCCGAGTAGGTGGGATCGCCAAGCTTGGACCCGTCGCCGGCCGCTGGACGCACGTCGAGCAAGAGCACAACGTGATCGCCCTTGGCCAGGTCGCTCCGTGCATGGAAAGCGTTGACGACGACCTCGTCCGCGACGCGCACACCCACGTAGAGCGCTTCGTCATCGCAAAGCAGCTTGACCAAGGCCGCGTCGGGGCGGCCTGTTCGCAGCTGGCATTCGCTGTGGTGGATCACCTGGTGAAGCACGATCGATCCGTCGCGCAAGTCCCCCCAATCCGACAGGTCCCCATCGGCGCGGATCCGTCCGGACGGAATCTCCCCCAGCGGCATCAGCCCAACGTGCGCCGGTCTGGCGATCATGCCATGCGATGATTGGCTCGGATGACAACCGGCAAGCATCACAAGGGCCGCGCTCAGCAGAGGCCCGGCGATGCCCAGCCGAACGACTCCAGAACAGTCCATGGCCCGCCTCCTACCCAAAGAAGCCGTACCCAAGGTGAGGGCAGCTACCCGTTTCTCGATCTTTCCCCAACGATGCCCGCGCTGCTCCTCGTCTTCCTCGGTAGTGTCCTGTTCGCTCTTCCTATTGCCGGGTACTCCCCGTTTGCCGGTCCTGTACGAATCAACCAACGCAACTGGAGGCTCAAGCGAAGTGAAGATGGCGTATCTCACTGTCCATCGCACGCGTTCGCTCATCATCGTATCGGGGTGCGGGAGATCCACAAGGGTGCCCGGCCGGTCTGCCGTGCGCATGAAAAACGGACCGCCCGTTGAAGCGGTCCGTTGGTGTATCAAAGAAAACAGTCGATCGCCGGGCGGGCCCTTTCGGGCGTCGCGCGACCAGAATCGGTCCGAGAATGGACTGACGGTTTGCCCCGCGCCCGCGATGGGGCGACGAGGTCTAGGTCATCCCCTAGAAAGGAGGTGATCCAGCCGCAGGTTCCCCTACGGCTACCTTGTTACGACTTAGTCCCAGTCACCA
>CAYMLO010000194.1:0-15199 GCA_964390905.1 uncultured Planctomycetales bacterium | reverse complement strand
GGACGTTCACCATCTATGAGGAAGGGTGGAACTACGGCTTCCCGCAGGAGATGGCGCACTTCATCGAATGCGTTCGCGACGACAAACAGCCGTTGGTCACCGGTGAGGACGGCCGCGCGGTGCTCGAGGCCATCTTCGCCGCCTACGAGTCCGCCGGCACGGGTCGGAAGGTCACGCTCCCCTTCCCGACCGACGCCAAACGCCCCATCGATCTGTGGCTGAAGGACTGACGCTCGCCGCGTGAGGCTCCCAGTCCCCGCAGGTTGCATGCCACCCGTTTTTGGACGCGTCTGCTACCCCAGCACGGATTCCAGCTCGTCCAGGTTGGCGATAACGTGTTGCGGCTGGCCGCCGGGGGCGACCTTGTGGTGCCTCATCAGGTTCTCCGGTCGGTCGACCAGGACCGTCCCCCAGCCCAGCCGATTCGGCGCGACGAAGTCCTTAGCGACATTGTCCCCGATGTAGACGCACTGGCTTGCCGAGACGCCGCAGGCATCTTCGAGCCAGCGATAGCCTCGCTCATGTGGCTTCCAGAATTCCTCGCCCCACCGACCGGTAAGCACGATGTGATCCACGCGGTCGGCCAGGCCGAGCGCGTCGACCTTGGCCTGCTGTTTCTCCAACGGTCCATCGCTGAGTATCCCCAGCGTGTAGTGCAGTCGAAGTCGGGTCAGGACGGCGTCGGCGTCTGGGAACAGCGCGATGTTGGGCTTGTGGGTACGGTAGACCTCGACCATCTTCGGCACGAGTACGTTAGCATCGGAGCAGCCCAGGTCAGCGAGGAGAGCGTTGAACACGCGCCCCCAGTTGCCCGCGCGGTAGAGCTCAACCATCCGATTCGCCAGATCGAAGGGCGCCTGCAGTTGGTCGGCGAAGACGTCGGCTACCGCGGCGAATCCGCTCAGAACGTGTTGCCACTCCGGCGTCAGCGTGTCATCGAGGTCGAAGACAACGAGCTCGACCGAACCGGTCGTGTCGGACATACGCGTGCGTCCTGGGGAACGATGACGTTGATTAGCCCATGGTGCCCGCCAGCCGCTTGCGGTGGTAGGCCAGGCGCTCCTCCTTGGTCATGTTGGCGAAATCGGGGCCGCCGTTTCCGGACACGGCAGTCGTCGACCTCGGCGCCGCGGTCGTCGCCATGCTTACCCGCGTCGGTGTCGACGCAGGGGCGGCGTAGCTCATCACCGGGTTGGTCAGCTGCATGTCGTCGGCCAGCGATCGGTAAGGCTGGATGCCCAATCCCTGCAGCACTGCATGATAGGCCGCCACCGCCTCCTCGGGGCCGATCTGACCGTCCACGATCCGACGCAGCATCTGAATGAACGCGAGTTGGTTCTCGGCGTTGTTGATCTTCCGCCCGAACAACGCCACCTTCGCCCCGTACTTCTGCGCCTCGGCGATCAGCTTGAACGCGTCGTACGTCGTACCGCTCGACCCGCCCAGGATCCCCACGACGAGCGTCGGATCGTAGTGGGCCAGCTCCTCGGTGGACTTCGGGCCGTGATAAACCATCTTGAGGAACACCGGCCGGGCCGTGTCCGGCACGCCCGCCAGGGCGCGGACGATGTTGTCGTTCACGAACGCCCCCAGCTTGTCCGGATCGATCGGGTTGGCCGGTGCGTTCGGGTCGAACACCTCCAGGAAATGCCGAAATCCCCTGCGCTCTGCCTCGATCCGGAAGTCGCGATATTCGCTCAGCGTTCGGCGATCGAGTTCGGCGTCGTTGTTGAACGTGATGCTGTACAGACCGAGGTTCGCGCCGAGCGACCGCTCCGACGGCTCACAATCCAACCGCCCGCACTGGATGTGGTCCAGCGTCGCCGTGCGGAACGGCAACGACGGTTGCGTCCCGTACGCCCCGTTGCGGACGAAGTGGATGTCGGTCGTGTCGTTGCAGCGGGCGGCGGGGGTGACGGCGGAGTTATCGAACAGCCGCTCCTGAATCGTCAGGACCGCGTTGGTGTGGGCCGACATGAGCATGATCTCGACGAGCCCCTGCCGGACGACGTCGCGGATGCACTGTCGGAACTCCTCCAGCGTCCGGAACTTGCCCTCCTGCGCGTAGTGCTCTGGAGAGCGTCCCGGCGCGGCGACGCCGTAGGCCATGTCCGGGTCCTTCGCGTCGGCGATGATGAACTCGCGGCAGGACGGGTCCGCCTTGATCTTCGCCAGCTTGATGTCCAATGTCTTGTCCACGTCACGCCTCCGTTGAGTAGGGGCTAGGGGTTAGGGTCTAGGGTTCGGGGTTCAGGGTCTGAAGAGCATCTGCCAAGTGCCAGTCCCTAGACCCTGAACTCTACACCCTATCCCAATGCCACCATGACCTCGTCGGTGATCATTTGGACCATCGCTTCGATGTCCGGCGCCGGTCCGGTCTGTGTCCGGTTCACGATCGCTGCGCTCGGGGCCGGCTGCGGCGGCTGCGGCGTCGTCCCCGTCACCACCAATTGCTGCGGGGCGGCCTGCGTGACCGCGCCAGCCGGTCCGCCGTTCTGGTATCCCCGTCCGAACTCCGTGTTCACGCACAGGTCGGCGTTCTCCAGACGCCGCGGGTCGCCCTCGTAGCCGAGCTTCTCCTTCAGCTCGAGCAGCCCCTCGACGTGGCCCTCGCTGATCCGCTCGACCCGACCCAGGCCCTTGGCGATGTAAAGCATGCGGCAGTAGGCGTCGAGGATCTCGGTCCGGAAGTAGGCCTCTTGCAGGTCCCGGCCCCAACTGATCGTGCCGTGGTTCTTCAGCACGACGGTGTTGGCCTTGCCCACGAATGGGCGGATCGTGTCGGCGAACGCCTGACCGCCCGGGTTCTCGTAGACGGCCGTCGGCACGACGCCCAGGAAGATCTCCACCTCCGGCAGGACGCACGTCGGGATCTGCTCCCCGGCGATACTGAACGCCGTCGCGTGGGGCGGATGACAGTGCACCACCGCGTTCATCGTCGGGTCGTCCTTGAACAGCTCCAGGTGCAGCAAGATCTCGCTCGTCCGCTTCCGCCGTCCCTCGACCTGATTGCCCTGCATGTCCACCTTGCAGATGTCGTCGGGCTTCAGGAACCCCTTGCTCACCATCGTCGGCGTGCACAGGACCTCCTTGTCGTTGATCCGCACGGTGATGTTGCCGTCGTTGGCGGCGGCGAACCCCTTGGCGTAGATCCGCCGCCCTATCTCGCAGATTTCCTGCTTGAGCTGGTATTCGTTCACCATGGCACGGCTCCACTGCTCAGTCGAGCACGCTCACCTCGTCGAGGATGCACGACAGGTACGCGTCGACAGGCACCCGATCGGGCACGAAGGGCATGGCCCCCTCGCGTCCCTCGCTGAATCCGACGATATCGCCGTCGGTCGCGCTCAGTTCGTCGTAGACGATCACCGTTTCGGCCGACGTCTCGGCCTGACCGCGCAGGACCTCCATCGTGTGCGGCTTGACGATCAACAGCCGCGCGCCCCGGAACTTGGCGTAGGAGCGGTTGAGCGTGATCTGTCCGATGACCTTACCGATCCGCACCGAGTCGCTTCCTTTCCGCCGCACCGATCGCGGCCGCCAACGCCGGCAGTGTCCGCCGCTCGGCACGCAGGAACTTCGACGCCACCTGCTTGATCTCGTGATACGACTGCGTTCCCGGTTGCAGCGCCAGCAGGTTCAGGCCCACCGCCTGACAGGCCGACTCGACCGCCCGCCAGCACGTGCCCACCATCGCTCGCACGTTCGGCAGCTTGTTGGCCAGGATGCACACCGTCGCCGGGTGATTGTGCAGGACGATCCCGCGGTCGATCTGTCCGCCCGCGATCGCCCCGCACAGCGCGACGGCGCTGGCCAGCGATTCGGTCCCACTGCTCGCCGGCATCTCGAACCGCTGATACGGGCCCGCGACGTCCTCGATGGCGGCTGCCGTGGAGCGGATCATCGGCTGCTCGAACTCGGCCGCCAGGCCGTAGGCCGCTGCGTCCTGGCCTGTGCCGTTCTCCTGGTACGTCACCGGCACGGTCGCGTGACGCAGCCAGTCCTGGGCGGAGGGCGTGATCAACGCGTCGCGCGGCACGACGATCGCTTGGCCCGCCGCGGCCAGACGCTCCAGCAAGTTCGCCGTGATCAGTTCTCGGCCCATCACGTCTCTCACAGACGCATCTGCGTCTCGTCGTCCACGATGCCCAGGATCGTCCACCGCGCCGGCGACTGCTCGTCCCCAACCAGCTCGCGGGCGCCCTTGCCGTCATTGCTGATGATGACCATGTTGCCCACGCCCGCGCCCAGCGAGTCGATCGCCAGCAGCGGATCGTCGCGCTCGGCCTGGACCGGCGCGACCACCAACATCCGCCACCCGGTCAGCGACCGATGCTTGATCGTCGATATCGCGTTGCCGATTACCCGGGCCAGATACATACTGTTCTCGCTGCCCAACGCTCCCTCACGGTCGCGTCTCTGATCGAGGCGCGCCTCTGGATCCTCGCGGATCAGATGATCCGCAGGTGCCCGATCATGATGCACCGCCGCACCCGCGTGAACGTCAGCGGGCTGGTCGGACCCTCGCCCGTCGGCGTGGCGATGCTGTAGCTGATGAACCCTTCCCCTTCGTTCGTCGCGCCGTTCTTGAAGAACAGCGACGTGTTCATCTCGCGGCCCATCTTCGTCAAGTTGGCGACGTTCATGCTGTGCATGATGCACGTGTGGCCGAACCCGTGCTCCGATGTCTTGGCCAGCGCGATCGCCTCGTCCACGTTCCCGCACCGGACCAGCGGTATGACCGTCGTCATCTGCTCATGCTGGACCAGGACGTGGTCCGCGCCGGTCTCGCCGTACAGCATCTGCGTCCCCGGCGGGACCGACACGCCGATCATCGCGCCCAGCGCTTCGGGGTCCTTGCCCACCACTTCCCGGTTCAGGATCAGGTGTCCCCCGTTCGAACCGTTCTTGCTGATGAAGCACGTCTTGCCGAGCGCGTCCATCTGCTCGCGCGTCAGCCGGTAGCCGCCGTGACGACTCATGGCGTCCATGAGCTGATCGAAGATGCTCGACACCGCGAAGACCTGCTTTTCTGCCACGCACAGCAGATTGTTGTCGTAGGCGGCCCCCTGGATGATCTTGACGGCGGCGCGATCGATGTCGGCCGTCTCGTCGACGACCACCGGCGGGTTGCCCGGACCGGCCACCACGGCCTTCTTCTTGCTCGACATCGCCGCGTTCGCCACCCCCGCGCCGCCCGTCACGCACAGCATCGCGATGTCCGGGTGCGTGAAGATGGCGTCTGCCGTCTCGAGCGTCGGCTTCTCCATCACGCAGATCAGGTTGTCCACGCCCAGCTTCTCGTGGATCGCCTGGTTCCACAGCCGCGTGATGTAGACGGCCGTTTGGATCCCGCCCGGATGCGGGTTGATGACCATCGAGTTACCCGCCGCGATCATCTGAAGGGCGTTGCAGCACATCGTCGGGATCACGTGCGTCACGGGTGTGATCACGCCCAACACGCCGTACGGTGCGTGCTCGACGACCGTCAGCCCGGCGTCGCCGCTGTAGGCCTCGCTGGACAGGAACTCCGTGCCGCTGACGTGGCTGACGATCAGCTCCAGCTTGTCGAACTTGTGGTCGAGCCGGCCGATCTTGGTCTCATCCAGCTCCATCTGGCCCAGCTCCTGGATCCGGGAGCGGACCACGTCGCGGATGATCTGGACGACCTGAGCCCGCGTGGCGATCGTCTGTTCGACAAGCCACCCCTGCGCGACCTTGGCCGCCGCGACCGCCTCGTTCACGTCCGCGAAGATGCCCCATCGACCCGACGCCGCCTGCGACGGCGTCCCAGCGGCCGCTGCTGCGGGCACCGACGTAGGCCGGGCCGTGATCGGCGACGATGCCCCGATCGGCGGCGCCGACACCGCAGGCGCCGCCGTTGCGCCAGCGGCCCCGGCGCCACGCAACTGGCTCAGCACTTCCTGGACCACGTCGCGAACTACCTGTTCATTGATCGTTGCCGTCGTCATGGTTCTGCCCTCAGATCGCTAGCCCATCACCCGTCTCGATCGGCCCGCGTGGCACGGGCGTCTCGCCCGTGATGGTTCGTGCGCTTGATGCCCATGCTACTGCCCGCCGTAGCCCAGGCGCCCGATCTCGCGCGGTCATCTAGGCTTCTTCCTTGTCCTTGTAGATCGTCGTGCCCTCGACCGTCACGCGGTCGATGATGCCCACGATCACCGCGTCCACTGGCATGTCGCCCGTGAACTCCGTCAACCGCGCGCTGCTGCCCTGGGTGATCAAGACGTACTCGTCATCGCCGGCGCCGACGGTGTCGACGGCGACCACGACCCGCCCGCCGCCCTTCAGCGCCGCCGGACCGTTCGCCACGTCCAGCGTGTACGTCTCGACCAACAGCAGCTTCTGACCGCCGACCTTGGCAGTCTTCTGCGTGGCGACGACGTTGCCCTTCACTCGCCCGATGAGCATGGTCCCATGCCTCCGTTGGCCACCAATCGTGGCACAAGACAGGACACGCCTACTTGCCCAGCGGCGACATCTTGTCGATCTCGTTGTGCGGACGCGGGATCACGTCCACGCTGACCACCTCGCCGACCCGGGACCCCGCCGAGGAGCCCGCGTCCGTGGCCGCCTTGACCGCAGCGACGTCGCCCTCGAGCACCACCGTCACCAGGCCGCTGCCCACGCGGACCCAGTGCTTGAACGACACATTGGCGGCCTTCAGCGCCGCGTCGGTCGCCTCCACCAACGCCACCAGCCCCCGCGTCTCGATCAATCCAATCGCTTGCTGTGCCATCGTTCTCGTTCTCCTCGAGGCCCGGTGACCGGGCCTGTGATTCACTCACTGTTTGCCGGCTTCACCCGGCCGCGCCCGCTAGGACCTCCTGCGTCTGTCGGGCCACGATCAGTTCCTCGTTCGTCGGGATCGACATCAACCGAACCCGCGACGTGTCGGTGCTCAGCGTCGCCTCGCCGCCGCGCGCCTGGTTTCGTTCCGCGTCCAGCTCGATGCCGAACCAGTCGAGATCCGCACAGACCCGCGTCCGGAACACCACGCCGTTCTCGCCGATCCCGCCCGTGAACACGATCACGTCCGCACCGTTCAGCGCGACCAGGTACGCCCCGATGTAGTGGCGCACCGCTTCGGCGTACGCCTCGATCGCCAGCCGCGCCCGCTCGTTGCCGGCCGCGGCGGCCTCCTCGAGGTCCCGCAGGTCGTTGCTCACCCCGCTGATGCCCAGCAGGCCCCCCTGCTTGGCCATCATCGACAGGAGCGTCGGCACGTCGTGGTCGGTCTTGTCCAGCAGCTTGAGCAGCGCGTACGTGTCGAACTCGCCCACGCGGTTGTTGTGCGGCAGGCCCGACTGGGGCGTCATGCCGAAGCTGTTCGCGACGCTCGTGCCCCGGTCGATCGCGCAGATGCTGCCGCTGCCGCCGAGATGACAGGAGATGATCTTCAGGTCGTCGCGCCCCAGCAGTTCGGCCGTCCGGACGGCGATGTAGCGGTGGCTGGCCCCGTGGAACCCGTACCGCCGCACGCCCAGGTCGCTCGTCCATTCGTACGGAATCGCGTAGACCTGCCTCGACAGCGGGATCGTTTGGTGAAACCCCGTCTCGAACGCCGCCACCTGCGGCGTGTCGGGCAGCTTCGCGCCGAATGCCTTCATCGCGGCGATGTACGCCGGGTTGTGCGCGGGGGCCACGTCGTTGAACCGTTCCATTTCCGCCAGCACGCGACCATCGATCCGCGCCGGATTGGCGATGTTCCCGCCGTGGACGGCCTTGTAGCCAATGGCCGATAGCTCGTCGAGCGACGCCAGACACCCGTTCGCACGATCCGTCAACACCCGCAGACACGCCTCGATGGCGGCGGCATGGTCCGGCAGCGGCTCGGTCGCGGACGCCTCGTGTCCGCCGTCGATCTGGACCGACCAGTTCGATCCGTCCCCGCCGATCCGCTCGCACCCGCCGCGGGCCAACACGCGCTCGCCGTCCATCTCGTACAGCTTGAACTTGAACGACGTGCTGCCGATGTTGCACACGAGGATCTTCATCGCCGGTCTCTCCCGCGATTCCCGCCCGAGCCGGCCCGTCCCCGGGCCGGTCCGCAAACCCGCCCGAGCACGGGCCGGTTCGCGGGTCTCGCGCAGGTCGCCGCGGACCCCGCAACGGCCCTACAGGTACACGCCGGTCAGCCCCTCGTGCGGACGGGGAATCACGTGCGCGCTGACCAGCTCGCCGACCCGATTGGCCGCTTCGGCCCCCGCGTCGACCGACGCCCGGACGCTCCCCACGTCCCCGCGGACGATCGTCGTGACGTAGCCGCCGCCGATGGTCACGCTCTTGACCAGCTCGACGTTGGCGGCCTTGCACATCGCGTCGGAGGCCTCGACCAGGCCGACGTACCCCATCGTCTCGATCATGCCGATCGCGTCGTTCATCACTTGCCTCCCTGTCCGCCCTTGCCACCCCCGCCCGGTTTGCCGTTGCCGGGCAGCATGTGGCTGAGCTCGTCATGGGGTCTGGGGATCACGTGGACGCTCACGACCTCGCCCACCTTGCCGGCCGCGTTCGCTCCGGCGTCCGTCGCAGCCTTGACGGCCGCCACGTCGCCCTTCACGAAGCTCGTGACGTAGCCACGCCCGACCCGGTCGTACCCGATCAGTCGGACGTTCGCGGCCTTGAGCATGGCGTCGCTCGCCTCGATCGAGCCCACCAGGCCGCGGGTCTCGATCATGCCCAATGCTTCTAGAGCAGCCATAGATGCCTCCACTGCCAATTGCGGCATCGCAGAAACCGGCCTCTGCCATCGCATCCGCCGGCCGACGGCCCAACCGCACGGGCCGCCGAAACACACAACACCTCTCGATTCTCAGTCCACAAGGCTCATGCACGTTGGCGCGGGCCGGTCGCCCAGGCCCCGCCGCGCGGGCACTACGCCTTGACCAATTGAACCTTCGTGGCGTGCGGCAGGTCGCACGCGTTGCCCTCGTCCGTGTCCACGTGCACCTCGCACTTCAGCCCCTCCTTGATCCGGGCGATGATGCCCTCGATCGACACGCCGCACGTCGGATGCTCGACGATCAGCCGCATCGCGTCGCCGTTCTTGACGCCGAAGTACGTCGCCTCCTGCGGGTTCAAATGGACGTGACGCTGCGCCCGGATCACGCCCTGCTCCAGCGCCAGGTGGCCCTTGGGCCCCAGGATCAGACACCCGGGCGTCCCGTCGATGTTGCCGCTCATCCTCACCGGGACGTCGATGCCCACGGCGATCGCGTCCGTGAACGCCAGCTCGACCTGCGTGTGCGTCCGGCACGGCCCCAGGATCCGGAAATTCGGGATCATCCGATGACGCGGCCCGATCAGCGTCACCGTTTGCTCGCTGGCGAACTCGCCCGTCTGGTACAGCGGCTTCATCACCGTCAGCTCGGTCCCGGGCCCGAACAACACCTCCAAATGCTCCTGGGTGATGTGCATGTGCCGGGCCGAGATGTTGACCACCAGCTCGGGCCCGCCGGTCGCAGGCCCGGTCAGTTCACGAAAGCGACGCGTGATGACGTCTCGGACGATCCGCTCGACGTCGCTTCGATTCACACGGGACGCGGGGGCAATCATGCCGACACCTCCCCAGACGCTACGGCGCCTGACGACGTCGGGGCGAGCATGAGGCCGACCCCGGCGGCGCGAATCCTCTCCTGCCAGGTCGGATCGAGCCCGTCGTCGCTGATGACGTAGTCCATCCCCTTCAGTTCACAGATCCGCGCCAACGCCGCCCGACCGAACTTCGAGGCGTCCGCGACCATGATGACCTGGTCCGCACACCGCATCATCTGCTGCTCGATCTCTACCATCAGCGCGTTGGCGTTGAAGTAGCCGCCCGACGTGACCCCCGCGCACCCCATGATCGCCTTGTTGGCGTGCACCGACTCGAGTGATCGCCTCGCCGCCGGGCCCAGCATCACCCCGGTCCGCGGGTACAGGTATCCCCCCACCACCGTCAGCTCGATCTCGGGCGCGGTGCCCAGAACGTTGGCGATGGGCAGCGAGTTGGTCACCACCCGCATCGGTCGACCCAGCAGTTGCCGGGCCACCTCGTACGTCGTCGTGCCGCCGTTGATCAAGACCACCTCATCGTCGTGGATCAGTTCAGCCACCGCCCGGCCGATCGCGCGTTTCTGGGCCTCCGCCGTCGACTCCCGCGCCGCGTAGGTCAGGACGCTGAACCGATCGGAGATGAACACCGCCCCGCCGTGCGTCCGCTTGATGAGCCCATCCTCATCGAGTTGGGCCAGATCGCGCCGGACCGTCGATTCGGACACCCCCAAGTGCTCGACCAGCCCGGCCATGTCCACGAACCCTCGTTCGGCGATCAGCTCCACCAACCGTTGCCGTCGTTCGTCACTGAGCACTTTCGGTCCCCATGTGAAATATATCGGAAGAACCGTGACCGAACAAGCGCAAAATCCGTCATCTCCCGCCTTGCTGGCGGTCATTATTCGTCACATTTCACCCCAATTCTGCGGGAATCGCGCGAAGGGAGTGACTGGAATTGGTCGGATTTGCTTCGATTGGCCCGGAACCGGTCTATTATCGGACCTGGCCGCATGGCCCGTGAGTGACCAAGCGACCCGCCGCGGCCGTGGCCCCTCCTCCTCGCTCCCCGCAGCCGCCCGCTCCCCCGGGGCCAGGGGGAGGATTCGCATTTCACCATTCACACTTCACCATTCGCCATTCACCATTCCCTCCCAGCTCTCGCGTGCAAGCCGAAGGCTCAATCGCTATGATCGTGGCCGTCGGTTGTCGGATCGCTTCAGGAGCGACGCATGCACCCGCGGACCGTCCGTCGCCTCGATCGCTGGCTGGGACAGCCCATTGCCGCGTTCCTCAGTCTGCTCTGTCGCATCCGTCGTTGCCTGCCGTTTCGATCGCGGCTCGACGAACCGCCGCGGAAGATCCTCTTCGTCAAGCTCATCGAGATGGGGTCGACCGTCTTGGCCCACCGCGCGTTTGCGGCCGCCGCCGAGATCGTGGGACGCGACAACGTCTACATCGCCGTCTTCGAAGCCAACCGGCCCATCGCCGACATCATGGAACTCGTGCCGGCCGGGAACGTCATCGCCATCCGCGACCACAACCCCTTCGTGCTCGTCCTAGACATGCTGCGGGCGTTCCGGCGGACGCGGCGGCTCGGCATCGACACCGCCATCGACATGGAGGGGTTCGCGCGGGCCTCGGCCATCTTCGCGGTCCTGTGCGGCGCGCGTCGACGGGTCGGGTTGCATCGGTTCACCAGCGAAGGGCCCTATCGCGGCCGGCTGATGACGCACCGCGTGCAGTACAACTTCTACCTCCACACCAACATCGGGTTCCTGGCGCTGGTCGAGGCCCTCAAGCATCCACCCGGTCAGGTGCCTCTGCTGAAGCATCGTATGCCCGAGCCCGACGATTACCCGCCGCCGTTCGAGCCGGACCCCAGCGAACTCACGGCTGTCCAGCAGCGGCTGAACGACTTGGCCGGTCGTACGATCGAGCGGCCCATCGTCATCCTGAACCCCAACGCCAGCGACCTGCTGCCGCTCCGCCGCTGGCCGACCGAACGGTTCATCGAGCTGGGCCGACGGCTCCTGGCCGAACGCGACGACCTGACCGTCGTCATTACGGGCGCCCCCAGCGAGCAGGCGGCCGCGTTGGAGATCGCACGCGCCATCGACCCGGACCGCGCCCTTTGCATGGCCGGCCACACGACGCTCCGCGAACTGCTGGGCCTCTACCACCTCGTCGACGTGCTGGTCACCAACGACAGCGGCCCCGCGCACTTCGCGGCGCTGACGCCCGTCCACGTCATCTGCCTGTTCGGTCCGGAGACGCCCGTGCTCTACGGCCCGCTCACGCCGCGGTGCGACTCCGTCACGTCGGGATTGGCCTGCAGCCCCTGCGTGAACGTATACAACCACCGCGACTCGCCCTGCACCGACAACCTGTGCATGCAGGCCATCTCCGTCGACGACATCCTGCCCCTCGTGACGCGCGTCCTGGACGCGCGTCCGTCGTAACGACAGAGGCGGTCTGTCCGTACCTGCCCCGAAGGCTTCGCTGATCACCGAGGAACGGCGCCTTGCATGCGCCGAAGATCGCATTGACGGGGCCTGCGGACCGGCTACGATCACCCGGAAGGCTCGCGACGAGCGCAGAGGACGCATGCGACATGCCTGGCCGACTCCTGATTGGATACGACGTCGAGTTCGACAGCGACGACCTGCCACCGGACCTGGGGGCCCCCGATTCAACCGCGCGGTTCCTTGAAGCGGCGGCGGAGGTCCACAGCCAGACGAACACCCCCGCGACGATGTTCGTGACGGGCCAGACGCTCGAGCGGAACGCCGACGCCTTCCGCGCCGCCGCTACGGCACATCCCTTCGATTTCCAGCAGCACACGTACTCGCATCGGTCGATCAAGGCCTTGTGGGGCATCCCGGACGACGCGGAGATCCCGAGCTGGTGTACCGAAGGCATGTCGTTGGATGAGATCCGGTCGGAGGTCTCCCGGACCCGTCGCCTGCTGAAGGACGTTCTGGGCGTCGACTGCATCGGGCTGACGGCGCCAGCCGGTTGCCACTTGGGTCTCTACGATCGCGCCGACATCCGTCGTGTTCTGTACGACGAGGGCATTCGGTTCGTGCGGACGTGGGGGCGCGATCACAAGGGTCGGTTCTACCTGGCGCCCGGGGCTTGCCAAGCGAAGATCCCGCCCTTCTGGTATCCGCAGGCGGGGCACGGCGATCTGCTGGAGTTTCCCATTCACGGGAACGACTACAATGTCCGCAAGGAGATGGGCTGGGACGACGCGGCCGGATACCTGGCCTGGACCCAGCGGCAGGTCGACGACGCGGCCGAGCGCGACATCGTGTGGTCGTACGCCATTCACGATCACTCAGCCATTCGCGGCGATCCGGAGATGTCGCTCGTTCGAGAGATGATCGAGCACGCCTTGGAGAGGGGCGTGGCGGTTCTGGACTATCACGAAGCCTACGCAATCAGACAGACAGAACGTGGGGAAGCGGATGGCTAGGCTGGCAATCAACGGCGGACCGAGCGTGCTGAAGCGACGCGAACGACAGGGCGAATTCCGAGGCCCGAAGCACGTCAGCCCTCTGGCCAAGGCGTTCAGCGACTACTGCGGCGCGCAGTTTGTGATTCCGTTCAGCTCCGGGACGGCTTCGCTGGCGGCGGGTCTGGTCGCCGCGGGGGTCGGGCCCGGCGACGAGGTGATCGTGCCGTCGTACACCTGGCCGGCCAGCGTGAACTGTATCCTCCACGTCAACGGCATTCCGGTGTTCGCCGACGTCGACGCCGAGACCTTCACGATCGACGTGGACGACGTCGCCAGCAAGATCACCGATCGGACGAAAGCCATCATCCCGGTCGACTACTCTGGTCATCCGGCCGCCATCCCCGAGCTGATGGTACTTGCCGAATCGCACGGCCTGCTTGTCCTGGAAGACGCCTGCCAGGCCGCCGGCGCGGCCATCGACGGCGTCAAGCTCGGCAACATCGCCCACATGACGGCGTTCAGTTTCTCCGGCAAGCCGATCACGTCGACGCAGGGCGGGCTGTTCGTGACCAACAGCAAGGACCTCTACGAGCGGGCCTGGGTCATCGGCGAGCACACGTCGTTCCTCTCACAGCTCGAGGACGCCGAGCTTCGAGAGCGATACGCGCCGTCGCTCGGATACGGCTACAAGTTCCGGTTGGATCCCGCCGCGGCCGAGATCGCCATGACGTCGCTCGCCGAGCTGGATCGCAACAACGAGGCGAGAATCGTAAATGCCGAGTACCTGACCAAGGCGCTTTCTGGCGTCAAGGGGATCAAGACGCCATCGGTCAGGCCCGGCTGCACGCACGTCTACCACATGTACACGTGTCTCTTTGACGAAGCCGTCGTGGGCGTGCCGCGCAAGCGATTCATCGACGCCGTCGAGGCGGAAGGCGTGCCCGTCATCACGTACATCAACAGCGCGAACTGGCTGCTGTTCCCCGGCGGCCGCGAGGTGACCGTCGGGCCGATCCACCTCCGCCCGGTCTTCCAGGAGAAGAACCTGTACGGCAAGGGGTGTCCGTTTCGGTGTCCCCACGGCGTAGCGCCCGACTACAACGAGGGCACGCTGCCGGTGTCTGAGCGGCTCGTCCACGAAGAGTTCAACATCGATCAGGAGAGTCTGTCCGCCCCGCTCGACACCCAGACGATGCAGCTCTACGCCGACGCCATCATCAAGGTCGTTGAAAACGTTGACGAACTGTGATCGGCGTTGGTTCGAGGTCCTGGTGAGTCTTCAAGACAAGGGGAACGCTCCCTGACGGTCGCGTCTCTGATGGGGGGGATCTGCTTGGGAGGCAGTGATGATGCTTGCTGACGACGTCTTGCGCACTTGGGACGGATGGGTGCTCGCCGTGGTTGTGTTGATGGGGGCGCCGTTGGGCGTCTGTGTTGGGGAGGCCGACAAGCCCGGATCGCTTGCGCCGTCAGCGCCGGGGCTGCGCCCGTTGCCGGGCGGCATACCGACCACGCAGATGACGGGGTGGTTCTGCGTGACCGACTTCGGCGCGATCGGCGACGGCAAGACCGACTGCACCGCTGCCTTTCACGACGCCCTGGCCGCCGCCGACAAGGCCAACGGCGGCATCGTCTGGGTGCCGGCCGGCAACTACCGCGTCAAACAGCTGACCATCCCCCGCCGCGTGACGCTCCGCGGGACGTTCGAGGCGCCGCCCCGCCACTACAAGAACGGCGGGAGCGTCATCCTGGCCGTCCCCGACAAGACCGGCGAAGACGGCCGGCCCTTCTGCATCATGTACGAGTGCGCAGCCCTCCGCGGCCTGGTGATCCACTACCCCAACCAACAGGCGACCGAGACGCCCGACCCGTATCCGTGGTGCGTCCGCGGCATCGGCGACAACGTGACCCTCACTGACGTGCTGCTGAGTAACCCCTACAACGGCATCGACCTGGGCACCCAGCCGGCGGGGCGACACTACGTTCGCAACGTGAACATGCACGCGCTGCGCCGAGGCCTCTTCATCGACAAGTGCTTCGACGTCGGCCGGGTCGAGAACGTGCACATCTGGCCGTTCTGGGCCATGCAGGGCCCGCCGCGGGCGTTCACCTACAAGCAGGGCGAGGCGTTCATCATCGGCAAGACCGACTGGGAGTACATGACCAACTGCTTCTGCATCGGGT
>CAYMLO010000193.1:0-15255 GCA_964390905.1 uncultured Planctomycetales bacterium | reverse complement strand
AGGCAAGCTCGAGGGCCAACGACGAAGCGGAAACGTGCGTGGGCTTGCCGGTCTCTGCGGCGTGGAGCATGACCGTCCTCCGGTGCGCCGCGCCTCTGGGCGTCAGCAGCAGCGACGGCAACCAAATCTCGGGCTCGGATTCGATCGTCAGCTTCTCGGCATCAAATCCATCTCCAGCGAAGCTTCCGTGCACGGTGCACGCAGGGGGATTGCGGTCGGGCCGGATCTTCAAGCCGATGCGATCTGCGACCGTGCGCTTCAGCCGCTCGCGCAGCAACTCGAGCGATTCAGCATCTTTGGGCTGCGGGCGAGGTGATCGCAGCTTCTGGGCCAGCTTCGCGTTGAGCGTCTGCCCGGTCTCGCCGCCCAGGTCCCTGACGACCAGGCCGGTCTGGGTGCAGCGCAGGTCCTTGACGGTCTCGGGACTGAGGTCCGGCTCGGCGGCGCCTTCGTCCTGCTTGCCGAACCACCGGTTCACCCACCCGTAGGCGGCCACACGCTTGGGCTGCTTCATATTATGCACGCCGTCGACGAGCACGAGCTGCCCGCGGTCCTTCTCAACCCCGAGCCCCTCGTAGAACCGCAGCATGTCGTCGAGCTTCCGTCGGTGACCCGGCTCCTCGCCGGACTTCTCCCCGACGATGATCAGACACGGTCGAGGCGGAATGAGACTGAGAATGTCGGCCTCGGTGAGCCGCTGCCCGGTGAGGTAGGTCTGCTCCATGCTCCCGCCCGGGTGGGCCGCGGCGCAGACCTTGATCCGTTCGTCGACGGCCGTAATCAGCAGGGCCATGATCCCACCGCCCGAGTTACCCACGGCCGCGATCCGCTCGGCGTTCACCTCAGGTCGTGTCACGAGGTAGTCCAGGGCCCGAATGCAGTCCCAGGTCCGGTAGCCCGCCAGCGTCCGGCCGACCAGCCACGACGGCCGGGCGAGGTAGTGGTGCTGAGAGACGCAGAGCGGCACGACCGGCTTGCCGGTCTTTGAGTCGGAGTACTCGCTCCGTTCCCCTTGCCCCATCGGGTCGAGCGCCAGCACGACGTACCCCTTGAGAACAAATCCCAGGCACGCCTCGTGATAGAGGTGATACGCCTTGCCGTCGGCCGCATGCCCGCAGGTGAAAAGCACGCCGGGCTGTGGGAACCGACGTCGCTTGGGGATATAGACGTTGGCGGTGCAATGGTAGCGGGGTTGGCTCTCGAAGATCAGCTTCTCGATGCGATAGTCCGGACGATCGAGCGCACCGACGATGCGGGCGTTGAGGGGGCACTTGGGCTCAAAGTCGCCGAAGAACTCGCCGAGCCGAGCTCGCGTCCGTGCCTGGCGCTCGCGCCATTGCTGGGGAGTCTTTAGGGCAGCCAGCTCCTGATTGCGCTGCTCGGTCGCGCGGGTCACGCCGCGACCGACGAACCGTCCGAGCATCGACTTCGCACGCCGCCGCTCCTCGGGCTCCACATACAGCCGTAGCGTCGGCGGGAGGCGCAGCTTCTCCTCCGGGAGGAACTGCCCTTCGAATCGGCCTACGGGCCTGAACGTGACCTTGTGAACGCGGCAGTACTCGCCCTGATCGGCCTGGCCCTCAAGGATGATCCGACTCCGTCGTTGGATGTCCACGCCACGGATGACCTTGGAACGCAAGACATCCGTGGGCTTGGTGGCGGCAGGGGTGTCGGTGAACCGCCAGGTGGCGATTCGTCTATCGTTGACGAGGACCTGGAGACGCGCGGCGCCGTCGGATTCATCGAAGTAGTGGACGGTCACATCGTAACGAGCCGACTCGCCCCAGAAGATCGCCTCGGCCCGCCCGTGATCTGTCCTGGGCGGAAGCTGCAATACCGTCTTGCGGAGTCGTTTGCCGAGCGCGTATCCCTCGAGGCGCTCGAAATCCTCGGCAGCATACACACGCGCGGGCAGCCCGGGCCCGGCGGAGGACCGGGCGGGCGTGCCCGTCAAGACCACATCGTCGAACCACGCCGTGCCTGTCCCGTTCAGCTCCAGGTAGACCATGACGTATGCAGTCTTGGCTGGGACTATGAAGGACAGGCGGGCCTCCGTCCACGTCTCGGTGCCCTTGACCGCCGCAGACGTCGGCTGCTGGACGATTCCACCTTCGGCGTCCATGAAGTAGAGCTTGAGGTGGGCGCCACGCTCGGCGTCTTTGGTCTCGAGCCAGGCGCTGAGTTGGCCCTTGCTGCCGGGCTCGAGGCGGATGTCGCGAAGATGTCCCGTCCGCCAGCGACTGAGCACAGACGCGCGGTTCTCGACCTTGACGCTTCGCCGACCGGCGCGGCGAACCTGGGCGTCCCAGCTCAACGTCCGCTGCCCATCGCTGGGCGTCCGCTGCGCCCAGAACGCAACTTGCCGACCGTCGGCCGTCTCGAAGCCGGCGTTCGGAACCAGGTTCACCCTCTCAGGGGCGCCAGCACGCGCCTGATGAGACATCGCAAGCAATACAAGGCTTGCGGAAACGAGTCCGGCCGCTGTTCGCATCACGCAGCTCCTC
The DNA here is from genome assembly GCA_964390905.1 of uncultured Planctomycetales bacterium. Lineage (GTDB taxonomy): Bacteria > Planctomycetota > Phycisphaerae > UBA1845 > JAFGLZ01 > JAFGLZ01. Next base: position 12,751 of record CAYMLO010000193.1, on the reverse strand, counting down.
GTGTTCACACCGAACATCCGCAGGGCCACCATACCACCGCGCGACAGCATCTCAAGAGAGTCAACCAAGGGGCATTAACGATCCGTCCTGCCTGGCATGGCGAATGGGCAATCATGGTCCGGCCATTGACGCCGTGCAAGCCTTGACGATTGGCCAGTGATCGGCGCCAATCTCGTGTCCCGAGCGACAGGCCAGGGCCCAGAAGCGTTCCCGCGGGCGCCGAGCGCCCGACTGACGAAGGACCACGCACCGAACAGAACGCAATCACATGAAGCTACATCCCCTCGACATCGCAGCCTTGCTGGCATACCTGGTCGGGATGGCGGCGATGGGTGTCTACTTCTCGCGGAAGAACGTCAACACTGAAGAGTACTTCGTGGGCGGCCGATCGTTCGGCGGCTGGATCATCGGCCTGAGTCTGGTCGGCACGTCGATCAGCTCGCTCACGTTTCTGGCCTATCCGGGCGACGCGTTCAAGACGTCGTGGCTTCGCTTCCTGCCGTGTCTGATGCTGCCCCTGGGCGTGTTCATCGCGTCGCGCGTCTTCCTGCCGTTCTTCCGCCGCGGCAAGATCACGTCCGCCTACCAGTACCTCGAAGGACGGTTCGGCCCATCCATCCGCGTCTACGGCTGTGCGACGTTCATCATCGGCCAGCTGGTCCGGGTGAGCATGATCCTGTACCTGCTGTCGCTGGTAGTGCACGAGATGACGGGGCTGAGCCCGACGATGTGCATCCTTGTGGGTGGCGGGTTCGTGGCGATGTACACGATCATCGGCGGGATCGACGCGGTCGTGTGGACCGACGTGATCCAGACCATGGTGCTGGTGTTCGGCGGCCTACTGTGCTTCGCGATCATCGTGGACAAGCTGCCCGGCGGATTGGGGCAAATCCTGTCAGTCGCCTATGCCGAGGGGAAGTTCGGATTCGCCGAGAACATCGACGGGGTCCTGCACCCGGTGGGGTGGGACCTGTCCCTACAGCGGAAGACGGCCACGATGCTGCTGTTGATCGGGCTGACGAACTGGCTGACCGAGTACAGCGGCAACCAGAACGTGATCCAGCGGTACTGTGCCTCGAAGAGCGCCCGCGAGGCCCGCAAGGCCATGTTCGTCTGCGCGTTTTCCAGCGTGCCGATCTGGGCGTTCTACATGCTTCTGGGAACCAGCTTGTTCGTGTTCTTCCACGCGTTCCCGTCGACCGAGGCCACTGAGATGCTGTCAGGGGATCGCAAGGCCGAACAGATCTTGCCCTTCTTCATCATGAATCACCTGCCCCCAGGCGTCACGGGGCTGGTGATCGCCGCGGCGCTGGCGGCGGCGATGTCGTCGCTGGACTCGAGCATCAACGCGATCTCGACGGTCGGCATCGTGGACATCTATCGGCGGCTGTTGGTCAAGGACCGGGACGACCGGCACTATCTGAAAGTCGCATGGGGGCTGGCGTGTGCGGCGGCCGTCATCATGATCGGCGGAGCGATTATCCTGACCAAGGCCGATACCATGACGCTGCAGGACACGGGGTTCGTCTTGGCGTCGCTGATGGGCGGCGGCATCCTGGGCATGTACATGCTGGGCTTCCTGACGAATTGGGGCGACGCCCGCGCGGTCTGGACGGGCATCGTCTGCACGATGCTGTTCACGAGCTGGACGCTCCTCTCGGACAAGGAGGTCCTGCCCGAGGCACTGCGTTTCCCGTTCGAGTTGTACTACACCGGCTTGATGGGCAATATCGTCATGTTTTTCGTCGGGTTTGCCGTGGGCGCGCTGCTGCCGGCCAAGAGGCGCAATCTGAAGAACCTGACCGTGTGGCAGCAAGACGGCAGTCCGCTGGACTGAGCCATCTGCAGCCCTTCAACGCCACGAGCACATGGGAGATGTCAGACGATGACACGCAAGGGGATTTCTCGACGACGTTTTCTGCGACGGTCGTTGGCGGCTGGCGCGTCTTTCACGATCGTACCGCGTCACGTTCTCGGCGGGGCGCGCCACACGGCGCCGAGCGAGCAGCTGACCAAGGCCGTCATCGGCGTCGGCGGCATGGGAAGAGGGCACCTCAAGTACGGCGGCGCGAAGCTCCTGGCCGTATGCGACGTGGACGAGCACCATCTGAAGGCCGCCACGAAGATCGGCGGCGAGGGCGTCAAGGGCTACGAGGATTTCCGCGAAGTCCTCGACCGCCCCGACATCGACATCGTGCACGTCCCCACACCCCCGCACTGGCACGCGCTGATCTCGATCGCGGCCGCCGAAGCGGGCAAGGACATCTGGTGCGAAAAGCCCATGACGCGGACGATCGGCGAGGGGCAGAAGGTGGTCGAAGCCGTGCAGCGGCACGGACGGATCTTCCGGATCAACACGTGGTTCCGGTTCCACGGCGGGTTCTACGGTTTCGGGACGACCGTCCAACCCATTAAGAAGCTGGTCAACAGCGGGATGCTCGGCTGGCCGCTGAAGGCAACCGTCAGCGGGGTCACCGGCTTCAACTGGAAGTTCCATTGGAGCGGTCGGACGAACCTGAAAGCCCAGACGGTCCCGCGCCAGCTCGACTACAACTTCTGGCTGGGGCCCGCGCCGTTCAAACCCTATCACCCGCACCGCGTACACGCGACGTTCCGCGGGTATTGGGACTACGACGGCGGGGGGCTGGGCGACATGGGCCAGCACTACCTGGACCCCGTTCAGTATCTGCTGGGCAAGGACGAGACCAGCCCGGTCGAGATCGAGGCCGACACGCCGCAACAGCATCCGGACGCCGTGGGATCCTGGCGGCGGATCCGGCTGAAGTACGCCGACGGTTGCGAGATCATCCTGGACGGCGAAAACAAGGACAAGCAAGCGGCCTTCCTCGAAGGGCCGCAGGGCAAGCTGTACCGCGGGTTCCGGTCGGACATCCCGAAGCTGGCCGAGAAACTGGCAACCTTCCCGGAGCCCGAGCCGCAAGTGACCGATTTCTGTACGGCGGTCAGGCGGCGTCAGAAGTTCGCGCTCAACGAGGCGAATGCCCATCGTTCCTGCACGCTCGTAAATCTGAGCAAGATCGCGCTGCGTGTGCGACGGCCACTGCGGTTCGATCCAGTCAAGCAGCGCTTTATCGATGACGAAGCGGCGAACCGGCTGGTCGATCCACCGATGCGGGCACCGTGGCATCTGTAAGGAAACCGTCTTCGATGGCCCTCGAGCCACCAGACGGAGACGTTCGGAGAACACTTGGATGATACGTCGAAGAGATCTGATGCTCGTGGCGATGTGTGCTGTCTGCTGCATCGCATCTCCCGTGGCGTTGGCGGCTGATGCGAAGAGCGCGGTGGCCAATCTGCTGAGCAAGATGCCCGCGCCGAAGGCCGCTGAAGAGACCCGGGTTGCCACCGAGTTGGTCAAGCTGGGCCCGGCGGGGATCGGAGAGATCTGCAAGCTGCTCGTGCCACCGGGCACAGGCGACGACACGAAGGCCCGCTATGCCCTGAGCGGGTTGGCCGTACACGTCTGCCGTTCAGGCGCAGAGCCAGAGCGGAAGATGTACGCAGGTGCGGTGCTCGCCGCCCTGGCATCGGCGTCGGACAATGAGGTGAAGGCGTTCCTGATCCGTCAACTCCAAGTGGCCGGCAAGGCCGAGTCGGTCGACCCTCTGGGGAAGCTGTTGGCCGACAAGAGGCTGTGCGAGCCGGCGACGCAGGCCCTGATCGCCATTCGCACGCCCGACGTGCCCGCGCTGCTGGCAAACGCACTGCGGTCGGCACAGGGCGGCAACCGCGTCACCATCATCAACGCGCTCGGCGCGCTGCGCTGCAAATCCGCCACCGCGGAGCTCATCCAGCATGCAAGCAGCAACAACGCGAACACGCGCCGAGCGGCACTGCACGCCCTCGCCAACATCGGCGCACCGTCTGCAGCCGCCGTCCTGTCGAAGGCGGCACAGGCAACCGCGCCTTACGACAGGGCACAGGCGACGTCGTTCTACCTGCTGTTCGCACGGCGGCTCGCCGGGGCGGGCCAGAAGGAACAAGCTGCCAAGATCTGCCGCGACCTGATCAAGACGCGGAGCGAGCCGAATGAACAACACGTCCGCTGCGCGGCGCTCGGCACGCTTGTATCCGCATTGGGCCAGGACGCTCTCGGCGACCTCCTGGAAGCCATGGACGTCAAGAGCGCTCAGGTCCAGTACGCAGCACTCGAGCTGGCCCGCGACATTCCTGGCCCGGCGGCGACGGCCGGGTGGGTTGAGAAGATGCGGCACGTCACGCCGGCCGCACGGGCGCGAATCGTCGAGATGCTCGGTCGCCGGGGCGATCCGTCGGCGCTGCCGCCCCTCCTGACAGCGCTGAAGGACGCAGACAAGGCGGTCCGGCTGGCGGCGATCCCGGCGGCTGGCCGTCTGGGACGTGGCGACGCCGTGCGTGCACTGCTGACGGCACTCAAAACGGACCAGCCCGATGAGGTCAGCACGATCAAGGCCGTCCTGATGCGCGTTCCCGGCGAACCCGCGATGGCCGCGGTGGCCGGTGCGCTGGGGAGTGTGCCGCCACCATCCCGGGCAGCGCTGCTCGACGTCCTGGCGGCCAGGCGGGCAACGGCGCATCTGGCAATGGTCTTCGCCGCAACCCAGGAGCCGGAGGCAGTTGTCCGGCTCGCGGCCATCCGGGCGCTTCTCCATCTGACAGATGAGCGATCGCTGCCGAGGCTCATCGAGCTTGTGCTCAGCGCCAAGCCCGGGGCCGAACAAATGGAGGCACAGAAGGCAGTCGTGTCAGCCGCCCAACGAACCGCCGATCCCGAGAAGCGCGCGGAGCAGATCCTGACGTCCATAGGGAAAACGAAGGGCGAGAAACGGGCCGTGCTGCTACGGACGCTACCGAAGATCGGTGGCAAGAAGGCGCTGGAGGTCGTCCTTGCCGATGTGAAGGGCGGTGACGCTACCGTCAAAGAGGCGGCCACCGGCGCCCTCGCGGCCTGGCCCGAACTGAGCGCCGCTGGCGGGCTGCTGGACCTGGTCAAGAGCGCCACAGAGGCGGCACACCGATCGGCGGCCATCAAAGGATACGTGCGGCTGGTGGGGGATTCGAAGTTGCCCGGGAACAAGAAGGTCAGCATGTACGCAGACGCGCTGGCCGCCATACCGCAACCACCGGCGAGGCAGCCGGTCCTCGTCGCGCTGGGCAACGTGAAGACCGTGGCGTCTCTGAACCTGGTGGCAACCTATCTGGACGATTCGACACTGAAAGACACGACGGCTGCGGCGGTGGTGAAGATCGTCTGTCCGCAGAAGAAGGGTGAAAAGGGCCTGCGTGGCCCCCACGTCGTCGCCGCGTTGGAGAAGGTCGTCGCGGTCACCAAAGACGTCAACGTCCGTAAGCGGGCCAAGCAATACCTCGACTCGCTCCCGAAGCCCGACAAGCTAAACCTGGCCCTGGCCAGAGCGGCCAAGACGTCGGTCCCGCACCAGGGCAACAAGGTGCCCGAGCTCGCCGTGGACGGCAACGTCAAGGACCGTAACTCAGCCTGGTTCGGTGCGACCTGGCCGTCGTGGCTACAGGTAGACCTGGGCAAGCGCGTCAGGATCGACACGGTGCATGTCTACTTCTACTGGGACGGAAACCGATCGTACCAATACAACCTGCAGACCTCGACCGATGGCAAGACGTTCAAGACGGTCGTGGACATGAGCAAGAACGTCCAGACCGCGACGCCCGATGGGGTCATCCACTCTTTCGGACCCATCGACGCGAGGCACGTCCGCATAACGTCCTGAAGAACAGCGTCAACGAGGCCGTGCATCTCGTTGAGCTCAAGGTCTATGCCGAGGGCACCGGCCCGAAGCCCCCGCCCCCGCCACCGCCGCCGAAGCCCGACGCCGAGGGGTTCATCCCGCTCTTCAACGGCCAGGACCTCACCGGGTGGACGGGGCATACGTCAGCCTACCGTGTCGAGGACGGCAAGCTCGTCGGCGGCGGGAGCATCTACGCGGCGAAACAATACAGCGATTTCGTGTTCCGATTCGAATTCAAGCTGACGCCCGGTGCGAACAGCGGCGTGGCGATTCGCTCGCCGATGGCGGGCACCGCGGCCTACACGGGTATGGAGATCCAGATCCTGGACGATACGGCCGACCGATACAAGCACCTCCAACCCTATCAGTACCACGGCTCCATCTACGGCGTGGCGCCTGCCAAGCGCGGCCATCTCAAGTCGGTCGGGCAGTGGAACACCGAGGAGATCACGGCCAAGGGCCCGCACGTCACCGTCAAGCTCAACGGCGTAACCATCGTCGACGCCGACATCATCAAGGCCAGCACGCCCAAGACGATGGACGGCAAGCATCACCCCGGCCTGAAGCGAACGACGGGCCACCTCGGCTTCGTCGGCCACGGCTCGCGCGTGGAGTTCCGCAACATCCGAATCAAGGAGCTCAAGTAGGCGAACCGAGTGCCGCGACCGCGCGTCGGTGCCCATTGACAGGAGCTTGGGGATGGCCATCAGACGCAAACACAGATCGATAGCGGTAGGGGGGGTGTGCCTGGCGCTGACGATCCCAGCACTCGGCGCAGCCCCGAACCGAACCGCCATCGTGGCGCCGGAGGCGCGCAAACACGATGCCGGTTACGCGATGGCGTGTGAAGACCTGGCCGAGGCGATTCGGACCTGTGGGGGCAAGGTCTCGATCGTCTGGCGGGCGGTCGATGCGCCGCTACCGCCAGGCAACCTGATCCTGGTGGGGCGCCCCAAGGAGGCGAGCGGGCCGGCCTGGCAGCCGTCAAAGCCGGAGGGCTATCGCATCGCACCGGTTCAGCTCGCGGGCCGACAGGCGTTGATCGTTGAGGGAGATGAGCGCGGGACGATGTACGCCCTGTTCAAGCTGGCCGAGCGGATTCGCCTCGGCGACGACATGTGGAAGATCAAGACCACGTCGTGCCCCGCCTTCCCGATCCGCATCTTCTCAGAAGAGGGTCAGCTGCTTGACATCCCCGACCGGGGCTACTACACGGACGAGCCGCCGTACGTCAACGAAGAGCTGCTTCGCGACGAGGTCGACGAGGCCAAGCGGATGATCGAGCAGGTCGTCCGGCTGGGCTACAACGCGGTCGCGGTGCTGCATCTCGGCGTCGAGGAGTACATCGACTACCGCCACCTGGACAAGAAGGTGTACCCACCGAACGACCGACACCGCGCGCGATCAGTCGTCTTCTGCAAATACCTCAAGGAGCTCTGCGATCACGCGCACGCCCTGCACGTGGACGTATACCTGCAGGTCTACGAGATCCAGTACCCGCCGCAGCTGCACGAGCTGTATGGCATCGACCTGGACAGCCCGAACATCGCGCGGGTCATCCACGCGCGGTACAAGGAGCTGTTCGAGCGCGTGCCGCTCGATGGCATGATCATCACGGCCACCGAGACCCACCCGCGCGTGGGCTACAAGAGCAAGGCACTGTGGCGGAAGCACGGGCGCGCGGGCGCCGCTCGGATGATCACGATGTACCACAATGCCTGCCAGGCAGCCGGCAAGCGGTGCATGTTCCGGCTGTGGCGAATCGCCAGCGACGTCGCCGGCCTGAAGGAGGCGACCCGAGACGTGCCCAAGGGCGCCATGCTGTCGATCAAGAACACCGGCGGCGACTTCTGGCTGAACTGGCCGACGACCGACGCGATCACCAGCGGCGTGGCCCGAACGCGCCCGATGGTGGTCGTGTTCGACACGTTCCGTCAGTACGACGGCTGGTCCCGACTGTTCATCTACATGAAGCGCTGGGGCCAAGTCGTCCGCACGTGTCGCGGCAACGGCGTCGTCGGCCTGAACGCGTGGGGACCGTGGGCCGAGGGGTGCATCTGGCCCGACCATGAGCCGGGGTACCTCAGCGGCGGGGAGAACGTGCGGATCTCGTGGCGGGGGCATTGGCGATCGTTTCGCATGTTCACCCGGGGCTTCACGCCGGGCCAGGCCAACGTGTACCTGCTGGCCAAGCTGGGATGGGACCCGAACGCCGACCCGAAGCAACTCGCCAGGGACTTCGCGGCGTTGCACGTCGGGTCGGCGAACGCCGAGGCGGCGGCCGAGGCGCTGCTGATCACCGAAGACGCGTTTGTCGAGGAGTACATCGGGCAACGAGCGGATGTGACGCATCCGGTCTACATCAAGTGGACGATGGTCTTCAGTCCCCGGGCCAACGAGCTGGAAAAGGCCTACAAGAAGACGGCGCCGAAGCAGGTGTTACAGAGCAACGCGCGGGCGTTGGAGCACGTCGACCGAATGGAAGCGGCGTTCGCGCGGACGGATCCGTCCAAGGCGCCGGACGCCGAGCGATACGCCCGTTTCAAGGAGGGCGTCACCAAGACCGCGCTGTACCTGCGAACGTTCTACCTCTGGCGGGAGTGCTGGTGGCGACATCGGCTGGACCGGGACCTGAAGGGCAAGGAGAAGGCCGCCAACGCCACCGCACTGCAAACCGCCAAGGCGCAGCTCATGCCCCTCTTCGACCAATGGGAACGCTACCCCGAGGAAGCGGGCTTCTGGCGCGTGACGTACCGCTACGGCCGGCCGGAGATCTCACCCGCGTTTCCCTATTGGTATCCCAAAGGCGATACCACCATGGAGACGAGCGCGCGATCCCTGGGACGTTGATCGACCGCCGTCGGCACCGCTGCGTCATCGGGTAGAGAACTTGAACACGGTCGTCTGCTTGTACTGCTGGCCCGGCCGCAGGATCGTGGATGGGAAGCCATCCTGGTTCGGCGAATCGGGGAAGTGCTGCGTCTCCAGACAGAACCCATAGCGGTGCTTGTAGGCCCGTCCGCTTTTGCCGATTACCTTGCCGTTCAGAAAGTTGCCCGTATACAGCTGAACGCCCGGCTGGGTCGTGTAGACCTCCATGACCCGACCGCTGCTCGGCTCATACACCCTCGCCGCCAGCGCGAGCGACCCATCGCTGCTGTTCAGAACGTAGTTGTGGTCGTACCCCTTGCCGAACCGGAGTTGCTCGTCGTCCTGATCGATGCGGGCCCCGATGGCCACGGGTTTGGTGAAGTCTAATGGCGTGCCCTTGACGGCCCGGAGCTCGCCAGTGGGAATCAGCGTCTCGTCGACCGGCGTGAACCGATCCGCGTTGATCATCATCTCGTGCCCGAGGATGTCGCCCGTTCCCTGGCCCGCCAGGTTGAAGTAAGCGTGATTGGTAAGGTTGATGGGTGTGGGCTTGTCGGTCGTCGCCTCGTAGTGAAGCTTGAGCGCATTGTCGTCGGTGAGCAAATACGTCACCGAACAGGTCAGGTTTCCCGGATAGCCCTCCTCACCGTCGCGGCTGACGTAGCTCAGCTTGACGCCGACGGCGTCCGCCTCCTCGATCACCTGGCCCTCCCACAGCATTCGGTTGAATCCCTTGATCCCGCCGTGCAGGTGATTCGGGCCGTTGTTGACCGCCAGCGTGTACGTGACGCCGTCGAGCGTGAACTTGCCCTTGGCGATGCGGTTGGCGTAGCGCCCGCACACGGCTCCGAAATTGCAGCCGTCCTTGAGGTACCCGGCCAGGTCGTCGTACCCGAGCGTAACGTCGGTCAGTTTGCCGTCGCGGTCGGGCACCTCGATCGAGATCACGTAGGCGCCATGGCTGATGATCCGCACGCGCATGCCGTTGGCGTTGGTGAGCGTGTAGAGATCCACGGTCTTGCCGTCCGACGTCTTGCCGAATGCCTCCTTCTGAAGGTCCATGGCAGTCTTGCTCCTTGGCGCGACCAGCAGCGCCGCGTCGATGTACTGACCCCCTTCGTCCTGATGACAGTGGATGGCGATGACGTTCTTGCCCGCCCGGAGCGCCCCACGCACCGGGCCGGTAACATCGAACCCCGCATACGCGTCATTCCACCCGCTGCGCTTCCAGATCTGCTTGCCGTTCACGTAGACCTCGGTGGCGTTGTCGTAGTGAGTGCCGAGCAGGGCGCGTCCGACGGGCCCACCCTCGAACTGGAACGCCTGTCGCAGCCAGATGTCCTTGCCCGTCCAGGGCGTTCGGATGCGGTTCTCCCAGCCACCCTTCTTCCCGAAGCCGGCGCGACCGACCTTCCAATCCGAATCGTCGAATCCCGGCGCAGCCCAGTCTGCCGGCGGGGTCTTGGTCACGTACCGCCACTCGCGGGACATCGGCCCGTCGGGCACGGCGCCCACGAGGACCTTCCATGCCGGCCGCGCGGCAGGCGATGGCGCCAACGGCGGGTCCACCTCATAGGCGGCGCGCCGAGCGTTGATGGCGTGAAGCCTGGCGACGTCGAACTTCGGCTTGCGCGCGTAGGTGTACACGCCGTTCTGTTCCTGCTCGATGTCGGTCAACTGCGTGTAGCAGAAGCCAAAGAGGTACCGGTTGTCCAACTGTGCGTCGGTCAACCCCTTGTGGCGCTCGTAAAACGCCTCGAGCGTCTTGGGATTCCGCCCATATCCCCACCCGCCCTTGCCGACCTGCCAGCCGATGCCGCCGTATTCGCTGACGAAGAACGGCACGGGCTTGTCCGCACCGCCGCCGTAGCGCTCCGGCAGGGGGGCATCGGCGAAGCGGCTGTCCCACCGCTGCTTGAAGCTCGCAGGTGTCTGATTGTAGTCGTGCGCGTCGAGCAGGTCCGGATCCGGATGGCTGTGGTGGTAGCCGCTCGACTCCAGCACGGGACGGGTCGGGTCGATCTGCCGCGTGACGTTGACGATTGATCGCTGCAGTGCTCCGGCCGATGGGCGGGTCTCGTTGAACGGACACCAGCCGATGATCGCGGGGTGATTCCGATCGCGCGCGAGGATCTCGACCCACTCGTCGAGGATGGGCAGGTTGACCTCGGGCCTGGTGTTGTCGGCGCCCCAGTTGGGCAGTTCGCCCCAGATCAGGTAGCCCATCTTGTCCGCCCAGTACAGGAACCGCGGCTCGAACACTTTCTGGTGCAACCGCGCGCCGTTGAAACCGGCGGCCTTGGACAGCTCGATGTCGCGCTTGAGCGCCGCGTCGGTCGGCGCGGTCCAGATGCCGTCCGGATAGAACCCCTGGTCGAGAACGGTCCGCTGAAACACCGGCTTGCCGTTGATCAGAATCGCGCGCCCCTCGATGGATACGGTCCGCACGCCGATGTAGCTCGTCAGCGAGTCAATCGTCTTGCCGTCGCGCGAGAGCGTCAGCGTCAGGTCATACAGAAACGGATCGTCAACCGACCACAGTCGCGGTTTGGGGATCTTCAGAACGGTGTACGTGTGTCGCCAGTCGGCCGGGCCCCGTGCCCCGGCCACCACCTCGCCGCTGGCACGCGCGGTGGCCGTCAGCACCACCCCTTGCGAGGGCCCGACGACCTCGGCGTTGATCACGACGCGTTCGTTCCTGGGATCCGGGACGGCGGAGAACTGCCGGATGTACGATTGGCCGACGCCCTCCAGCCACACGGTCTGCCAGATGCCCGTCGTCCGCGTGTAGACGCAGCCGTGGCTCTTCTCCTTCTGCGCCTGCTTCCCACACATCTGCAGACCGCTGCGCGTATCGTCGAAGGCATGGATGACGACCGTGTTCTTTCCGGACCGCAGCGCCCCGGTGATCTCGAACGCGAATGGCGCGCTGCCGCCGACGTGCTGACCGACCAGCGTGTCGTTGACCCAGACGCGGCTCCGCCAATCGCACGCGCCCACGTGCAGCCGGGTCCGCGGAGTACGCCAGGCGGCGGGGACCTCGAACGTGCGGCGATACCACACGTTCTTGACAAACCCCAGGCGCTTCAACCCCGACAGCGAGCTCTCACGACAGAAGGGCACGACGATCTTGTCTGGATAACGGGAATTGCCGAGGAAGGCCGTATTGTCGTCCGTCTCGGTGAATTCCCACTCGCCGTTAAGGTTCAGCCAGTCGGCCCGCACCATCTGGGGACGAGGGTGTTCCGAACGGGGGATCGGCCCGGCGACCGCCGTCCCAGGGGAAAGCGAGGATCCCGCCGTTACGGCGAAGACGGCAGCCAGCAACGTGGTCCAGCAGATTGACTTCATGGCGTGTCGGTCCTCCGGAAGCTGCGCAGGCCGGACCCCTCAGAACGTCCGACAAGCAGGTGCCAAGGTCAATAGGGTAGCGTTTCGTCATCGATTTTGAAGCCCGGCTGACGACCTATAGCAGACAGTCCCCGCCCAGACGTTCTTGACGCTCCGCCGCCCGGGTGATAGCGTTGATGTGGACGGCATTGACCGTTGCCCGTGCGCGACGTCTTGTAGCGTGGCGCGCGGACGTGGAGAGGTGTCCGAGTGGCTGAAGGAGACGGTTTCGAAAACCGTTAGGCCCGTAAGGGTCTCGGGGGTTCGAATCCCCCCCTCTCCGTTTCCCCTTTCTCTGAAGCGTTTGAGGTGGTCGGCACTCGCAGGGCCCCTTTTCTGTGGACCTGGTTGGCGGACGTCTCCATGGTCGTCACGGCGTCCCCATCGCAAGAAAAAAGGGGACGGGAGTCTTTTCTGGCGAACCGGAAAAGGTGTCAGGGACCTTTTCCGCGAGCAAGCAGATCGTCCGAGGCGGCGCCTGGTCTGACCGCCCGAAACGCGCCCGCTTGGCGTTTCGTCTGGCCTACGAACCCTGGCAGCGCGTGTTCAACGTCGGCTTCCGTATCGTGTGTTTGGACGCGTCCGATCGCGTCGCAACATCGGGAATGCGATGATATGGGAAAGTTGCGCCGCAGTGTCCCGCCTTCTACCACAATGAGGTAGCATCCCATGGCTGAGATGATCCTCCCCGTGCGCAGGTACAATGTTGACCCATCGATGACGCT
>CAYMLO010000192.1:0-16016 GCA_964390905.1 uncultured Planctomycetales bacterium | reverse complement strand
AGCATGCCTCGTTCCCAGCGGTGTTCTGCAATGGTTGAGTCAAGACGCACCCTACAGCTGGCGCCGGCAAAGATGCCTCGTTCGTGTGCCGCGATCCCGCTTATGCTGAGAGGCATGTGTGGTAAGGGGCCTGAGCAACCACATGTGGCGGGTCACGCAAACATCAGTTTCTTGCCCTTCGGCTCGGGGATCGGCCGTCCCAACTCGCGGGCGACGGCGATCCACTCCTTCGCGACGCGCTCCACCGCCTGCAGGGCCCCCCGATATGACTTGCCGTCGGCCATGCATCCGGGCAACTCCGGTATCTCGGCGATGTAGGCCCCGTCCTCCTCGGACCAGTAGATGATCACTTCATACTTCAACGTTCGCCTCCGCCAAGCAGGACATAGGCGCGCGGTCACCGCTGGTACGGGGCGCCCGCCCTCCAAGCGAGCACCGCGACGATTACCATCCAGCCTGCCAAGAACACGATAGGTAGGCCTCGTGCTATGAGGGCCGTCGGGCGTCTCCAACCGTGACTGCCCAAGGCGTCCTGGACTATCTTCTCGATCTTGGCCAGAGTGTCGCCATCCTCAACGTCGCTCCTTCCCTGTCCAAGATACTCCTTTGTCAGCTTCCTGAGGATATTCAGCGAGCGACGCCCACACAGAAACCACATCACAGACACGAATAGCCCAAGCCCCGAGATCGCATACGACAGTACTCCAGTTGCCCCAAGTCCTATCGCTGCGAGCAGCAAACCGTTCGTGGCTATGAATATGGTAGTCCGGGTGTTGAGCAACCCATCCTCGTACTCGATGCGTCTTCGCAGGGCAGTCTGGTACTCATTGACAGGCATCTCAGACCCCGCTTCCCTAAGAGCCTGGAGGTGTGTCAAGACACACCTGACGTCTCGGTGTCACTGAGAACCTACCCCGCGTCGATCACGAACGGCTTGGCCCGTTCGGCGCCGACCTGCTCGGTCAGGAAGTCGTTGATGGCGATCGTGCTTCCGATCAGGGCGTGGCCGTCGCGGAGGGTCGTGCCGGCGGCGAGCGAGGCGTCGACGGCCTGGCCCATCAGCGTGGCGTACAGGCCGTTGAGGGCGAACAGGTCGGGATCGTCACTCGGGTCGACGGGGTTGCGGCGGTGGGCGGCGATCTCCATCAGGCCCTCGCCGGGGCTCTCAACGGCGTAGCCGCGGTAGTTCCGACCGAGCTTATGCAGGAAGTTGGGGTTGATGCAACGGTTGCCCTCGCTCGACAGGTCGCGCCAACCGCGGTCGGTCGTATCGAGCGTGACGTGTCCCTTTGCGCACTGCAGCGTCAGGCCCTGGACCGTCAGCGCCGGCGCGCCCTTGGGCAGGTTCCAGCTCGCCACAAACGTGAAGTTGGCGCCGTTGTTCATGATGAAGTCGGCCTTGACTGCATCGTAAGTGTCAACCCCTTGGGCGGGAACCTCGTCCTTGTAGGCGGTTGCGCGGACCTCGATCGGCTCGAGCCCCGTGATGAACCGCATCGCGTCGAAGAAGTGCACGCCCAAGAACCAGACCGGACTGCTCCTGGCCGCCAGGTCGGACCGGAAGAACCCCCCGCACGGCACGGTGATCTCGTCCTGCATCCACGAATAGGCCGTCTGAACCGCGCCGTAATGGCCGGCCAACACGCGCTCGCGGAGGGCCAGATGGACCGGGTCGTATCGCTTGTGGAAATCGACGATGACGGCGCGTCCGAGCTGACGGGCCTTCTCGACGATCTCGACGGCCTCGGCGGTGACCATCGTCAACGGCTTCTCGACCAAGACGTCCAATCCGGCCTCGAGCGCGTCGAGCACGACCCGCGTGTGGGCGTGATCGGGCGTAACGACGACGGCGGCGTCGAGCTCCGCCTCGGCGAACATCTTGCGGTGGTCCGTGAACGTCTCGGCGCCGCGGCACTGCGGGGCGAATTCCTTCAGCCGTTCCTCGTTCAGGTCACAGATCGCCGCCAGCGTGATGTGGTCGCTGTAGGCGGTCTCGAAGTAGCAGGGCAGATGCGCGATCTCCACGAACCGTCCCAAACCCACCAGTCCAAAACGCAGCTTGTCATTGCTCATGCCGTCACCTTGTCTCAAACGAAGCGAACCCCAGAACCTCCTCGTCGAACCGCGCCGATTTCGTAGGGACGTTCGCCCGACCGCGTCAGCTGCCGCATCACCGACGCGACGAACGCGGGCCGGACGATCAGGGCGTAGCCGATCCCCATGTTGAACACGCGATACATCTCCTCCTCGTCCACGCCGAGCGACTGCAGGTAGGTGAAGATCGGCGGGACGGGCCAGCTGTCGCGCCGAATCGCGGCGTGGCATCCCTTCGGGAGGCATCGCGCGACGTTGCCCGGCAGTCCGCCCCCGGTGATGTGGGCCATCCCGCGGATCGTCCGTTTGACCTTGTACGCGCCGAGCAGCTTGACGACCGGACGGACGTAGATCCGCGTGGGCACAAGCAGCTCCTCGCCGAGCGTCCGGCCCAGCTCGGGTACGTGATCGTCCAGGCCCACCCCCGCTTCGTCGAGCACCAGGCGCCGGACCAGCGAGTACCCGTTCGAATGGAGGCCGTCGGAGGCCAGACCGACGATGACGTCGCCGGGCTCGGCGGCTTGCATCGCGCCCAGCCGTTTCAGCTCGACGACGCCGACGGCGAAGCCGGCCAGATCGAAGTCGTTCGCGCGATACAGGTCGGGCATCTCGGCCGTCTCGCCGCCGAGCAGGACGCACTCCGCCTGCTCGCACCCGGTCACGACGCCGGCCACGATCTCGGCGACGCGCTCGGGCTCGAGCCGGCTGACGGCGACGTAGTCGAGGAACAGCAACGGCTCGGCGCCGCAGGTGAGCATGTCGTTAACGCTCATGGCCACCAGGTCGATGCCGATCGTGTCGAGCCGACCGGCCTGGATCGCCACCAACACCTTGGTCCCGACGCCGTCGGTGCACGCGACCAGGACCGGGTCGCGGTAGTTCCGGCGGAACAGCCGGTCGTTGAAATCCAGCCGGAGCATGCCCGCGAACCCGCCGTGCCGCCCGATGACCCGCGGCCCATAGGTTCGCCGGACCAGCGGGGCGATCAGATCGACCAACCGATCGCCGGCCTCGATGTCAACGCCGGCCTGCTTGTAGGTGGTGGTATTGCGGGTCATCGCGCATACGGTAACACCGCCACGCGCGCCCAGCAAGACAGCGTCATGAAGGCGGGACACCAAGCGGAATCGCCCCCGGTCCGCCGGTCGTCTTGCGGCCACGCCGCGGGCCATCTATGATCAAGCCGAGTGTCTCGTGATGGACGAAGGGGCTTGTCAATGGCCGAACACCAACGTTTCTCGTACCGCAATCTGGCTGAGCTCCGGGACGACGTCGCCCGGCTCGGCTTGGACCTACCGCTCGAGGAGGACTTCGCCGTTCTCGGCGAGCCGGTGAGATTCGGTCGCCTCGAGGTCCCGAACCGCCTGGTGGTGCATCCCATGGAAGGCTGCGACGGCCTGGCCGACGGCGCGCCCAGCGAGCTGGTCTTCCGTCGCTACCGCCGGTTCGGCGCGGGCGGCGCGGGGCTGATCTGGTTCGAGGCCTGTGCCATCGTCCCCGAGGGCCGCGCCAACCCCCGCCAGCTGTGGATCCACGAGGGCACGGTGGACCAGATCGCCCGACTCGTCGATCAGACCCGCCAGGCGGCGAGCGAAACGATGGGCCACACGCCCGTCCTGGTCCTCCAGCTCACCCATTCGGGGCGATACAGCAAGCCCGAAGGGAAACCCGCCCCCATCATCGCCCAGCACAGCGGCGTGCTCGATCCTCGAAGCAAGCTGTCCGCCGACCATCCGCTGATCACCGACGACGAGCTCGACGCCCTGCAGGATCGCTTCGTCATCGCCGCCAAGCTGGCCGCCCAGGCCGGTTTCGACGCCGTCGACGTCAAGGCCTGCCACGGCTACCTGATGAACGAGCTGCTGGGCGCCCACACCCGGCGAGACAGCCGCTACGGCGGCAGCCTCGAGAACCGCACGCGGCTGCTCCGCGAATCCGCCGCGCGGATTCGCGAGGAGGTCCCCGGGTTGGAGGTGACCAGTCGGCTGAACCTCTACGACGCGTATCGATACCCCTACGGCTGGGGGGTCGATCAGGGTAACCATCTTCAGCCCGACCTGGCCGAACCGATCGTGTTGATCGGCCGGCTGATCGAGATCGGCTACGGCGGTCTGAACGTCACCGTCGGCAATCCCTACTACAATCCACACTACGGTCGGCCCTTCGATCACCCCGTCGCGAGCGGCTACATCGCCGATCACCATCCGTTGGAGGGCGTGGCGCGGATGGTCGAGGTGGCCAGACAGGTTCAGCAGGTTTATCCGCAACTGAGCATCGTCGGCACGGGATACTCCTGGCTGCGGCAGTTCATGCCGCACGTCGCCGCGGGCGCCATCCAGCGGGGCTGGGCGACGCTCGTCGGGCTCGGGCGCGGCAGCATCGCCTACCCCGATTACGCGCGGGACCTGCTCGCCCACGGACGCATGGAGCCGACCAAGGTCTGCATCGCCTGTTCGTCCTGCACGCAGATCATGCGCGACGGCGGCCGGACCGGGTGCGTCGTGCGGGACCATGAGATCTACGCCCCCATCTACCAGATGGGCCGGCGGCGGGATCCGGCCGAGATTCGCCGGCTCGCGCAGAAGTGTCGGTCCTGCATCAGCCCGACGTGCGTGGTGGGGTGTCCGGCCCGGATCGACATCCCGAGTTTCCTCCGCGCCGTGGCCGACGGTGACGACCGCGAGGCCTATCGCATCCTCCGCCGCGCCAATCTGCTGCCCGAGATTTGCGCGTACGTCTGCCCCGTCGAGGTTCAGTGCGAGGGCGGGTGCGTCCAGCGATGGATCGGCGACGGCGCGGTCCCCATTCGCGACATCCAGCGGTACGTCGCCCAACGTGCCCGGCAGGAGGGGTGGACGGAGCTGGCGCCGCCGGCCGACGCGACCGGCCGGCGCGTGGCCGTCATCGGCGCCGGACCGGCCGGCCTGGCCTGCGCCGCCAAACTCATCGAGCACGGCGAGCACGTTACCGTCTTCGAGAAGGGGGCGCGTCCCGGCGGCAAGGCCGGTCAGGTCATCCCGCTGGGCCGGCTGTCGGCCGACCTGGTCGTCGAGGAGATCGAGAGCATCTTCCGCGCCGCCCCGCCGGACCGGCTCGAGTGGCGCTACAACACGCCACTGACGGCTGAGCACAATCTGGAACAGGTGTTGGACGAGGGCAGTTTCGATGCGGTGTGTTTGACGTTCGGCCTGGGCCGCTCGCCAGGCCTGACCGACGACCCGCCGCCCGAGGGCGTCTTCGACGCCGTCGATTTCCTGGCCGCCTTCAACGCCGACCCTACGCGGCGGATCACCGGCCGCCTCGCTGTCATCGGCGGCGGGAACACCGCGATGGACGCCGCGATGATGGCCGTCGAGCGCGGCGCCGACGACGTCTACTTGCTCTACCGCCGAAGTCTCGCCCAGATGCCCGCCTGGCCCGGCGAGCGCGACCGGTGCCTTCGGGCTGGCGTTCACTTCCTGATCCTCACCCAGCCGCTGAGCTACGACACCGACGCCCGTGGCCGGCTGAAGGGCGTCCGCGTCGTCCGCACGCAACTGGGCGACCCGGACGACTCCGGCCGCCGCCGGCCCGAGCCGATCCAGGGCACCGAACACGAGATCGAGATCGACGGGTGCGTCGAGGCCATCGGGGAGCTCCCGCCGGCCGGGATCCGCGAGCTGCTGCCCGGCGTGCAGATGACCCACGCCGGACGGCTCGCCGTCAACGTCGGCCCGAACGCCCGGCCCTGGATGACCAGTCGGGACGGGGTGTTTGCCGCCGGCGATCTGGTCAACGGCGGCACGACGGTCGTGCAGGCCATCGCCGAGGGGTTCGCCGCCGCCGATTCGATCGTCGAGTTCCTGGGGGTCCAGTCCGGCGTGCGATGACGGGAGCTCCGGAACTTCCCCGGTGTCATCTATCGTTCGGACACGACGCCGCGCACACGAGGGACGGCATCCATGACGCGCGACCCCAAAGCAGCGCGGGCCGAGGCGGCCAGGCGGACGCTCAGCGACATCCACGCGAAGCTCGCCATCGACCGCGGCATGGAGGTCGATCGGACCGAGTACCTCGACTACATGACCTTCCAGGCCAACCGACGGCCGCTCTTCACGGAGATCTTCGGCCCGCTGGTCGGCCTGAAGGACGAATGGATCGAACAGGGCGCCACCCCGGCGGAGCTCGACTTCTCGGCCTTCCGGTACCGCCGGGCCCAGGCGGGTTCGATCCCCGTCAACACGGGCTGGATGGGGGGCCAGAGCGAAGAGATCCTCGAAGAGACCGACGAGCACCTGATCGTCCGCGATCGAATGGGCCGGACCGCGAAGCTGTACAAGGCCGCCGCCAGCCTCGCCCACCCGCTCGACTACCCCGTCAAGACCATGGACGATTGGCTGCGGATCAAGCACCACTACGCGTTCAGCGAGGACCGCTTCGCGCCCAACTGGGCGGACGTGGCGAGGCAACACCGGGCCGACGGCCGCGTCGTCGGCGTGTCAATCCCCGGCGGCTTCGACGAACCCCGCGAACTGATGGGCGAGGAGGCGCTGTGCATGGCCTACTACACCCAACCCGAACTCGTCCGCGACGTCCTCGAGGCGATCGGGGAGACGGCCAGCCGCGTGCTCGATCGGGTTTCCTCGACGGTCGAGGTGGATCAGCTTTTCGTCCACGAGGACATGGCCGGCAAGAGCGGCCCGCTCGCAGGCCCGGCCCAGGTGGACGAATTCATCAAGCCCTACTACCGCCGCATCTGGGACATGCTGTCGGCCCGCGGCGCCCGGCTGTTCCTGCAGGATTCCGACGGCGACATGAACGCCGTGATCCCCGCGTTCCTCGAGGCCGGCGTCAACGTCATGCACCCTATGGAGCCGGCCGCGGGAATGGACGTCGTCAAGCTGCGCGAGATCTACGGCACGCGCCTGGCCTTCGAGGGCGGGATCGACAAGCACGTCCTTCGCAAGAGCCAAGAAGCCATCGTTGCCGAGTTGGAGTACAAGATCCCGCCGATGGTCCGGACGGGGGGATGCGTGCTGGGGTTGGACCATCGGATTCCCAACGGGACCCCGTTGGAGGCTTACCGGTTCTACATCGACAAGGCCTGGGAGATCCTCGACCGCGAGGCCGCCAGGCTCGGCGCGTCGTAGTCGCTCGCCTCACAGGCAGCCTGGATGCGCCGGACTACTCGCCGGCCTCGACGACGATCCTCTTGGTCTCGGCGGCCTGGGCGCGAGGCAGCACGATGGTCAGGACGCCGTTGGTCAGGTTCGCGGTGATGTTGGCCCGGTCGACCTCGTCGCTCAGCGCCAGCGATCGGAAGTAGTCGGGGCGCTGGAACCCTTGATAGATCTCCCGGCCCTCGGGCGGCTCGGTGCCGAACTGACCCGAGATCGTCAGCACGCCGCGCTCGACCTGCACCTCGAGCTGCTCTTTGGCCACGCCGGGCATGTCAGCCACCAACAGCCAGCCCGTATCGGTCTCACAGACGTCGGCGAGCGGCGCGATCGTGTCGTTGCCGAGATCCTCGTCCCGCGTGGGACGGACGGCTCCCTTATCTCTGCGCTGTACGTTGACTTTCATCGGTTGGCTCCTTGTTGCGATCTGGCCCGAAGGGCGGACGCTACGTGGCCTGGACGTCGATCCGGTGCGACCGCGCCTGCTCGCTCTTCGGCAGTCGGACCGTCAGCACGCCGTTGGTCTGCTTGGCCGTCACCTGACCGACGTCGACGCTGTCGGGCAGGACGACCGTGCGGTTGAACGTCCCGTGCCCACGCTCGCGCCGGAGGTAACGGTCCTCTTCCACGTCAGGCAGCGGCGGCTTGGTGCCCTTGATCAGGAGCGTATCGCCCGTGATCGACAGGTCGATCTCACTCGTACCCACCCCGGGCAACAGCGCCTCGACGACGTAGGCGTCGTCGGCGTCGTAGACGTTGACGGGCGGGTAGCCCTCCGAGCTGGGTACGTTGAGCAGACGGTTCAGCTCGCGTTGGACGGCTCGAAACCCGATCAGCGGGTCGAACCCACTGGGCCATCGGAACGTGGTCATCGTGGTGCTCCTTGTGACGTCAGGGCCTGACAGAGTCCCTCTACCTAATTGTTGGGCAAGTCCTGTGCCAAGGGATTCGGGGCACGCGCCGAACGCATAACATCCGTGGAAAAAGCACCTTACAGAAGATGCCCCCGGCGCAGGGCGTCGGCTAACCTGCCATTCTGGCACGGCCAGACCGGCACCCGGCTACCAGCGCGGCGTGTAGCCCAGCTCCGCCTGGGCCTTGGCCGCCGTGATGTACGACCAGTCCTTGCCCGTGATGTTGTACACGCCATACTTCCGGTCGGTGGCCAGGGCGAGCCGGAAGGCCTCGACGACGTCCCAGACGGCGACGCGGCCCTCGCCGAGTGGCTCGCCAAAGTCGCTCAGCTCCCCCTGAATGATCTGGTGCGGCCTCAGGCAGATGACCGACATGTCGTGCTGGATCGCGTAGATCCGGCCCAGCTCCTCGCCGAACAGCTTCGTCGAGCCGTAGATGTCCTGGCAGCGCGGCGGGTGCCGCTCGTCCATGGGCAGATACTCGGGCGGCGGCGGGTCGTTCAGGCCCTTGTCCAACAGGATCGCCAGGCTGCTGGCGAAGACGATCTTCTTGACCCGACCTCGTATCGCGGCCAGGAACACGTTGAACGTGCCGCGGATGTTGTTGCCGAACATGCTGATGTCATCGCCGTTGTACCCGGGGATCGCGCCGCAGTGGCAGATCGCGTCCGCGCCCTGGCAGACCTGAAACACCAGGTTGTAGTTGGTCAGGTCGCCGACGATCGTCTCCTCACCGGCGGGTTGCTTGTCGAAGCCGCGAACCATGTGCCCGTCAGCCTGAAGGGCCTCGACGAGGCGCCGCCCGAGCGCCCCGGCCGATCCGGTCACGACGATTCGCATGGGGTCCAGCTTCGTTGCGGGGGTGTCCGACACCGTTGTTCTCCTTCGCAGTCTCGAGGCCGCCCCGATATCCCGACGACAAAACGACCGAGGCGGGCGTCTCGTTCAGCCAGACGATTATATCGCTATCGTTTCGAGTGGCGCAGCTCGCGGTCGAGCCAGGTGTACACCTGCTCGCGGACGTCGTCGGGGAAGTCGTGGGCGCAGTCCGGGTGGATGACCTTGAGCTTGTCGGCTGCGCCGAGCAGGCGATAGACCGGCCGGGCCGCTTCGACCGCCTCCGTGACCCCGCGATGATCGAAGTTGCTGTCCTTCAGCGGGGCGTTGACGAAGAACGGGCGGGGCGCCAGCGCGGCCACCACCTCGTGGAAGTCGAAGGGCATGTGCTGCCACCCGCCGTAGCTGGGGATCTTGGGCATGTAGCCCTTATGCGACCAGCCCTTCAGGTTGCCGCCGAAATACCAGCGGAACGCGTTGAAGCCGCAGCTGCTGACGACGACCTTGATCCGCGGGTCGAAGACGGCCACGAACATGCTGTTGTGCCCGCCGAGCGAATGCCCGATCGCCGCGATCCGCTCGGGATCGACCTGGGGCAGCGAGACGAGCAGGTCGACGCACCGCATGTGGTCCCAGATGCCCTTCATCGACGCGCTGACGTAGCCGTGGGCGTAAGGGTCCCACTTGTACTCGCCGAACCGGACGTAGTCGGGGGCGAGCGTGACGTAGCCGCGCTCGGCCAGGTGCAGCGCGTAGTGACGCGAGTAGGGCCCGCCCAGTCCGGCGGGCCGCCCCTTGCCGATGTCGGACGTTGGATGCGGACACAAGATCGCCGGCACCTTGCCGCGGAGGCCCTTTGGAGTAAACAAATACGCCGGCACGCGCGTCGCCTTCTCGGTGGCGAACGTGATCTTCTTGCGCGTGAACTTGGGCGCCTCAAAGACCTCGACCGTCTTGACGTCGAGGGGCACCCTGCGCGACGGCGGCGGCATCGGGCCCATCACGTCTTGCATCCCCGCCAGGATGTGCGCCCGCCGCTTGGCCCAGTCGGCCGGGGTCTTGACGGGATGCTCCTTGCCCGCTGCGTCCCGCCAGATCATCACCTTGGAATGGTCCGGATACCGAGGCGCCGCCCCGGGGTTGCCCGATGAGGTCTTCGTTTCGCCCATCGCCATGCCCCCCGTCATCACCGCCACGATCCATCCCGCACGCAAGCAGACCGTCATGGTCATCCACCTCCGCGTCCCGTGTGTCAAGCCGGAACTGTACCGCGCCGCCGAGGAAGGGGATAGTGCTGGACCGTTCGGGAGGGCAACCAGCCCGGGAGTGAACTCCTGGGCTGTCTTCACTGTGTCCCTGCGGGACGGGGCGTTGCCACACGACGTGACTGGACGCCTCGACCAGAGATCGCGTCACTCAACAGACAAAAGGTTGAAACGAGTACGCTCGTCAGGGCCAGGACGCTCGCCCGTTCGCGGGGGCAACCTATCGTTCCTCGTGGCCGAATTGGTAGTAGCGAGCGCTTCGGTAGAACAGGTCGTGATGGTACCACCCGGTTCCCTGTCGATCGCTGACGTAGGTGGCATAGTAGCGGATCTCTCCACCGCGCCTGTGTGTGGAGGTGCAGGGCCAGTCGCTTCGTGTGTTGAAGGCCGTGCCATCGGGTTGGCCCGGGATGCGGTCGAACAGCAGCACGGGGTTCCTCGCCGGCGGTCGGCAGGCCAGAGCGTGGTGGTACTCGTCCACGTAGCCGGGCCGCGCCGTCGCGCGCGAACCCCCGCCGCAACCCGCCAGGACCAGCAGACACGCCGCCGATAAGACTGGGCAGATCCAAAGATATGGGCTTCCCCGCTCCATGTTTGCGCCCCTCCCGTGACCAGCCACCCCATTCTATGGCAAGTTTCATGCCGATATCATCCGATCGCGGCGGTGCCATGCCGGTCCCGATGATTGGGCACGCTGACCAGGCCGCGATGCGGATCGCAGCGCGAAGGTCCGGTTGTGTCGGGTGGTGCGGTTATGAGGAGACGTTCGGCTGCGGAAACGGCAACGCGGTGGCCTGGACGGGCGGACGACCCAGTAAGCCTTGGTGTGCCAAGCGGTTGCGGCGAACGTTTCCGCCAGGCATCGGCGCTGTTCTGTGTCCCCATTTCCTGATCGCCGGGGGTCGTTGGACAGGGGGACCCTACGGGCGGCCCAACCCATACGACCGGGCCAGCAGGACCATGGGATGCCAGGTGGGCTTGCCGCTGGCGAGTTCCATCTGCATCTTGCAGGTGGCGCATTCGGTCAGGCCGGCTTCGAACCGTTCGTCGCTGAGCGCGTCTGCCAGCCGGGCCCCTGCGGCCATCGCCGTGTCGAAGCTCTTCTTCTGAAAACCGTACGTGCCCGCCAGGCCGCAACAGCCGGCATCGACGGCCTCGACGCGCACCTGCGGCACGAGCTTGAGCAGTTCGAAGCCCGGTCGTCCGATCTGCATCGCAGCGAGGTGACACGGCATGTGGTAGGCCAGCGTCATCGACAGGGGCGCTAAGTCGGTTCGCAACCGACCGACCCGATGCAGGCCCAGCAGGTACTCGCCGACGTCCTGCGTGTGCTCGGCGACGAGGCGGGCGTCGTCGCTGTCGAACAGGTCGAGCAATTCCTGGCGCAGGGACAGCGTCGCGGTGGGCTCGCCGCTGACGATGGTGCAGCCGTCGCGGACGGCCCGGGCCAGGCTGGCGATATTGCGGGCCATGCCCTGCCGAACGGTCTGCAGATCGCCGTAGCACAGGGCGGGCATCTGGCAGCCGACCTGGTCGGGGATGATCACCTCGACCCGGTTGTGATGCAGGACGTCGACGACGGCCCGAGCGAGTTCGTGGTCGTGGTAGTTGGCGTACAGGTCGAAGAACACGGCCACGCGGCCCACCGCGTCCCCGTCGATCTGCCGCCGCCGGAGGATCCGGCGCGCCTTGCGCACGAACGACCCCCGCGCGAACGACGGCATGGGGCGACGCCGGTCGATGCCGGTCATGTGTTCGAACAGGGCACGCACCCACGGCTGCCGCATCGTCAGGTTGGCCAGCGGGGCGGTCAGGGCGCCCAGCGCGCTCATCGTCTCGCTGTGAGCCAGTAACTGCTCGGTGAGCGTCAGCCCCAAGCGGGCCGCGGACTGGGCCCGGGCCTCGAGCATCAGCTTGGGCACGTTGACGGCCGAGGGACACTGCTGATGACACGCCTTGCAGTTCACGCAGGTCGCGATCGCGGACTTGAACGCCTCGGTGCCCACGAGCGTATCGTCGAGCTGGCCGGTGATCCAATGCCGCAGCAGGTTGGCATGGGCCCGCGGGCTGGCCGCCTCGTCGCGGAGGGCCCGGAAGATCGGGCACATCGTCCCCGCCGCGTCGAGGCTGCGGCACAGGCCGTTGCCGTTGCAGCGGTCGATCTCGTCCATCAGCTCGTTGTCCCGCCAGATCAGCTGAGGCGCGGCCAGGCGGTCCGGCCGGCGGGCGTGGTCGACCCGAAGGTTCCTGATCATCACGTCCGACTCGTCGGTGATGATCTTGCCCGGGTTCATGATGCCGTCGGGATCGAACAGCCGCTTGACCTGTCGCATGACGTCGTACAGCGGGCCGTACTGCTGGCGGATGAACTCGGCGCGGACCAGGCCGTCGCCGTGCTCCCCGCTGATCGTCCCGCCCAACGACCACGCCAGGCGGAACGTCTCGACGGCGATCGACCGCATCTTGGCCACGTCGCCGGGTTCGCGGAGGTCGAGGTAGGGCCGCGTGTGGAGTTCGCCGTCGCCGGCGTGGGCGTAGAGGGCGGCCTCGGCTTCGTGGCGCTCGAGGATGTCCGTCAGTCCGTCGACGTACTCGTCCAACCGATCGGGCGGAACGGCGACGTCTTCGATGAAGGCCACGGGCTGGCGACGACCGGGCTGTCGGAACAGGAGCGGCATGGCCGCTTTGCGGGCGTTCCAGACCCGCTGCTGGTGACCCGGGTCGAGGATCTCCTCGGCGCCGACGGCCGACGTAATCGCCCGGCGGGTCCGGTCGATCTTCTCGCGGACCTCGTCGAGGTCCGCGCCGTCGTGCTCCACCAGCAACGACACCGCGACCCCGTCCGGCAGGACGTCTCGGTGCTGCGGATAGGCCTGACGGGCCAACCCCAGCAGCTTGTCGTCCATGGTCTCGCAGGTGGCGGGCAGATGTGTCAGGATGACGGGGACGGCCTGTGCCATCGCCTGGGGGCGATCGAAACTCAGCTGCAGCAACCCGCGGACCGCCGGGCAGGGCACGACGCGGAGCTTGGCCTCGGCGATCAGGCCCAGCGTGCCCTCGCTGCCGGCGACGAGTCGGCCGAGATGCACTTGCCCGTCGCAGACGACCTTGTTGAGCGCGTAGCCGCTGCGATTGCGCTTGACCACGGGCATGTGCCGATCGATCAGCGCCCGATTCGTCTCGACAAGTTGCTGGACGGCGCCGGTGAGCCGACCGGCGCGATCGGGTACCTCCTCCACGTCAGCCGGCCCGGCGGAAAAACGCGTCACCTCGCCGTCGGCCAACACCACCGTCAGCTCCTCGACGTAAGCATCGGTGTAGCCGTACTTGATGGAATGGGCGCCAGTGGCGTTGTTGGCGACCACGCCACCGACGGTGGCCCGGTTGGCGCTGGACGGGTCGGGCCCGAACAGCCGGCCCACCCTGGCCAGGGCGGCGTTGAGACGCTCGAGGATCACGCCCGGCTGACACCGCACCCACCCGTCGTCCAGGTCGGTCTCGATGACGCGGTCGAGGTAGCGCGAGCAGTCCAGGACGATGCCGGGGGTGAGCGATTCGCCCGCCAGCCCGCTGCCCCCGCCCCGCCCGACGATGGGCGCGCCGACCTCAGCTGCGTAGCGGACGCATGCAACCAGATCGTCGATCGACTGGGGCAGGACGACGCACGCCGGGCGGACCTGGAAGATGCTCGCGTCGGTCGCGTAGAGCGCCCGCGTCAACGGATCGACCAGGACCGGGCAGGCGACCCGATCGCGCAGATCGCGCGCGATGGTTTCGGCGTCAATCCTCATAGACGCATGATAGGGCCTGCCACGCTTGGATCAAAACGCCAGGGCCCGGCGAGGACCGACGCATTCGGCGCGATGGCTCGCGGGTTTGACCTCGCCCAGGTCAAGCACCACAATACGCGCGGGGCGCAAACGAGGGGCAGACACGATGGCCAAATCCGCCAAGAAGAAACGCAGTCGGGCGGGCAAGAGACGACGGGTTGGCGGCGATCCGATCTTGACCGTCCGTCCGATCGACCACGATCGCTTGGTCGCGGCGGTCCGGGAGGTCCTGATCGCCCTCGGCGAGGACCCGGACCGGGAGGGGCTTCTCGACACGCCGGACCGGGTGGCCCGGATGTACGAGGAGGTCTTCTCGGGGCTTTCCGAAGATCCGGCTCGACATCTCGAGCCGATCTTCCACGAAGGCTACGACGAGATGATCGCTCTGCGCGACATCGCCTTCTACTCGATGTGCGAGCATCATCTGTTGCCCTTCACGGGCCGGGCCCACATCGCCTACGTCCCCAACGGACGCATCATCGGCATCAGCAAGCTGGCGCGGATCGTCGAGGACTTCGCCCGCCGCCCGCAGGTTCAGGAGCGCCTGACCAGCCAGATCGCCGACCTACTGATGGACGGGTTGGGGGCGAAGGGCGTGGCCGTCGTCATCGAGGCCAGCCATGCGTGCATGACCATCCGGGGCGTCAAGAAGCCCGGCTCGGAGATGGTGACGTCCGCCGTCCGCGGTCTGTTCAAGAGGAACCCGGCGACGCGAAACGAGGTGCTGAGTTTCCTGCAGCAGCGGCTGTAGGGGCGTGGCGGTGGACCTCAGAGACGCGACCGTCAGGGAGCGTATTCGCTTGCGGAACGCAAGCGAATCCCCCGTAGGTTTGATGAAAGGTGCCATATCATGAGCCAAGGTCTTCCCCGAGCGAGACGCTGTTGGATGACGGTTCTGCCCGCGTTTGCCATGTTGGCTGGCGAGACCGCCTCCGCCGAGCAGGTCGCCCCGCCCCCGGGGACGAAGATCGAGCCTGCTACAACTGCCGTCACGGCCGCCAGACGCGGGCACAAGAACGTCGCGCTGGGCAAGCCGTATACGCTCAGTCCCGCACCGCGCTACCGGCACTGCACCGACCCGGGCGACAAGACGCAGCTCACCGACGGCGAGTACGTCAGCGAGTACTTCTGGGTCCAGAAGGGCACGGTCGGCTGGCAGCATCCGGGCACGGTGCTGGTCACGATCGACCTGGGCGGGGTCCAGCCGATCCGCGGCGTGACGTTTCACACGGCCGCCGGCACGGCCGGTGTCGGCTGGCCGACGCAGGTGTCGGTCTTCGTAAGCGAGGACGGCAAGACGTACCACTGGATCGGCGATCTGGTGGAGCTGTCGGCGGCGCGCGGGCTGCCCGAGCCGATGGGTTACCGCGAGTACACGTATTGGACGGATCAGCTCCAGACCAAGGGCCGGTACGTGCAGATCGCCGCGATTCCGGGCAGCGCGTACCTGTTCTGCGACGAGATCGAGGTCTGGCGGGGCGAGGAGGCGTGGCTCGCCCGTCCGATGGGCGGCAAGAAGGTCGGCAACGTGGGCGCGTACCTTCGAACCGCCGCCGCCACGGGCTGCGTCCGGCTGCGGATGCGGATGGACGTCGACAAGATCCGCAAGGCCCTGCAAGCAGTGACGAAGCCATCGCGCGACGTCGCGGACAGCCTCAAGAGACTCGATGAGTTGAGCAAACGAATCGGCGCGTTCACCGTGGAGGATCCGAGCACCCTTCGGGCGGTCGTTCCGCTCAACGATCTCCACAAGGAGATTCTCAGTTGCCACGCAGCAGCGCTGCGCGCGAGAGAGATGAAGCACTTCGTTGTCTGGCAAGGCAATCGATGGGATCCGTTGGGCATCTTCGACGCGCCGCCCTCTCCGGACCGAACCGACGTGAACCTGACCGTCCGCATGATGCGGGGCGAGTACCGCGC
>CAYMLO010000191.1:0-16120 GCA_964390905.1 uncultured Planctomycetales bacterium | reverse complement strand
GCCCTCAATAATACCTTCGGCTACCCCCCGCCCCCGCCTAAAGTGTCACGCACCCGTCCGGTCCCGCTAGGGAGCGCAGGGCTTGACAGCATCAAACATATGTTTCAAACTAACGCTTGAACCGACGTTCCTGGGCGCAGTGATGACAACCCGTTCGGTCATCAATGGCGGTACTCGTGAACGCCTGCTGGAGGCGGCAGGGGAGGTCTTCGCCCAACACGGATTCCGGGCCGCCACGGTGCGGGACATCTGCCAACGGGCTAAATCGAATGTCGCGGCGGTGAACTACCATTTCGGCAGCAAGGAGGCCCTCTACGCCGCCGTGTTTCAGTACGCCCAGGAGTGTGCGGAGCAGGACCCGCCCGGTGCCACGGAATCCGGGGACGGCGTCACGGCCGAAGAACGCCTACACCGATTCGTTCGGTCCTTCCTGCTGCGGATGTTCGGCGATGGCCGCCCGTCGTGGTACGGCAAGCTGATGGCCCGGGAGATGATCGAACCGACCAGCGCCCTGGATGCGGTGATCGAACAATCCATACGCCCCCGGTACGATCTGTTGGTCTCCATCGTCGAGGAACTTGCGGGGGCGAACATACCCGCTGGGGCGGCGCGCTTGTGCGCATCGAGTGTCGTGGGACAGATCATGCACTTTCATCGCGGGCGCCCGGTCATCACCCGGTTGAACCCACGACTGACGTATCAGCCCGAGGACATTGAGGCGCTGGCCGAGCACATCACATGGTTCTCGCTCGCGGCGCTCAAGAACCTTCGGGCAGAGGAGTCAGCATGACTGAAACGCAACGTCACCCGACGAGTGCCATCGGAACGAGGGCGGACGCGTTCGCCCCGTCGTCCAGCTCGCCGGCGAGACGATTCCTGATCAAGGTCTGCCTGCCGCTTGTCGTGGTCGTCTCGGGCGGCGCGGGCGCATACTACGTGTACAACAGCAAACCCGACGTCCGGCAGGAAACGCCCGAAGCGGCCGCCGAACTGGTACGGGTCTGTCCGCTCCGACCCACGGCCGAGCGGGCAATCGTCCGCGCCATGGGGACGGTGATCGCCGCGCGAGAGGTGGTGCTGCAGCCACAAGTGAGCGGGACGATCGAGACGCTGAGCCCCAAGCTCATCCCCGGCGGACACGTCAAGGCCGACGACGTCCTGTTCGTCATCGATTCGGCCGACTACCAGGCCGCACGCGATCGCGCCGAGGCCGAACTGGCGCGGGCCCAGGCGGAGCTGCAGTCGGCGACGTGGGAACTCGAGCGTCTGAAGGCGTTGGACAAGCAAGACGCCGCCAACCGAAAAGAGATGGACGTCGGGCATACGGCCGTGGACGTGGCGAAGGCGAACGTGGCCGCGGGGCGCGCGGCGGTCGATCAGGCGCGGCTCGACCTGGCACGCACGACGATCCGAGCGCCGTTCAACGGGATCATCACGGACAAGAGCGTGGACGTTGGTGCACAGGTCGCCCCGGGAAGCAAGCTGGCCACGATCGTGGGGACGGACGAGTACTGGGTGCGGGTCTCGGTGCCGGTGGATCGACTCAAATGGGTTGATACCCCCACGGACAACGGGGAAACGGGCTCGCGCGTCCGCGTCTGTCAGTCGGGCGAGAACGGCTCGACAACCGAGTGGAACGGACGCGTCGTGCGCCTGCTGGGTGACGTTGAGGCGCAGGGCCGGATGGCCCGGGTGCTGATCGTCGTGGAAGACCCCCTCGGTCTCGAATCGGACAAGATGGAAGCGTGCCCGCTGCTCATCGGCGCCTACGTCAGGGCAGAGATCGAGGGCAACGAACTCGAGGACGTGTATGCCATCCCCCGCAGGGCGCTGCGAGAGGGAGATCGCATCTGGTTGATGAATGAAAAGGACAGGTTGGCCATCCGGGACGTGGAAGTCGCCTGGCGTGACCGCCAGACGGTCCTTATCCGAGGCGATTTCAGGCGAGATAGCCGTCTGGTGGTCAGCAAGGTGGCCGCGCCCGTTGCGGGGATGGCGCTGCGAACCCAGCCGCCAGGCCCCGAACCCGTGGCGGACAGTCACGGGAAAGGGAAGGACGAAGCGTCCGGACCATGACGAACGGCATGAAAGACCACGAGAAACCCGGGGCCATCGCATGGATGGCGCGGAACGGGGTGGCCCCGAACCTTCTGATGATCGTCCTGATCGGCGGGGGGATCCTGTGGGCCCTGCGGATCAAGCAAGAGGTCTTCCCCTCGTTCGAGCTGGACCGGGTGGCCATCACGGTGGCCTATCCCGGGGCGAGTCCCGAGGAGGTGGAACAGGGGATCATCCTGGCCATCGAAGAGGCCGTCCAGGGCCTCGACGGCGTCGACGAGATCTTCTCACAGGCCAACGAGGGCGTCGGCGTCGTTCTCGTCGATCTTCTCAGCGGATCCAACCTCGAGAAGGTCACGCAAGACATCCAAAACGAGGTGGATCGGATCCGGTCCTTCCCCGAGGACATCGAAACGCCTGAGGTCGTTCTGGTATCCCGACGCCGCGAAGTGATCGAGCTGATGGTCTACGGCGACGTGGACGATCGGGTCCTGCGACAGCTCGGCGAGGACCTGCGGGACCGCCTGCTCGAGGACCCCGGGATCACGCTGGTCGAGTTCTCCGGGGTCCGCCCCTACGAGATCAGCATCGAGGTCCCTCAGGACAAGCTGCGGGCCTACAACCTGACGCTCGGGCAGATCGCCCTGAAGGTCCGCCAAACGGCCGTGGAAGTGCCCGGGGGCGGCGTCAAGACGCGGGGGGGGGAGATCCTGGTCCGGATGCAGGAGCGCCGGGACTACGGCCGGGAATTCGCCGACATCCCGATCCTGAGCCGCAACGACGGCACGGTGGTCTTGTTGGGAGACATCGCGAACATCGTCGATGGCTTCGCCGAAACGGATCAGTTCATGACCTTCAACGGCAAGCCGGCCGTCCAGGCCGAGGTGTTTCGCGTCGGGGATCAGACCCCCATAGAGATCTCGGACAAGGCCCGCAGGATTCTGAGTGAGTTCGAAGAGACGCTCCCGCCCGGCATCCACGTCTCCATCGAAGACGACCGATCGGAGATCTACCGTCAGCGGATGGACCTGCTGTTGCGGAACGGCTACCTGGGTCTGAGCTTGGTGTTCGGCCTGCTGGCGATCTTCCTGGAGGCCCGCCTGGCGTTCTGGGTGGCGATGGGGATCCCCATCTCGTTTCTGGGGTCGTTCCTGTTCCTGCCGGCCGTGGACGTCTCGATCAACATGGTCTCCCTCTTCGCCTTCATCGTCGCGCTGGGGATCGTCGTGGACGACGCCATCGTCGTCGGCGAGAACGTCTATGAATGGCATCAGCGCGGGCTTCCGTTCTTGCAGGCGGCGATTCGCGGCGCGCGCGAGGTGATGGTGCCCGTCACCTTTAGCATTCTGACCAACATCGCCACGTTCATGCCGCTGCTCTTCGTGCCGGGCATCATGGGCAAGATCTTTCGTGTGATCCCGATTGTGGTGATCCTGGTCTTTCTCGTGTCGCTGATCGAAAGCCTGTTCGTCCTGCCCGCCCATCTTGGCCATCAGCGCGACAGACACCGCGGCCCCGTGCGGGCCTGGCTGCATCACTGTCAGCAACGGCTCAGCGCCTGGATTGCCAGGATGATCCGAGAGGTATACGGCCCGTTCCTGAATCGCGCCCTAGAGCATCGCTATCTCACGCTGTCCATCAGTCTGACCGTTCTGATGCTTACCGTGGCCTACGTCTGGAGCGGCCGCATGGGAATGGTGATGTTCCCACGGGTCGAGTCGGACAAGGCGTTCGCCACCGCGGTGCTGCCCTACGGCTCAGCGGTGGAATCCACCCGACAGGTCGAACAGAAGCTGGTCCGAGCGGCCGAGGCCGTCGTCGCCGAGAACGGCGGAGAGAGACTCTCTCGGGCCGTCTACTCTCGAATCGACGGCCACCAGGCCATCGTCGCAGTCATCCTGACCCAACCGGACGTGCGGACGCTCCATACGAGCCAGTTCGTCAGGCGGTGGCGAGAGAAGGTGGGCGAGATCCCGGGTCTGGAGTCGATCTCCTTCCAGTCGGACCGGGGCGGCCCGGGGTCCGGGGCGGCACTGACCGTGGAGCTCAGCCACCACGATTTGGAGGTGCTGGCCTCGGCGAGTGCGGAACTGGCCGACGCTCTGCGACGGTATCCCAACACGGAGGACGTCGACGACGGCTTCCGCCCAGGCAAGCGGCAGTTCGACTACCAGCTGCGTCCCGAGGCGCG
Source organism: uncultured Planctomycetales bacterium (assembly GCA_964390905.1). Classification (GTDB taxonomy): domain Bacteria; phylum Planctomycetota; class Phycisphaerae; order UBA1845; family JAFGLZ01; genus JAFGLZ01. The sequence goes on along the minus strand of CAYMLO010000191.1, from coordinate 11,871 downwards.
GAGCTTGGGCCTGACCGCATTGGACGTTGCCCGTCAGGTCCGCAGCAGCTTCTACGGCGCCGAGGTGTTTCGCCAGCAGCGAGGACGAAACGAAGTGAAGGTCATGGTCCGTTTGCCCAAGGCCGAACGGGTGTCGGAGTATGACCTGGAGGAGCTGCTCATTCGGGCGCCGACGGGCCGCGAGATCCAATTGCGCGAGGCGGTCGAATCCTCCCGCGGACGGGCTTACACCGAGGTCACCCGCAGGCACGGACGCCGGGTTCTCAGCGTCACCGCCGACGTCGACCCCCCGGACCAGGCCGAAAAGACCCTCGCCGCCGTGGAGGCCCGGGCACTTCCGGATCTGATGCACAAGTACCCGGGTCTGGGATACAGCTTCGAGGGCAAACAGGCCGACATGGCCGAGAGCATGGAGGCCCTGAAGAACGGATTCTATGTGGCGATGCTGGCCGTTTACGTGATTTTGGCCGTTCCCCTCCGCAGTTACGTGCAGTCGGCCATCATCATGATGAGCATCCCGTTCGGCATCATCGGCGCGGTGATCGGGCACCTGATCATGGGTTACAGCCTGAGCATTCTGAGCCTGATGGGCATCGTGGCGCTGGCCGGCGTGGTGGTGAACGACTCGTTGGTCCTCGTCGATTTCGCGAACCGCGAGTTCCGTGCCGGCAAGTCCCACCGCGACGCCATCCACGCCGCCGGGGTCCGCCGGTTCCGCCCCATCTTGCTGACGTCCCTGACTACGTTTGGCGGACTGGCCCCCATGATCCTCGAAACGTCCAGGCAGGCACGCTTCCTGATCCCGATGGCCCTGTCCTTGGGCTACGGGATCCTATTCGCCACCCTCATAGCGCTGGTGCTCGTGCCCTGCCTCTACTTGATCGTAGAGGATCTGCGACACCTGTTCGGCGTGCGCGACGCACGCGCCCTCGAGCACGCGCCCGCACAGCGGCTCCAGACCGAGAGACTGTCGGCAGGATAGTCCGTTCCGGTCGATCACCTCCTCGCGAATCACACCGGCACTGTCGTGGGAAGGCGGAGATGGTATGATCTTCGCGGGATCCGGGGTCCGGGTCTCGGCGCGGGAGCGTCCGGACCGAGACGCGGTGAAGCACAAGGATGCTGCAAATGAACGACGACCGACGACGCGAGACGATGGCCAACCCGAGCAGGCGCAAGGCCCGAACGTCAACGGCCCTGGCGATGCTGGCCTTGGTGATTGGGGGTGTGCCGGCTCGCCGGGCGGAAGGGCGAGGGGCCAAGCATGTCATCGCTGACAAGACGTTGGTGGCCTGGGTCTCGCCGGGCGACCTCACGCAGCGCGGCGGGAGTGTGCTGACGCTGGAGAATCCGGGCGGCGAGTTCGATGCGATCGTGCTCGGCGAGCTCCAACCCACCAAGTGGATGGCCGGCAGCGACGGCTTCCGTCGCACCCAGAAGTACCAGGGCAACTATCATGCAGAGACGGCCGGTCCCAGCGCTCTGGTCCAGATCGCGATCACCTACCAGGGGAAGAACGTGGCCATCTTCCGAAACGGTCGGCCGTACGCCCGCTACACGATGCGACCCGAGCCGGCCGTCTTCAGCAGTGACAGCATGGTCTTGATGGGCCTGCGACACCGTGACGCCGGCGGGGGACGTTTCTTCGTCGGGTCGATCGAGGACGCTCGGATCTACAACGTCGCGCTCGACGCGGCGACGCTCGCCTCCCTGAAACCGAACCAGCCGTCCGATCCCAAGCCGCTGGCCTGGTGGTCGTTCGAGAGCGGCAAGGCCGAGGACTTGATGAAGACGTTCCCCGCAGGCCACCTCGTCGGCGGGGCGAAGATCGCCGGGGGCAGGCTTCATCTCCTGGGGGGCTCGGCCTACTTGATCGCGGGGTGCGAACCTCCGAAGGATCGGGCGTCGGAGGCATGGCCGACGTACCATGTCAGCGCCCTACCGGCTGAAGGCCTCTGCCGCCCCTACGACGCCAACGGATGCATCTTCTGGAAGGGCAAGTACCACCTGATGTACATCTTCCAGGACCGGACTCGCCCGCATGGCGGGCACAGTTGGGGGCATCTGTCCAGCACGGATCTGGTGAACTGGACGTTTCATCCGCCCGCGCTGATGCCCGAGCCAGGCGACCCCGACGTCGGCATCTTCAGCGGCAACGCTTTCGTCAACAAGGCAGGCGTCCCGATGCTCTGCTGGTTCGGCATCAACGCGGGCGTCTGCGTCGCCACCGCCCAGGACGACGATCTGATCCGATGGAAGAAGCACCCCAAGAACCCGATCATCCCCGTCCCCAAGAAGGGCCAGCCCGGTCACGGCGTGTACCGCGTGTGGGACCCGTATCTGTGGCTCGAGGGGGACACCTACTACTGCCTGCTCGGCGGCAACCAGCTTCCCAACAAGGAGGACACGCTGTACCTCTGTAAGTCCGCCGACATGGTCAACTGGAGAGCCCTGCACCCCTTCTACCGCGCGGAGCCCTCATGGACCGTGCCCGGCGAAGACTGCTCCTGCCCCGACTTCTTCAAGCTCGGCAGCAAGCACGTGCTGATGTGCATCAGCCACAAGGTCGGCGGCAGGTGCTACATCGGTCGCTACGAGGCAGAGACGTTCTATCCCGAGCAGCACGTGCGGATGAATTGGCCGGGCGGGAACTTCTTTGCGCCCGAGAGTCTCGAGGACGACAAGGGGCGGCGGATCTTCTGGGCATGGGTGACCGATCCGCGTTTTATCACCACGCAGGCCGCCACGGGGTCGGGCGTCCAGAGCCTGCCGCGTGTCCTGTCGCTGGACAAAGACGGCACGGTGCGGATCACGCCCGTCAAGGAGCTCGAGGCGCTGCGGCGGAACCATCGCAAGATCGGACGCATTCCGCTGCAGGCCGACTCCGAGGTGCTGCTCCAAGACGTGCGCGGGGATTGCCTCGAGCTGGCGGTGGACATCGATCCGGGCCAGGCCCGCCGCGTGGGGTTGAAGGTCCGCTGCAGCCCGGACGCCAAGGAGCAGACCGGCATCTGGTACGACGCGACCTCCAAGAAGCTGATCGTCGACATGTCGCGGGCCACGTTGCGGACGGATGTCGCCTACTGCACCTGTCCTCTCGACACGGGCGGCATCCGCCGCGCATCGGACAACAAGCACCCGCGCAAGACCGTGGAGGCGCCGTTTGCATTGCGCGAGGGAGAAACGCTGAGACTGCGCGTCTTTCTGGACAAGCCGATGCTGGAGGTCTTCGCCAACGACCGGCAGTGCGTTACGCAGCAGATCTTTCCCGAGGGCAAGGACAGTGTCTTAGTCAAGGCGTGCGCGGAGGGCGGCGCCGCGACAGTCTGTTCCGTAAACGCGTGGGACATGGCCGCAGCAATATTTTTGAACCAGAAGGCAGGCCCGAGCGCCAAGGAACAGGTCGTCTTCGAAGACCATTTCGAAGGGAAGCTGAAGGAAGGTTGGTCGTGGCTGCGTGAAGACCCGCCGGCCTGGCGGATTCGTGACGACGGTTTGGAGATCCGCGTCCAGCCCGGTCTCGCCCACAACGTCAAGAACGCATTGGTTCGTCCCGCCCCCGATCGCAGCAAGGGCAAATATGCCATCGAGGTCACCGTCACCAACCATACCCGGCCGACCCGCCAATACGAGCAGGCCGGCATCACCTGGTACAACAACGGCAAGCCCGTCTTCAAGCTCGTCAAGGAGCTGGTCGATGGCAGGCTGCTCATCATCCCGGGCCGCAAGCCCATGGCAGCCAAGACCGTCCAACTGCGGCTGATCGCGACGGCTAACCGCTTCACAGCTCGATACCGACCCGACGCCAAGGGGGAGTTTCAGACCGCGGACACCGGCAAGCTGCCCGCCCCAGGCAAGGATCAGGTGAGTATCCAGTGCTACAACGGCCCGCCCGACGCTGAGCACTGGATCCGCTTCGACGATTTCCGCATCCTGAGACTGTCCGACTGACCAGCCAGGCCCAGTTGTCGCGGCGTCCGAGCGCTCTCATGCTTGTCCGCCCAATGATCGCCGCCCCGAGGGAATCAACCGATGACTCGAACCTGCAAGCGTCGCGCCATGACCGCCCTTGGTCTTCTCAGTTTTGTGGTGCCGCTGCCGTCACAGGCGGCCGACGGCAGGGAGGTGCTCGATCTGGTCGCCCAGGCGCGTCGGTCCATGAAAGGGTTCATGTTGCAGGTGCCGCGCCGACTGCCGGGCCCGGAGGGCTACTACCGGCCGGCGTTCGGCTGTGCCCTGCTGCCCCGGGTCGCGATCTCCGGCGGGCAGGGGATGATGGCACGCTGGGAGTGCGGGGATCTCACGTCCCGCGCGATTCTGGGCTGGATCGCCCTCCGGCACATGACCGGAGACACCGAGACGGGGCGCGAAGTGGAAGAAGGGCAGCGGCGCTTCCTGCTTTCGATCCTGCATCCCGACACCGGTTTGGCGTTCGTCCCGGAGCTGTCGGATCCCAGCAAGGGCACGTATCAGTACCACAGTTGGGACCAGAGCCGCGCGCTGCGTGCGTTGGTGCGTTGGTATCAGACCAGTCCTGACGATCGCGACCGCACAAAGACGCGCATCGATCGCCTGATCCGCGGGCTCGACGACTTCGCCGACATCCGCGGCACCGACGCTAAGTGGGGGCCCTACGCCTGTTGGTCGGCCGATGAATTCGATCACAAGCACCGACCGGTGCCGCATCCGTTCGACAGGAAGGCGTTCCCCAACATCGGAGAACTGATCCCAGACCCCGCGGGCTCGTGCATCGAACCGTTGGCGATGTATGCGGCGTTGACGGGCGATCCGAAGGCGCTGGACCTGGCCGTGCGGTTCGCCAACGGAGAATTCGGTCAGCATCGGGGCGACAAGTTTCCTCCGGATCAGAAGCGCTTCAGCGGATTCGCTCCTGACGGATCGATTGCGGGCCACCTGCACTCCAAGACCACGACGCTGATCGGCATCGTCAAGCTGGCCCGCTGTCTTGCCGGTCGCGGCCGTCTCGAAGCAGCCAAACGATACCTGCGCCAAGTCCGCAAGACCTACGACTGGATCCTCACTCCGGGCAATCCGACCCGCGGCAGTCGCATCGGGTGGTTTCCAGAACGACCTGGCTCCGGGGGTTCCGAGATCTGCTGCACGGCCGACATGATCGAGCTTGCGGCGGTCATGGCCTCCTGCGCCACGCTCGCCCCCGAGTTCGGCGACTGGGCCGACCTCTACGACGACGTCGAATCAATGACGGTCAACATGATCGCCCGCGGGCAGATCCAGATGATACCGCGGTTCGAGAAGTACCTGCACGATCGATACGGCGCTGATGCAACCGGACAGCTCGCAACGGCCCGAAGGCTCGATGGCACCTGGCCGACCTGTCCGGCCCCGAACGATCTGTGCCCAGGCCATTCGCTGCCCCTTTCCGGTTGCTGTCAGTATGCCGGCGTGCGTGCGCTGTACAGCGGCTGGTGTGCCGCGATGACCTGCACCGACGGCCAGGTGCGCGTCAACTGCTTTCTGAACCGTCGATCCCCGCAGGCCGTCATGACCACCGCCATGCCTGTCGAGGGGCGAACGCGGATTGTCCTGGCGGAGACTGCCAGCGTGTTCCTCCGCGTTTCGAACTGGCTGCGGGCCGGAGAGATGGCGGTTACGATCGACGGTCGGAACGTCCGTGCCCCAGATCACCTCGACAAGATACGACGCTACGTGGCGCTTGGCAGGCTTGGCGCCGGTGCGAAGATCAGCGTGGGCTTCCCGCTGCTCGAACGCGAAACCAGCGAGAGGATCGCGGGGGTCACGTACACGATCCGCTGGCGAGGCAACTACGTCGTCAAGATAACCCCTTCGGGACGATGCTACCCGCTCTTCCCGTGACGAGGAGCGCGCATCGGCGTCGGCAGGATGGAGGCATGGCGTGATTGGCAAGTGTGCGTATCGGATGGCGGTCGTGGTGCGTGTGGGCATCGTCCTTTTCTGCGATGCAGGTGGGCGTCGCGCATCCGTGTTGGCGGAGGAGCGCGCACTGGAATACGCCAAGATCGACGTGGCCGTCGGGTACAAGGTGGACCCCGCCTGGCCCGCCAAGCCGGCGGAGTTCACTTGGGAGGCCATGCCCGGCATCGCCGTCGATGGACAGGACAACATCTGGACCTTCAACCGGGGCAGCATGCCCGTGCAGGTCTATCGCAGGGACGGGACGCTGGTCCGTGCGTGGGGCGACGGTCAGTTCAAGGGACCGCACGGCATCCGAATCGACCGCGAGGGCAACGTGTGGACGGCTGACTTCGCGCTGCACGTCGTTCGGAAGCACTCGCCAAAGGGCAAGCTGCTCCTGGAGCTCGGCACGCCCGGCGAGGCAGGCCAGGACGGAAACCACTTCTGGCGTCCAACGGACATGGCGATCAGCCCTTCGGGCGACGTCTTCGTGGCGGACCGGTACGGCAACAGCCGCATCGTGCACTTCGACGCAAAGGGGCGATACGTCAAGCACTGGGGCCGCCGGGGCAGTGGATTCCAGAGGCGATCTCTACGTCGGGGACATCAAGGGCAAGCGCGCTCAGCGGTTCGTTCGGGTCGCCAGGAAATGAGGCGATCCTTGACCGGATTGCCACGACGATGACGTGACCACGCTACCTGAACGAGACGCTGTCACGCAATCTGGACCGTAATGCCTTCGGCGATCGACCGTTCCACGGCCTCTGTGGCCTTCTGCGCCCAAATGGCGTCCTCGAGGTCTGAAGGAGGGGGCGCGCCATTCAGGATGCACTGCTCGACGAAGAACCCGTCCTCGTTCGTGATCGTCTCTTGATAGGCGGTGTAGGTACGCGAATGTGAGATGCCGTGGCCGGCCTCGACCCAGTCATTGTAGCTGTAATGCGTGGTCCCTTCCGTGCCGATCACCTTGACCGTAAACGTCCAGGGGGCGACAGAGAGGTCATCGGCCGCAAAACTGGCACACAGATGCGCCAGTCCGCCGTTCTCCAGCTCGATATTGACCAATGCAATATCCTCCTGGTCGATCTGCTCGTAGTGTCTGTTCGCCATAAAGCCGGATATCCGCTTCGGGCGCCCGACCAAATACATCAGCGTATACAGATTGTGCGTCAATATGTGTCGGACCACACCGGGCAGCGTAGAGGCCCGCTCTTCAGAATGGTGGATGTTGTACATTACATAGGCGGAGACGATCTTGCCAAGTCGGCCATTCTCGATGAGTTTGCGCGCGCGGACAATGCCGTCTTCGTGGATCATATTGTGCCCGGGCATACAGACCAGGCCCGTCTTGGTTGCACACGCCTTCATCTCCTCGATTTCCGGGACAGAAGCGCAGAGGGGCTTCTCGACAAGGACGTGCTTTCCCGCTTCCATTGCGAGCTTGGCGAACTGCAGATGCGTCTCGAGATTGGTCAGCACGAAGACGGCCTGAATGTCAGAATCGCCGACCAACTCCTCGGGCGTCTTGTAGGCCTTGCACCCCTCCTCCTTGGCCCGTCGCAGCGCGGTTTCGGTCGTTCGATTCCACAGCCCCACCAATCTGGCGCTCGGGATTTCGCGAATCGCCTTGCCGTGCAGAATAGAGACCTCGCCAGCGCCGATGAATCCGATTCCCACGTCCTGCGACGACATCGCATCCTCCTTCTTCCAGACGGATCAGCCGCCTCGACAGGCTTGACACTCTTCGCGCGTCCTGTATACAGGAAGGGGTGAAGGAGATCAAACCGTGTGTCCTGCCTGCGCGTCGGCGAGCCTGTGCGGGTCGCGCAGCGATTCGAGATCAGGTTCTGCACAGCCCTCGAGAGCGGAAAGAGGACCGTGTCGACCGGATTGCCAACCGTTCTGCTCCTGACAGCCCTGACGGTGATGTTCCCGGATTGTGCGCAAGCTGCGTCCGGGTCGAAGCCAACCGCCGGGCCCACCGACGTCGAAGCCGCCACTGCGCATCTGCCCAACGGCTGGACCGCAACCGGGGGCCGTTGGCGCTTTGATGGATTCACGCTCAGCCAGACGAGCCTCGAACCCGACTGCCGCGCGTTTTCGGAACCGGTCGGCTGGAGCGACTACGTCTTTGAGGTGAAGGCGAAAAAGACAGGCGGGGCGGAGGGGTTCCTCATCCTGTTTCGCGCGACAGACCGCCGCGATTTCTACTGGTGGAACATCGCCGGTTGGGCGAACAAGCAACACGCCCTCGAGACGCGGGCAAAACGGCGGGTATTCTGCCCCAAGCCGGGAGAGGTCCAGACTGGCCGGTGGTACGACGTCAAGGTCGTCGTCAAGGGCGACACGATTAAGTGTTACCTCAACGGCAAACTGATCCACGACGCGAAGGACGCCAGCTATGCGTCCGGCGGCATCGGCCTGGGATCCTGGCGAACGCAAGTCGAATACAGAGACCCCGTTGTCAAGACCCTCGATGGAACGGTGCTCTACACACTGGACATGGCCCAAGCCATCGAAAGCACCCTTGGCATGATCGGCAGCACCGGGGGCGGGTTTCGGCCAGAATTCGACGCACTCCGACAGTCGGGCGCCCCGCGGGACGACCAGCGGTGGCGAGATCTCTACGGCAAGGTCTGCAACGCGCACGTCACGCTACGTAACACACGCGCGAAGCTGCAACAGATCGATCTGGGAGCGGCACGGAGGAGCGTTCAGAGGCTAATCGATACCTGCACAGACGCTGGGGCGCGGGCCAGAGCGCTTCTCGAGAAACTCGACGACTGTCAGCGACGCATGCCGCGTATCGAAGCATCTCTAGGAGCTGGCGATCTGTCGGCGGTCGAGGAAGTCGAGAGAACACGGGCGCTCCTCCGGGAGGTGGCCGAACTCCGACGAGGGCTCTATGTTGGACGTTGTCCTCCCATCGCGTTCCTCAAACGTCCGGCGCACGGGCGAAAGGGCACCAACGCAACGATGCTGGGCCAGCGAACCAAGGAGGGGTCGGCCATTTGCATCTACGATCCTGCACGCCCGGACAGAGGCGTCAGGACGATCTTCGAGGCGCCGAAGGGCTTCGTCTTCGACATGAGCGTCTCGTACGACGGGCGCAAGCTGCTGTTCTCGTTCATGAACGACATCGGCAGGAACGCCAAGGAGGGCAAGGACTCCTTCCACATCTGGGAGATCGGCGTCGACGGCAAGGGCCTCAGACAGTTGACCACGGGCGCCTTCCACGACGGCAGTGCCGTCTACCTGCCCGACGGCCGGATCGTCTTCTGCTCGACGCGCGTGGAGTCGTTCTCGCTCTGCCAGGACTATCTGGCGGCGGGGATGTACATCATGGACGGCGACGGAGGGAATCTGCGCAGGATCGAATACAACACGCTGTGCGACACGACGCCGTCGGTGATGGACGACGGGTCGATCCTCTTCGGGCGGTGGGAGTACCAGGACAAGAACATCTTCTGCGTGCAGGGCCTGTGGACCATCAATCCCGACGGCAAACGGGTGCAGCTCTACTACGGCAACACGCTGACGATCCCCAACGCCATCTACGGCGCCAAGCAGATTCCGGAAACCAACAAGGTCGTCTGCGTGATGGCCGCCCACCATCGTTTACCCCTCGGAGCGATTGCCATCATCGACCGGGCCTTGGGGCTGGAGAATCCCAGGGCGATGGTCAACATCACCCCGGAGATTCCCTACCAACCCCGCTTGGGCGAGGCCTGGAATCACGCGACCAATCGTTCATGGGGCCCTGGCGACGTCTTGTACCCCTGGTCCTACACGGACCCCTGGCCGCTTGCCGAAGACCTGTTCCTGGTGAGTTACGGAGGTCCGCTCGAGGGCGGACCGAAACGCTATCGTCTGTTCCTACTCGACGATCGCGGCGAGAAGGCTCTGCTCTACGAGGACCCGAAGATCTCTTGCTTCAATCCCGTGCCGGTTATCCCCCGACCGGTACCGCACAAGATCCCGGGCCGTGTGCCCGAACCTGAGGGAACCGGCACGTTCTACGTCCTGGACGTCTATCAAGGCCTGCTCGACAAGGGCGTCAAGCGGGGACAGGTCAAGGCGATCCGGATCATGTCGCAGATCCCCAAGAAGTACAACACGGAGGGCATGCGCTATCAGGACCACTATCCGGTCATGGGAGAGGGGTCATACTACGGGAAGTACTGCTATGGTACGGTTCCCGTGTACCAGGACGGTTCGGCCTACTTCGAAGCCCCCGCGGGCGTGGAGCTGTACTTTCAGGCATTGGATGCCAGCGGCAAGGAGATCCGCCGGATGGGCAGCGTCACGCAGATCACTGCCGGTGAGATCCAGGGGTGCATCGGATGCCACGAATCGAGAACGACCCCTCCCGGCAACATGAAGATCCCGGCGAAGCGATGGGCCAGAGGCCCCGACACCCTCACCCCGCCGCCCTGGGGCGCGGGGCCGGTCGACTTCGTCAAGCAGGTGCAGCCGGTGTTCGACAGGTACTGCGTCGAGTGTCACAGCGGCAGGGTGCCCCCGGCCGGCATCGACTTGTCGGGAGACAAGTCGCGCCTGTTCAACATGGCCTTCAGCACACTGACGGACAAGAAGCTGGTGGACTTCTACTACATCAACCACGGCCCGACGGGGAACTTCCCGCCACTGAGAACCGGTGCCCGCGTCAGCAAGCTCACCAACCTCATCGAGTCCGGCCACAGCAAGGTGAACATGGATGACGAGAGCCGGCGGCGGATCTACGCCTGGATCGACGCGAACGTCCCCTACTACGGCACGTGGGACATGTCCCGCCCCCATACGCTCGGCGGCCGGGACACCTGGTTCTGCGTCAAGGGCAACCGACGCGTCACCCCGGAGCCCGAGCCTTGGTTCGGAGAGTTCCACAAGCTGCACCAGACCCACTGTGCCGGATGCCACGGCAGCTTTGCGAACATGGACATGAAGCGGTGGAGTTTCCGAGAGGCGTCGGATCGATGGATCAACCTGACCCATCCCGAATACAGCCGCGTCCTCAACGCCCACCTGAGCAAGAAGGCCGGCGGGATGGAGGTGACGACGGCCAAGAAGGGCAAGACCCCGCCGGTCTTCCAGGACACGAACGACCCGATCTACCGAGCGATGCTCGCGACGATCCAGGCGGGCAAACGGGTACTCGACGCCAGGCCACGGATGGACATGGCGGGCGGCGTGGCCGTCCCGCAGCAACGGGACTTCGGCAAGCTGTACTGAGATGCAAGCCAAAGAGCGACCAGGCGAGAGAACACGACGTGGGCACAGGCCCCAAGAACAGGAGGAATGCCATGCTGCGTTGCACACGGATCTCGGGAGGGCCTCTGGTGTGGGTGCTGGCAGCTGTCCTGGCGGCGATGGCGGCGGATGCCGCAATCGCGAACTGCGGGCATTGTGGTTCCAAGAGCGATGTGCCATCCTGCGCAGCCCCCCTGGCCGTCGGCAACGGCTTGTCGACGCTGACGGATGCCCAGGCTGCGGGGGTCGATGCCGCAAAGAAGGCCAAGGCCGCCATCGGGGACTGCGCGCCGAGACTCGTCCTCGTCTTTGACAGCGGCGCCATCGAGGACAAAGCCAAGATGCTGGCGGGGGTGTGCTCGGTCTTCGATGCGTCGCTCGTGTACGGCTGCCCGGGCTACAGCCCGCTCACGCAGGAGGGCAATACGGGCACGGTGGGCGTCCTGGCAATCGGGGGCAAGATCCAAGTGACGACGGCCGTGTCGGACCTGGCGGGTGGGCACCGTGCGTGCGGGCAACGCATTGGCGAGCGTCTCAAGGCCGCCAGCAAGGCCAAGGCAGCCGGTCGTCTGCTCATCCTCTTCGGCGACTGCCACGTCCCCGCCGATGACGATTTGGTCAAGGGCGCGTGCAGCGTGCTCGGACCGGGGTTCCCCGTTGTCGGCGGGGCGAGCTCAGGATGCGTCTACGAGAAGGGGAAGGTCA
>CAYMLO010000190.1:0-16235 GCA_964390905.1 uncultured Planctomycetales bacterium | reverse complement strand
GCCGCCGGCACGCTGACGGCCCCGCAAACCGACGGCACCTACCACGTCTGCGTCACCCCCCAGGCGGTCAGCGTCTTGGCCGCCGACCTGACGCAAGGCCCCACCGGCCAACTCCCCGACGCCATCGACATCGGCCAGGGCTTCTACGTCGTCGTCGGCGATCCGAACTACTGCTCCGCATGCATTCGTAGCACGGGCGTCTCGCCGGTGAAACCCCATGGGCGAGACGCCGATGCCACGGATGCGTCTTGACGCACCTTCCATTGCTGGTCGGTGGACCGGATCAAATGGTGGGTCAAGACCCACCCCACAATTCGGGACCGGATGAAATGGCGGGTCAAGACCCATCCAACTTCATGGGCGAGACGCCCATGCTACAAGGGTGCGTCTTGACGCACGTTTGCTACTCCTGACATCTTTGGCCATTCTTGCCCTCCCTGGGATCACCTGGTAGGACAGAGCCCGACATGCCGACGCAAGCGTCCGCGATCTTTTGGGAGGGCTGCACACGTGAGCGTTTCAGGCTGCGCGATCCTGTTGGCAACTTCGTTAGCGACCACACGTCCGTCCTCTGCAGAGGTGCGAACGGTGGTTCGTCCGACGGACACGGGCGTTGCCCTCGCAAACCCCGGGATGGGGTGGGTCCTGCACTTCTACGACAACGTGCCGGCCCACTACGGATCGCGCCTCGAGCCGTCAGACACGGTGGACGACTTCCCGGGATTCACCGTCGTGTACCTGCGGATTCCCTGGTCATCCATCGAGCCGACGGAAGGCCAGTTCAACTGGGCCGTCGTCGACGGACCCGCCCAGCGATGGATCGCCAAGGGCAAGGAGGTGGCGTTTCGGTTCTCCTGCAGCGAGTCCTGGATGCGTTACGCCACGCCGGAATGGGTCAAGCAGGCCGGGGCGAAGGGGCACGACTTTCGGCCCGGCAAGGGCGTCGTCAAGGACGGGCCGTTCTGGGAACCCCAGTACGACGACGCCGTCTTTCTGGAGAAACTGGGGAACTTCCTCCGAGCCGCCGCGGCCCGGTACGACGGCAACCCGGAGGTCGCGTTCTTCGACGTAGGGTCCCTCGGCGTCTGGGGAGAGGGCCACACGTTCGCCAGCACGAAGCTCGCCATCCCCGCCCCGACGATGATTCGGCACATCGACCTTCACTGTGAACACTTCAAGGAAACGCTCCTGGCCGCCAACGACGACTTCTCGTTCGGCGGGGTGGACCCATCGTTCCCGGCGATGGCGGCCATCGCGCACGCTCTGAAGCGCGGGCTGACGCTGCGCGACGACAGCATCCTGGTTCAGGGCGGCAAGAACGCCTACTTCCACGCCGACATGGCCCAGGACTTCTGGCCCAACCTGCCCGTCATCCTGGAGAGCGAGCACTACGGCCCATCGCGCGACCGCGGGAACTGGCAGGACGGCGCCCGTTACCTCGAGGCCGTCGAGACCTACCACGCCAGCTACGCGTCTATCCACTGGTGGCCCCGGGAGTTCCTGCGGGCATGCCGGTCGCTGATCGATCGGATCAACCGGCGGCTGGGCTATCGGCTTCAGTTGGTCGAGGCGGCCTGGCCGACGAGGCTGCGCGTGCAGTCGACGTTCGGCTTCTCAGCGACGTGGCGAAACACCGGTGTCGCCCCGTGTCTGCCCGGAGGCTTTCCCGCCCTGACGCTGAAGGACCGGGCCGGCGGCATCGTCGGCGTCTTCGTTGACGAACGGTTCGACGTCCGGTCGCTGCCCGTCGCGCCCCCAGGCAAGGCGCCCCTTCGGGCACAGGAAGCGCCCTTCACGCTGCCCTTCAACGTCGCGCCCGGCACATACGACATCTATGTCTCGGTCGGCACGCGAACGGGCACGCCCCAGATCGCGCTTCCGCTGGCAAATCACGACGGCGCGCGGCGCTACCGTCTGGGCAAGCTCCAAGTCACAGGCGACTACGACGTCCGCCCGGGAGGGCTTCGCAAGACCAACGGCAAGTGGCTGCTGCCGCTGACGTGGACGATCCACCGGCCCCTGCCGACCGGGGTCCGCCCGTTCTGCCACTTCGAGCACACCGGCAAGATCGTGTTTCAGGGGCGCCCTGAAACGGACCGCGCGTGTGAAGGTCTCCGCGACGTGGGTTCGGTGGAAATCCCGTGCACGTTCGCCGTGCCCAGGGAGGCCCTCGGCAGGACCTTCACTGCCAAGGTCGGGCTCTGGGTAGCGACGCGTCTTGGCCGGTCCGATGAACGAATGATCCCCAGCAACGGTGAACTGGACCGACGTGTCACTGTCGGCGAATTGAGGACCACGCCTCAGGGCGGGGTGACCTTCGCGGTCCACGATCGTTGACGAGCAGGCATCTGGGCTGCGGCGGGCACATCGGATGCGCCTCTTGCCCGGGAATCCTCACGGGCGAGACGCCCGTGCTACGGTGGGGCAGACTCACTCACGGCCACGCGGCCTATGCTTGTCCTGGCCGGAGCGATCCTCACACCCCCATCAGCTCACGTGCATGCCCTTCCAATCGGCGGGGACTTCCGCCGTTGGCAGGAACACGGTGAACGTCGTTCCGGTGCCCACGCGGCTGGTGACCTGGATGTCGCCGCCGTAGCTTCGCACGAGCCCCAGAGAGACCGACAGCCCCAGGCCCGTGCCCTTGCCCGTGGACTTGGTCGTAAAGAACGGATCGAAGATCAAGGGCATGACGTGCTCGGCGATGCCCTTGCCGGTGTCGGCCACGTGAACGGCCAGCAGCCCGGGCACGTCGGCACGCTCGGCCGAGAGGGTGATCGTTCCGCCGTCGGGCATGGCGTCCACGGCGTTGAGGAACAGGTTCAGGAAGACCTGCGAGAGCTTCTGGCGATCGCAATGGATCTCGGGCAGGTTGTCCGGCACGTCCTTGGCGATCTTCACGCCGGCGATGCGGACCTGATTGCCCGCAAGCTCGATGGTCTCGTCGAGGATCTTGCCGATGTCCAGCCGTTCGGTCTTCTTCTCTCCCTCGCGTGCGAAGTCGAGCAGGTTTCGGACGATCCGCTGGGCCCGCTCGGCCTGGCCGACCAGGTCGCGGGCCATCTCGCGCCGCTCCGGGTCGGACAACGAGTCGTAGTCCTCCTCGAGCAAGCCGGCCGTCAGCGTGATGTTGTTGAGCGGGTTGTTGAGTTCATGGGCCACCCCCGCCGTCAACGTCCCCACCGCTCGGAGCTTGTGGGACTGGACCATCGCCTCCTCCCGATGGCCGAGCTCGTGCAGCATCCGATTGATGGCCCGAACCAGTTCGCTGAACTCGTCGCGGTATCGCCGTGCGGGCTTCAGCCGGGTGAAGTCGCCCATCGCGATCCGCTGCGTGGTCGTCATGAGGCGGTTGAGCGGGCCGATCATCTGCCGCGCCAGGAAGTGAGCGAAGTAGACGGCGAGCAGGAGCAAGACCGCAAGAAAGACGAAGGGAACGCGATTGATCAGCCCGAGCGTGGCATACATGCTCTTGCGTTCCTGCGTGGAGAGATTGAGGGCGAACTCCACCATACGCGCGCCATAGACACGAAGCTGGGCTTCTATCTCGCGATAGGCCGGCTGCGTGTCAGGGCCGCGACCGTGGTCCAGCGTCTGGAGACGGTGAATCAGTTCGAGGTAGTCGTCGGTGTGCTGCCTCATCGTGTTGAACTTCGCCTGGCCGACGACAGCCGCCAGTTCCTGTTCGTCGCGGGCCAAGATCTCTTGGGCGGTATGGGTGTGGGCCTCGACGTCGTCGAGGTTGGTGCGGTACAGAAAGAAGTTCTTCTCGAACCGGCGAGCTTGCTGGATCTCGCTGGTGTACCGGTCGGCCGCCACCAGGAACTCGAGCTTGTTCTCGACCCGCGCCAGGATCAGCCACGTCGCCGCCGCCTGGCCGGCCGACAGGACGAAGAACAGCAGGAACCCGACCATGAGCCGCGTTCGGATGCTGAAGCTCGGCCTCTCGTCCGCGGCCGGTTGGAAATCATCCACAATCTGTTCGTCGTTGAGATGAGCCCCCCTCTGGAATGCGGTGATCGGCTCGGGTTCGTAGATGGCGCCGGCGGCAACGGGGTCGTTTGCTCCGGACTCAGTGGCACGGTCGGTCATGGGGCCCTCGGCACAAAGACCGCTCCCCCACCCTCGCTAAGATGCTTCGCCCGCCAACGCCTTGGCCGCACGCGCCAGCACGACACGCAGCTCCTTGGGCTTGAACGGCTTGGCGATGAAGTCAAACGCCCCCTTCGCCAGGGCCTCGCGGGCCATTTCGATCGTTGCGTACCCGGTGATGATGATGACCTTGGTCTGGGGCGACTTTCTCATCACGTGCTCGAGCACCTTCAGGCCGTCGACGTCCTCCATGCGGACGTCGGTCACGACCATGTCGAAGCTCTGTTCGTTGATGAGATCGACGGCCTCCTGGCCGCTCTCGCAGACCCGGACCTCGTACCCGTCGCGAGACAAAGCGGGTCCCAGACGCTTGCCCACGATCGGCTCGTCGTCGACCACCAGAACGCTCAAGGGTTCGGCCACGGCTCAGTCTCCATCGACGCCCATCACCCCCGTCCGGCAAGTTCGCGCCACGCGCTACCGAATGCCTGGGAATTCAGTTTAACATGAAACCCAACAAGCCGCACGGGTTGTCTTGGGGTCCTGGCGGATTTACACTTGTGTCGGGCGGAAAGGAGGTTCGGCTCCAATCCGTCGCGAGGACGGCCCGATGCCCATCGTTACCATTTCTCGAGGATCCCGCAGCGGTGCCAAGGAACTCGCCGAATGCTTGGCGGCCAAGCTCGGGTACAACTGCCTCAGCCGCGAGGAGCTCAGCGACTACGCCATCGAGCAGGGCGTGCCCGTCGGCAAGCTGCAAACGGCGATGGTCAAGCCGCCTCGCGTCTATCGCCGCATGGGCAAGGAGCGCGACCTGTACATGGCCTGCGTCACGGCGCATCTGTGCGAGGCAGCCCAGGACGGCAAGCTGGTCTACCACGGTCACGCCGCCCATCTGTACCTTCCCGATGTGACCCATGTCCTTCGCGTCCGCGTGGTCAGTCACAAGGAGTTCCGCATTCGCCAGGAGATGGTCCGTCTGAATCTGTCCCGCGAGAAGGCCAAGGAGTACATCGAGAACGTGGACCAGGATCGGGCCAAGTGGGTCCGCTTTTTGTTCGGGGTGAACTGGGACGACCCGCATCTGTACGACATCACCGTCAACGTCCAGTCGATGGGGGCAGAGAACGCCGCCTCCGCCCTCTGCGCGATGGCGGAGCTGCCGAACTTCAAGCCCACGCCGGCTTCGGTTCAGGCGTTCGGCAACCGCTGGCTGGCGGCCCGCGCGCGGTTCAGGTTGGGCATAGACAAGCGAACGGCCCATGTGGATCTTCACGTCCGGGCCGACGACGGCGTCGTGACCGTCACGTATCCCCCCCAGAATTCCGAGATACTGCCCCTGGTGCCCGAAGTCCTGGCCGACCTGGACGGGCTCAAGGGCATCGAGTGTGCCATCGCCCAGACGAACATCCTATGGATCCAGGAGGCCTGCGACCCCGCCAGCGACGCATGCACGAACATCCTCGAGGTGGCGCGCAAGTGGGACGCGGCCGTCGAGCTGATGCGGTATGTGCCGAAGGAGGAAGAGGAACCCGACCTGCTCGCCGGCGGCGCAGAGGAGGCCGCCGCGCCCCGCCCGGCCACGCCGGTCACCCTCGACGTCCGTCGTAATGGCGGCATCGAAGACGATACCGACCGCCCCGAACCCGAACAGGAAGACGAGGGGCTCAGCGCCACACTCGACCGGCTCGTTCAGACGGGGCGGTCTGGCGGGGTCAGCCTGGTCAGCGGGTCCCCGCGCCGGCTGCTTTCAGCCATTGATCGCAGGATCGAGTACAGCCTCGTCGTTTTGGGCGACGTGTTTCTGGGCAAGTCTTCCCAGGTCCGCACGCGATTGCAGTCGGAACTGCTCGGTCTGCTCACCGACAACCTCGACGCGCCCGTGATCGACGCAGCCGATCTGAAGACGGAGCTCCGCTTCGGATGGAAGCAGGCCTTGCGATTGATGGCGTTCTTGATCCTGGCGGCCGCGCTCTACCTCGGCGTCTTCGCGAACCAAAACCAGGTGCTTTATTGGATCGTAGGAGGTGACTCAGCGCTCTCCAGGGCGGTGGGGGTCGTGTTGGTGGTCGTGCTCGTGCCGGTCCTGGCCTACGCCTACGGCACGTCGGTGCGCCTGCTCATGAGAGGCGCCGGCGCCTTGGTGGATGCGCGGCACAGGCGCCGCGGGCGCGAGAATAAGAGGTCACAAGCGTAGGGCGGGCACTGCTGCCACGGCGGCCCGACGCTTCGATGGACCCGACGGGGGCTGAAGGGCGAGGCGAATCGTGTTCATGCTAGCAGTAACCCAGATGATCGATGGGCACACGTTTATCCACTTGGACTGGTTCAGCGCCTTCCAGGTGGTCTGCCTGGGCGTGATCGGCGGAACGTTGAGTGGGTTCATCGGCAGCGGCGGAGCGTTCTTCATGACCCCCGGCATGATGAACCTGGGCGTTCCCGGCGCGGTGGCGGTCGGCACCAACATCACGCACAAGTTCGGCAAGGCCTTGATGGGGTCGCGGGCTCACGGGGAAATGGGGCACGTGGACCGGCTGCTCGGGCTGAGCTTACTCGTCACCGCTGCCGTCGGCATCCACCTGGCGGTCTGGATCAACACGAGCGTCTTCGGCGTCGAGAAGGGCCAGTCCGGTTCACCGGCGGGAGATCTGTACATCAGCCTCGTCTTCGTCGGGGTCCTGTCCATCGTCTCGGTCATGATCCTGCGCGACGCGCTCCGCGGTCGCGAAGAAGAAGGCCCGAACACCAAGCTCGCCGAGCGTTTCAGCAAGATTCGCATCCCCCCGATGCTCTACTTCCGCGTGGCGGACGTTCGGGTCTCGGGGTGGGTGGTCGGCGCGGTCGGACTCGCCACCGGCTACCTGGCCGGAACCATTGGCGTGGGGGGCTTCATCGGCGTACCGGCCATGATCTACGTCTTCGGCATCCCGACCGCCGTCGCGGCCGGCACGGAGCTCTACCTGGCGATGTTCATGGGGGCGTGGGGCGCGATCAACTACGCGTGGCAGGGATCGGTGGACATCCGGCTGACGATGCTGCTCTATCTCGGATCACTGACGGGCATCTACATCGGCGCGTACGGCACGAAGGTGGTCAACGAGAAGATGATCCGCGTCGTGACCGGTCTGATCATCCTGCTGTGCGTTTTCAGCCGAGCGATCGCGATTCCCATGTACTTGGGCAAGCTGGGCTACCTCGACTTCGACCGCGGCTGGGACCCCTACTTCAACTCGGCCAGCAAGGCCTTCCTGTTCATCAGCGGCATTTCGGGCGTGCTGGTCATCCTCTACTCGGTCACCAAGGCGTACTTACGCCGACAGCGCGTCCAGGCATCCCTGGCGGCGATTCAAGGGTAGGGTGCGCCCCGACGTAGCTCCTTCTGTTGAGCGCGGAACCGATGCAGATGGCGCGTCAAGACGGACCTGTGCGCCCTACCAAGGTGGAACAGGACCGGCTTTCGGCACCGGGAAGTTAGCGATGTCGTCGCACATCATCGGACCGACGTCCTCTGGTCCGAAGACTCCATCAGGGCCTGCTGCGACCAAGAGGAATTCCTCGGCGTTGTGGGCCCGAGCCGTCATTGGATCACGATCTTCGTACTTGTCGGGCGGCGGCTGTCGCGTCCCGTCCACCTCAAGGTAGTTGGCGAAGAACCACAGGGCCTGATCCACAGTGACGCCGCTGAACGTCGGGCTGCTGCTAGGCCAACCGCCAGGAGCTGATGACAATGGCCCATACGGCGCTGGGGCCCCCGTGAATAGCCCGTTATCAGAGAGGTAGTACACTGCCTCGCCGTTCAGCGGCGGGGGCTGTCCAGGTTCGAAGCCCACACAGGAATAGAGATCCGGGTCAGCCGAGTAGCGCGCCCGACGATTGGCACGATAGTAGATGATCGGACTGTCAAAGGACACGTCGCGCAGCAGGAACATCTTGGTGGCCTCGACCTTGCCGGGGAAGCTCTCGGGATGACCATCGCCGAAGTAGTCGAACACCGCGTTCGCCTTCTCGACGCTTAGGTACGCGTTCTTGTTCTTCATCGGCAGTCCACCGGCGGGTGTCCCGACCAGCGCCATCGCCAGGATGTGCGCCCCGGTCGGAACGTAGTTCGCGTCGATACGCGGATCTGACGTGCCGAAGGCGTCGCTGGTCGGGAAGTCCCCCATGTCGTTCGCGAACGCGTGCAGCGCTACGGAGATAACGTGCAGTTGGGAGGAGACCCGCGATCGCTTGGCCCCCAGTCGCGCCTTGCCGAGCGCCGGCAGCAGAATCGCCACCAGCAACACGATGATCGCGACGACGACCAGCAGCTCGACCAGTGTGAAGGCGTTTCTTGTCTTCCGTTTCATCTCGCACCTCCGCATGAATGCTCCCCTCCAATGGGCCAGGCCGTCTGCGACGAAGCACGCCACGTCTGCGGCCGAAGCGCGTGATCTACCGTCGTGTGTCCGTGCGTCCCTTAGTCCCTGAACCCCAACCCCTGAACCCTTTCTGCCTACACCCGTCTCACCGGGTATCGTCATAGTAGTTCGTATCCACCCGGCCGATGATTTGTGGCAGCTCCACCGGGTTCCGGAAGCAGTTGACCCGGTCCAGCGTGAACTGACACCGCCGCAGATACCGCATCGATCCGTCCGGGTTCGGCACCGAATCGATCAGCGCGATATAGACCGTATAGGTGTCCGATCGCACCGTCAGCAGATTCGCCGACCGCGCGAGCAGGATGTCACGCTCTCGAACGTCGTCAACGATGCCGTTGGCCTCGTTGGGGTCGCCCGTCTCGGCGTCGTAGTCGGGCAGGTCGGCCAGCTCTTCGTTGTCCGCGCCGAAGCAGTCGAGCACGTTCCGCACCGAGCCGTTCCAGGCCAGCACCGTGTTCGACGTCCGGACTCGCGTCAGGTCGCCCAGCGTCCGGAACCAATCCCCCTTGGGCGGCGGCGTGGTCAGGAGCGTCGGCACCGACGTCAGACTGGGCACCCGCCGGGCCTCGCGGAACGTCACGATCCCGCCGGCGACGTCGATGACGTCACTGGCAGTCCCGGTATCGTCGATGTAGAAGAACGGCACGGTACGCAGGACGAACTCAGAGGCCGTGTTGATGTTGATCCGCCCGGGCACGCGGTAGTCAATGTCGTCCGACTCGGTCTGATTGGCGCCGATATCGCGCAGATCGATCAGGCCGTCGCCATCGTTGTCGATGCTGTCGGTGCTGGCGGCGATGGTGGTGAAGTAGTCGAAGACGTTCGTTGGCACGCCGTTGGGGTCGTTGGGGTCAATGGGCCGATTCGGATCGTGAAGCATGAAGTCCAGTCGCCCCGCCGCCACCCAATCATTGGGATCGGCCTTCCCGAGCGTGTCGCGGTAGTAGATCTGGGCGTTCCTGAGCTTGACCGGTGTGGCGGAGTTAGGGTCGTTCGGGTCGCTCCCGACGGCCAGCACCCGCGACAAATCGCCGGGCGAGTCGAAGGCCATCCGGTTCGGATCGGTCCGGTCGTTGGGATCGTCGGGCCAGTCGAGGTTCTTGAACCACCAGAAGCAGGGGGCGATCTGGGTATCGGCAGGCGCGACGGAGGGGTTGTTCTCGCCGCCGAGCGTCGGGAGGTCCGGGTCGTCTCTCGATATCTGAGCATTCCCGCAAACCCCCACGGTGAACCGCCAATCCGTGGTGTTCCGCTGAATCGTCCTGAGCTCCCACTCACCGTCAGCCAGTTCGGGCGCTGTGACCCAGAAGTCCTCCGAGCTCGCCGGCGCGTCGAGATGGTCGATGGGATAGGGTTGGATCGGCCCGGCGCCGTCCGGATCGTATAGCAGGGTTACGCCGCCCGTCACGACGTCGAAGGTGTCGCTGAAGTATTTGTACGTTGCCCTGTTGATCAGCCCCGGAGGGTCGGGGTCAACGACGTTGGCGAAGACCTGGTACGCTCCCGGGGTCAACGCCGGCGATCCGGTGAAGGCCGACAGCTTGATGGCGTTTGCCGCGCCGCTCTTGAGCAGGAATCTGTCGAGGTTCGCGCCGTCGCTCAACCACCCGGCCGGCAGGAACAACTCGACGGCAACGTGCTTGGTCACCACGACCGGATCGCCCGCCGCCGCCCAGAGCACATACCCCTCCGTCAGGAACGGCTGCTGCTCGACCCCGGCAAACGCGACCTGCGTCGGTGCAGTCCTGCTCGTCAAGACGGTGGGTTCGTCGTCGGGGTCCCGGTAGTCGACGATATTCAACGCGAGCTGGTAGGCGGAGCGAAGGCGCGTGTCGACGTCCGCGCCCTGAGCGATCTTCCCGCCGTAGAGGTAGTTCGAAAGCCCTATCAGGGACTCCTTGACCATCTCGGCGTCGTCGGCGTTCAGGTAGTTCAGGTCGAGCTTCTCCATCCCAATCCGGTCGCGGCACCAACGCTCAGCTCGGTCGAAGATGAGGACCCACTGCGAGCTCTGACCGTTGAGGTAATACAGTGTCCCGCCCAGCGGCGGCAACGTCAGCGGCCTGCGGCGGAGGACGTCGAAGCTTCGCGCCGTGTACAACGACCGGCGGAAGATCCCCTTCAACGTATCCGACGCCATGAACGTGGCGTAGAGGCTGGGATCGTCCACGCGCCGCCACTGGTAGATGTTCGGATCGGGTGGGTCGGGAGGGTCGTTGGGGTCGTTGGGGTCGTCGTTCCTTGGCGCCAACGTCAAGCGCAGCGAGCGCTCCAGGAGCGTCGTCGGACCGTCCAGATACGCCTTGGCGGAGATCAGCACGTTCCGACGGGTCAGTTCGGTCTCGACGTAGGGGCTGAACAGCCCCGGCGCCCCGCCCAGGAACAACGGCCCGCGAATGACCGCGTAGAAGAGATTCGGGTCGGTGGCGTACGCGGCGGGATAGCCCAGTAGCTGAAGACGCGCGCTGCGGTACCCGGCCACCGTCGTCGGGTCGCCCGTGTCACTGAGATCGTCTGATGCGTCAAGCGTCGGACAGAAGGCATCCCACAACGACTGCGACGTGTTGGGGTCGAACACGATATCGTTGATCAGCCGGCCCCGCCGTTCGAAGTCAGGATCGTTCAGCCCGGCCGTGCAGACGTTGATTTTCGAGCAGTTGTCGACGATGCGAATCGCCACGTGAACGCGTTTGGGCTGGTCCGTGGGCGCGGCGGAGTCGACCGGAAACGTGAAGCTGATCGGCGAATCCGCGATCCCGTCCCCGTCGGCGTCGACGAGGATCACGTTGGCCAGCAGATTCGGGTCGGCGGCGTAAGCCTGAGACCAGTTGGGATCCTGTTCGGCGGTCACGCGGTTGGTCAGCGCGTCGTTGGGATCCTGGCTGCCCAGGGCCATGTCCCAACGGTAGATCCCGTTCGGCTCGCCGCCCAGGAAGCTGACATGCGGCCAGACGAACGTCCTATTGGGATCCGGCACGCTGGGTCCGAAGGAGTCATACCAGCTGAGGGGCCAGGGCACGGTCGAGGCCAACCACCGGTCCTTCTTGCAGGGCGCGTCGTACGGCTCGCCTTCCAGGTTCGGATCTTCGAGATGCCCGGCGAGAAGCGTATTCGGATCGAACTGGTTGGGATCGGCCAGAACGTCGGGGTCCCGCAGCACGTTGGGATCGGCCACGAGATCGTCGCGAAGGCGCTCGCGGACGACGAGGATGGCCCGGTCCATGATGGCCTCGAGGGCCTGCGCCTCCCGCTGGGGGACGGTATTCTGCCGCTCGCCGCGCGTGGCAATCATCATGCCCAGCCCCAGAAGCGCGAGCAACACGAGGATGGCCATCACGAACACGAGCACGGTGCCGCGCCGGCGGCACCGTGAGGGGTCAGGGTCTAGGGTTCGGGGTTCAGCAAGACCAAGACAGGCAGACTCTTCGCGCGCGCCAAGACGTGACTGTCCTCTTCTCGCCCCCGACCCCTGAGCCCTGACCCCTGATCCCTGCCGTTCCATCACGGCACCTCCAGCACGAACGAACGCACCTGCCCTAGCCGTTGCGCCTCGTCGCGGATGCGCTTGCTGGCGTCATACAGCCGGACAGTGACGCGCAGGGCCTTCGGCCGGACCGACCACGTCCCCCGGTCGACCCGCCAGACTACCCGGTAGCCCTGCAGGTAGTCGGGGAGGTCCGTCGGGTACTCGGGACCGAAGACGGGAGATCCCCAGCCCTGGGCGTAGGGCGTCACGTCCCCCTCGTCGATGTTGATCTCCCCGTCGGCGTTCACGTCCCGGTCCTGGCCGTACCATTTCAACCCGCCGGCCGCCGAAGGCGAACCGTCCGTCCACTCCACGATGAAATCCCCCACGCGCGGGACGAACTGGAACGCGTGATTCGCGTAGTAGTCGGGATCGCCCGGATCCACGGACACCGCTGCGTAAGCAGCGCTGCGTCGCCACAACCCCTGGATCTGGTCATGGTTCAACGAACGAAGGCGGAGCAGCAGGTCGGGCAACCGTTCCCGGACCACGTCGTCGCCCCCACGGTGAAAACGCTCGAAGTTCACATCGTTACTCGCCAGCGGATAGACCGCCAGGAACCCGAGTCCCCCCGGATCCGAAACGCCGAGGAGAATGGCCCGGCGCCCTAGCTTGCGGCTGATGGCCGGCGGAACAGGGGTCTGGCTCGCCGGGGCGATCGGGAGCGGGTACGCGTTGGTCCATTCCGGGTCGCCGTTGTGGCCATAGTAGACAGCCGCCTCCCCGCTGGTCAGGCCCCAAGCCCACGAAGCGTAGGTCTGGGGGTTGGTGCTGGTCAGGAAGACCAGCTGGTCTCGCCGGGGGGCGTAGTTGGCGTCGTTGGTAGAAGGCTCGCCCGACGCGTCAGGCACGTATGCGTGCTCATGCGGACTCACTGACTCCGGATTAGTAGAATTAATGACCAGGATGCCCGGCGCCAAGGCGTTCAGGTCCTCCTGCATCGTGCGTCGCAAGACGTCGGCGGCGTCGGTCAGCTCGATGTCGGCCGTCGTCAACCCGCTGGTCTTGCTGACGGCCGAGAAGATGTACCCGACCGCCACCATGGCGATCACGAGCACCGCCACCGAGACCATCAGCTCCGTGAGCGTAAAGCCCCTCACGCTGCGTCGGCGGTCAGATTGACGTCGTGCTGTCAGCGCCATGATTCGGTCCTGCGGCGTCGTGGCAGGCTTGCCGTTCCGCCGCTAGAAGAACAGCGTCATCACGTACGGGCTCCTCTCGCCAAGGCGACTGCCGTCAAGCGGGGGCGGAAAGGCGATAAACGCCGCGCCCCCGCCGCCAACCGGCACATTGTCGTCGGGCAGCAACGTCTCACGGAGTCGCACCGAATTGCCCACCGTCATGCCCTCCGAAACCGCCGTGTAGACGGCCCAGGTCTCCATGCTGATCAACTTGCCCCCCGCGGTCACCACGTCGATCAGCCGCCAGTCCGGGGGAAGCGCCCCGGTCGTCTTGAGCTCCACATCGCTGACGGCTCCCAGCCCCCCGGGCGTCCCGCCCGGCGTGAAGGCCAAGGGCATGGGAAACAGACTGCCGCTTCCCTCCTGAGTGCTCCCCCAGTTCATCGCGTAGCGCTCCCCCGGCAGCCGGCGCGTCACCGCGACGAAGTAGTTCACACCATCGGGCTTGGCCGGGTCGACGCGCTTGGCGAACGGGAACCAGACGTACCTGACCTCGTCATCAAAGTCGGGGTTAGGCAGACCCGGATAGAGCGGAGGATCGCCCAGATGCGGCGGGCAAGGCGGGTAGATCACGTTTGCCCACCCCGCACGAGGGTTGTAGAGGATAGCCAGGGCAATCGGGTCTGGCGCGTTCGGCGCGTAGCCCAGATACGCAAGGTCCGGGCCCGGGTCGGACAACGTCTGCGGCTGGAGAATGTAGTCCTTGGCCTGCTGGGCGATCTTCATGGCGCGAAGCTGCGCCTTGGTATCCGCGTGCTGGTAGATGGCGACCGGGAAGAAGCACGCCACCATCGTCAGGCCCACGCCGAGGATGCCGATGGCCACCATCATCTCGGCCAGACTGAATCCAAGCCGGGCCGCAGGCCCGAGGCGCCAAGACGGGATACGAGCTGCGAGCCGGGAACGACGGCCAGGGTTCAGGGCTCGGGGTTCAGGGTCTAAGGGAATGGCGCCCCAATGCAGAGCCGGAGCCCCTGACCCCTGAGCCCTGAACCCTGAACCCGGCCGTTCCATCATTGCACCTCCAGCTTCATCGCCCGACCGGTGTACTGATTGAGCATGAAGTCCTCACGATCCGGGTCCAGCGGGTCGACCGGGACGCTGCACGGGTCGTTGGCGTCGGCGTTCGGCGCCGGGACAAAGGCGATCCCACCGCGAGAAGTCCTCAGCTGGAAATACCACTGTTGATCCCCAGAGACCGCCGGGACAATCTCCAGGACGCCGGTGGCCACCCATCCGGGCAGGAGGGTCGCCACCTGCCCCGAGAAGGTCCCGGCTGGGATGGGCGGATTGGGGATATTGCCCGTGGCGCTATCAGGCGCGAAGTACAGCGTCAGGTCGCGAGCCACCAGACGTCCATGCGCGTCGAAACACAACGCGAACCGGGACAGCGCCTCACGGATCCAACCCGCGTCAGCGTAGTCGATGGGCGCGATGCGGACCTCCAGGTTGTCGGGGCGGTTCGGGTCCGCACGATTGGGCAGACGCGCGGCGTCATCCAGGACGGGAGCGTGGACGTAGCGGATGTTGGGGGCAACGTTGTAGTTGGGATCGGGGTCGATGTGTCCGTGCGTATCCCACACGAACAAGTCCAGTTGGCCCGTCCTCGGGTCGATCGTCAAGACCGTCTCGAGTTGATGGCGCATCGCGTAGGTCCGTGCGACGGCCGCGTAGGCACTGATCGTGTTGATGGCCTTCTGCTCGACGCTGGACCCCGTGATCGACTGCCACGCCGCCCCAACGGCGATCAGCAGCAGAACGATGATGGCCACCGCCACCACCAACTCGATCAGCGTGAAGCCGCGTCGCCGAGGCAAAAAGGGGACAGGTACGTTTTGCCGGAACGGCCCGAAGGGTGCTTCGCACAAAACGTACCTGTCCCCTTTTTGCCTCCGCCCCCGGTCGGAATGGATCGTTGGGCTGTTCATGATCGAGCGCCTGCGCCGTCGCGCGCGTCGCCGTTACCTCCCACGGCCATAGACGATGTCGTCACCGTACTGATCATCGTCCGTCCCGAAAAGCCCATCGGGACCGGCGGGGTCGTCCGGCGTGCCGGGGTTCTTGTCCGGTCCGTCCGGCATGAAGTTCCCGTGCTCATCGAGGAAGTAGAATCGCTGGTCCGGGCCAGCCGACAGGATGAACGACCTCGTCGCTATGTTCGCTTCATCTCCCAGGGCCGTCTCGGTGACACTGAGGTTCCAGTCGACTAGCCAGTATCCCTTGGACGTCACCCAGCAGTAGAGGTACGGTGTTCCCCAGGGGTCGAGGAGCCTCACAACCTGTGCCGCGTCTCCTATTGGCGGCGCTGGATAGAGCAGAGGTGCACCCGCATCGTCAGTCGCGTACTCCACCAGGCCCGATGGCGCCTTTTTCAAACACGGGCCCTTACCCACCTCCGCCGTCAAGCACCAGGCAAGGCACTCGTTGCCCATGCGAATCTCGTCAGGATCCGCCAGGTGCATGACGTAGTCCCAATCCACGTGTTCCTGCCACAGCTCATAGAAGCGCCAAGGCGGCAGACCGCGACTGGTCAGCCCCTCGAACTTCGGCCAGAACTGGGCGTATTCGTCGATGGCCATGGCGATCATCTGCATCTGCGTCCGAGCCGTGTTCACCTTGGCGTTGTCCCGAACGGCGCTGACGGCCGGTAGCAGCAGCGCCAGCAGCAGAACGATGATGGCCACCACGATCATCAGCTCGATCAGCGTGAAGGCGCTTCGCCTAGTTCTCGCCTGTTCGCGTCGCATATTCCGGACCCCTCAGGCCCTCCCCCGCCTCGAGCCCGCCCAGACCTGCTCCCCGCGTCCGCCCCCCCCGCCTGCCGGTCCTACCCGCCGGAGTCGGAGCCGCTCACGGAGTTGATCAGCGATACCATCGGCAGAAACAGCGAGATCACGATGAACCCGACGATCACACCCAGGAAGATGACCATCACCGGCTCGAGCAGACTGACCAGACCTGCGACGAGCACCTCGACCTCCTCGTCGTAGTTGTCGGCCACCTTCATGAGCATCTTGT